>NZ_JBQKED010000025.1:0-48431 GCF_052121495.1 Faecalimonas sp. LCP19S3_D12 | reverse complement strand
CCGCATAACCTTAACTTCTCAATATTCAATTTTTAAAGCAGCCACCGAAAGATGGCTTATTTGTCGTGTGCTTAAGGTAATGGATACCCTCTACTTCTCATTTTCAATCTTTTATCCCTCCATAATTAATTCAAATAAATTTTTCAAATCTTCATCACTAATTCCGTATCGTCTCCCTTTTAGAATTGCCTGTTCGAAATCAGTCTCCACCTCTTTCTTTTGTTCTTCTAATAAAAGGTCGGTGTTGACTGCTTTTACATATGTTCCTTTTCCGTGTACGGTTACGGTAAAGCCTTCACTCTCTAATGTGTCATAAGACTTTTTGACGGTCAGTGCACTGATTTTTAATTCTTTTGATAGTGCGCGGACAGACGGCAGGATGTCATTCTCTCTCAGTTCGCCACTTCGAATGAGCAATTTGATCTGATCTACAAGCTGTTCGTAGATGGGAACCATAGAGGAATTGTTTATGATAAGTTTCATGCTTGTGTTCCTCCTTTGTGCAAACAGTATATAACAGTTAAAGACTGTTGTCAAGTGTTATACACTGTTTGCCTTGCTGCGATGGGAAAATATTGAAAGCAGAAAAAATAATTGACTTTTTTGTTCTACATATGTAGTATGTAAATATACTACATATGTAGAAAGTGAGGGGTTCTATGTATCAGAAACTATTTTTTGATGTGTTGGAAGTATCTATAACTGTATCTCTTATTGTTTTGCTGATTGTTATTTTATTACCTGTGGTTGAAAAACGGTATGGGTTTCGGTGGAGAATGCGGACCGGATGATAAAGAGATGGATATATTAGCGCCGGATAAAAGAGTGGAAGATGTTGAATTTGTCTGGTTTGATGAAGCGGAAGAGAGAATGTATATCAGAAAAAAAGATGGAAGTTTTTGGGTATGTGGTGAGGAAGTCGGCGCAAAGAAAAAGAAAATTTCTTATGGTCCGGAGGGCGGTGTAAAAGAGCGTATTTGTACAGAACAGCTCATGCCGCTTATTTTAAAAACAGAGTAGAAACGGAGAAGTGAAGATGAAAAAGATTTCAGAGTCAGAACAGGAGATTATGATGGCAATATGGAATGCGGAAAATAAGAATTCCATTACAGCATCCTATCTTGAGGAGGTATTTGGAGAAAAAAAAGGCTGGAAAAAGACGTCGATTTTGACGTTTTTGTCAAGGCTTGTAGAAAAAGGATATCTCTCCTGTGAAAAAAACGGAAAATCTAATTTTTATGAACCGATTGTATCTTACGAAGAATTTTCGAGAAGAGAGAGTAAACATATTTTAGATAAACTATACCGTAATTCCTTAAAAAATTTTGTCGTATCACTATATGATGGCGACGAACTTTCCAGACAGGATGTAAAGGAACTGAGAGAATTTTTGGATGAGATCAGTACAAAATCAGAGGAGGAGTGATATGTCAAAGAGTGTTATCAGAATTGCGAAACCCGAAGATGCAGAGGAACTTTTGAAAATTTATGCACCATATGTGAAGCACACTGCGATTACATTCGAGTATGAAGTTCCGACGGTGGAAGAGTTTCGAGACAGAATAGAACATATTTTAAAGAGGCATCCCTATTTGGTAGCGGAGAGAGACGGAGAACTGATTGGATATGCTTACGCGGGGGTGTTCAATGAGCGGGAGGCGTGTGACCGCTCTGTGGAGACAGCCATTTATGTTCGGAAGGATGGGATAAAAGATGGAATTGGAAGAATGCTGTATGTGGCGTTGGAGAAAATTTTATCGGAACAGAATATATTGAATCTGAATGCCTGCATTGCGTATGTGAATGATGATGATCCTTATTTGACCAAAAATAGTGTAGAGTTTCACAAGCATATGGGATATCGGTTTGTGGGTAGATTTCACAGATGTGGGTACAAATTTGGACGTTGGTATGACTTGGTGTGGATGGAAAAATATATTGGAGAACATGTGGAAAAACCGGAGGAAGTTATATGGTTTGATGACATGAAATATGATAAAATGAAAAGAGGAATATGATGAGAAGAAAAGACAGAGAGATCACAGACATAGAGGAAATCAGAGATATCATAGAGAAGTGTAAAGTATGTAGACTCGCCATGCAGGACGAAGAAGGCTTGTATCTGGTACCATTAAATTTTGGTTATGAATTTGAAAAAGAATCTTTAGCGCTCTATTTTCACAGTGCAAAGGAAGGAAGAAAGCTGCGTGCGATTCAGAAAAATTCGAAGGTGTGTTTTGAGATGGACTGTGAACATGCACTGATTGAGGCAAATATACCTTGTGCATATGGTTATGAATATGCTTGTGTGATGGGAAATGGAAAAGCGATGATTCTTGAACATACAGAGGAAAAGTGTTTGGCTCTTTCCAAACTGATGTGGCATCAGACCGGAAAAGTGTTTGAGATCTCAGAACAGATGGCAGATAGTGTGGTTGTGATAAAAGTAATTGCAGAGTCTTACACCGGAAAGATGTGCAGAAGCTAAGAGGAGGATACAAAGATGCAGAACAATTTTTTCAGCAAAGACAGTAAAAACAAAAAGATGATCATTGCGATTTCGGTCAGTGTGGCAATTATTGTAATTGGATTGGCTGTTTTTTGTTATTTTCTGCTTGCGAATAAAAAAGAGAACAAAGCAGAGAATGTGCAGGAAGATCCGCAGGCAAAGATTGAAGAAGAAAAAGAGGAAGCAAAAGTACAGCTTCCGGACTTGAAGACATCTCAATACGAGACAGATGAGATTACAACAGGAATTGATGTCTCTGAATTTCAGGGGAATATCGACTGGAAGGCAGTTGCGGACAGCGGAATTGATTTTGCGATGATCCGTGTCGGATACCGTGGCATGAAGAACGGGGAGATTAAAGAAGATGCCTGTGCGAAATACAATCTGCAGGAAGCATCCAAAAATGGGCTGAAAATCGGAGCTTATTTCTTTTCCACGGCAGTGACAGAGGAAGAGGCAAAAGAGGAGGCGGAATGGACGAAGAATCTGCTTTCAGGATATCCGGTGACATATCCGGTCGCTTACAATTGTGAAGGTTTTCAAAATCCGTCCAGCAGACAGTTTGATCTTTCGGTTGAGGAGCGGACAAAACTGGCAGATGCGTTTCTCAAATCTATTGAAGAAGGCTCTTACACAGGAATGTTCTATGCAGCGAAAAATGAACTGGATGACAATAATTTGTGGAATGCAGATGATCTTTCTTTAAATTATCGTATCTGGGTTGCACAGTACTCCGATCAGACATGGCCGGAAAAAACAAAATCTGACTATACCGGTGACCATGTAATGTGGCAGTACACCAATCAGGGAAAGATGGACGGAATCAAAGGTGCAGTTGACTTTAATGTTGCTTATTTCGGATATAGTCAGTCGCAGCAGGCGGTAGATGCAAACGGAGCAGAGCAAGTGGAAGCCAATGTAGAGGTGGGAGTCAATTTTACCGAAGTGGAAGAGCAGGTTACGGCAAAAGACGAGGTGAATCTTCGAAGTACGATGGAACAAGGAAGTGATGATAATATCGTAGGAAGCATGAAAAACGGAGAGACAGCAGTTCGAACAGGAGTGGGAAATAACGGCTGGTCGAGAATAATCTACAATGGGCAGACTGTGTACTGTGTTAGTAATTATCTGACAACAGATTTGAGTTATGTGACGCCACAGGAGACTGAAAGTGAGTTTAAGACAAAGTTTACGGATGTGTCTGAGAATGTGACGGCAAAAGAAGTGACAAATCTTCGCAACCGTCCTAGTGTGGAGTCGCCATCAGAAGTTATTGCAGAATTAAAAAATGGAGAAGTCATCGTGCGTACCGGCGTGTCGAACGAAGGGTGGTCCAGAGTAGAATATAATGGACAGACTTTATATTGTATCAGCAGCTATTTGGAAGTTGTACAATAGAGTCGGTACAAAAGAATATATTGACAAATAAAAGAAGAAAAAGTAATATTGTATTAAAATAATAATACAATATTACTTTTTTATTTGGAGAGGAAGTGGAGATATGAGGTTAGAACTCAGAGAAGTGCGAAAGGCATTTGATCAAAAACAAGTTCTGAAAGGTGCAAGTTTTGTGTTTGAAAAAGGAAAGATATATGGCCTGTTGGGAAGAAACGGGGCAGGAAAGACAACACTTTTTAATTGTATCAGCAAAGAGATTTCCTGTGACGGTGAGATTGCGTTATATGACGGAGCGGATGATATTTTGGACTTTTCACAAATCGGATTTACATATGCGCATCCGATTTTACCAGAATTTTTGACCGGATATGAATTTCTCAAGTTTTATATTGATATCAATAAAGATAAGATTAAGGATAAAAAGTCAATTCCGGAGTACTTTGATATGATTAAGATCAAAGAAGAAGACTGGTACCGTCTGATTAAGGATTACTCGCATGGAATGAAAAATAAAATGCAGATGATCTGCTTTTTGATTACGAAACCTCCGGTGATTTTGCTGGATGAGCCTTTGACTTCTTTTGATGTCGTTGTGGCGCATGAGATCAAGCAGATGTTAAAAGCGATGAAGCAAGATCACATCATTATTTTTTCGACACATATTTTGGAACTTGCAGAGGATCTATGTGATGAGATTGTCATTTTGAATCAGGGAAAACTGGAGGCAATTGACCACAATATGATTGGGGCGCCTGAATTTGAAGAGAAGATTTTTGAGGCGCTGAAGGAGGAACAGCATGATTAATACCATCATTCAGGGAAGGATGCTTGTCTTTGTGCAGCAGGTCAATGTTCTGCTCTATTATGTGAGAAAATTACCGTTTGTCGGAGAGAAAATACCGTACCGTCTGTATGGAGAGACGGATATCAAGAAGGCAATTGGTATTATACCGGTTGTGTTTTCCGTGATAGGTGCATTTGTCGGTACATTTTTGTATTTTTTGCTGATGATTAAGCTGCCGGCGTATTGGATTCAAGGCTTTTGGCAAAAAGAAGGGCTTTTTGTAGATCAAAAAGCAGTAATGGTCTACTTGTTTTTAATTTTCTCTTTTTTGCCGGGAAGTTTTCTGGTGTCGAACCTGACGGAAGGGGCAAAAAAGGATTATGTGTTGCTGCATGTGATGCGGATTCCGGCGGCACAGCATTATCGCTCCCAGATGGTACTAAAAGGAGTGAAAGATACCATCTGTTTTTTAGTACCGCTATTGTGGTTTGGATTTAGAGCGGAATCTGTGTTGTTTGTTGTGTCGTTGTTTTTTACACGCTACATTGGGCATGCCGGAATTTTACAACACTATCGACATTTCGAGAAAAAAGGGAAAAAAGTATTTTGGAAATCTTTGGGAAAAACATTTTTAGTGTTTGGAATCATATTAGCACTCGGATATGGAGTGGCGGCAGCAGCTCCGAGATTGTTTTTGGATAGATATGTGATGGCAGAAGTTGTTGTCTTTTTGAGTTTGGCGTTAGTTGGAATGTTTTGTTTCCCGAAAGTGTGGAATTATGGGGGCTATACGATTTTTGCGAAAAAGATGGTCAGCCTGAAAGATTTTTTAGAGCAGGATGATGCGGTAAAAGAGGTTCGGACTGCAGATGTGCAGATTCAGGATAAAGATATTTCCAAAGAGGAACTGCGCTCCAGAAAATACGAGGAAAAAGAAGGGTATGACTATTTGAATGCCATCTTCTTTGAACGCCATAAAAGAATTGTTTCAAGAGCGGTCAAAAGCAGAATCATCATCATCTTGGCAGTTGGATTGATTGGGGCAGTGGCGTTGTTGTTTGTGGGAGAAGAGATGAAACAAAAGACATTCGAGGCGATGACACAGATGATGCCGGTCATGGTATTTGTCATGTATTTGGAGTCCACAGGTGGAAGAATTTGTAAGGCAATGTTTTTTAACTGTGATATCAGTCTGCTGAAATATGGATATTATCGGGAAGCAGATGCAATCTTGAAAAATTTTAAGATACGCCTTAGAAAATTATTGATGCTAGATGCAGTTCCGGCGGCTATAATCTGCGGGATGATTCTTCTTTGGACACTTCTGTGTGGTGAGATACTGTCTGTTTGGAAAGTGATACCGTTGATGGCAGGCTCCTTGCTATTATCCGCATTTTTCTGTCTGTTTCATCTGTTTATGTACTATATCACGCAGCCGTACACAGAAGAAAAGACGGTGAAAAGCCCTATTTTTTCGGTGGTAAATGCACTGGTGTATTTTGGATGCTATCTTTGTCTGCAGATACAGACAGGTTCATGGCTGTTTACATTGGGAGTGCTTGCTGTGACAATCATCTTTATTCCGCTGTCATATTTTTGCGTGTTTCGGTTTGCGCCGAAGACATTTAAAATTCGTTAGAAGAGGAGAAGACAATTATGAAATTTTATCTGGCGCCGTTGGAGGGGCTGACGACATATGTTTATCGGAATGTATACCATCATTTTTTCCATCCAATGGATAAATACTTTACTCCGTTTATCGTACCGCATCCAAATCGGGGATTCAAACCGAAAGAGTTGAAAGAAATTCTGCCGCAGCACAATCAAGGGCTTTGTGTGGTCCCGCAGATTCTGACTAATAATGCGGAGGATTTTATCCGGACGGCACAGGAATTTCGGGAGTATGGATATGAAGAAATCAATTTGAATTTGGGATGTCCGTCAGGGACAGTTACCGCAAAGAAAAAGGGATCCGGCTTTTTGGGATATCCGGATGAGCTGGAACGTTTTCTATACGAAATTTTTGAGCGGACAGAATCAAAGATTTCTATCAAGACAAGAATCGGGGTGGAGCATCCAGAAGAATTTGAGCGTCTTTTAAACATTTATAATAAGTTTGAGATGGAAGAACTGATTATTCATCCGAGGGTGAGAGCAGATTTTTATAAGAACGAACCAAATATGGAGGTATTTGGGCAGGCAGTGCGAGAAAGTAGAAACCCGCTTTGCTATAATGGAGACCTGTTTATTAAGTCACATTTTGAAGTGTTTGAAAAGGAGTATCCGCAGGTGGAGTGCGTGATGCTTGGGCGCGGGGTGATGGTAAATCCAGGACTTTTGAATCTGATCTGTGAGGGTACAAGCTTAGATAAAGAAGTATTGCGTGCATTTCATGATGAATTTTACAGGAAGAATCAGGAAGTTCTTTCGGGAGACCGGGCGGTTCTTTTTAAGATGAAAGAATTGTGGTTCTTCATGATACATTTATTTGAAGGAGCAGAGAAGGCTGCCAAGAAGATCAAAAAGGCAGAAAAACGGCATGTGTATGAGGAATGTATCGAAAGGTTGTTTTCAGATTACCCGCTGAATCAGAAATTAGTAAAATAAAGAATGGAGTCAGAATCAATTTGATCTGGCTCCTTCTTTTTAAATAGAAAATGCCCAAAGATTGTTAATCTGTGGAGAAAGTCGTTCGTAGCTCCACAACTTTTCACTGTTTGCATTGCTGTTTGGGTCTAAAACATGAAACTGTCCATTTTCATATCCGTTCAACACAATAAAGTGTCCGGTAGTAGTAAAATCTCCGGGACGCATACTACAGATAATCGGGTGCCCAGAAGCGAGTTGGTTTGCCATAACAGATTCATCTAATACAAGTTCCTGAGAGGTGATTCCATATTGCTTGGCGCCTACCCGCATCAGTTCCCAGCTGGAACCGGATTCCGGAACATAGAGTCCGTTGGAAGCTGCATATTGTGCAATCTTATATGGGGTGATCGTATTGTCTCCGGTCAGTCCGGAAACTACCATTGCAAGAGAAGTTGGTCCGCAGCCATTGATGGCGAGGAAATTATCACCATAGATTCCGTAGCCCCATCGTGTATCCCATTGAAGAAGGTGCGGAATTACCCCTTTTGTGACATCACCGATTGTATCAGCACAAGGCTTGTCCTTTTCAGACGGGTAATTTAGAACGAAATCAGTTGCCTCAGTATTTTTTGAGAGCAGTTCCAGCAAATCAGCAGGATACTGGTCATAGTGGTTCACAATTTCTGCGACATGTTTGTCGTTTGCGGCCATGTTGTTCAAGTTTGTCACGACATCGGAAGGCAATAAAGCAGTGTCAGATGGAATCGGTGTAAATTCAATTTTTTTCTTTGATTTTTTTGCAGAAGTATTGTTCCCTTCCGAAGACGTTGCCTTTGAAAATAATTTTTCTTTAATAGAGAATACTGATTTCTCCAAGAGTATCAGAAAAAGCAGAGCGATAACAAAAATGATGCATCTTCGTATGAGAAGTTGCTTCCTTCTGCGTTTTCTAAGTGCATTTCTTTTTGCACGTTCTGAATCAGTGTAACTGTAATTTATATGATCTAAATGTCTTGAATTCATAAATAAAGTCCTCTCTTGTACATAATGGAATATTATAACGCATATGACGAAAAAAGTGTTTAATGAAAAGTAATAAATTTATTAAAATAAATTAAGATTACGTTGCAGAATTTCTGCAGGTTGTGTTACTGCATGAAATTGGCTATAATAAAAAATAGTGTAAAAGAATGCGGGAGACGGCAGGAAATGAGGAAACAAAATGCAGGAAGAAAACAAACAGATAGCCCCAGGAACAATGGAAAGATTGGTTCAGGGAAATGAACAGATTGGTTACTATAGAAGTATCAGCAACTATGAGGAGGCGCTAAAGATTTCAAAAGAGATGTTGGAACTGGTGGAAGAGCTTGGTTTACAGGGAAGTGAGGCGCATGGGACGACACTTTTGAATGCGGCGACCGCATATCGGGCTGCAGGTATGTGCGAAAAGGCGATTGCGATGTACCGAGCAGCGGAACAGATTTTAAAAAATCTTGGAATTCAAGATGAGCGTTTGGCGGGACTTTATAATAATATGAGTATGGCATTTCAGCAAAAAGAAGACTATGGGACGGCAGAGCGTTGTCTTTTGCAGGCGCTTGCAATTGTTAGAAACCTTCCGGATCATAAAGTGGAAGAGGCGACAACCTATGCAAATCTGGCGTCAGTCTGCTATGAAAAGAAAGAATTTGCACAAGGGGTTGAATATGTGCAGAGAGCGATTGAACGATTCGAGGAATGTGAAGAAAAAGATGCTCACTATTGCGGTGCGTTGGCACTTCTTGCACAGGGGCACTATGAGCAGGGAGAAATGGAAAAAGCAATTTCGGCTTATACAGAAGCATTGGGGGAGATTTTGGTGCATTTTGGGAAGAATGAGTCTTATGCAATGACTTGTGAGAACTGCGCGATTGTGCTTTCAGAAGCTGGATTTGCAAAAGAGGCAGAGTATCTGAAAAAAGAGGCGAAAGAAACTTATGAGAACATACGAAGACTGAAAAAAGAGATTTCAGGTCTCGAATTGTCAAAATGCTACTATGAGACTTACGGGAAAGCGATGCTAAAAGAGCAATTTCCGGAATATGCAGATCGTGTGGCAGCAGGTCTTGTCGGGCATGGCTCAGAGTGTCTCGGGTTTGACGACATGTGGTCAAAGGACCATGATTTTGGACCGGGATTCTGTCTTTGGCTTACGGAGGAAGACTATGAAAAAGTAGGTCAAAAGATGCAGGAAGCATATGAGGCGCTCCCGAAGGCTTTTATGGGTTATCCGGCACGGAATACTTCAAAGCGAGGAGGCGGACGTGTGGGAGTGCTAAGTATTCCTGAATTTTATGAAGAGTTTACCGGAAACGGTGCATGGAGTGAGATGGAAGACGAAAAACTTGCCATGGCAGTGAATGGGGAGGTGTTTGATGACCCATTGGGAGAATTTTCGGCAATTCGGGAACAACTGCAAAATGGAATGCCATTTGCTGTCTGGAAACGAAGACTTGCAAATGCCGTTGCGCTGACAGCACAAGCCGGGCAGTATAACTATGGAAGATGTAAAAAACGAAATGATATTGTAGCAGCAAATCTTGCGCTAGACGAATTTGTGCGGGAAGGAATGCGGACAGCATATCTTTTGAATCGAAGGTATATGCCGTATTATAAATGGGCGTGGAGAGGTCTTGAAAATTTAGAATGCTTAAGTGAATTGAAACCGCTGTTTGAACAGGTACTTTCTTCAGAAGGAGAACGGGAGAGCGTGGTGGAAGAAATTTGTGCAAGGCTGTTAGAAGAACTGAAACGACAAAACCTGACATATGGGGAGGAGACGTTTTTGGAATTGCATGTGGAAAGAATTTTGGAGGCGAAAGAAGAGATGAATCCGATAATAGAACAAATTGTAGAAATGGAGTGGGAGATGTTTCAAAATGTGAGAAATACAGGCGGGCGTGCTGCGTGTCAGGATGATTTTGAGACGTTTGATGTGATGCGCAAAAGCCAGTTTTTGACATGGGATCTGCCTCTTTTGGAGAGTTACTGGCAGGATCTTCAAGAGGGAAAAGCGCAGGGAAGAAATCTGGTGATGGAAAAGTATGCTTATATGATGGAGTCTACAGCTCCCAAAGAATACGAAGCGATTGCCACGGGACTTCCAAAGATTTCAGAAGAAAAACAGGCTATGATTGAGCAGATTGTGGCGATTCAGGTTGGATGGCGAGAGGAGTTTGCCGAAAAATATCCGCACCTGTCCGAACAGGCAAGAATCATCCACACATCGGAAGATACACTGTATGATATTTCTTTTGAGACTTATCTGCGGGGAGAACTTAAGACATATTCTATGCAGACATTGGTGCTCTATGGAAGACGTATTGTGGCGTTTGTACAGGAACAAAAAAATATGACAGAAGAAATCATGCGCTATACAACGACATTTTATGGATATAAGACGCTGGAAGATGCAGAACAATCTCAGAAATGACAAAAATAGCACCGGTTCACAAAGCTGTGTAACCGATGCTGTTTTTTAACTTGTCCGTGTGAATTCTGTCTTACATTTTGGACAGGTAATGCAGATACGTCCTTTTCCTTTTGGAATGCGGATCTTTTGTTTACATGTCGGACAAGTATAAATATGATGTGTTTTCCGCTGCTGCATGTGTGATTTTTCACGCTGGAATCTTGCTAAAAGCTTATTCTTTATCTGTAAGAATCTCATATTTTCCTGATATCGTTTGTTATGGTTCTTTGAGAACACACGATAATAGGTATAAATGAGTAAAAGCAGTGTCCAGGAATTCAAAACGACGCTATGAAAAAATAAATCTATGACACAGAAGAAAACAGTCACTCCAAGCAAAAATTTGGAAAATGAATCGATGCCATAGCGTCCCATCATAAAATGTTGTAATTTTTCCTTCATATTGTTCACCTCTGAAAGTATCATAGCATGTTTGGATGGGAAAAAATATGGTTTAAATATAAATAAAAGTTAAAATTTTCTAAAAGGATAGCAAAATAGACTGTGCACGAAGAAAGCTTTATGATATAATAATGAAACACAAGAGGAAAAAATAGAATAAGGAGCAGACATATGAAAAGAGTGTTATTAAAGCTGAGCGGGGAAGCTTTAGCAGGAGATAAAAAGACTGGTTTTGATGAGGCAACTTGTATTGGGGTTGCCAATCAGGTAAAGCAGTTGGTAGACGATGGGATTCAGGTCGCAATTGTGACAGGCGGCGGGAACTTCTGGAGAGGAAGAACAAGTGAGACGATCGACCGCACAAAGGCAGACCAGATTGGAATGCTTGCAACGGTTATGAACTGTATTTACGTATCTGATATTTTCAGACATGTTGGAATGAAGACAGAGATTTTCACACCGTTTACATGCGGCGCATTTACAAGTCTGTTTTCAAAAGACGCAGCAGTTGAGGCGTTAAACAGTGGAAAGGTTATTTTCTTTGCAGGAGGAACAGGACACCCATATTTTTCAACAGATACAGGAGCAGTTCTTCGTGCGATTGAGATTGAGGCAGATGCAATGCTGCTTGCAAAGGCAATTGACGGTATTTACGACAGCGATCCGAAGTTGAACCCGGATGCGAAAAAATACGATGAGATTACAATTCAGGAGACGATCGACAAACGTCTTGCGGCTGTAGATCTTGCGGCGTCTATTTTATGTATGGAGAATAAGATGCCGATGTTAGTCTTCGGATTGAATGAAGAAAACAGTATTGTTGAGACAATGAAAGGTACATTCACAGGAACAAAAGTGACAGTATAAGAGAGAATTTGGAGGATATGATTATGAACGAAAAATTACAGATATATGATACAAAGATGCAGAAAACATTACACAGTCTGGATGCAGAGCTTGCAACAATCCGTGCAGGGCGCGCTAACCCACACATTTTGGATAAACTGACAGTAGATTATTACGGTTCAGCAACACCAATTCAGCAGGTGGCAAATATCTCTGTCCCAGAGGCTCGTATGATTCAGATTCAGCCATGGGAAAAGAGTATGGTAAAAGAGATTGAAAAGGCAATCCTGACATCAGATATCGGAATCAATCCGACAAATGACGGTACAGTGATTCGTCTTGTGTTCCCGGAACTGACAGAAGAACGAAGAAAAGAACTTGTAAAAGATGTGAAGAAAAAAGGTGAGGCAGCAAAAGTTGCAGTCAGAAATATCCGTCGTGATGGAAATGACGCATTTAAGAAGTTAAAAGGAAGCGATGTTTCTGAAGACGAGATCAAAGGATTAGAAGAAGAATTACAAAAATTAACAGATAAATACATCAAAGAAGTAGATAAATCAGTAGAAGCAAAATCAAAAGAAGTTCTTACTGTTTAAGAGATAAGAGGAGCGAGAAGATAAGTGAGGAATGCTAGGATGCAGACTTTGCTTATCTTCTTTGACAGTATGCACCAAAAGAAAAGGAGGGCGTTGTATGAACGTACCACAGCACGTGGCGATTATTTTAGATGGAAATGGTCGTTGGGCAAAGAAAAAAGGGATGCCAAGAAACTATGGGCATGCACAGGGAAGCAAGAATGTGGAGCGCATCTGTGAAGAGGCATATAAGATGGGAATCAAATATCTGACAGTCTATGCGTTTTCGACGGAGAACTGGAGCAGACCGAAAAGTGAAGTGGATGCATTGATGAAACTTCTCAGAAATTATATGAAAACCTGCCTGAAAACGGCAGAGAAAAACCGTATGAAAGTGCGGGTGATTGGCGACAAGACCGCTCTGGATGATGATATTCGAAAAAGAATCGATGAGCTTGAGGAAGCGTCAAAGAATAATGATGGATTGAATTTTCAAATTGCATTAAATTACGGAAGCCGTGATGAGATGATCCGTGCGATGAAAAAGATGTGTACAGACTGTAAGGAAGGACGTTTGCATGCAGACGAAATCAGCGAAACAGTATTTGAACAGTATTTGGATACACATGGTATTCCGGATCCAGATCTTCTGATCCGCACAAGTGGGGAACAGCGGTTATCGAACTATTTGTTATGGCAGCTTGCGTACAGTGAATTTTATTTTACAGATGTATTGTGGCCGGATTTTACGAAAGAGGAATTGAAAAAAGCCATTGAGCATTATAATAGTAGAGACAGACGTTTTGGGGGCGTGAAGGAAGGAGAAGAATAGATGTTTAAGACAAGATTACTAAGTGGAATTTTGCTTGTCCTAATCGCATTGGTGACAATCATCAGTGGAGGTGATATCCTGTTCGCAACAGTGCTGCTGATCAGTCTGATTGGAATGAGTGAATTATATAAAGTGCTGAAAGTGCACAACACATTACTTGGTGTGGTAGGCTATGCGGCGTGTATCGTCTATTATGGGATGATCCGTATGGGAAGAGCTGATATGGTGACATTACTTACGATTGCATTTTTAGTTGCCATTATGGCGGTGTATGTATTTTCATATCCGAAGTATCGATCGGAACAGATTATGATTACGTTTTTCGGACTGTTTTATGTGGCAGTGATGTTATCTTATGTTTACCAGACGCGAGAGCTTACGCAGGGGGCATATTTAGTGTGGCTCATTATCCTTTGTTCATGGGGATGTGACACTTGTGCTTACTGTGTCGGAATGCTGATTGGAAAGCATAAGATGGCGCCGAAGCTCAGCCCGAAAAAGTCTATTGAGGGCGGTATCGGGGGAATTCTCGGGGCAGCACTTTTGGGAGTAATTTATGCACTTGCAATCAATCAGTTTGCATCAGGAGCGGATGCAAATGCGTTAGAATATGCGGTTATTTGCGGTGTTGGCGGAATGATTTCCCAGGTGGGAGATTTGGCTGCATCTGCTATCAAGCGTAACCATGATATTAAAGATTACGGAAAACTGATTCCTGGACACGGTGGAATTTTAGACCGATTTGACAGTGTGATCTTTACAGCACCGATTATTTATTATATGGCGGTCGCATTGATGCGATAAAAGAAAGGATGTTTCATGAAGAAAATAGCAATACTGGGATCTACAGGATCCATAGGAACACAGACGTTAGAAGTTGTCCGAGAAAATAAGGATATAGAGGTACTTGGACTTGCAGCAGGGAATAACATCAAACTTTTGGAGAGACAGATTCGGGAATTTCATCCGAAGATGGCGGCAGTATGGACCGAGGAGCGCGCAAAAGAGCTGCGTGAGAATGTGAAGGATCTGGATATCAAAATTGTGTCAGGCATGGAGGGACTCATTGAACTGTCTGTTATGGAAGAAAGTGAGATCCTTGTGACTGCGATTGTTGGAATGATTGGGATTCGTCCAACAATTGAGGCAATCAAGGCAGGAAAAGACATTGCACTTGCGAATAAAGAGACACTGGTGACAGCGGGACATATCATTATGCCGCTTGCAAAAGAATATCAGGTGGCAATTCTTCCAGTGGACAGTGAACACAGCGCCATTTTTCAGTCTCTTCAGGGGGGACAGGAGAAAGCGCTTCATAAGATTCTACTGACGGCCTCGGGCGGACCTTTCCGCCAAAAGACAAGAGAAGAACTTCTCAATATTCAGGTGGAAGATGCACTGAAACACCCAAATTGGGAAATGGGAAGAAAGATTACAATCGATTCCTCTACATTGGTTAATAAAGGTCTGGAAGTCATTGAAGCAAAATGGCTTTTTGATGTGTCACTTGATCAGATTGAGGTCGTTGTGCATCCGCAGAGTATCATTCATTCGATGGTGGAATATGTGGACGGCGCGATCATAGCGCAGCTTGGAACACCGGATATGAAACTGCCGATACAGTATGCATTATATTATCCGGAGAGAAGATTTCTGCCGGGAGACAGATTGGATTTTGCAGAATTGTCAAAGCTGACATTTGAAAAACCGGATATGGAGACGTTCTATGGACTTCGTCTTGCATTTGAAGCGGGAAAAGAGGGAGGATCACTTCCGACGGTATTCAATGGGGCGAATGAACTTGCAGTTAGTAAGTTTTTGGATCGAAAGATTAAGTATCTGGAGATACCAGAGATTATCGAGCACTGTATGCAGGCGCACAAAACGATAGCAGATCCATCGGTAGATGAGATTTTACAGACGGAACAAGAAGTATATGAACAGATAGAAAGCAGGTGGTAAAATGGGAATTATACTTGCAATATTGGTGTTCGGACTGATTGTGACAATCCATGAACTAGGGCATTTTTTGCTGGCGAAAAAGAATGGGATCCATGTGGAGGAGTTTTCTATCGGAATGGGTCCCCGATTGTTCAGTAAAGTAGCCGGAGATACAAGGTATTCGATCAAACTGCTTCCAATCGGAGGCTCCTGTATGATGGGAGAAGATGATGTGGAGGATATGTCCGAGGGAAGTTTTAACACAAAGCCTGTCTGGGCAAGAATTTCTGTTATTGCGGCCGGACCGATTTTTAATTTTATATTGGCATTTATTTTTGCGGTAATACTGGTTGCGTGGGTTGGCTATGATAAACCGGTGATTTCCGGTGTGACACCAGGATATTCTGCGGAGGCAGAAGGAATGCAGGCTGGAGACCAGATTCTTAAGATGAATGGAAAGAAAATTAATGTTTGGCGTGAGGTGCTTTACTTTAATGTATTCCATCCGGGGGAAACGGTAGACCTCACATATGAGCGCGATGGGGAAAAACATGAGGTGACAATCACGCCTCAGAAAGACGAAAACGGAGCATACAAACTAGGGTTGATACCTCCTGGCAAGAACGAAGAGGCGAATCTGTTCACGGCGTTGCAGTATGGAGCTTATGAGGTGAAATTCTGGATCTGTACTACTTTAGAAAGCTTGAAGATGCTTGTCACCGGGCAGGTGGGAGTTGATCAGCTATCCGGACCCGTTGGTATCGTTGACATGGTCGGAAATACGTATGAGCAGAGTAAATCATATGGATTATCGGTTGTGATTATAGAGTTGATGAATATTGCAATCTTATTATCAGCCAACCTTGGTGTGATGAATCTGATACCATTTCCGGCATTGGATGGCGGAAGACTTGTGTTTTTGTTTATTGAGGCGATACGAGGCAAACGAGTGCCGCCGGATAAAGAAGGTATGGTGCATTTCGCGGGATTGATGCTGTTGTTTGCGCTGATGATATTCGTGATGTTTAACGATATAAAGAGATTATTTTAACAATTGGGGACGTAGTAAAATTCAATTTTACTACGTCCCCAATTGAACATACCCCTGTCCCTAATTGAAGGTGTTGCCTTACACGAGCTCAGCAATTCTGGAGACTCCTACGTAAATTTCGGAGATTTTATACCATGTGCGATAATCGACTGTTCCCGTTTCAGGGAGTCCAAAGACGGATTGGAATTTTCGCACAGAGGCAGCGGTCGCAGGACCATAGATACCGTCCACAGTAACTTTTGGAATTGCAGGATAGGCATCGGCAATCACATTGAGTTGTTCCTGCATCTGACGAACTTTGTCCCCGGAAGAACCATTGGAAAGAGTATAGCCAGGCCACGAGGAAGGAACGCCCGAAATTTCCTGAGCAGTATTAATGTACATATTGTCACCGTAATAGTAGCGCAGAATTTCAATCGGTGAGTATCCTTGGTCGCCGAGTGCCTTGGAACCCCACTGTGTCATCCAGTTTGGACATTGGACACGCCTGCCGTCACAGTATTGAGTCAAAATTGGCTGCCTGACATTTGGACGGGACAGATAGCTTGCAAACTGCTCATCTACGATTTCTGAGATTGTATCAAAGACGTTCCGTTCTGGAATCCATTTGTGGTCGAAGGCAGTTGAGGAAGTGATTGTAAAGTCGTATCCCTGGTTTCTGTACCATTCGGTATAGACGCGGTTTAGTGTAAATGACATAATCGCGAGCACATTTGCACGGATAGTATCCTGTGGCCATGTGGCATAAATTTCGCTGGATGCCACATTTTTGATATAATCTTTATATTTGACATAGTAGTTTTTGGCAGTGCTGTCTCGTGGAGAGCCGTCGTGCACGACAATGTATTCCGGTACGACAACCCGGCTTAGTACAATTTCGCCGGTTTCCTGCAGAGGCTTGATTTCATCTTCTGGAATTTTAGGTGGATATTCTCCATATAACGTGTGAGCGGGAATGACAAATACATCTTCCGGAGGTTCTGGATCGGTCATCGGGTGCATAGTAATATTCTGAATGGCGGTGACATCCGGAAGGATCTCTGCTCCGGCGATGCTTAGTGGTTCGAAGCCAGGAGCAGACACGTTCAGAGTGTATTCGGAATATGGCTGGTATTCGATAGTTGGATTTAGGCTGTATTCAAGTGGTGGTGTATCTAATTCCAACACTTCGGTCTGTCCTGAGGAATCGGTTGTCAATTCTTCGATCGGAGATTCGGGAACGCCGGTATAAGTAATGGATATTTTGGCTTCTGAGATTGGATAAGAAGTCATGTCAGAGGTGACATTGATCTGCAGTTTTCCTTTATCAGCGTTGTCAATCTGTGCGGTAGTGATACGATTCATAAAAATACCTCATAGGAAATCTATTACTGTTATGATATTCTGAAAAAAAGGGATTGTGAATAAAAGAGGAGAGAAACATGGCGAGAAAAAAGAAGAGAGGTTGTCTCGGAATGATTTTGGGTATTGGAATGAGTGCAGTTGCCGTTATTGTTCTGGGGCTGGTTGGAACATATGGATTAAAATGGAAAAGCAGCTATGAAAAGCGAAATGAAATTCCGTATCAAAAGGTTGATTTGAAAGAGAAGAATCCGGCACAAAAATATTATTATGAATCGTTGTCTGAAGAAGACAAAGTGGTGTATCAGGAAATTTTGCAAGGGGTGTTGGATGGAAACGGGGAAATTTATCTACACAGTGCAGAGGCAAAAAAGAACAATCAGTTGTTTCAATTTGTGCTCAATGATTATCCGGAGATTTTCTGGTGTGACGGAAGAGGAAAGACAACGATTTACCAAAAAGGAACAGAAAGCTATTCTGTTCTAAGTCCTGAATATCAGTATGGACAAGAAGAGCGGGAGCAAAAACAAAAAGAGATTGATGCAAGAACGCAGGAAATGCTTGATGGAGCGCCGAAGGATGGGGCAGAGTATGAAAAAATTCAATATGTATATGAATATGTGATCAATCATACGAATTACTGGGAAGGAGCCTCAGACAATCAGAATATTTACAGTGTATTGGTTAACGGGGAATCTGTATGCGCAGGCTATGCGAGAACGACACAGTATTTATTGGAGCGGTTGAATGTATTTTGCACTTATGTGACAGGGACAGCAAAGCGTCCTGAATCAAGTGAAGAGGTGCCGCATGCGTGGAATTTGGTTTCTTGTGGAGGAGACTATTACTACGTGGATACGACATGGGGAGACCCGGTGTATTTAGAGGAAGTGGACACAAATATTGTTTATGATTACCTCTGTATCTCGGGGGAGGAATTGTTTCAGACACATACGCCCGACGGTGTGATTACACTTCCAAAATGCACGGCTAAAGATGCGAATTATTATGTGATGAATGGGATGTATTATGAGACATATGAAAAAGATATCATCCTTGCAAAGATGAAAGAGAGCATTCAGAATAAGCAGAGTCAGATTGTTTTTAAATTTGCAAATGAATCGGTATATACAGAGGCAAAAGGACTGATTTTGGAAAAGCTGGTGAAAGAGGCTGCGGAGCATCTGGGAAAATTATATCAGTTGTCCCGTGTGGAATACTCCTATAAAGACGAAGAAATATTGCATAAAATCAGCATTTTCTGGAGCTATGAATAATCCACTTTTATGTGTTACAATAGAGAGCGAAGAAGGAGGAGTACCATGTATAAGATATTGATTGTAGAAGATGATATGATGATTGCGAAGACACTGAGCAGTCATTTGGAAAAATGGGACTATGAAGTGCGCTATGTCAAAGATTTTAAAAATGTGATGAATGATTTTTTGGAGTTTGAGCCGCAGCTGGTGCTGATGGATATTATATTGCCGCTGTTTAATGGGTTTCACTGGTGTACGGAGATACGGAAAATAGCAAAGACACCGATTGTATTTTTGTCGTCGGCATCCGATAATATGAATATTGTGATGGCGATGAATATGGGCGGCGATGATTTTATTGAAAAACCATTCGACCTGAATGTTGTGACAGCCAAAGTGCAGGCAATGCTGCGAAGAGCCTACTCATTTCAGGGGAATTTAAATGTTTTAGAGCATCAGGGACTGTTGCTGAATCTGAATGATGGGATTGTAAGCTATAAAGAAAAAAAGGCGGAATTGACTAAAAATGAATTTAAGATTTTGCAGGTTTTGATGGAGCATGCAGGAAAAATTGTGACAAGAGAAGAGTTGATGACGGCACTTTGGGAGAGCGATGCTTTTGTGGATGACAATACACTGACAGTCAATGTCACAAGGCTTAGGAGGAAACTTGCTGAGCTTGCTGCTGTAGAGTTTATAAAGACAAAGAAAGGGATTGGATATATTATAGAGATATGAAAGAATTCAGATCATACTGGAAGAAAAATAAAAGATGGATAGGAATTAGCTTTAGTTTCGCTGTGATTTTTACAGTCATTTTAATGTTGTATGATATACCGGCAGACACCGTGTGGTATGCATTTGCACTTTGTTTTAGTGTGGAGGTGATTCTTCTTGCTGTTGATTTTGTGAAATATTATGGAAAATGTAAGCGGATGGAGGAACAGTATCTCAATATCAATATCTGTGTCCCGGAGGATGGAGAACCTGAGGATCTGGTGGAGAGGTATTATCAGGAGATGGTGAATACACTGTTCGAGGGGAAAGCGAAAATAGAGTCTGATAACAATATCGCTAGAAAAGAAATGCTTGATTACTACAGTCTTTGGGTGCATCAGATCAAAACACCGATTGCCGCAATGCGGATTTTACTTCAGGCTGCTGAGGAGATTTCATTTGAAAAACGCACTGAGCTTGAGATGGAGCTATTTAAAATTGAACAGTATGTGGAGATGGCACTGTCTTATATCCGTTTGGGGAATATGGCATCAGACTTAAAGCTGCAGTGGTACTCGATGGATGAGATTATCAAACCTGCAGTAAAAAAATACTCTAAGTTATTTATTCTCAAGAAAATAAAACTGAAATATGAGCCGATTGAGAATAAGATACTGACAGATGAAAAGTGGCTTGGCCTTGTTGTCGAACAGATTTTATCCAACGCACTGAAGTACACGAATGAAGGAACGATTTCTATTTATTTAGAACCAAAGAAAGAGAATGTACTGGTGATAGAAGATACTGGAATTGGTATTTGGCAGGAAGATCTTCCGCGTGTGTTTGAAAAAGGATTTACCGGGTATAACGGGAGAACAGATAAGAAATCGACGGGAATCGGCTTATATCTTTGCAAAAGCATCGTCGATAAATTAAATCATAGAATTTATATATCATCGGAAGTGTCAAAAGGAACAAAAATCTTTTTGAATTTGAACCGTGATGATTTTCGATTAGAGTAAAAGGGAGAAGCAAGATGAGTAACATAAGAAAAAAAATAGCGGCTTGTCTGGCAGTATTACTGCTGTTTTCTGTGACAAGCTGCGAGAACTTGAATAAAACCGCACAAAACGATGGTCAGCAGATTGAAGTGACAAAGCATATTGAGGTTGAGTCAGTACCGGAATATGCGGGACAACCCTATGTCACGATTCATGATAACAAACCGGATTTTACGGAGGCAGAACTTGCTGAAGATGTGTTTGAGTCTTACAGTGAACTGGATGCAAAAGGCAGATGTGGCGTGGCGGAAGCGATGATTGGAAAAGAGTTGATGCCAAATGAGGAAAGAGGAAAAATCGGGCAGATCAAACCATCCGGATGGCATACGGTCAAGTATGATAATGTAGATGGAAAGTATTTGTATAATCGGTGTCATTTGATCGGCTATCAGCTCACTGCGGAAAATGCCAATGAAAAGAATCTCATTACAGGGACAAGATATATGAATGTGGATGGAATGCTTCCATTTGAAAACATGGTGGCAGATTATATAAAAGAGACAGAACATCATGTCCGTTACCGTGTAACACCGATTTATGAGGGGGATAATCTTGTTGCATCCGGCGTGGAGATGGAGGCAGAGTCTGTGGAAGATGAAGGAGAAGGACTTTCCTTTCATGTGTATGTGTACAATGTACAGCCTGGGATTGAGATTGATTATGCAACCGGAGACAGCCATGAAACAGATACAGAACAAACAAATCAGGCTTCAGATAATCAGATAGAGAGTTACGTTTTGAACACGAACAATAAGAAGTTCCACAAACCAACCTGTTCAAGCGTCAAAGATATGAAGGAAAAAAATAAAGAGACCTATGAGGGAACCAGAGAAGAATTGATTCAAAAGGGATATGAACCATGTGGCAGATGTAAGCCATAAAAAAACAAATAAAACCAGTCATTTTGAACCTTACAAAAGTGTAAGATTGGATTGCAAAATTGTCACCTGAAATTATGGCAGGGAAAAATCTTTTCTTATACAATAAAGGAGCATTCAAGAAAGAGACAAAGTAGAAAGGTGGAAATGATATGGCATTATTAGAAGTAAAAAATGTAAAAAAAATATATACGACCCGTTTTGGAGGAAACCAGGTGCAGGCGCTCTCGGATGTGAATTTTTCGGTGGAGCCGAGAGAGTACGTGGCAATCATGGGAGAATCCGGTTCTGGGAAAACAACTCTTTTGAACATTCTGGCTGCGTTGGATAAACCGACAGGAGGAAAGGTTCTCTTAAAAGGAAGGGACTTAACTACGATCAAAGAACGTGAGATGGTTGCATTCAGAAGACAGAATTTGGGCTTTGTATTTCAGGATTTTAATTTGTTGGATACGTTTTCTTTGAGAGACAATATTTTCCTTCCGCTTGTATTGGCAGGGAAAAAATATCCGGAGATGGAAAGCAGACTTCGCCCGATTGCAGAGCAGCTTGGCATCACACATTTGTTGAACAAATATCCATATGAGGTGTCCGGGGGACAGAAGCAGAGGGCAGCAGTTGCAAGAGCATTGATCACAAAACCACAGTTGATTTTGGCAGATGAGCCGACAGGAGCTTTAGATTCGAAGGCATCGGAAGAACTTTTGAGATTGTTTAACACAATCAATACAGATGGGCAGACGATCTTGATGGTTACACATAGTGTAAAAGCGGCAAGCACGGCAAACAGAATCTTATTTATCAAAGATGGAGAAGTGTTCCATCAGTTATATCGCGGAAACCTTTCCAATGAAGAACTTTATCAGAAAATTTCTGATACGTTGACGGTGTTGACAACAGGGGGTGACGGCATTGAGTAGTTCAATTTATGGAAAACTGGCAGTCACAAATTTAAAGAAAAACCGGAAAAGTTATGTGCCGTATATATTTACCTGTGTGGTCACGATCGCAATGTTCTATATTATGCATTCTCTTGTATATAATGAAGGAATCCGGCAGATGCCGGGGTCAGACAGCTTAATGATCATTCTTTCATATGGAACAGGTGTAGTTGGAATTTTTGCAGTGATCTTTCTGTTTTACACGAATAGTTTTTTGATGAAACAGCGAAAAAAAGAAATCGGACTTTACAATGTGTTGGGTCTTGGAAAGAGCCACATCGCCAAAATGCTTATATGTGAGACACTGATTGTGGTTGCAATCAGTCTGATTCTTGGACTTGGCGGAGGGATTCTCCTAAACAAACTGATTTTTTTGTTTTTGCTCAAAATGTTACATTTTGACGTAGCACTGAAGTTTTCAATAGAAATAAGAGCAATTAGCGGGACATTGTTTTTGTTTAGTGGGATCTTTGCGGCAAATCTGCTCTTTAACTTGATCCAGATCAAACTTGCCAATCCGATTGAATTGCTCCATGGTGGAAAACAGGGAGAGAAAGAGCCAAAAACAAAAATCATTATGACTATTATCGGCGTGGCTGCACTGGGAGGCGGATATTATATCGCACAGACAACGGAATCACCGCTTACAGCAATGGGTCTGTTTTTTATCGCCGTGATACTTGTTATCATCGGGACATACGCACTTTTTACAGCAGGAAGTATTGCTTTGTTGAAACTGTTAAAGAAAAATAAAAAATTTTACTACAATACGAAACATTTTACATCTGTCTCAGGAATGTTATATCGTATGAAACAAAATGCGGTCGGACTTGCCAACATTTGTATTTTGAGTACGATGGTGCTTGTTATGGTCTCCACAACAGTGGCATTGTATGTTGGGATGGAGGATATATTAAAGACAAGATTTCCGCATGATGTGACAATTTCCGGAACGGATTTGTCGGAGGAAGAAAAAGCATCCATTGATCAGACCATCACAGATATAGTAGAAAAATACGGGCTTACTTATCAGAATGATGAGCAGTATGAGGCGACACCATTTGCGGTCAACCGAGTACAAAATAAGTTTATTTTGTCTAAAGATGATATGACCTCTATCAAAGAAGGGTCTTATGGAAGCCTGTATTTGATGACTCAGGATACTTATAATAAACTGGAACACAAAAATGTTGAGCTATCTGAAAATGAAGTGCTTTTATACTCAACGAAAAGTAAGAGCAAACCGTCCGAGATCGAGATAGATGGAACCACATATCAAGTCAGAAAAAACCTGAAAGATATGAAGGTGGATAAAGAAACGTATATGATGATTGATATCTATTATTTGATAGTACCAAACCAGTCGATAATTGATCATCTCTCAGAAACTTACGCAGACAATATGGGAAATCGTTATTATCGAAATATTGATTTTCGTGAGAGTGTGAAAGACCAGCTTCCGGCATTGGAAGAGATTCGTAATTCATTGGGAAAAATCGATGCATTATCCCCGGTAGAATGCAGGGAATTAGAGCGCGACATGATGTATTCATTTTATGGATCTTTCTTATTCCTTGGCATCTTTTTAGGAGCACTGTTCCTGATGGCGATGGTACTGATTATCTACTACAAACAGATTTCAGAAGGATATGACGATAAAGAACGATTTGCGATCATGCAGAAAGTTGGTATGAGCAGACGTGAGGTAAAACAGTCGATCCGAAGTCAGGTGATGATCGTATTCTTCCTTCCGCTTGTAGTTGCGGTTGTGCATATAGCGGTGGCGTTTAAAGTAATCACAAAACTTCTTTCACTGATGAATTTGACAAATGTGTCATTGTTTATGACATCCACGATTATTACAGTGATTGTGTTTGCAGTATTTTATGCGATTGTATTTGCGATTACCGCAAAAGAATATTACCGGATTGTAAAATAAATATTGTGAAAAGACGCAGTGAAATGAAAGAGATTTTGCTGCGTCTTCTCTGCGGAAAGACATTGTCAAATTGGCGGGAGGGTGCTATGATAGCAAGTAGTGAAATAAAATGGAGGGAACACTTATGACGACAAAAGAGGAAAGAATTGTAGAACGAATTGAAGGTGCAAGCGGTGGAAAAGGTATTCTCAGAAAAGAAGTTCTCATTGACAGGGAACAGATGGGAGAGCACTGTGGATTGTTCGGAGAGGTGACGCTGGAACCAGGAGCGGTACTTGGATATCATGAGCATCATGGAGAGACTGAGACATATTATATCCTTTCTGGAAACGGGGTGTATGTAGACAATGGAGAAGAGATTCCGGCGAAAGAAGGAGATGTGTTTTTCTGTAAAGATGGTGATGGACATGGATTGAAAAATACAGGGGAAAGAGATTTGGTGTTTGTTGCACTGATCTTAAAAAAATAGGAGAAAAGATCGGATATTCAACCATTTTGTAATGAGATGTGAATATCCGGTCATTTTGTATTACTTAGTTTTCCGAAAAAAATGTCTTGAGTGCATATAGCAGTCGTGTATTCTCTTCAGGACTCATGATGCAGAAGCGGATAAATTCGCCATCTAACTGTTCAAAAGAAGAACAATCTCGAATCATTAATTTTTGACGGATCAGATTGTCGAACACATCAAATGAAGTTAAGCCTTCCTTTAAAATCTGCACCAGAACAAAATTTGCCGAAGGTTTGAATGCTTTGAGTTCTGGTATCGTCTGCAAGGTTTCATATATTCTTGTCCGTTCTGTTTCAATCAATTGTCTTGTCTTTTGGATATAGTCAGTGTCTTGTAAGAACAATTCCCCAGCGAATGCTCCGACGCTGTTTAACGACCAGGGATTCTGATGCTCTTTCAAAATATTCCGAAAATGAACATTGCTTGTCATGCCATATCCAAGTCTTAAGCCTGGTGCAGCAAAGAACTTGGAGACACCTCTTAATACCATCAGATTATCATAGTCAGGGACAAGGCAGACGGCACTGAACGCTGGAATCAAGGAGACAAATTCGATATAAGTTTCATCGATCATCACAAAGATATCTAACTTCTGACAGGTCTGAACGATGGCTTTCAAATCCGACACAGAGATTGCAGAAGAAGTAGGATTGTTGGGGTTGCATATAATCAGCAGATCAATGGTATCGTCGAGAGTTCGACAAAAATCCGATACATCCAATTGAAAACCCTTTGCAGCGGAGAGAGCATAATAGGAAAGCTTGCCGCCGCAAAGGGAGAGTTCCCGCTCGTATTCTGAATAGGTAGGACCGAGTAGAAGTGCACTTTTAGGTGCGCGGTGTTGAATCAAAAGAGAAATCAACTCGGTGGAGCCATTTCCGACAACAATGTAATCTGGATCGATATCACTGTATTTTCCGATCACCCGGCGAAGAGAAGAGTAATTTCGATCGGGATATGTCGTAATGATGTCAAGATGTCTGATAAGTTGATTTTTCACCTGCTCGGATAGCCCAAGTGGATTGACGTTGCTAGCAAAACAAACAATCTCTTCTTTAGGTATATTATAAATTTTTTCGATTTTTTCTAAATCACTTCCGTGAAATTGTAGATGTTTCTGCATAAAACCCTCCTTTATATTCTCTTGCCAGAAACAGTAGAATGATGCTATAATTTATTATAATGATATTTGGAGAAAATGCAATGAAAGAAACATAAAGCAGGTGACTAGATGAAAAATAAGATAAAGAAATTCTCAAAAGGAGATTTTCAGATAGAGCGTCCGGAGGTTGTATTTCCGGAGACACATATTCAAATGATGATTGGAGAAGGAGAAGTTTACAGCGGAAGTTTTATCATACAGAATCAAAAAGATGGAGATATCAGAGGGATTGTCTATTCGTCTTCTTTTCGGATTCAATGCAGTGAGCAGGGATTTGAAGGGAATCCAGTGAAGATTAATTTTACATATGATGCTGCAGGATTAAAGCCGGGTCAGATGGAGCGTGGGAAGTTTACTGTGATGTGCAGTGGTGGGGAATATGAGCTTACGTTTACAGCAATGATTGAGAAACCATTCATTATGACTTCCTATGGAAAGATACAGAATGTGGAAGATTTTAAACGGCTGGCAATGAAAGATTTTTCTGAAGCAAGAAGATTGTTTCGTACGAGACAATTTTATGATGTATTAAAATATGAAGAATTGAGAGTCAAGAATCTTTATGACAATATGCGCAAATGGGCGCTCGACGAGGAGGCTTTAGAAGAATTTCTTGTCGGAATCAAGCAGAAAGAGAAGATATTTCTTACACTTTCCGATGAAGAACGCCAATTGCAAGATGTTTTAGAGGAGACAAAGGATTGGATCGAGATTACCAAAAATACGTGGGGATTTGTCCCAATCCGGATTTGGGCAGATGGGGCATTTATTCAGATTCGCGATGAGGAGATCACAACGGATGATTTTGTGGGGGACAGTTATCGGCTTGAATACAGTATAAAAGAGAAAAAACTACATGCAGGGAAGAATTATGGACGTATTTTTATAGAGACACCATATGAAGTTTTGCATGTGGATGTTTTAGTATGCCAGCATGTTTCACATAATCATGCGGGAAGAGAGAAAGAATTGTTGGAAGCACAGGGACTGAAAGAGTATTTGTCATGTATTTCAGGAAAACTTTCGCGAGATGAGTGGATGGAAAAAGAGATTGAGAAAGCAAAGCAGCTTCGAGATATAGAACAAGAGAATGAATATTATCTGCTGATGCAGGCTCACATTTATCTGTATGGCGGTAAAAAGGAAGAAGCGCGATGGATTTTAGAGAATTTTAATTACAATCGGTTTGCAATTGGGAAAAAACCAGAGATCAGTGCTTACTATTTATTTTTGACAGCGTTGCTTAGAGAGGATACAAATCATACGAACAGAGTGTTGGAGGAATTGAATCGTCTCTATATCAAATATCCATATTCCTGGCAGCTTCTATGTATGTTAGTGAATCTGGATCCCAAATATAAAAGTGACAGTGAGAGGTTCAGGATACTTGAGAGACAGTTTTATAATGGAACAAATCACATTTTATTTTATGCGGAAGCATATCTCTGTCTAAAGAATCAGGTGATTCTTCTTCGAAAGCTCGGTGACTTTGAGATACAGGTGTTGAATTTTGCCGTTAAATACAAACTGATCACGCGGGAACTTGCAGAATATGCTGCAGAATTGATTAGCCATCAAAAAGAATATGACAAACGTTTGCATTATATTTTGGAGAGACTCTATAAGATTTATGCAGAACAAAAGGTATTGAATGCGATTTGTGTGCAATTGATCAAGGGGAATAAGACCGGGGCATCCTGTTTTAAATGGTACGAAAAGGCGGTGAAGCAGGAACTTAAAATTGCACAGCTTTATGAGTATTACATGATGTCGATCGACGGAAGAAGACTGCGGAGAGCATTGCCGCGCATTGTATATTTGTATTTTATGCATGGAAATCATTTGGACGATCAAAGAGCGTCGATTTTGTATGCCAATATTTTAACATATGAAGATGAAGAAAGTGAGATATACCAGTATTATCAGGAAGAGATGGAAGTGTTTGCGTGGAATCAGCTTTTAAAGAGACAGATCAGCGAAGAGTTGAGGATTATTTACAACCGTTTTCTAGTGGAAGAAAAGATGAATCCGGAGCGTTTGGATGCACTGTATGATATCTGCCATGCATATTGGGTGAGAGCAAAAAAATCTGGTGTAAAGTATGTGATTGTTATTGAAAAAGATGGTACTATTAGACAAAGAGTTGCGTATTCCAAAAAAGGAGCGAAGATCTATCTTTATGATGAGAATGCAAGAATTGTGTGGGAAGCGAAGAACGGAATGCATTACACCGAGTCGATTCCATATGATGCAAAGCGCATGCTTTATGAGGTGCGTTTTTTGGAGATGTGCAAGAAACGGATGACAGACCGAGCAGAGCAGGAGATGGCGAAGAAGGTAATACCGGTTACTTTTGAGAATTTAAAGACATATGGACTTCAGGCGTTTGATGAGCGGGAAGTATTTTTGATGTGCACAAAGAAGATTCGGGAAGAGGGATCGTCAGAAGATGACTTTCTACTATATCTGTCGTTTGAAGTCATGAAGAGAGGATATTATGACAAAGCACTTTTGACCTATCTTGCAACCTTTTATTGTGGAGCAACACGTGATATGAAATTGCTTTGGAAGCGTGCAAAGGAGTACGATGTGGAGACACATGCACTTTCAGAACGCATTATTTCTCAGATGTTGTTTTCAGAGACATTGTTTTCAGAAGAGGCAATTTTTGAAGATTACTATTATGAGGGCAATCCATATTTTCGTTTGAAGCAGGCATATCTTGCCTATGTATCAAAAGAATTTGTGGTGCTTGACCGGAAAGTAAGTGAAAGTATATTTACGATTATTGTAAAAGAATATGAAGAAAAAGAATATATTGCTGATATTTGTAAAGTGGCAATATTAAAATATTATGCAGATAGAACGACTGAACACATGGAATATGAAGAGATGCTTCGGGGATTTTTGAGAGAGATGTGTGAAAAGAGACTAGTATTTTCATCTTATTTGTCTTATCCGGAAAACTGGCTACGGGAAGTACAATTGTATGATAAAGTCATTGTGGAATATCATGCGACATTGGACAGCAAAGTAAAAATTGTATATCAGATCAATCGGGGAGAGATGGAAAAACTAGATTATCAGAGTGAATCACTCCTTCCAATGTATGGTACTGTCTTTGCAAAAGAATTTATTTTATATAAGGATGAGATATTGAAATATTATTTCAAAGAGACGCGAAAAGACAGGAAGATTGCAAGTGAAAAAATGAATGTGAGGCTGGAAAGAGATGTTTGTTTGGCTGGAAAGTTTGGACAATTAAATTCTATGATTGATTTGAGTGATGAGGAAAAGAAAACAGCGATGGAATCATATCAGCAGGAAGAAGAAATTGCTGAACAGATATTTCAGACATATTAAATGGGGGATGACAGCGTGACAGGAAATATTTTAGGGTACGATTTAAACGAAAAAAATTGCCAGATCAGTTTTTACAGCGAAGAGCAGCAAGAGCCGCAGACAATGGAAATTGTGGCAGATAACTATCAGATTCCGCTAGTTCTTGGGCGAAAAGGGGATGTATGGTCTTTTGGCAACGATGCAAAGCGTCTTGGAGTGTCGAGAGAAGGATATACGGTGTCAAATTTGTTTGTGAAATCACTTTTAAGAGAAAAAGTTTCACTTGGGGAGGAAACATATGAGGCAGTTTGGCTTTTGGCGAAATTTATAGAGTTGTCTTTGGAAAAATTTGAACAGATCCAACAACTTGTGTTTACGGTTCCTCGTATGAGTGTGGACATCGGGAAGATTTTAAAAGGAATCGGACAGCGTATTGGAGTAGCCAAAAGTAATATTTATGTGCAGGATTATAAGGAGAGCTTTTGTAATTACATGCTTTATCAACCAAAAGAACTATGGCATTATGAGGCTGCCTTATTTCACTGTGATCGGTACGAAGTGAGAGCGTATATGCTTCGCAAGCTCCGAACGGGCATCGGGAAGGGTGCCGATACATTTGTGACAGTGGACCAAGTGGCGAGTGCACAGATGAAGGAACTGGCAGCGGTCTATCCGGTTCTGAATGTGGATCGGGCAAAGGCTGCCGATAATCGATTCAAACAGTTTGTACAGAGTGTGTTTGATAAAAAACTTGTATCTTCGGTATTTTTGACTGGAGAGGGATTTGAGAACAATTGGTATCCGCTTTCATTGAAAGTGTTGTGTAATGGAAGAAGAGCATTTTTAGGAAACAATCTTTATAGCAAGGGAGCATGTTATACCGCTTACAGAAGAAGTCTGGACTACAAAGAGGGACCGATTTATTTGGACGATACGAAGATGACAGAACAGATCTGCCTGAAGATGCGTATCAATGGGCAAGATGAATGGTATCCAGTTGTTCCGTGGGGAACGAGATGGTATGAATCGGATATGCAGTTTGAAGTGCTTCTGGAAGAGGTAGAAGATATTGAGATACATATTGAGTCACTTACTGGAAATGAAATGCGTGTTGAGACAGTTTCTATGGAAGAACTTCCGAAGAGAAAGGATTATGCATTGAGGCTTCAGGTAAAAACACTATTTTTGGATGAAAAGACATGTAAAATTAGCTTTAAAGATATTGGGTTTGGGGAATTTTTTCCGGCAACTGATTTCTACGAAGAAAAAGAGATACATTTAGGAGGAAATGATGGGCAGTTTAATTCTTTGTTATAAAAAGAAAGCGAAACAACCATATGAGATTACAAGGATACATCGGAAAATTTATACGATTGAAGAATTGTGTTATTATTTGTGTAATAATTTGTATCTCATTGATTATACAATTATGAATGAACAGCTTTGCGATTGGTTGGAAGAAGAATTGGCGTTGACGGAGCTTTCTCAAAATTTAAGACAATCTTTAAAACAGCATGGAGCTATGGAAAAGTTTGTTGTGACAATTCTTGCCTATGCCTCTATTTATACAACAGCAGAACTGCGTCAGATTCAAAATGTATTAGAGCGGCTGAAAAATCAAAAGGAGATTGAACGAAAGAAATATAAGGCAGATAACCTCTTGGAAAGCGGCGCAGTGAAACCAGCTATTTTGATATATCAGTCTATTGTTCATGGCGTCCATGATGACAGCGTGGATGGAAAATTTTATGGGAAAGTGTATGGATGTCTTGGAGCAGCGTATGGAAGAATGTTTCTATATGAGGAGGCGGCTAAGATGTATGAAGCCGCATTTCAGATTTGTGAAGAGGAGTCGATGCGCAAGGCGTATCTCTATTGTTGTAAAAAATTTATGAACAGCGAAAGTTATGCAAAACTTCTTGAAAATAATGAAGTCTATCATCAGGTAAATGAAGAATTAAGTAACGAGATAGAAGAATTAAAAAAACATTCCAGACCGACATTAAACGAGGAAACATTGTCGGAGTGGAAGGAGCAATATAGAAGACTTGGGACGGGAGAGATTTAGCTTCCGTCTTTTTTGTGTGCAAGATTTTCTCGTTGACACGTATTACTTTCTGTGCTATCATTACAAAGTGATTTAGTGTGGTAGAGTAATAATATGATAAAGTGGATGGGAGGATATAAATATGAAAAAGAAAATAGCACTGATGATGGCTCTTGTGTTTTCTGTGACAACAGTATTTGCAGGATGTGGAGCAAAGGACGATCAGAAGCAAAGTGACGGTGGGAGCGATAAGACGCAGAAGACATTTACGGTTGGGTTTGATCAGGATTTCCCGCCGATGGGATTCGTTGGAGATGACGGAGAATATACCGGATTCGATTTGGACTTGGCAAAGGAAGTTGCAGACAGACTTGATATGAAATTTGTTCCGAAGCCGATTTCCTGGGATGCAAAAGATATGGAATTGAGTTCAGGAGGAATTGACTGTATTTGGAATGGATTTACAATGACCGGACGTGAAGATAAGTATACATGGAGTGAGCCGTATCTCAATAATGAGCAGGTATTTGTTGTAAGGAACGATTCCGGAATCAAAACACAGGCGGATCTTGCGGGGAAGGTTGTCGATGTACAGACAGATTCTTCAGCTCAAAAAGCACTGGAAAAACAGGAAAAGCTTCAGAAGAGTTTTAAGGAATTGAAGATTGTCTCAGACTATAACACTGCTTTTATGGATCTGGAATCAGGGGCAGTCGATGCGATTGCGATGGATGTTGTCGTCGCAAGATATCAGATTGAACAGAGAAAAGCAGACTTTGTACTTTTGGACGATGCATTGGCATCAGAGGAATATGCGGTGGGATTTTTGAAGGGCAATGATGAACTGCGAGACAAAGTACAAAAGACATTAGAAGAGATGGCAGAAGATGGTACAATGAAGAAAATTTCCGAAAAATGGTTTCAGGAAGATATCACAACAATCGGAAAATGATAAAAAAGATAGAGGGCTGTCAAACGTGATGGTCCTCTTCTTTCGCAGATAGAATACGAGAAAAGAGAGGTTTTAGATTATGAGTATAGGGATGATGCTCAGCATGATGGCACAGGGGATGATAAAGTCGTTTTGGATATTTGCATTCACACTGATTCTTTCTCTGCCACTTGGAATTATTGTGTCTTTCGGACGAATGTCAAAAAACGTGGTGATTCGCACGATTGTGAAAGTGTACATATCAATCATGAGAGGGACACCGTTGATCTTACAACTGATGTTTATTTATTTTGGAAGATATTACGTACTGAAGATGCAGATGACACCGGAGTGGATGAACACTGCAGTAATCCTTGGATTTGTGTTAAATTATGCCGCTTATTTTGCGGAAATTTATCGTGGCGGAATTGAATCTATGCCGATTGGACAGTATGAAGCGGCTGAGATTCTTGGATATACAAAAGTACAGACATTTGTGAAAATTATTTTTCCACAGGTGATGAAACGGATTTTGCCATCGATTACGAATGAGGTGATCACGTTAGTGAAAGATACATCCATTGCTTATGTATTGAGTGTGCAGGAGATGTTCACGGTGGCAAAGGCAATCTCGGCGTCTCAGGCAAGTGTGTCCCCGCTGATTATAGCGGCAGTATTTTACTATGTGTTTAACTTTATCGTGGCATTTGTGATGGAGCGCATTGAAAAGAAGATGGACTATTATCGTTAGGGGGAAGAACAGATGAATTTATTGGAGATGAATCATATCAGAAAAAGCTTTGGAGATTTGGAAGTGTTAAAAGATATCTCTTTGACAGTAAAAAAAGGAGAAGTCGTCGCAATCATAGGACCTTCCGGCTCGGGAAAATCCACGCTTCTCCGGTGTGCGACAATGCTTGAGACGATGGACTGTGGTGAGATGAGTTATATGGGAGAAAAAGCAGTTTCTATAGGAAATGATGGAAAATCAGTCTATGCAAAAGCCGATCAGCTGAAAAAAATCAAAAGTTATTTTGGGCTGGTGTTTCAAAACTTTAATCTGTTCCCGCACTATTCGGTGATGAAAAATATTACAGATGCACCGATTAAGGTACAGAAAAGAAAAAAGGAAGAAGTGTTTGCCAAGGCAAATGAGTTGCTTGCAAAAATGGGATTAGAAGGGCGAGGAGACGCTTATCCATATCAGTTATCCGGTGGGCAGCAGCAGAGAGTATCCATTGCGAGAGCGTTGGCGATGAATCCAAAGATTCTGTTTTTCGATGAACCGACTTCTGCGCTTGATCCGGAGCTGACAGGAGAGATTTTAAAGGTTATTCGCAACCTTGCGGCAGAACATATGACAATGGTAATTGTAACTCATGAGATGAATTTTGCAAAAAATGTTGCAGACAAGATCATTTTTATGGATAATGGATATATTGTGGAGCAAGGGACACCAGATGAGGTGTTTGGCTCGCAAAATACGAGGATGAAGGAATTTTTAGGAAAGTTATCAAATGAATCATAAATTACTATTGGATACGGCTGTACTGGCGGGAGAGATTATGCTGTGCAGCGGTGCGGAGACTTATCGGGTGGAAGATACGATGTATCATATTTTGAAGACCTCAAAGGCGGAGTCGATTGAGGCATTGGCACTGATGACAGGAATCATGGCAACGATTAACAGTCCGGATATGGAACAGCCGATGACAGTTATAAAGGCGGTCAATAACAGAACGACTAATCTGAATCATGTCATTCAGGTCAATGATATCTCACGAAGATATTGCGGCGGGGAACTTACATTGGAGGAGACCTACCAGGCTCTGAGAAAGATAGGCGGGATGCAGTATAATCGGACACTTTGCAATGCCGCACTGGTAGGAGTCGCAGCAGGATTTGCAATGATGTTTGGGGGAAGTTTTCTGGATGTCGCGGCGACTGCTGTGGTGGGTGTTCTTTTGGCTGCGATCATCACGCTTGGAGAGAAAGTGAAGATGAATGTGATTATCATCGATATTTTGTCTTCGATGGGAATTGCGATACTTGCAATTGCAATGAAAACATATGGAATGAAAGAGATCAACATGGATACTGTAATCATCAGTGCAATTATGCCGCTTGTTCCGGGGGTGGCGATTACGAATGCGATCCGTGATACCTTGCAGGGGGATTATCTTTCAGGAGGGGCACGTGTTTTGGAGGCATTTTTAAAAGCGGCATCGATAGCCCTTGGAGTGGGAATCGGTATGGCGTTATTTGGAGCAGTTGCGGGAAGGAGTTTCTTATGATTGTACGAGTATTAGGGGCGTTTATTGCAATTTTTACGTTTGCAGTTCTGCAGGAGACACCAAAAAAATATCTTGGCTGTGCGGGAATCGTAGGTGCAGTTGGCTGGCTGGCGTATCTTTTGAGCGAACATGCGGGAGCGGATACAGTTCTTGCGACCTTTATATCGGCGATGACGATTACCTTAATTTCCCACACCTTTGCAAGAATTTTTAAAGCACCGGTTACGGTGTTTTTGATTGCAGGTATTCTTCCGACGGTGCCGGGAGCAGGCATGTATCGGATTGTATATTATATTATTCAGGGAGATCGTGCAATGTCCAGCTATTATCTGACGAATACGCTGGAACTTGCAGGAGTGATTGCCATTGCAATCTTTATTATGGACACGTTATTTCGACTTTTTCAGAAAGGATGGAAACAAAATTCTTTGAAATATAGTATAAAAATGAATGAAAAGAAAAAGTGAAATTCATAAATACAATTAAAAATTACTAAAAAATAGGAAAAACACAAAAAAATGCAAGAAAGCATTGAAGAAAAATCAAAAATCGTATAGAATAGCAGATAGTATGAAAATAACAGGAGGTTTTGCAGATGACGGCGTACAAAGACTTAAGTAGAGATGAATTATTAGAAATGAAAAATGAATTGGAGACACGTTTTGAGGATGTGAAATCAAAAGGACTGAAATTAGATATGTCCAGAGGGAAACCATCCGCAGCGCAGCTTGATTTAGCGATGGGTATGATGGATGTTTTGAGAAGCGATTCTGATTTGAAATGCGAAGAAGGTGTGGATTGCAGAAACTATGGTGTGCTTGATGGAATCCGTGAAGCAAAACAGCTTCTTGCAGATATGATGGAAGTACCGATTGACAATATTGTTATTTTTGGTAATTCAAGTCTGAATATTATGTACGATACTGTGGCACGTTCTATGACACATGGCGTTATGGGCAGCACTCCTTGGTGCAAACTTGACAAGGTAAAATTTTTATGTCCGGTACCGGGATATGACAGGCATTTTGCGATCACAGAACATTTCGGAATTGAGATGGTCAATATCCCAATGCACGATGACGGACCGGATATGGATATGGTAGAACAGCTGGTAAACACAGATCCGGCAGTGAAGGGAATCTGGTGTGTACCGAAATATTCCAACCCGCAGGGGATTACATACTCTGACGAAACGGTGAGAAGATTTGCAAGATTAAAGCCAGCTGCCGAAGACTTCCGTATTTATTGGGATAATGCTTATGGAATCCACCATTTATATGAAGATAAACAAGATTCTTTGGTGGAGATTTTCATGGAGTGTAAAAAGGAAGGAAATCCGGATATGGTATACAAATTCTGTTCTACTTCAAAAGTAAGTTTTCCGGGTTCCGGAGTTGCAGCTATTGCGGCATCCACAGAGAATCTGGTTGCGATTAGAGAACAGATGCAGATACAGACAATCGGACACGATAAACTGAATCAGCTTCGTCATGCTCGCTACTATAAAGATATTCATGGAATGGTTCAGCATATGAAGAAGCATGCAGATATTTTAAGACCAAAATTTGAGACAGTTTTGAATGTGTTAGAAAAAGAATTGGGTGGTTTGGAAATCGGAAGCTGGATTCGCCCAAGAGGTGGCTATTTCATCTCGTTTGATGCGATGGAGGGCTGCGCGAAAGCAATCGTGGCGAAAGCGAAAGAGGCAGGCCTTGTAATGACCGGAGCGGGGGCAACATTCCCATATGGAAAAGACCCAAAAGACAGCAACATCCGTATTGCACCATCGTATCCGACACCGGAAGAACTTGCAGTTGCAGCAGATATTTTTGTACTCAGTGTAAAATTAGTAAGTATTGATAAATTATTAGAAGAGAAATCAGCATAGTAACACAAGCGTGACCGGATTTTGGGTCACGCTTTTCTATGCCGTAAAACGGGAGGAAAAGAAAAATGAAATTGTTGTATCAGTTTGGCGTGATTTTAGCGGTTACTTTTGTGGGGGAACTATTGTATGCTCTGCTCCCACTGCCTATTCCCGCAAGTATCTATGGACTTATAGTGATGCTTATTTGTCTTGGAACAAAAGTTGTGAAACTAAGTCAGGTGAAAATTGCCGCTGATTTTTTGATTGATATTATGCCGCCAATGTTTATTCCGGCGGCGGTTGGTTTGATTGTTGTTTGGGGGGATCTGAAAGAGATTTTGATTCCGGTTGTCGTGATCACCTGCCTGTCGACAGTGATTGTGATGGTGTGTACCGGAAAGGTGACACAGACATTGATTCGACGAAAACAAAAGACAGGAGAAATGAAAGATGAAAGAGTTATTAAATAATTCACTTTATTTTGGCGTGACAGTCAGCATTATAGGGTATGGAATTGGATTGTTTTTAAAAAGAAAATTTAAGTGGGGATTTTTAAATCCACTTTTACTTGCTATTATTTTTGTCATTATTGTATTACAGGTGTTTGGAATAGATTATGAAGTATATGATGAGACAGCAAAGTATTTGAGTTATCTGTTGACACCTGCAACGGTCTGTCTTGCAATTCCACTCTATCAGCAGATTGAGTTGTTGAAAAAAAATCTGACAGCAGTGGTATTAGGAATTGTAGCAGGAGTGTTCTCAAGTCTTGGAAGTGTATTTGGAATGGCATATCTGTTTGGACTCAGCCATAAGGAATATGTTACATTACTCCCAAAATCAATCACAACAGCAATCGGAATTGGGGTTTCGGAAGAACTCGGAGGGTTTACAACCATTACCGTAGCAGTGATCATCGTGACCGGAGTACTTGGAAATGTAATAGGAGAGCAGATTTGCAAAATGTTTCGGATACAGGAGCCTGTCGCAGTAGGTTTGGCGCTTGGTACGTCAGCACATGCGATAGGAACGACAAAAGCTTTGGAGCTTGGTGAAGTACAAGGAGCGATGAGCAGTCTTTCTATCGCAGTTGCGGGGCTGATCACGGTGGTCGGCGCATCGGTATTTGCAAATTTTATGTAGTATGATTGACAAGTGGACAAAGGGAATAGTATCATAGCATTACGATACAAAGGGGAGGCAGAGAAGATGTCTGAAGTGGAAGTGACACAGGTGGATCAGGAAGAATATCCTGAGATGCACAGAGTATTAGAACTTGCGTTAGAAGCAGGTCGTATTTTGTTGAGAAACGGAGCAGAGATTTTCCGTGTAGAAGAGACAATAGAACATATTTGCAAAAGATTTGGTGTGGAAGAAGTGGATTCCTTTGTGCTGAGTAATGGAATTTTTCTGACAGCATACAGCAAAGGAAAAGAGAACTTTGCTAAGGTGAAGCATGTGCCAATGGCAGGGATACACCTTGGGATTGTCACGGAAGTCAACGACTTGTCGAGAGAGATCTCAGCGGGAAGAGTTGGGATTGATGAAGCTTTCCGGCGTCTGGAAGAGATTGAGAAGCTCCCTCCTAAAAAAAGTTTGTACCTCGTTTTGGCGGCTGGGCTTGGCAGTGGTTCCTTTTGCTATCTGCTGAAAGCGAATATATGGGAGAGCTTAATTGCGTTTGTCATAGGGACACTTTTGTATGTCCTGGTGATTTTTGCACAGAAACACACGATGTCAAAGATTATCATTAATATCGTGGGTGGAGGATTCATTACGATACTGGCGTTGATCGCCTCGAATATTAATTTCCCTTTTGCGGTGAGTCTTGACAAGGTGATCATTGGTTCCATTCTGCCTTTAGTACCCGGAGTTGCGTTTACCAATGCGATTAGAGATATTGCCAACAGTGATTTTATTTCCGGAACGGTCAGAATGATCGATGCGCTGCTTGTGTTCGTATATATTGCAATCGGTGTAGGAACAGTGTTGTCCGCCTATAATAGTATTTTAGGAGGTATGGCATTATGATTGCAAATATATTGTGTTCGTTTTGGGGAACGGTCGCATTTTCTATTCTGTTCAACGTACATAAGCGATTTTATTTTTGCTGTGGATTGACCGGTATGGCTGGGTGGCTTTGCTACTGTGCGCTTGCACCGCTTGGGTCTGCGCCGATGGCATGCTTTGCGGGCACGATTGTTGTTGTGCTGTTGTCGCGGATTTTTGCTGTGTGGAAGAAATGTCCGATCACGGTATTCTTAGTATCCGGGATATTCCCGCTTGTACCAGGAGCCGGTGTCTATTATACAGCGTATTATTTTGTTACAGACAGTCTGAGGCTTGCATCTCAGAAAGGAATCGAGTCATTGAAGATGGCGTTTGCCATCGTGCTTGGAATTGTATTTGTGGTGTCAATTCCAAAACAATGGTTTCAAGTAAGTTACTGGAAGAATAAGAGAAAATAGAGTTGTAAATACACTGCAACTTGTTATATAATAAAATTTAGCGAAAGCAAAAGAGAATAGGAGTGTTAGAACATGAGTAAAGTAAGAACAAGATTTGCACCAAGTCCAACCGGAAGAATGCACGTCGGAAATCTGCGTACAGCGTTATATGCATATTTGATCGCAAAACATGAAGACGGCGATTTTCTTCTTCGTATCGAGGATACAGATCAGGAACGTTTTGTTGAGGGTGCACTTGAGATTATATACCGCACTTTGGAAAAGACAGGATTGATTCACGATGAAGGTCCTGACAAAGACGGCGGAGTCGGTCCATATGTGCAAAGTGAGAGACAACAGATGGGATTGTATCTGAAATATGCAAAACAGTTGATCGAGCAGGGAGATGCTTATTACTGTTTCTGCGACAAAGAAAGACTGGACTCTTTGAAAACTGAAGTGACAGAGGGCGGAGCCGAGATCGTAGTATATGACAAGCACTGTCTGCATCTGAGCAAAGAAGAGATCGAGACGAATTTAGCGGCAGGAAAGCCATATGTTATTCGTATTAATATGCCGACAGAAGGTACAACGACATTCCACGATGAGATTTACGGAGATATCACAGTTCCGAATGCGGAGTTGGATGACATGATTTTGATCAAATCAGATGGATATCCGACCTATAATTTTGCCAATGTAATCGATGATCATTTACAGGGAATCACACATGTAGTTCGCGGTAATGAATATTTGTCATCTGCGCCGAAGTACAATCGTCTGTATGAAGCGTTCGGCTGGGAAGTGCCGACTTATGTGCACTGTCCGCTGATCACAGATGAGACACACAAAAAACTGAGCAAGCGATGCGGACATTCTTCTTATGAGGATCTGATCGAACAGGGATTTTTGACAGAAGCAGTTGTGAATTACGTGGCATTACTTGGATGGAGTCCTACAGATAACAGAGAAATCTTCTCTTTGGAAGAATTGGTGAAAGCATTTGATTATCATCACATGAGTAAGTCGCCTGCAGTGTTTGACACAGTAAAATTAAAATGGATGAACGGCGAATATCTCAAAGCAATGGATTTTGAAAAATTCTATGAATTGGCAGAGCCATACATCAAAGAAGTGATCACAAAGGATTATGACCTGAAAAAAATTGCAGCGCTTGTGAAGACAAGAATCGAGATTTTCCCAGACATCAAAGAACATATTGATTTCTTTGAAGAACTTCCAGAGTATGATACTGCAATGTATACACACAAGAAGATGAAGACGAATGAGGAGACTTCTCTTGAGGTGTTAAAAGAGATTCTTCCTCTTTTTGAGGCGCAGGAATATTACAGCAATGATGCGCTGTATGCTGTGCTGAAAGGCTATGTAGAAGAAAAAGGATGCAAGAACGGTTACGCAATGTGGCCGGTGAGAACAGCTGTATCCGGAAAGCAGAATACACCTGGCGGTGCAACGGAGATTATGGAGATTCTGGGAAAAGAAGAGTCTTTAGCACGTATTCGCAAGGGAATTGAATTGTTAAGTAAATAGTGGGAGAGGGACGGGAATCTGCCCGTCCTTCACTTATCTGGAAAGGAGAAAACGTATGAGTTTGAATCCGTCTCAAGTTCAGGCAGTCGTCCACAAGGATGGTCCATGTATGGTTCTCGCAGGTCCCGGTTCTGGGAAAACACTCACAATCACGAAACGAATTGAATATCTGATTGGAAAACATCACGTGAGTCCGGAAGAGATTCTTGTGATTACATTTACAAAAGCGGCATCAGTTGAGATGAAAGAGCGTTTTGTGCGTTTGTGCGGACAGAAAGCAGGCCCTGTCACATTTGGAACGTTTCATGGTATTTATTATGGTATTTTAAAATGGGCATATAGGATGAATGCGTCCAATATTCTTTCCGAGGAACAAAAATACCAGCTGTTAAAACAGGTCATTGGCAGAATGGAGATTGATATTGATGATGAGAAAGATTTTTTGCAAGGGATTGCAGGGGAGATTGGAAATATCAAAAATAATCAGATTCCATTGGCGGAATATGAGTCTTTGAATTGTTCAGAAGAGGTTTTTCGGGAAATTTTCGAGCAGTATGAGAAAGAGCGGAAGCGGTTAAAGAAAATCGATTTTGATGATATGCTTGTGCTTGTCTATGAATTGTTCAAAAAGAGACCGGATATTTTGAGCATGTGGCAGAGAAAATTCCGATATATTTTAATTGATGAGTTTCAAGACATCAATCAGGTACAGTATGATGTGATTCGAATGCTGGCAGCGCCGGAAAACAACTTATTCATTGTTGGAGATGATGATCAGTCAATTTATCGATTCCGCGGCGCAAGACCGGATATCATGCTTGGATTTAAGAAAGATTACCCTGATACAAAGGAGATTTTGCTGGATGTGAATTATCGCTCTACAAAAGCGATTGTAAATGGGGCGGCACGGGTGATCCGGCACAATGTAAACCGTTATCCAAAGCAGATCATCACAACGAACGAGCAGGGAGAGACCGTTCACATTCAGGAGGTCAGACATCCGATTGAAGAAAGCAAGTATGTGGTCAGTCAGATTCAGGAGGCGAAAAAAAGAGGTATCCCGTCTTCAGAGATTGCGGTGTTGTTCCGCACAAATGTGGAGGCACGTGCATTGGCGGAGACATTTATGGAATACAACATGCCGTTTCGGATGAAAGAACGCATGCCGAATCTGTATGAACATTTTATTGCACAGGATTTGATCGCGTATTTGAAGATGGCGTTAGGAGACCGCTCACGAAAATCATTTTTGGCGATTATGAATCGTCCGAACCGCTATATCGGGCGGGACAGCGTGGAAGGAACCACGATTTCATTTGAGAGTTTGCGAAAATTCTATTGTGACAAAGATTGGATGCTCGACCGGATCGATCAGCTTGAGGTGGATTTTAGAATATTAAAAAATATGGCGCCGTACGGGGCAATCCAGTATATTCGGAAACATATCGGATACGATGAATTTTTAAAAGAATATGCGGCATTTCGAAAAATCAACATGGAAGATTTAAAAGAAGTACTGAGAGAGATTGAAGAACGGGCGAAAGCGTTTCGGACGATTGAAGAGTGGTTTACACATATTGAAGAATATTCAGAGGAATTAAAGAGGCAGTCGCAGCAAAAAGAGACAGATCCGGAGGCAATCACATTTATGACAATGCATGGATCGAAAGGATTGGAGTTTGATCTGGTATTTATTATCGGAGCGAATGAGACGATTACCCCATATAAAAAGGCAGAGACAAAAGAAGAAGTGGAAGAAGAGCGCAGGATGTTCTATGTGGCTATGACGAGAGCACGAAAGAAATTGATTATCTCTTATACAAAAGAACGTAATGGAAAGTCGATGGCACAGTCACGGTTTGTGGGGGAGCTGTTGACAAGAGGGTAAGGTCATTCAATTTCCTATGCAATAAAAAACAGGCAGCAACATTACGTCACTGCCAGTTTAAGGTTTGTTAGATTAGTCTTCTAATTCTTCAAAGTCTTGTTCGTCCAGCCATTCGTCGAAAGCATCGGCAGCCAACTCGTACTCATCGTCATCTTCGATGTTGTCTAAAGTTGGTTCGCCGTTTTCATCTTCTTCAAAACGATAGATGAATACGTCACCTTCCTCTGTGTCTTCTGCATCCTCTAATGGAAGTAATGCGATATACTGTCTGTCACCAGCTGAGAAAATCGTGAGAACTGCACATTCCAATACTTCGTCGTTATCCAGTGTCAATGTTACAGTAAGGTTTTCTTCGCCGCAGTTACAGTCTTCATGTCCGCAGCCACAATCATGATTATGTTCACTCATAGTTTTTATCTCCTTTTTTATTGATATACTAACTCTATCAGACTGTGGCAAGAATTGCAAGAGGGAAAACTATTGACATTATTAGAAAAAGGGCTAAAATAAAGGAATGGAATTCATAAGAAAACAGATTATGGAGGAAGCAGATGAAGAAAAGAAGAGTATTAGCATTAACGGCATTGCTGCTGGTCTGTGTATTTGGCATATCGGCATGTAAAAAAAATGTAGGGACACCGGAAGATAATCCACAGGTGAAAGAGGAAGTGGACGAAGAAGAGCAGGAAAAATATACATTTGGATTCAGTGGGATTACGATGGAGAATCCATATTTTATTACGCTTGAGTCGTCAATTCGTGAGGCGCTTGAAAAGGATGGACATACATTGATTACAGAAGATCCAAAGCAGGATCCAGATGTACAGATTGAGCAGATTAAAGATATGATCGATCAGGGAATTGATGCAATTTTTCTGACGCCGGTTGACTGGGAGACAATCACACCTGCACTGGAAGAATTGAAAGAGGCAGATGTGAAGATTATCAATGTGGATACACAGGTAAAAGAATTTGACTATGTGGATGCATATATTGGATCTGATAATAAGAATGCAGGATATTTATGTGGAAAAGACCTTGTTGAAAAACTTCCGGAAGGCGGAAAAGTATTGATATTGGAGTGCCCAACAATGAATTCTATCAATGAGCGCATTACGGGATTTGAGGAGGCAATTGCGGATAAAGGATTTGAGGTTGTCGGACGAAGTGATACAAAAGGAGATTTAAATACGGCACTGAGTGCGGCTGAGACACTTTTGAAGGAGCATCCGGATGTGTCTGCAATTATGTGCGGCAACGATCCGACAGCGCTTGGCGCACTTGTCGCAGCAAATGCGGCTCAATTGCAGAACGTCTATATCTATGGCGTGGATGGTTCGCCGGAGATTAAAAAAGAGTTGGAAAAGGAGAACTCTCTCATAGCGGCAACCGGAGGACAGTCTCCGATTGAGATTGGAAAAGAGTCTGCAAAAGTGGCGTTAAGTGTTCTGAACAAAGAGAAATATGCAAGAATTACATATGAAGAGACATTTTTGATCAATAAAGATAATCTCGAGATGTATGGTGTAGATGGCTGGCAGTAGGAAAAGAGAAGATTAGGAGATTGAATGCATGAGAGAAAAAAAGGGGCATCCATTGCCGCTTGGAGTGACAGAAAATAATGGGTATGTGAATTTTTCTGTAGCTGTAGAGCAAGGAAAACGCTGTTTTTTGTTGATATATGAGAAGGGGGCTAAGCTGCCTTGCCAAAGAATCGAGTTTTTAGAGAAAGACGCGGTGGGAGAAATTCGATTTCTTGCATTACAAAAAAGCACGATTGAGAATTGTGAGTATAACTATGAAATAGAAGGTAAGATTGTGACAGACCCTTATGTGAAAGAACTGGTATTACAGGAAGATGGCAGCGAACGAGGCAGAATCTCCATGGAAGCATATGATTGGGAAGAAGATACACCGCTTGAGATTCCCTATCATGAGGTGATTGCCTACAGTCTCCATGTTCGAGGATTTACAAAACACAGCAGTTCGAAAGTAAAAAAAAGAGGAACATTTGCGGGTGTGATGGAAAAGATTCAGTACCTCAAAGAATTGGGTGTGAATCAGATTCAGTGTATGCCGGTATATGACTTTTTGGATAATAAAAAATATACGAATTACTGGGGATATGGAGATGCCTATTGCTTTGCTCCAAAAAGAACTTATGCATCTCAAGAAAATACGGGGAAAGAACTTAAAGATATGGTGAAGGCATGCCATCGTGCGGGGATAGAAGTGGTTTTAAATCTTCCATTTTCGGAGCACATTATGCCGCAGATGATGGAGGAGTGCCTGCGCTATTATGTGCTGGAATATCATATTGACGGATTTATTTTAAATCCGGTGCTTGCTCCAATGGAAGCAATTTTGGCAGATCCACTTTTAAAGCGAACAAAAATCTTACAAAACAAAGAAGATTTTCAGATTACGATGAGACGTTTCCTGAAAGGAGACGAAGGGATGGTACCAGGAGTGATGTGGTGGCTGAAACAGCAGTCAAAGGAACAAAGAAGTTGTAATTATATTACGAGCCATAATGGATTCACTCTGGCAGATCTCGTGTCATATGATGGAAAACATAATGAGGCAAACGGCGAAAATAATCAGGACGGTCCGGATTACAATTACAGCTGGAACTGTGGTGCAGAAGGAGCGACTCGCAGAAAAGCTGTTTTGGAACTTCGGAAGAAACAGATGAGGAACGCATTCTTTCTGTTGCTGATGGCGCAGGGGACACCATGCCTGCTGGCAGGAGATGAGTTCGCAAATTCTCAAAAAGGAAATAATAATGTGTATTGTCAGGATAATGAGACAGCATGGCTGAATTGGAAGCAGCTTGAAAAAGAAAAAGAATTATTTGATTATGTGAGGAATCTGATCGTGCTGCGTAAGCGTCTGCCTATTTTGCACTCCGAAAAGCCTTTGCTTGGAAGAGATGAGATGAGCTGCGGGGTACCGGATGTCTCCTATCACGGAGAGAGTGCATGGCAGATCCCGCAAAATGTGGCGAGCAGACAGCTTGGCGTATATTATCACGGGGAAGGCGAGAGTGAAAGTGACTGCTTTATTGCATATAATATGCATTGGACAGAGCATAAATTTGCACTTCCTGCACTTTCGAAAGGGAAGAGATGGTATCGCGTTTTTTCGACGGAAGAAGAGTTGAAAGAAGAAATGCTTGTGGAAAATCAGAAAGAGACTGTTGTCAATGAGAGAACAATCATAATGTTTTTAGGAAGGTAGAAGATGGAAAGAATAGCAGAAAAGATAAAGATAGATTCTTTTACATTAAAGATGATAGCGATGCTGTCGATGCTGGCAGATCATATTGGAGCAGTTTTGTTTCCTGAGCAGATTTTATTTCGTGTGATTGGGCGACTGGCGTTTCCAATTTTTGCATATACATTGGTGGAAGGTTTCTTCTACACACATGATATCCAAAAATATATGTGCCGGATTGGTATTTTAGCATTAGTATCAGAGATTCCATTCGACCTTACTGCCAGTGGAAAGATTTTGGAATTCGGACACCAGAATATATTTTTTACGTTGTTTATCGGTCTTGTAATGATGTATTTTTTGATGAAATCATCAGGAAAATTTGAGATGGTGACCGTATCATTGGTATCGTTTTTAATTGCAGATTTACTGAGAACAGATTATGGTGGAATAGGAGTTCTGATGATATTATGTTTTTATCTGTTTCGGGATGATATGCTTTGGAAAACGATCAGTATCTTATTTGTTAATATTGCCTTGATGGGCGGAGTTCAAGTGTTTGGGGTACTGGCATTGATTCCGATCTATCTTTACAATGGCACACAGGGAAAGAAGATGAAGTGGCTTTTTTACGGATTTTATCCGGTGCATCTGCTTGCCTTGTTTTTAATAAAAATGATTTTGAGTTAGGTAAAAGGAGAAGCGAATGAAAGCGTGGCAGCATTTTTGTACAATTACACATCATAAAATTCTTGTTATGAAAGGATGCTTCCGAGTAGGGTTGTACAGACAGGGATTGATGCATGATTTGTCGAAATATGGATGGACAGAATTTCGTGTGGGGGCAAAGTACTATCAAGGGACGAGAAGTCCGAACAACGCCGAGCGTGAAAAGCTTGGCTATTCGTCTGCATGGCTTCATCATAAGGGGCGCAATAAGCATCACTATGAGTATTGGATTGACTATGGACTGGGCGAACAAAAAGGACTGATTGGGATGTGCATGCCCAAAAAGTATGTGGTTGAGATGTTTATTGATCGAATTGCGGCGTCCAAGATCTATATGAAGGAGATGTATGATGACGGTCAGCCACTTGCGTATTATCAGAGAGGGCTTCCATATACGATTTTACATAAAGATTCCAAGGCACTGTTGGAGACCCTGTTATATATGTTGGCTGAAAAGGGTGAGAATGCAACCTTTTCATATATAAAAAAAGAAGTTTTAAAACGATAAAAGAAGTTCCCGTGGGAACTTCTTTCAGACTGTAGACAAAGTTGGTGCTGGGAGTTATCCCCAGCACCACTTTTCTGTAAATGGGCATTGTTTTAATAAATGCATTAAAAAAATCAAAGATTCTTTCAAAATGCATTAAAAAAATCAAAGATTCTTTCATTTTGGATTCCCTGATTTCCAGAATCTTTGCCAGTTTTTTCAGATTCATACATGCAAATGTAAGCCCGGTTTTCATTTCCATCCGCGCTTTTCCCATATATTGAGTGTAACGGAAACCATGCTGTTCTTTCGCTGTTCCGAAAATCCGCTCAATCGTTTCTTTTCGTTGTTGATAAATTTGTTTATTTCCTATCGTATGCCGAATATCTTCTGCTTTTTCCATATACTCTTCCCATACATGACGGGTAATCAGTTTTACATGATCTTTGCTTTCTGTACATTGATGCAAGTGTGTACAGGTACTGCAGAATAATCCACAACTCTTATATTCTCGATATCCTTCTCGGTTTGTTGTGCTATATTTTAAAACCTGATTCTCTGGACAGATATAGCAGTCATAATACTCATCATAGACATATTCATATTTCTTGAAAAAACCTTCTTTTGTCATAGGACGTTTGTAAGGAAAAAGAGGTTTGATTTCGTCTTCTAATAATAGATGTGCAATCGCAGCTGTTTTATAACCAGCATCCATTATGACCATATCTGGATCGAAGTTTTTTATTTTCTCATATAATAACGGAAATGTCCGACTGTCATGTTCATTTCCAGGATGAACGGTATATCCTAAAATCCAACCGTGCTTATCACAGGCTGTTTCTACGGCATATGCAAAAACGTGTTTATGTTCCCCTTTACGAAACCAACCACTTTCCGGATCACTCGTGCTGCATTTTTGTGTTTTTGCTCCTTCCGGAATTGGAGATACTGATTCATTTGCAAGGTTTCCTCCACCTCCTGCTGTTGGTGGTGGAGAATCATTTTTATCTTTCTCTTTTAAAGGCTTTTTCCCATGTGCAACCCGGTCTTTCTGAATTTCTTCTTTTAATTCCTGTTCGTACCACAAAGCCTGCTCATGTGCAACACGTTTTCTCATCTTTTTACTGTTTGCACAGGCTTTGACATGCGTAGAATCCACAAAAATCTGTTCTGTATTCACTAACCTAAATTTCATGCATTCCTCTAAAATCTTTGAAAAAATCTGCTCAAAAAGATCTGTATCTTTAAAACGACGTGTATAGTTCTTTCCAAACGTAGAAAAATGTGGTACGGGATCCAACATATCCAATCCAAGAAACCATCGATATGCAACATTTACTTCAATTTCTTTGATTGTTTGCCGCATACTTTTTATGCCATAAAGG
>NZ_JBQKED010000024.1:0-53158 GCF_052121495.1 Faecalimonas sp. LCP19S3_D12 | reverse complement strand
GCGCCGTGTGCGACGAAAGCCGCACGCACGGTGCGACGTGGGGGAAAATCCGTCCTGACTACCATATCGGGAGATATGGCAAAAGCGGCGGATTACCTATCACAATCAGGTGTGGAACCGCGTCACCATCAACCGCGCCGCCCATAAGTCCACCCGTTACTACATCGACGAGATGCACCTGCTGCTGAAAGAGGAACAGACCGCCGCTTATACGGTGGAAATCTGGAAGCGATTCCGTAAATGGGGCGGCATCCCGACCGGTATCACGCAGAACGTCAAAGACCTTTTGAGCAGCCGCGAGGTGGAGAACATCTTTGAAAACTCCGACTTCGTGTATATGCTCAACCAGGCGGGCGGAGACCGGCAGATTCTTGCCAAACAGCTGGGCATTTCCCCGCACCAGCTTTCCTATGTGACCCACTCCGGCGAGGGTGAAGGGCTTTTGTTCTACGGCTCCACCATCCTGCCCTTCGTGGACCACTTCCCGAAAAACACCGAACTCTATGCCATAATGACCACCAAACCGTTGGACTTAAAAAAGGAGGATGAACAGCATGACAAAGAAAGAAATTGAAAAAGGCGCAGGTCTGCTTCTGGCCGCCGTCAGCGGATGTGAGCAGATGGTGGAACTGCTTCGCGCCGCCGTCCATTACTGCTATGAGCAGGAAAAGACAGCAAAAAATCTCACGCCCAAGGGCTATGCCGGATTTACCCGGATTCACCATATCTGGACAGAGGGCATACCGGATGTTCCCAAGCTGTTTATAGGCAGCCCGATTCAGGATCGGGACATGGCAAGAGGAACCCTGATGGCGATTTTCCTGTCCACAACGGTCTTTCCGGCAGAAACCATTCAGATTCCGGTATATGCGGAAACCTGTGTGCTGCTGGATGACCTGATGGCGGGTGGCTGGTATGCGTAAGGAACCGCGCCTGCACTTTACAGACGAGGAACGCGCTGACCCGGCGCTGGAAAAGCCCATCCGCAAGGCTGACCGGGCCGCCGCCAAAGCAGACAAGGCGCAGGCGAAAATCTCCAAAAAGCAGGTGCGGCAAAAAACGGTGGACCCTAAGACCGGCAAAGTGACCACCAAACTGGTGCTGGAGGACAAGAAAAAACCGCCCTCCAAGCTGTCCCATGCGGTCCGGGATGCTCCGGGAGATGCGGCGCTGGGGAAACTCCACAAGGAAATCCGTGAAACGGAACAGGACAATGTGGGCGTGGAGAGCGCCCACAAGTCTGAGGAAACCGCAGAGACCGGCGTTAGGCTTGTTCGGGAAGGCTACCGCAGTCACAATCTGAAACCTTACCGCAAGGCGGCACAGGCGGAGCAAAAGCTGGAAAAGGCCAATGTAAATGCCCTGTATCAAAAGTCCCTGCGGGAAAATCCCCAGCTTACCAGCAATCCGTTTTCACGCTGGCAGCAGAAACAGACCATCAAAAAGGAATACGCCGCCGCCAAGCGCGCCGGAAACACCGCCAACACCGCAAAAAAGACCGGCAAGGCCGCCAAGACGGTCAAGGAAAAGGCACAGCAGGCCGGAGCATTTGTTATGCGCCACAAAAAAGGTTTCTTGCTTGTGGGCGCAATTTTTCTGCTCATCTGCCTGCTGCTCAACACCATGTCCTCCTGCTCCATGATGGCGCAGAGCATCGGTTCTGCCATTTCCGGCTCCACCTATCCGTCGGATGACCCGGAACTTGTTGCGGTGGAGGCCGATTACGCCGCCAGAGAAACGGCGCTGCAAGCCGAGATCGACAACATCGAAAGCAGCCATCCGGGATATGACGAGTACCGCTATGACCTTGATATGATCGGGCATGACCCCCATGAGCTGGCAGCCTACCTGTCCGCCGTGCTGCAAGGTTACACTCAGTCCAGCGCCCAAGGCGAACTGGAGCGCGTGTTTTCCGCCCAATATACCCTGACGCTCACCGAGGAAATCCAGATTCGCACCTATACGGACGAGGATGGCGACACCCACGAATACGAATACCGGATTCTTCATGTCAAGCTGGAGAGCCGCCCCATCTCCTCTCTTGCCACAGAGCTTTTGACCCCGGAGCAGCTGGAAATGTATCAGGTGTACCGGCAGACGCTTGGCAACAAGCCGCTGATCTTCGGCGGCGGCTCCACAAATACCAGTGATTCCGAGAGTTTGGACGGTGTGGAGTTTGTAAATGGCACACGCCCCGGCAACCCGGAGCTGGTGGAACTGGCCAAACGTCAGGTGGGAAATGTGGGCGGGCAGCCCTACTGGAGCTGGTACGGCTTCAATTCCCGTGTGGAATGGTGCGCCTGCTTTGTGTCCTGGTGCTATGGGCAGATGGGATTATCCGAGCCGCGCTTTGCCGCCTGCCAGTCCCAGGGCATCCCGTGGTTCCAGTCCCATGGACAATGGGGCGCGCGCGGCTATGACAATCTGGCCCCCGGCGACGCCATCTTCTTCGATTGGGACCTGGACGGCAGCGCCGACCATGTGGGCATCGTCATCGGCACAGACGGCAGCCGGGTCTATACCGTAGAGGGAAACAGCGGCGATGCCTGCAAAATCAGAAGCTACGATGTGAACTACGAGTGCATCAAGGGCTACGGTCTGATGAACTGGTGACAAATCTTTTGATAAGGAGTGATTGATTATGGCTACGAAAATCGAACGCATTGACCGGGAAATTACGAAAACCCGTGAGAAAATCGCAGAGTATCAGGAAAAGCTGAAAGCGCTGGAAGCGCAGAAAACCGAAGCGGAAAATCTGGAGATCGTCCAGATGGTGCGCGCTATGCGTATGACCCCGGAGCAGTTAAGCGCCATGCTGTCCGGCGGCACACTCCCCGGTATGGATGCTCATGAAGAACAGGAGGACACCGCCCATGAAGAATAAGAGAATTTTTAAGACCCTTTCCGCCCTCTGCGCCGCACTGGTGCTGATGGGCGGTTTTTCTGTCACCGCTTTTGCTCAAGGGCCGGAGCAGCCCCCGGCGGAGGATGCCACCAACGATACCAATGTGGTGGAAGAAACTGAGGACAGTCCTGCCCTGACCCCGGAGGGCAATGCTGCCCTGGTAGATGATTTCGGCGGCAACAAGCAGCTCATCACCGTCACCACAAAATCCGGCAATTATTTCTACATCCTCATTGACCGTGCCAACGAGGACAAGGAAACCGCCGTCCATTTCTTAAATCAGGTGGATGAAGCCGACCTGATGGCACTGATGGAGGACGGGCAATCCGCCGAGAAACCGCCCGCTGTCTGCAACTGCACGGAAAAATGCGAAGCCGGTGCGGTCAACACCAAATGCGAGGTGTGCAGTACGGACATGACCGGCTGTACCGGCAAGAAGCCGGAACCGCCAAAGGAACCCACGGAACCGGAGAAAAAAGAACCCGCAGGGTTAAATCCGGCTGTCCTGCTGCTGGTGCTGGCTGTGATGGGCGGCGCTGCTTTTGCCTACTTCAAATTTATTAAGGGTAAAGCCAACCATAAAAACAACAGCAATCCAGACGATTATGACTATGAGGACGGCGAGGAACTGCCGGATGAGGAAGAAATGGAACTGGAGGACGAGGAATCGGGCGAGCTGGACGCTGACAGGGGCGGCGGTGAAGAAAGTGAGGATGAGACCCCATGACCCGGTTCACCGACAGCCCCTATGAACGCATGATGACACGCAGGCCGGAGGGCGGGAAGGAAACTTCCCGTCCTCCTTCTTTACCCAAAAGCCACCCCTGTTATGGATGCGGGAATTATGGTCAGCCCTGTGTGGGAGTCTGCCACCGTGAGATGGAACGATGGCTCAAAGAAAGGAAACGAAAAAAATGAGTATTCTGATTACATTTATCAAGCTGCTTGCGGTTTTTGACCTGCTGGTGATCGCCGTCTATTTTGGCAGCGACATTCTCTCAACTGTGTGGAGCAAATTTCGGAAAAAGCCCACACAGGAGGAACCTTTTGATTTCTCCCTGGATGCCGCAGCGATTCCCCTGTCCATAGATTCCATTCGTCAGCTTTATTCAGGCGACGCAGCGGATTTTGTGGAAGAAACGCTCCTGCCGGATGCTGCGCAGACAATGGCAGTTTTGACAGACCGGGAACAGACAGCCGCCCGCCTGCTCTTATCCGCACTGGTAGGCTTTCTGGCAGAAGAAGCCCCAATGGATGAACGGAACTTCCCTATGGTGATGGAACTTCTGAACTGCATGGAGGGAGAAAAAGAGGACGGCTACCAAGACCCGGTGGATATTTTGTTTGAGGAAACCGTCCGCCGTACCCGCCGCCATGAGGAATATTACAGCAATTATCAACGCTACCGATTGTTGCAGGTGGACAAAACCCGTGTCATTCTGGCCTGCCGTATCCTTATCAACGATTTGCTGGGAAAGCTGTACCGCTATGACTACCGGTTCGGCTATGACCTGCTGCTGGATGAGGAAAACAGCATTGAGAAAAAACTGCACACGCCTGTGCGGGAAGAATGGGAGGATGAAGATGATGAAACTTGTGATTGCTGAAAAACCGTCTGTTGCACAAAGTCTGGCCGCCGTGATCGGCGCAACCGTCCGTAAAGACGGGTATCTGGAGGGTAACGGCTGGCGGGTCAGCTGGTGCGTGGGTCATCTGGCCGGGCTGGCCGATGCCGATGTATATAACCCGGACTACGCTAAGTGGCGTTATGACGATCTGCCCATCCTGCCGGAACACTGGCAGATGGTGGTGGGTAAAGACAAGAAGAAACAGTTTGCTGTGCTGAAACAGCTGATGAACGCCCCGGATGTGACCGAGGTGGTAAACGCCTGCGATGCCGGCCGCGAGGGCGAACTGATTTTCCGCAGCGTCTATGAACTGGCGGGATGCCAAAAACCCATGAAGCGGCTGTGGATTTCCAGTATGGAGGATTCCGCTATTCGGGAGGGCTTTGCGAACCTGCGCCCCGGTGCCGATTATGACGGTCTGCGCCAAGCTGCTCTCTGCCGCGCCAAGGCGGACTGGCTGGTGGGGATCAACGCCACAAGACTGTTTTCGGTGCTGTACCACCGTACCCTCAACATCGGGCGCGTCATGTCCCCAACGCTGGCGCTCATCGTCCAACGGGAAGCCGAGATCGACACCTTCAAGCCGGTTCCGTTTTACACGGTAGTCCTGGAGCTGCCCGGTTTTTCCGTTTCCGGAGAGCGCATGGCGGATAAGGCTGCTGCCGAGCAGCTGAAAGCCGCCTGCCAGGGTACAGCTGCCACGGTGAAAAAGGTGGAGCGCAGGGACAAATCGGAAAAGCCGCCCGCCCTCTATGACCTGACTACCCTCCAACGGGATGCCAACCGATTGTTGGGATATACGGCCCAGCAAACCCTGGACTACCTCCAAAATCTGTACGAAAAGAAGCTCTGCACCTATCCCCGCACGGACAGCCGCTATCTGACTTCGGATATGGCGGAGGGATTGCCGGTGCTGGTCAATCTGGTTGCCAATGCCATGCCGTTTCGCAAAGGGATCGCCATTTCCTGTGATGCGGCTCAGGTTATCAACGACAAAAAAGTGACCGACCACCATGCAGTGATCCCTACCCGCAATCTCCAAAACGCCGACCTGTCCGGCCTGCCGGTGGGTGAAAAGGCGGTGCTGGAGCTGGTAGCACAACGCCTGTTGTGCGCGGTGGCGGAACCGCATACTTACTCAGAAACTGCTGTCACCGTGGAGTGTGCCGGTGCGGAGTTTACCACCAAAGGCAAAACGGTGAAACGCCCCGGCTGGCGGGCACTGGACACTGCCTACCGTTCTGCGCTGAAAAATGCGGAGCCGGACAAGGAAACCGAGGACAAGGCCCTGCCGGACGGAGGCCGTCTGCCAGAACTGTCCGAGGGTCAGACGCTGCCTCTTTCCAATGCCGCTGTTAAGGAGGGCAAAACCAGCCCGCCCAAACACTTCACCGAGGATACGCTGCTTTCCGCGATGGAAACTGCCGGCTCAAAGGAAATGCCGGACGATGCCGAGCGCAAAGGGCTTGGCACTCCCGCCACACGCGCCGGGATTCTGGAAAAGCTGGTGTCCACCGGCTTTTTGGAGCGCAAAAAGAGTAAGAAAGCTGTGCAGCTCATGCCATCCAAAGATGCGGTGTCCCTGATCACCGTGCTGCCGGAACAGCTGCAATCGCCTCTGCTGACCGCTGAATGGGAACACCGTTTAAGCGAGATCGAGCGCGACGAGCTGTCCCCGGAGGACTTCATGGGTGGGATCTGTGCCATGCTCCGGGAGTTGGTGGGAACCTATCAGGTCATCAAGGGGACTGAGTACCTGTTCACGCCGCCCCGCGAAGTGGTGGGCAAATGCCCCCGCTGCGGCGGCGATGTGGCGGAACTGCAAAAAGGATTTTTCTGCCAGACAGAATCCTGCAAATTTGCCATCTGGAAAAACAACAAATGGTGGGCAGCCAAGAAAAAGCAGCCTACCAAGGCACTGGTGACGGCGCTGCTCAAGGATGGCCGCGCAAGGATCACCGGTTGCTATTCCGAAAAGACCGGCAAGACCTATGATGCCACGGTGGTTCTGGAGGACGATGGGCGGTACGCCAACTTCAAGCTGGAATTTGACCGGCAGAAAGGCGGTGCAAAATGAAGCTCTCCCTTTATGAACAGGAAACCATTCTCCTCTACAATCAGGCCGAGGACACCGCCGAAGTTTATACCCATGACCGAAAACTGATGGAGAAGCTGACCCGCCTTTCCAAAAAGCACCCGGAACAGGTCTGCAAAAAGGATAAGCACAATTTTACAGTCCCCAAACGCTGTGTGTCCGTCCGGGAGCCATACAGCGCCGAGCGCCGCAAGGCTGCCAGTGAACGGGCCAAGGCTGCCGGGTACAGGCCGCCCATCCCCAAACCGAAAGCTGATTGACGATGGGCGCAAATGTATTTGAGATGGTCAAGCAGTCTGTCACCGTCCGGGAAGCCGCAGAACGATATGGGATTGAGGTCAAAAGGGGCGGCATGGCCTGCTGTCCCTTCCACGATGACAAAAATCCCAGCATGAAGCTGAACGAAGAATATTTCTACTGTTTCGGCTGCGGAGCCACCGGCGATGTGATAGACCTGACCGCCCGGCTCTACAACCTGTCCCCCAAGGAAGCCGCCGAGAAGCTGGCGCAGGATTTTGGCCTTATCTATGACAGTCAGGCTCCTCCCCGGAGGAACTATGTTCGCCAGAAAACCGAGGCGCAGAAGTTTCAGGAGAACCGGGACCATGCCTTTCGGGTTCTGGCGGACTACTTCCATCTTCTCCGCAAGTGGGAAGCGGGCTACACACCCAAAACACAGGAGGAACCCATGCACCCCCGTTTTTTAGAGGCGGTGCAGCAAAAGGATTATATCGGCTATCTGCTGGATTCTTTTCTGGAGGACAGCCCGGAGGAACAAAAGCTATGGATCGCTGAACATCAATCAACAATCGCCAATTTAGAGAGGAGAGTGAACATCATGGCTGATAAGCCCACCAACCGGGAACGGTTGCAGGAAATCACAGCGGGTATCGAACAGGGTATCAAGGAGCTGTTCGAGAGCGAAAAGTATATGCGCTATCTGTCCGTCATGTCCAAGTTTCACCGTTATTCGGTGAACAACACCATGCTCATCTATATGCAGAAGCCGGAAGCTACGCTGGTGGCTGGATTCAACAAGTGGAAAAACCAGTTTGCGCGCCATGTGAAAAAGGGCGAGCATGGCATCACCATCATCGCCCCCACGCCCTACAAAAAGAAAATCGAGGAAATGAAGCGCGACCCGGACACCCATGCCCCCATTCTGGATGCAGACGGTAAGGCGGTCATGGAGGAAAAAGAAATTGAAATCCCCATGTTTCGCCCGGTTAAGGTGTTTGATGTGAGCCAGACCGATGGCAAGCCCCTGCCAGAGCTGTCCTCCAGCCTTTCGGGGACTGTGCCGCACTATGAAGCCTTTCTGGAAGCCCTGCGGCGCTCTGCCCCGGTTCCCATCGAGTTTGAGCCGATGGTCGCCAACACGGACGGCTATTTTTCCCCCGACCAGCAGCGCATCGCCATCCGGGAAGGCATGAGCGAGGTGCAGACCGTTTCTGCCACTGTCCATGAAATTGCACACAGCAAGCTCCATAATCAGAAAAAAATTCAGATTGACAATGACGAACAATATCAGGAAGTAGAGTTATTTGAGAAACCCGCCCTGTTTTCCAACGGGCGTATTTCCCGTGATGATCTGCCCGAAGGCGTTTATTGCTATGACCTGCGTGGTTCGGATGAGGACCCCGGTTCCCCGATTTGTGTTGAGGAAAGAGTGGTGGTGAACCACGCTGGTTCTGTTATTTTGACTGCTCCGTTAGAGTTTTCAGAAGAAGGCAGGCTGTATTTTACAGATGAGACCGGACTGAATTTTAACGGCGGTATGCTTACCCTCTCGCAGTTTTTGCAGGAACAGAAAAAGGACCGTCGCACAGAAGAAGTCGAAGCAGAAAGCATTTCCTATGCAGTCTGCCAGTATTTTGGCATCCAGACCGGGGAAAACAGTTTCGGGTATATCGCCACCTGGAGCAAGGACAAGGAGCTGAAGGAGCTGCGAGCCAGCCTGGAGACCATCAATAAGACTTCCTGTGAGCTGATTAACAACATCGAATGCCACTACAAGGAAATCTGTAAGGAGCGCGGCATTGACCTGACCGCCAAACAGGAGCCGGAACAGGTCAACCAGCAGACCGCAGAAGCAACCGCCACCCAGCTGCCGGATGCTCAGGAACAGTCTTTGGATGAGTACCCCATGCCCGACAGCGAAGTATCTGTTTCGGATATGCAGGAATACGGCTACTTTTACGATGGGATGCTGCCTGTCACCAGAGAACGGGCGCTGGAACTGGACGCTGCCGGTCTGACCGTCTATGTCCTCCATGAAGATAACACGGAGAGCATGGTGTTTGACACCGAAGAAATCATGGAGCATGGCGGACTTTTCGGTGTGGAACACGAGGAATGGGAGAAAAGCCCCCAGTTCCATGAAAAGGTGCTGGAACGGCAGGAACGGCAGCTGGAACGGGAGCAGGCATTTCTTGCCCATGAGGGCTGCTGCTTTGCCATTTATCAGGTGAGCCGGGACGATCCGCAGAATGTACGGTTTATGAATCTGGACTGGCTGCAATCGCACAATCTGGCCGTGGACCGAAGTAATTATGACCTGATCTACACCGCCCCGCTGAACGGTTCCGGCAGCACTATGGAGCAGCTGGAAACGCTGTATGAACAGTTCAACCTGAAAAAGCCTGTGGATTTTCACAGCCCGTCCCTGAGCGTCAGCGACATCGTTGCCATCAAGCAGGACGGTAAGGTATCCTGTCATTACTGCGACAGCGTTGGTTTCACCGAGATTCCCGGATTTCTGCCGGACAATCCGCTGAAAAATGCGGAAATGATGCTGGAGGATGACTACGGCATGATCGACGGCATCATCAACAACGGCCCAAAAGAGCCGACCGTGGCGCAGCTGGAACAGCAGGCCCGCAGCGGCCAGCCAATCTCTCTCATGGATTTAGCGGAAGCTGTCCACCGGGAGGAACGGGACAAGAAAAAGTCCGTCATGGAGCAGCTGAAAAGCCAGCCCCGGACGGAACACAAAAAGACAGCGCCTAAAAAGAGCGCGGAAAGGGAGCTTTGATATGGGAAACTTTACTTTTGAAGAAATGAACCTGCTTTGTATCTACAACACCGGCAGCCGCACCGGGCTGATGGAGGCTCTGACCGAGATGCGCGGCGAACTTTCGCCGGAGGAAACGGAACTGAGGGAACTGACCGACAGCGCCCTGATGAAGCTCCAGGCTATGAGCGACGCCGAGTTTGCCCAGCTGGAACTGTACCCGGATTTTGATGAATAAGCAAATACTTGATAATTGCTGCCTGTTGTGGTATATTTATAGTTAGTTAATGCTAACCAGTAATATCTTCGGATATAAAAAGAGGTAGATGCTATGAAAAAAACACTAATTGGCGGTTTTTTAACTTTGAGTGGAACGATTGGCATTGTTATTCTGCTGGCGGCTTGTATCTTAAATCCCGTAACGAGTTGGATAACACCACCGGGCAGATTGATTTGTACCATGCTTGAACATGGTATTGCTGTTCCCATCGGTTGTTTTTCAATCATATTTATCACTGGGTTGTTTATTTTAGGAATTGAATACAGGAAAAAGATATAAATATATCAAGAACGGGTTGGAAATGGGAAATGGGAATTGTAAAAAAATTATTTAATAGCACAAGAAAACCAGAAGGCTTGCTGGGCGAACTTATGGTGAAAAGTATGAATAAAGGCCACGCTGCTGTTTCGGATTGGGGGATGGAGCATATTACAAAATTGCACCCATCTAAAATCATAGATCTGGGGTGTGGAGGTGGGCGAAATGCAGCAGAATTATTAAAGCGATTTCCGGCTGCAACGGTGCATGCTTTAGATTACTCTGAGATTTCTGTCCAAAAAACAAAACAGTTCAATCAGCAAGCGATTAAAAACGGAAGATTGCAGGTTACTCATGCAAATGTTTTGCAGCTTCCTTTTAACGCAGACACTTTTGATTTGGCTACAGCATTTGAAACTGTATATTTCTGGCCGGGACCTCTTGAGAGTTTTAAACAGGTGTACCAAATCCTCAAAAAAGGTGGCAGGTTTTTAATTGTGAATGAATCCGATGGTACAAATAAAGCGGATGATAAGTGGTTGAAAATCATTGACAACATGAAAATTTATACTGTAGAGCAGTTAGAATTTTTTCTAACTGAAGCAGGATTTTCAGAAATCACCATCGATCACAAAAACCAAAAACATCATATCTGTATTCTGGCAAAAAAATAGGTAATAAACGTATAAGCAGCAGGAAATCTTTCAAGGTTTCCTGCTTTTCTTTTACCCAAAACTGAAAGGAGGACAAAACACCATGCCATCCAAAACAGAATTTTACCGGCAGATGGCCGACCATGTGGCGACCCAGCTCACTGGCAGCTGGCAGGAATGGGCGGGATTTCTGAACACTGCTGCCCGCCTTTACAAGTATCCATTCCATGAACAGCTGCTGATCTATGCCCAGCGCCCCGACGCTACCGCCTGTGCGGAGTATGATTTATGGAATGAAAAAATGGGCCGCTATGTGCGCCGTGGCTCCAAGGGTATCGCCCTGGTGGACGATTCCGGTGATAAACCCCGTTTGCGCTATGTGTTCGACATCACGGACACCGGGACCCGCGAACATTCCCGCACCCCCTGGCTGTGGAAGCTGGAGGAACAGCACAGGGATTCTGTGTCGGCCATGCTGGAGCGCACTTACGAGGTTGGCGGCGATGACCTTGCCCAGCAGCTGGAGGCGGTGGCCGGAAAACTGGCGGGCGAATACTGGAACGAGCATCGTCAGGACTTTCTTTATATCGTTGACGATTCCTTTTTAGAGGAATATGATGAATTTAACATCGAAGTACAGTTTAAGGCAGCCGCCACCGTCAGCATCACTTACGCATTGATGTCCCGCTGTGGACTGGAGCCGGAACGCTACTTCGACCACGAAGATTTCATGGCGATCTTTGATTTCAACACCCCGTCTACCATCGGGGCGTTGGGAACGGCGGTCAGCCAGATCAATCAACAGGTGCTGCGGCAGATCGGCGTTACCATCCGAAATGCCGAGCGTGAGGCCATCAAAGAAAGGAGACCCCAACATGAAGAATCCCATGAACTACATCCAGAACGGAGATTATCTGATTCCCGACCTGAAGCTGAGCGAACAGCCGGAGAAGCCCCTGGGCAAGTACGGCAGGATGCGGAAAGCATACCTCAAGGAACACCGTCCCATCCTATACAACCAGCTGCTGATGAGCGAGAAGCTGTACCCACACCTGCTGGAAATCGACGAGACCGCACAGAGCCGTCTGGAGCAGCTGATGCCCCAGCTGGCGAAAGACGCGGGCGCGACGGAGCAGCTGAAAGCCAGCGATCCGATGCGCTGGGTGGGCCTGATGAACACCTGCAAGGCGCAGGCCGAGGAGATTCTGATGGCGGAGCTTATTCACAGCTGAGTTTCTTCCTCTCCGAAAACGAACAAATCCGAATCATAGATGAAGCAGAGAATGTGAAAACATCCTCTGCTTTTTCTTTTGCCCAGGCGGATATTGACCATGTGCTGCGGCTGGGCGGCAACACGGATCGCCAAAGGGAGCGCATTGTGGCGGCCTTTGAGAAGCAGAAATCCACCGCCGAAATCGCAGACACTCTGAAAAATCTGTATCACGGCGGCAACGGGATCGGCAGCGTCACCGCATGGTATGCCGAGGACGGCATCCATCTTTCCCACGGCAAAACAGCCCGTTACGACAAGTCCGCCCAGGTCATTTCCTGGGAGAGCGCCGCCGAGCGTATCGGCCAGCTTTTGCAGGAGGGCCAGTTTGCCGCCAATGTGGAGCTGGCTGAGGCGGCGGGCTATGAACGCTCCCTCCTTGCGGAAAAACTTTGGCATCTGTACCACGATTTCAGCGATAAAGCCAGAGATTCCGGGTATCTGTCCTGTCTGTCCGGTATTCAGAGAAACGGGTTCCCGGAAGAAACCGCATGGCTTGCCGAGCAGCTGAACCGCCCGGAGTTCCGTCAGACCCTTGCGGAAGAATACGCTGCCTTCTGGACGGCCTACCAGCAGGACCGGGAGTTGCTGCGCTTCCACTACCACAAACCGAGAGAGATTTGGGAAAACCTGAAAGACCTGTCCCTGTCCCGCAGGACTTTTTCTTCGGCCCTTTCCCAAGTGCCAACCGTCCAGCACTTCATTACCGAGGATGAGATCGACGCCGCCATGACCAGAGGCAGCGGATTTGAAAGTGGTAAAGGCCGGATTTTTACCTTTTTCCAGAAGCCCCATACGGATAAAGAAAAGGTGGATTTTCTCAAAAATGAGTACGGCACTGGCGGACACTCTCACGCCCTGTCCGGCGCTGGGGGCAGCTGGGAAGATCACGATGGAAAAGGTCTGCGTTACAAAAAGGATGGCTGCCCGGATGTGCATTTCACATGGGAGAAAGCTGCCAAACGGATTACTGATCTGATTCAAAAGGGACGCTATCTCACCAAACAGGAACAGGCAGAGTACGACAAAATCCAGGCGGAAAAGGCGCTGGCGGAGGAAGATGAAGTCCAGTCCCAGCAGCCGGATACAAACCTTGACGATTTGCAGGAGGATGTGCCGGAACAGCCAGCTCCCACGATTCGGGAACTGCATGAGCAGTACAAACCCACTGTGCTTGCCGCTGTGATGGAGGATGTGCCATACCGCAACGCCTGCGGTCACAGCGACCATGAAAATGCTGTCATTGAGGGCAATGCCGCCATCCGCCGTGCCGTTCTCGGCTCCGGTGATTTGGAGCTGATTCGGCTCTATTCCGATGTGCCGGAGTTCCGCCAACGGCTGCACCGGGAAGTAATTGACGAAACCTACCCACGGCTCCATGAAATGCTGCGTCCTCTCTCGCAGGATGACATTGACGATGCCATCCGCGCATGGAACGGAGATATTCAGAGCAAACACGCCGTTGTCCGCTACATGGAACAGCATGGGCGGGAAAAAGATACCGCTGCATGGCTGGCTCAGGAATACAGCGGCAGTGACAGCAAGAGCCTGTTTGTGATCCGCGCCGGAAGTCCGGAGGGAATTGAGCTGCCCTGGCCCAAGGTACAGCGCCGGATCGCTCAGCTTATCAAGGAGGACCGGTTCTACACCGAAGCAGAACAGGACCGGTTCGACAACATCGACCCCATCGCCATCCGGGAGGCGCTGGCCGAGCGCGGTATTGTGAATGGCGAGCTGGTGGACGAAGAAAAGCTGGGCAATGACGCATTCATTCAGCGCGTGATGGCGGATGTGGAGCAGATTGCCGCTGAAGAACAGGAGCAGTCGAACCAATCGCTTTCCGATGCCGAGTATGCCCGTCACAACCTAATTCCCGGCGAGACCACCTTTGCATTGGATGGGCGCACTTTCCGGGTCAGCAAGCTGGAGCCGGATATTGGCCGGGTGGAACTTCAAGATGTGACCTTTGCAAATGCGGTGGGATTCCCCATCTTCCGGGTGGAGCCGATTTCAGTCATTCGTCAGCATTTGGAGCAGAAGCCGGAACCTGCACAGCCCGGTTTTACCACTGAGCCGGTGACAGTTTATCCCGGTGACAAGAACCATCTGCCCTATGATGTGGTTGTTCAGACCCTGCGAACCAATGAGCCAGAGCCGCCTGCATCTGCCGCTGAGCCGGAAAAAACTCTGGATGAAGTGCTGGACGAACACCCCGTTTCCATTCAGGTAAACGGCGAGTGGCAGACCTTCCCCAATGCCAGAGCCGCCGAGGAAGCCGCTTACGGGGAATACAAGGACAACCTGCGCCGCACCGCTGAGAATTTCCGTATCACCGACGACCACCTGGGCGAAGGCGGTCCGAAAGCCAAGTTTCAGGCCAATATCGCGGCAATCAAGCTGCTGAAATATCTGGAGGAAACCACTGAACAGGCAACGCCGGAGCAGCAGAAAATTCTTTCCCGGTATGTGGGCTGGGGCGGTCTGGCCGACGCCTTTGACCCGGAGAAGCCCGCATGGGCTGCGGAATATACCCAGTTGAAAGAGCTGCTGACCCCGGAAGAATATACTGCCGCCAGAGGTTCCACCCTCAACGCGCACTACACCAGTCCCACGGTAATCCGGGCCATCTATGAGGCCGTGGGCCGCATGGGTTTTGAGACCGGCAACATCCTGGAGCCGTCCTGCGGTGTGGGCAATTTCTTCGGTATGCTGCCGGAAGAAATGCGAAACAGCCGTCTGTATGGCGTTGAGCTGGATTCCATCAGTGGACGGATTGCAAAGCAGCTCTACCCCAAGGCCGACATCACCGTGGCCGGGTTTGAGACCACCGACAGGCGAGATTTCTATGACCTTGCCATTGGTAATGTGCCTTTCGGCCAGTATCAGGTTCGAGATAAAGCCTATGACAAGCTGAATTTCAGCATCCACAACTACTTTTTTGCCAAAGCACTCGACCAGGTGCGTCCCGGCGGCGTGGTGGCCTTTGTCACCAGCCGCTATACGATGGACGCCAAGGATTCCACCGTGCGCCGGTATCTTGCTCAACGTGCCGAGCTGCTGGGAGCCATCCGTCTGCCCAATGACGCTTTCAAGAAAAACGCTGGTGCAGAGGTCGTTTCGGACATCATTTTCCTGCAAAAGCGTGACCGTCCGCTGGACATTGCACCAGAGTGGACCCAGACCGGACAGACGGAGGACGGATTTGCCATCAACCGCTATTTCCTGGACCACCCGGAAATGGTGCTGGGCCGACAGGAACCGGAAAGCACCGCCCATGGCATGGACTACACCGTGAATCCCATTGAGGGGCTGGAGCTTGCCGATCAGCTGCATGATGCCGTGAAGTACATTCGCGGCACCTACCAGGAAGCCGAGCTGCCGGAGCTGGGTGAGGGCGAAGCCATCGACACCTCCATTCCCGCCGACCCCAATGTGAAAAATTACTCCTACACCGTTGTGGACGGTGATGTGTACTACCGTGAAAATAGCCGTATGGTGCGGCCTGACTTGAATGCCACCGCCGAAGCTCGTGTAAAAGGGCTGGTGGGGCTGCGGGAATGTGTCCAGCAGCTCATTGATCTGCAAATGGACGCCGCCACACCGGACAGCGCCATCCAGGATAAACAGGCTGAACTGAACCGGCTCTATGACAGCTTTTCCGCAAAATATGGTCTTATCAATGACCGGGCGAACCGACTGGCCTTTGCCGATGATTCCAGCTACTATCTGCTCTGCGCGCTGGAAGTCATTGACGAGGACGGCAAGCTGGAACGCAAGGCGGATATGTTCACCAAGCGCACCATCAAGCCACACAAGGCAGTGGACACCGTGGATACCGCCAGTGAAGCCCTTGCCGTCTCTATCGCGGAGAAAGCCTGTGTGGATATGGCGTATATGTCGGAGCTGACTGGCAAGACCAGCGACGAACTGGCCGCCGAGCTGCAAGGCGTGATCTTCCGTGTACCGGGACAGGTGGAGAAAGACGGCACTCCCCATTATGTAACAGCCGACGAATACCTGTCCGGCAATGTGCGGCGCAAGCTGCGTCAGGCACAGCGGGCAGCACAGCAGGACCCTTCCTTTGCAGTCAATGTGGAGGCTCTTACCGCAGCCCAGCCCAAAGACCTGGACGCTTCGGAGATTGAGGTGCGCCTGGGCGCTACCTGGATCGACAAAGAGTACATCCAGCAGTTTATGTATGAGACCTTCGATACGCCGTTTTATCTCCAGCGCAATATCGAGGTCAACTATTCTTCTTTCACCGCCGAGTGGCAGATCACCGGCAAAAGCTCTGTAAGCCAGAACAATGTGGCAGCCTATACCACCTACGGAACCAGCCGTGCCAACGCCTACAAGCTTTTGGAGGATTCCTTAAACCTGCGGGATGTCCGTATCTATGACACGGTGGAGGACGCAGACGGCAAAGAGCGCCGGGTGCTGAACGCCAAAGAAACCACGCTGGCAGCCCAAAAGCAGCAGGCTATCCGGGATGCGTTTAAGGACTGGATTTGGAAAGACCCGGAGCGCCGTCGAACTCTGGTGCGCCAGTACAACGAGGAAATGAACTCCACCCGCCCCCGCGAGTATGACGGCAGCCATATTGTTTTTGGCGGCATGAACCCGTCCATTACCCTGCGGGAGCATCAGCTGAACGCCATTGCCCATGTGATGTACGGCGGCAATACGCTGCTGGCGCACGAAGTAGGCGCGGGCAAAACCTTTGAAATGGTGGCTGCCGCCATGGAGAGTAAGCGTCTGGGGCTGTGCCAGAAATCCCTCTTTGTTGTGCCGAACCACCTGACCGAGCAGTGGGCTTCGGAGTTTCTGCGGCTCTATCCTTCCGCCAACATCCTTGTCACCACGAAAAAGGACTTTGAGACCCACAACCGTAAGAAGTTCTGCGCCCGGATCGCCACCGGCGACTATGATGCCATCATCATGGGACACAGCCAGTTTGAGAAAATCCCCATCAGCCGAGAGCGTCAGGAACGGCTCCTCTATGAGCAGATCGACGAGATCACGGAAGGGATTGCCGAGGTACAGGCCAGCGGCGGCGAGCGTTTTACAGTCAAGCAGCTGGAACGCACCCGCAAATCGCTGGAAGCCAGGCTGGAAAAATTGCAGGCCGAGAGCCGCAAGGACGATGTGGTGACATTCGAGCAGCTGGGCGTGGATCGGCTGTTCGTGGACGAGGCACACAACTACAAAAACCTGTTTTTATACACCAAAATGCGGAATGTGGCAGGTCTCTCCACCAGCGATGCCCAAAAGTCCAGCGATATGTTCGCCAAGTGCCGCTATATGGACGAGATTACCGGAAACCGTGGCGTTATCTTTGCAACCGGAACCCCGGTCAGCAACTCCATGACCGAGCTTTACACCATGCAGCGGTATCTCCAGTATGACCGCCTGCAAGAACTGAGCATGACCCATTTCGACTGCTGGGCCAGCCGTTTCGGAGAAACCGTCACGGCGCTGGAACTGGCCCCGGAGGGAACCGGCTATCGGGCGCGCACTCGATTCTCCAAGTTTTTTAACCTGCCGGAGCTGATGAACCTGTTCAAAGAGGTGGCCGACATTAAGACTGCCGACCAACTGAATCTGCCTACCCCGGAAGTGGAATACCACAACATCGTGGCACAGCCCACCGAACATCAGCAGGAAATGGTGAAGGCACTCTCTGAGCGCGCTTCCGAAGTACACAGAGGCAGTGTGGACCCGTCGGTGGATAATATGCTCAAAATCACCTCGGATGGCCGCAAGCTGGGACTGGACCAGAGGATCGTCAACCAGATGCTGCCGGATGAACCTGGCACAAAGATCAATCAGTGCGTGGACAACATCATGCAGATCTGGCGGGACGGGGATGCAGACAAGCTGACCCAGTTGGTGTTCTGCGACATTTCCACGCCCCAGGCAGCTCCCTCCAAAAAGGCAGCCAAACAGCTGGACAATCCGCTGCTTCACGGGTTGGAAGAAGCAATCCCACTGGATGAACCGGAGCCTGCCTTTACCATCTATGAGGACATCCGCCAGAAACTCATTGCTCAGGGGATGCCTGCCGACCAGATTGCTTTTATCCATGAAGCCAACACCGAAGTACGGAAAAAGGAGCTGTTCTCTAAAGTCCGTACCGGTCAGGTGCGTGTACTATTAGGCAGCACCGCCAAGATGGGCGCAGGCACCAATGTGCAGGATCGCCTTGTGGCGCTGCATGATTTGGACTGCCCGTGGCGTCCGGGAGACCTTGCCCAGCGCAAGGGCCGTATCGAGCGCCAGGGCAACCAGAACCCCCTGGTCCATGTCTACCGCTATGTGACCGAGGGAACTTTTGATGCCTACCTCTGGCAGACGGTGGAAAACAAACAGAAATTCATCAGCCAGATCATGACTTCGAAATCGCCTGTGAGAAGCTGCGACGATGTGGATGAAACGGCGCTTTCCTTTGCCGAGATCAAGGCCCTGTGTGCCGGAGACCCCCGTATCAAGGAGCGTATGGATTTGGATGTGGAGGTTGCCAAGCTGAAGCTGATGAAAGCCGACCACCAGAGCAAGCAATACCGTCTGGAGGACCAGCTGCTCAAATACTTCCCCCAGGAAATCGAAACCAACAAGGGGTATATCCAGGGCTTTGAAGCCGATTTAGAAACACTGGCTGCCCACCCACACCCGGCAGATGGCTTTGCCGGTATGGAGATCCGGGGCGATGTGCTGACCGACAAAGAAAATGCCGGTGCAGCCCTGCTGGATGCCTGCAAGGAGGTCAAAACCTCCGATCCGGTGCAGATTGGCAGTTACCGGGGCTATGCCATGTCCGTGGAATTTTCCGCTTGGAAACAGGAATATACGCTCCTGCTGAAAGGACAGATGACCCACAGGGCAACTCTTGGTACAGACCCGCGCGGAAATCTTACCCGTATCGACAACGCACTGGCGCAGATGCCCCAGCGTCTGGAGGCGGTCAAAAACCAGCTGGAGAACCTTTACCAGCAGCAGGCCGCTGCCAAAGAGGAAGTTGGCAAGCCGTTCCCCTTTGAGGACGATCTGCGGGTCAAGTCCGCCCGTCTGGTGGAACTGGACACCTTGCTGAACATTGACGGCAAAGGCCACACCCAGCCGGAAACCGTGGTTGCCAAGAGTGCGCGGCCCTCGGTGCTGGACAGCCTGAAACGCCCTGTGCCACCACGCAGCCTTGAAAAGAAACCAAAACAACACGAGGAGGTACGATGATTATGAATGCAACGGATTGGAATACAGCTCTTTTTGAGAAAATGTCTGATGAACAGGATAAATTCCGGGACTGGCTGAAAAGCCAGCCCCCGGAGGAAATTCTGCACCACACCTATGAGTACACGGTCCGGGAGGACATCGTGATGGCGATGGAGCAGCTGGAGCTGACCGACGCCCAGGCCCAGGCACTTTTGGAATCTTCTTCGCCGTTGGCGGATGTGTACCGCCATTTTGAAAAGCTGGAGACCGGCTACATGGATGTGATCCGGGACAGCATTGAAAACCGTGCCGATGATGTGTGCAGGGAGCAGGAAGAATTACGAACTGCCCCTCTCTATCCCCATTCTGCCGCCTATGCGTCCCAGCATGGGGAAATGGCACAATATAACCGTTCATATCAGGCAAACAGCGCCTGCAAAGAAGCCATTGAACAGGCTATCAGCGCCCACTATGCAGAGAACCGGCTGGATACGGAGGCGGCGGTCAAAGATGTGCTGGAAAAGTTCGGGGCGGAACGGGTACAGTTCATTCTTGCCAACACCATCCAGCACAAGAACCATGACGGGCGTATCTCTCAGGACAATAAAGCCTGGGCAAAAACCATTCCCATGCCGGAGGACAGCGATGCTTCCCGCCACTGTGCCTATCTGGTTGTGGATGGGGTCAACCCCGGTCTGACCGACCTGTTTACCAGGCAGGCCAGAAAAACCATGCAGGAACCGCAGAAAAGCTCTGTCCTGCAAAAGCTCAAACAGGAACCGCCTGCCCATAAGCCTGCCGCCCCGAAGAAACAGGAGCCGGAGCGATAACCATGGCAAAGCGCAAGCGAGATGTGCCGGTCCTGTTTTGGGTTTCCCCTGCGGAGATGGATGTGATCCAGCAGAAAATGGCACAGTTTGGGACAAAAAACCTGAGCGCCTATCTGCGGAAAATGGCTGTGGACGGCTATGTGGTGCAGCTGGACTTGCCGGAACTGAAAGAACTGGTATCCCTGCTGCGCCGGAGCAGCAACAACTTAAACCAGCTGACCCGCAAGGTGCATGAGACCGGGCGGATTTATGATGCCGATTTGGAGGATATATCCCAACGGCAGGAACAGTTATGGGACGGCGTTAAGGAGATACTGACCCGGCTCGCTAAACTTTCATAATCAGGACAAATACCCCATCTGCGGAGGGAGGAACGGCGTTCTTTTCGCCGCGCCTTCCTCCGCTTTTTCTTTTTGCCCATATCCTTGCCTTTTGGCTGTGAGACAGGGATAATGGAATCAGGAACAGGAACTGTGATTTTGGGAGGAGGCATAACAATGAGGGCATTGGTGTTTTTGTTAAAACTGTTGTTGAAGATTTTGGTAGCTCCGGTAATTCTGACACTGACCCTGTTCGTTTGGATTTGTGTGGGGATCGTCTATGTTTCCGGTCTGGTGCTGGGGCTTATCAGCATGGTAATCGCCCTGCTGGGTGTGGCGGTTCTGCTGACCTGTTCCCTGCAAAACGGCATTATCCTGCTCGTGATGGCATTCCTTATTAGTCCCTATGGTCTGCCGATGGCTGCCATCTGGCTGCTGGGCAAGGTGCAGGACTTGAAGTTTGCCATTCAGGATTTGGTTTATGGATAAAATATGCCACTGATGTTATTTTACTTTCCATTGAAAATAGGATATACTATATAAGAATATATTCTGCCGCCGAGTGCGGATAGTTTTAGATAAAGGAGGGCGTGTATGGAAAATCAATTAACGCCAAACAACTCCATGATTTTGGAAATCCGAGAGCTGCTGGAAAACGCCAGAAAAAATGTTACACAGCAGGTTAATACGCAGCTTTTGACAACCTACTGGAACATTGGCCGGATTATCGTGGAGTATGAACAGCAAAATCAGATTCGCGCGGATTATGGAAAACAAACCTTAAGGGAACTTTCCAAAGAGCTGACACGGGAATTTGGAAAAGGTTTTTCTCGTTCTAATTTGCAAAATATGCGGGCATTTTATCTTGCTTATGAAAAATGCCAGACAGTGTCTGGCAAATTGTCCTGGTCTCATTACTGTGAACTTTTGAGTATTACGGATGAGAACAAACGCAGCTTTTACGAGAAAGAATCTATCAATTCGGGCTGGTCAGTTCGGGAGCTGAAACGGCAGATTGACAGCTCGCTGTATGAACGGCTGCTACTTTCCAGCGGAGATGCGAATAAAGAAAAGGTCCTCTCTCTGGCGCAGAAAGGGATTAAAATCAATCAGCCAGCTGACATCATCCGTGATCCCTATGTGTTCGAGTTTTTGGGTGTGCCGGAGAACAAGCCCATATTGGAAAGCGATTTGGAAAAAGCTCTTGTCGTACAGATCGAAAAGTTTCTTTTGGAACTTGGACGGGGCTTCATGTTTGTCGGAACCCAGCAGCGCGTGACCCTGAACAACACCCACTACTATGTGGACATGGTATTTTACAATAAAATCCTCCGTGCTTATGTACTGATTGAACTGAAAACGAAAAAACTGACACCAGAGGCTGCCGGTCAGCTCAATATGTACTTAAACTACTATGCGGCAGAAGTCAACGACCCTGACGATAACCCGCCTATCGGTATTATCCTCTGTACGGAAAAAGACAGCATCGCGGCGGAATATGCCTTGGGCGGTCTGTCCAACAATATCTTCGCATCCCGGTATGTTCTCTATATGCCGGACAAGGAACAGCTGATTGCTCAGGTAGAGGCTGTCTTGAAAAACTGGCACGATAAGAAAGATAACTGCCATGACTGAAAAAGAACTGATTGGAAAAGTACATTCAGCGGTCTATCATCAATGCCAGTGCCGTGGTTATGCGACTCCGGTAGATGTACTGATGGAGATCGGTGTCCTGCCAAAACAGAAATATGAGGACTGGCGGTTTGGGCGGGTTGATTATCTGGAACGGGTATGTACTGTCAATCTGCGCAAACTCTCATTCATCATGCACCAGATGCGGGTGTACGCACAAAAAACTGGCTTAAAACCCTCCTTCTGTTACTACAAGAAATGGGGTGTAAAAAAGAAAAATGGGCAGGGACACAAGCCGGTGATTCCGCTGCGGTTCAGCAAAAGCGGAAATCTGGAAATTGAGAAATGGTATGCAACTCATTTTGTGGATACCAAACGGATTGCAGTCTTAAAAGCACAGCAGCCTGTTGAAAATTTAGATTAACCAAAGGACAGCTCACACAGCTGTCCTTTTCTTTTTTGGAAAGGAGGCTCCATCTATGGCAACCACACGCATCATGCCCCTGCATATCGGCAAGGGCCGCACCGAAAGTCAGGCAATCAGCGACATCATTGATTATGTGGCAAATCCGCAAAAGACCGACAACGGAAAACTGATTACCGGCTATGGCTGTGACAGCCGGACCGCCGATGCGGAGTTTCTGCTGGCGAAGCGGCAGTATATCGCCGCCACCGGGCGGGTGCGCGGGGCGGACGATGTGATCGCTTACCATGTGCGCCAGTCATTCAAACCCGGTGAAATCACGCCGGAGGAAGCCAACCGCCTGGGCATAGAATTTGCCAAGCGGTTCACCAAGGGCAATCACGCCTTTGTGGTCTGCACTCACATAGACAAATCGCACGTTCATAATCACATCATCTGGTCGGCGGTCAATGCAGATTGTGACCGAAAATTCCGCAACTTTTGGGGCAGCACCAGAGCCGTCCGACGCTTGAGCGATACCATCTGTATCGAGAACGGATTGTCTATTGTGGAGAATCCCAAGCCCCACGGAAAAAGCTACAACAAATGGCTGGGTGATCAGGCCAAGCCCTCCCATCGGGAGCAGCTGCGGGTGATGATTGACCGTGTGCTGGAGCAGAAACCGGCGGACTTTGATGCGCTGCTGAAGCTGCTTTCCGAAATGGGCTGTGAAGTATCCCGGCGCGGGAAAGCAATCCGGCTCAAAGCACCCGGCTGGAAGAATGTAGCCCGCATGGATGACAAGCTGGGGGCCGGGTACAGTGAAGCAGAAATCCGTGCGGTGCTGGCCGGTGAAAAACAGCATACGCCCCGTAAAAAATCCATCGTGCAGCCGGAGCCGCCCAAGGTCAATCTGCTGGTGGACATTCAGGCAAAATTGCAGGCTGGAAAAGGTGCAGGCTATGCTCGATGGGCTAAAGTTTTTAATCTGAAACAAATGGCGCAGACCATGAATTACCTGTCAGAGAACAATCTGCTGGAGTATGTGGTTTTGGAAGAAAAGGCTGCGGCTACCACGGCACATCACAATGATCTTTCGGCGCAGATCAAAGCGGCTGAAAAGCGCATGGCAGAGATTGCTGTTCTGCGTACTCACATCGTAAATTATGCCAAGACCCGTGAGGTCTATGTGGCATACCGCAAGGCGGGTTATTCTCGAAAATTTCGGGAGGAACATGAGGAAGAAATCCTGCTCCATCAGGCGGCAAAAAATGCCTTTGACGAGATGGGCGTGAAGAAGCTGCCCAAGGTCAAAGACCTGCAAGCCGAGTACGCAAAGCTGCTGGAGGAAAAGAAGAAAACCTACGCCGAGTACCGGCGTTCCCGTGAGGAAATGCGGGAGCTTTTAACGGCAAAGGCCAATGTGGATCGGCTGCTGAAAATGGACGAGGAACAGAAAAAAGAACAGGAAAAAGGCCACGGCCAGCGGTGAGCCGGTCATGGTCCAAAGCGTTCGCAGAACGCGCAGCCACAGAATGAAATTCTGTGTTCAAGGGGGCTTGGGGGCGCTGCCCCGGGCAAGCAAAGCGGAGGGGAAAATCACGGCAGGATTTTTCCCTCTGCGGGCCGAGTGTATTAACACCGGCATTGCTTGCCGGTATTATCCCTGAATCGGAATAATTTTGGAACAACCACCGTTCTCACTATTCCGCATGATGGAGGCGGCGGGCGTCATTGAGGAACTGAAAGCCCGTGACCCCATGCGCTGGGTGGGCCTGATGAACACGCTGAAAGCGTAGGCGGAGGAAATTGTGCTGACAGAGCTGATTTATCAATAATTTTGCAAGCGGAGGCTGCTACTTGCGGCCTCTGTTTGTTTTGCAATTCCGCCATATCTTTTCCTTGAACTTTTATCCTAAATGAAATATAAAGAATATGTCGTCAGAGGTTGACGAGAGCAAAAAAACAATTTAACATATAATTAGTTACCGCTAACCAAAAAGGAGGAAGATATGAGTGAAAGAGTCACATGGAACAGAATGGTACGGTGAATATGCTACGCTAACTGATGAACATAATGATTATGTTCAAATCGAATATAAATGTAATGGAACAGGTCGTCTCTATGACTACACTCTTTTCCCTGGTATTGACTTAATTTTTATGGATTTTAACTGCTCAGATACATTCCATGAGCCTATTCCTAATAAGAATATCATCGAAATACGTCATTACCAAAAAGGACGCGTTGAGTTTGAGCTAAGAAATAATAAAGTTTTCCACATGAAAGAGGGAGAATTTTGCATCAATGCCCTTGCTAATATTCCTGCGGCCTATTCCTTTCCCTTTGGATATAGTGTAGGACTAAGCTGTGTGATTGATAAGGATTCTGTCGATGTGGAAACACAACAGATTTTTTCGTACTACAACATTGATGTTCTAAATCTCGGACGAGAATTGGAATTAGAAAAAAAGTGGTTTTTATGTCGGACACCACAGCGGTTGTTACATATCTTCGATGAATTGTACGCTGCAAAAGGTGTTGAAGGGCAAGATTACTTCCGCATCAAATTATTGGAACTCTTTTATCATATCAAACAACTGCGGATAGAAGATCAATATGAGGCAACATATTATGCTAAAGAGCAAATTGAAATCATCAAACGCATCCGTCAAGAGCTTATAGAAAACCTCGACAAAAAAATATCCATAGAAGAACTCCTGCGAAAAGAACCAATGAGCAAGGTCACATTTCAAGCTATTTTCAAGCAGATTTATGGTGATACGCCCTATGCTCATATCAAAAAATATAAAATGAATCTTGCGGCTGTTTATTTGCAGGAAACAGATCAATCAATCACTCAAATAGCTGGTGAACTTGGTTATTCAAATATTAGTAAGTTTGCGAGGGCTTTTCAAGAAGTGTTTGGAATGCTTCCAAAGGATTATCGTAAAGTAAAAAAATCAAATTAACTTTTGGGCTGTTTGGGCCGACTGTCTTTTCATTTGGAGTAGTTAGCGGATGCGAACTACTGTATAATAGCGTTGTGGTTAGTTTTGGCTAACCACAACGCTATTATATTTAAGGAGGGTTCTGGAATGGAACAAACGTTAAAGAAAAAACTTGGCGTTCGCGATATTATGACGATTGCCGCAATGATGGTCATCAATTTCGCAATTGCAATGGTGATTGGTACGGTTACATTGCCTTTCCCAGCAGTATATTTATACGGCTCTGCTGGTATTGATGCCTTTATTGGAGCAACATTTTATTTGGTTGCGGCAAATCGCATTAACAAACACGGATTGTTGTTTGCTTGGGCTACGGTTTATGGACTAATCCAAGGTGTTATGGGTTATATGTTCTTGGTTCCCTATTTCTTGATTGTAGCCCTCATTGCCGAGTTATGCATGGTTGGCAAGAATACATACCGAAGTGCAGTTCGCAACCGAATTGGCTGGATGGTCAACTCAATCGGAAATTTTGTAGGCTGTGCCGTACCGCTGTGGTGGTCTTGGGACAGCTATCAGGAAATGGCAGCAAGCAGCGGTTTTGATGCAAATACCTTGAATATGCAGCTCTCTATGGTGACTTCTCCGGAGCTGATGCTTCTGGGTGTTGTCATTACTGCGGTTCTTGCAATTCTTGGTACATTGTTCGGCCAGCGGTTGCTTAGAAAGCATTTCCAAAAAGCAGGTATTGTAGGATGATGGCCGGAGAAAAAAAGCAAAAACGCATTGACCAGATCGATGGGCGCACAGTTCTTTTCCTTACGCTGTGCGCCTGCATCGTGACCTTTCTTACAACAAGTTTTTTAGGGCATGGTTGTTTTAGCTTTTTGATCTTTTTAATCCTCTGCTGGTTCGGCTTATATAAACAGGCTCTGGGATGCTTTGCGGTCTATTTAGTGGCGATTGTATGGCTGATGATCGAGACAAAATATCAGATCAGCATCCCCTCTCCGCTACTACTCAGCATGATTTACAAGCTGTTGCTTCCCGCTATGCCAGCTTATCTTCTGGCTAAAATCCCGTCCGGGAAACTGACAGCCTGCCTGCGAAAAATGCCGATTCCTACCCGTATCATGCTTGTATTGATTGTCATGCTCCGCTTTGCTCCGACTGTGCTACATGAATTTGGAGAAGTCAGGGAGGCCATGAAAATTCGTGGTTTCTTAAAATCGGTTGGCAATGTTTTGAAACACCCAATGGACACATTGGAATATGCCATTGTCCCGATGGTATTTCGCTCCTTAAAGATCGCGGACGAGTTAGCCGCTTCTTCCATAGTCAGGGGAATTGAAAGCCCCTACAAGAAAGAAAGTTACTATGTCAGCCGGATTGCTGCGCTGGATTGCTTTTTGATTGTTGTCAGCGTGGGAGCTACTGTGTGCTGCTGTCTTTTATAGGAGGAATGGAATGGGAAAAGAAATAATGATCCGTGACCTGACCTTTTCCTATGGCGGGAACGGAAATCAACTGGAACATATATCGTTAGACATTGCTGCCGGAGAAGTCATTGTTATGACCGGCCCATCAGGAAGTGGAAAAAGCTCTTTAACAAGAGTAATTAACGGACTGATCCCCTACTTTTACGAGGGGGACTTAAGCGGCGAGGTTTTTGTGGACGGGAAACCGCTGAAAGAAATTCCGTCCTGGGAGCGCGGCAAAATCGCAGGAAATGTATTTCAAGACCCGAGGAGCCAGTTTTTTGCCAATGAGGTCGCAGGCGAGATTGCTTTTGGCTGTGAGAACTACGGTTATTCCCATGAGGAAATTCGGAACCATGTTCACCGGGCGGCGGCGGACATTAAGATTCAGGACATTCTGGATCATAGCCTGCACAGCTTGTCCTATGGAATGCGCCAGAAGGTTGCGATTGCATCGGCAGAGGCGATTGACCCGGAAATCTATGTCATGGATGAACCATCCGCCAATCTGGATATTGCATCTACTTATCGCTTTGCGGACATTATCCGCGATTTGAAACAGCAGGGAAAAACCATTATCATAGCAGAACATCGGCTTTATTATCTGATAGATCTGGCAGACCGCTTCTTGTGTGTGCAGAAAGGAAAAATTGTGCGGGAATTTACCGCACAACAAATGAAAGCTCTGACTAATAAGGAAATCCAGGCATTGGGACTTCGCACTCCTGACCTGCATCAGATTGAGCAGACGGAAATCCCGTCTGCGGCAACCAGCGAGGTTGTTCTGGAAGTGAAAAAACTGAACCACTCTTTTGGTGAAACAATTGTAGCTAAGGATATTGACTTTCAATGCCGTAAGGGAGAAGTGATTGCCCTGATCGGCCCCAACGGAACGGGCAAAAGCACCATAGGGCGAATCTTGGCAGGGCTTTTGAAAGAGAAATCCGGCGAAGTCGTTTTATTCGGAAAGCATTGCAGACCCAAAGACCGCTTGGGAAAGGTCTGGTACATTCCCCAGGATTTAGACAGTCAGCTATTCGGTGAGGATTTGCTGGACGAACTGACTACTGGCTCAGAGGCCAGCCTGGAGCGGAAGCAAGCGGCAGAAGAAATTCTGGAAGCCCTGGAACTGACGCCGTTCATCAAACAGCATCCCTCTACGCTGTCAGGAGGGCAAAAGCAGAGGCTGGCTCTTGGCGTAGCTCTGATACACGAAGCACCTATTATCATACTTGACGAACCTACAAGTGGGCTGGATGGCACGAATATGCGGAATGTCAGCCGGATGATCCGCAAACTGGCGAAAATGGGGCGCACCATTATCGTCATTACCCATGACGCAGAGTGTGCGCTTGCCTGTTGCGAGCGGGCAATGCGCCTTGAAAACGGATATATTACTGATGATTTTCAAATCAGAGGAGCAGAGCTTCTTTTAGAAAAAATTGGGTATGACCAAAAGGAGGGTTAGGAATGACACGGCAAAATGAGAAACAGCCGAAGGCGAAGACTGGACTGGCGCGTTGCCTGGAATTAGCTTCGGGTCATAAATGGCTTTTGTTTCTATCAGGGTTTCTGGCTGCACTGGCAGCAATTTGTTCTTTTGCACCTTATTTATCAATTTATTACATCGTTCGGGAAATCCTGTTTGTTTACCCGGATATGTCGCTCTTGAATGTTTCTGCAATCTCAACCTGGGGCTGGCTTGCCCTGGCTGGTATTTTGGGGAACATCGTATTTTACTTTTTTGCCTTACTGTGTTCCCACATTGCAGCGTTTGGAACGCTTTATGAATTGAAGGTGGCCTTTGCCGACCACATTATGCACATTCCGCTTGGGTATCATCTGACCTTGGGCAGCGGCAAACTGAGAAAAATCATGGACGAAAACATTGAAAGTGTTGAGAAATTCATCGCTCACCAGCTCCCGGACTTTGTGGCCTCTTTGGTCGCGCCGCTTGTTCTGGTTATCATTCTTCTTGGAATTGACTGGCGGTATGGCGTGGTTTGTCTGGTCGGTATTGTTCTGGCCTTTATCGTGCAGTTTGCGGGCTTCAACGGAGAAGCAAAGGAAAAAATGCACCGTTTTCAGACCGCCCAGGAGAACATGAACAGCGCCTCTGTGGAATATGTACGTGGTATGTCGGAGATCAAAGCATTTAATCAGACCGCCGATTCCTTTAAGCGGTTGGGCAAATCCATTACAGACTATACCTCTTTTGTGTTGGAGTACGCATTGGGCTGGCAGAACTGTATGCCTGCTTTTACAACGATCATCAACAATATTTATCTGCTTTTGATTCCGGTGGGCATTCTGATCGGGATGCACACTACGGATTTCAGGGAGTATTCGCTGACATTTATTTTCTACCTGATTATTGTCCATGCGATTTCCGGTGTCCTGAATAAAATCATGTATATCTCTGAGTCCTTTACGCAGATTGACGGCAGCGTGGAGCGTATGGATGAAATCCTGTGTATCCCGGCCCTGCCCGAAAAGAGTACGGCGCAAGCAATCGAAAACTATGGGATTGCTTTCCGGGATGTCAGCTTTTCCTACGAAGCCGATTCCCAGGTCAAGGCCCTGTCTCATGTTTCTTTCTTTGCGGATCAGGGCAAGGTGACAGCCATTGTCGGCCCCTCCGGTGGCGGTAAAAGTACCATCGCCAGCCTAATCTCCCGGTTTTATGATGTGACGGACGGAAGTATTCAGATCGGCGGCGTTGACATTCGGGATATTCCTCTGGATGCGCTGATGGATAAGGTCAGCTTCGTATTTCAGGATACGTTCCTGTTCAAACAGAGCATCCTGGATAACATCCGCATGGGAAATTCAGATGCTACGGAGGAACAGGTGATTGCGGCGGCAAAGGCGGCAAGATGCCACGAATTTATCGAGCAACTTCCAAACGGTTATCAGACTGTGATTGGAAGCACCGGCGTTCATCTCTCAGGTGGTGAACGCCAACGGATTGCCATTGCAAGGGCTATCGTAAAGGATGCCCCTATCATCGTACTGGACGAAGCAACCGCATTCAGCGACCCGGAAAATGAGTACCTGATTCAAAAAGCCTTTGAAAAGCTAATCCAGAATAAAACGGTTGTAATGATTGCCCATCGTCTGTCTACGATTCGCAACGCTGGCCAGATCCTTGTCATGGAAAAAGGACACCTGATTGAATCTGGCACCCATGACGAGTTGCTGAAGAAGGGTGGAAAATACGCGCAGATGTGGAGCAGCTATACGGAGTCGATCAACTGGAAAATCAGTACGGGAAAGGCGGTGTGATCTATGAGTAAGCTGAAAGAAAAGTTAATGCTGTCGGAGAAAGGCTACTCCGACCTAAAAAAAGCAATTACAGCCTGCACAATAACCAATATTGTGCTGCTGCTTCCTTCAATGGTGGCCTGCCTACTCTTTTGGGAACTGCTGAAACCGTTCACCGGAGAGGCAATTTCATGGGACGCACTGTGGAAGCTGCTGGGACTGGGAGTGGTTGCGGCTATTCTGGTATTCCTGGCTGCAAAAAATGATTATAGAAAAACCTACATTGCTTCTTATAAAGAGGCCAGCACGACCAGACTTCGGATCGCAGAACATCTTCGCAAGCTCCCCATGAGCTTCTTTAACACAAAAGATTTATCTGATATTACCACAAACATGATGGCGGATTGCAGCAGCATGGAATCCATGCTCAGCAGTACCATTCCGCCGCTGATCGCAAATATTATCTCTGTCACCCTGATCTGTATTTGTCTGGCATTTTTTGACTGGAGAATGGCCCTTGCGATTTTCTGCACGATGCCGATCACATTTCTTATCATCTGGTGCGGACGCAAACTGCAACTCCGTCTGTTTGACAAACAGGTGGATGTGAAATTGGAGGCGTCCAGCCAGATTCAGGAATACTTGGAAGGTATAAAGATTATCAAAGCCTGTGGTCTTGGTGGTTCCCGTTTCTCTACGCTGGATAAAGCACTCCAAGCCATGAGAAAAATCGCCATCAGGGTGGAACTGGCCTCTGGTATTCTGGTTCAGGGAGCCAGCCTGGTTCTGCAAGCAGGTCTTGGTATCACCATTTTTATCGGGACGGTACTGATAACTGGCGGTCAAATTGAACTGCTCCCTTTGCTGGTGCTGTTCATGTTCTCCACGCAGATTTACGGCCCAATCCTTGCCATCCTTTCGCAGTTAACCTCTCTGTTTCATTTGGGGACTGTTACCAACCGTATGCGTACCCTGCTAACCACGCCCGCTATGGAGGGCGAGGATAAGGATGTATCCAAGTATGACATTGAACTGAAAAGCGTCACTTTCGGATACAATCAGGACGATGTTATCAAGGATGTATCTTTTTCTATTCCAACTGGCAGCGTAACAGCCCTGGTAGGGCCTTCCGGTAGCGGCAAAAGCACAATTTCCAAACTCATTGCCCGCTTTTGGGATGTAAGAAAAGGTCAGATTTCCATTGGTGGTATGGATGTTCGCACCATTGAACCGGAACACCTGATGCGCTGTATGTCCTTTGTATTTCAGGATGTGACCTTGTTCAACGACACTGTTTTTAATAACATCCGCGTAGGCAACATGAACGCTACCGAAGAGCAGGTCATGGCAGCGGCAAAGGCAGCGTACTGTAACGAATTTATCCAGCGATTGCCGGATGGTTATCAGACTATCTTGGGGGAGAACGGCAGCACTCTTTCTGGCGGAGAACGTCAGCGAATCTCCATTGCCCGCGCTCTGCTGAAAGATGCCCCGATTATTCTTCTTGATGAAGCAACAGCATCTCTTGACCCGGAGAACGAGGTTTTAATCCAGCGGGCCATTGCAAAGCTGGTGGAGGGTAAGACGGTCATTATGATTGCTCACCGGCTTCGTACCGTTGTGGATGCCGACCAAATTCTCGTTCTTGATAACGGTAGACTGGTGGAACACGGTACCCATGATGAATTGATGAAAAAGAACGGATTGTACCATAAACTGTTCCATATCCAACAGGAGAGTCTTGGTTGGGCTGTGTAAATTGTTTTAGAAGGGAGATGTTCCATGAAACTTCATGCGTCCGGGGAGGACTATCTGGAAACCATCCTTGTTCTCCATAAGAAAACGGGTATGGTGCGCTCCGTAGATGTGGCCCGGCACATGGGAGTGTCAAAGCCAAGCGTATGTGTGGCAGTAAACACTTTGAAAGACGGCGGCTTTCTTACGATGGACGAAGATCACTTTCTCCATCTGACCGATGTGGGCCGCGAGATGGCTGAAAAAATCTATAAGCGTCACTGCTTCTTTACTGAGCAGCTTATCGCCGCAGGCGTTGACCCCAAGACTGCGGAGGCCGACGCCTGCCGGATTGAACACATCATCAGCGACGAGAGCTTTTCGCGGCTGAAGGAGGCAGCTGCACAGGGGCAAGACTAAACTAAATATGCCAAGCTATCCTGCCCCGCCAGACGGGGAAAGAAAAAAACCGTTGCAGGGCAGGTAGCTTTGTGCGCTCATAATGGATTTTCAAAGACTGCGGCGGTTTTGAGTACATCAAGGCCGCCGTTCCTTATGCCCTCAACAAAGGAGTGACGCCTATACGCTGACACGGCGGCTTTAGGAGGGAGCCGCCGTGAAACAAAGACTGTTTCGACATGATTCGGCAGGGATTTACCTGTCAAAAAAAGCCTGACCGTCAATCAACCTCCATCTGCTTATAAACAGGCACTATCGTGGCTGGTCTATAAGTGTCATAAATCCTATTTTAGCAGCGCCAGCCGCCGTTCTTCGGATGCTGGCGCTTTTGCTTGTCGTTTTTTCGGGAATTTCCCCGAAAGGTGCCGCTCACCGCCTTCATTTCGGTTCACTCATCAACCTGTGAATCGAAATGGAGGTACATAATGCAGAAGATCAATCTTCGGGAACTGTATCCCGATGTGTATAAAACCGATGTCTTTGTGGACGTGGCCGAGGAAGTGCTGGCGGCAATCCGGGGCCAGGAGAAGGACGATGCTGCCTACGAGCGCCGGAAGTTCCGGTACAAGGCCCATTACTCTCTGAACCGGGAGGATGGCATTGAAAACGATGCCCTCAACCGGCCGCTCATTCCGGAGGAAATCTTGGAGCAGAAGCAGCTACGGGAGGAAGTGTACGCCGCGCTGATGCAGCTGCCTGCCATCCAGGCCCGACGTATCTACGCCAGGTTCTACCTGGGCATGACCGTGGCCGAGATTGCCCGGATCGAGGGCGCGGACCGCCGCCGCGTGTGGGATAGCATCCGGCGCGGACTGAAGAAACTGGCGCGTCTGCTGGGAACGGCCCGATAATATGACCGCCGCATAGTGGCAAAAAAATAGCTGGTGGAGGATTGTTATTCCTCCACCAGCTTACTTATCCTCTAAATGTTCATCTGGATCAACCCCAGCTGTCTTTACCATCTCTTTCAGCTCATCAGCCAACGCGCGGGTCGAGTTTAACAGCACTTTTCTGGCAGCCGGAGGGCACGAAAGGTAAAGCTGCCGCATATCGTTGGCGGCTTGCTCATCTTCTGGCAAATCGAGATTCATCAGGGAATCCAAGGACAAATTCAAGACTTTGCAAAAAGCACGCAGAACCTCAAAGGAAGGGTTCTTTACCCCTCTTTCACAGCTTTGAACGTGCTTCAGCGAAAAATGGCTCTGATCTGCGAGTTCCTGTTGCGTCAGTCCTTTTTCCTTACGCGCTTTTTGTATCCTTCGTCCCAATTCTTTTAACAGTTCCATAAGTACTATCGTCTCCTTAATAATATTTTATCGTGCCCATTTTTCTGTCGGAAGAACCTTATAAAAGGTATTTTTAAGTACGATAGTACCTATTTTATTTTGCTTGCTGGGTACTTGCTCTTCACTAAACTCCTTGTAAGGCGGCAAGACCAAAAATATTTTCAAAAAAATCGCATTACCAGACAGGACAAATCACCTATTTTTGTCATGGTTGTCAAGAAGGAGTTTTTTCTTCTCTGTTCTTTGACAACCGAATAGACGGCATTTCTGGTACATAGCCCATGTACGAGCGAATCAGGCGCGCCGCCAAGAAGGACAAGCCAAAGAGGTGATGAACCGGCTGTCCTGAGCGATCAACGCAAGCCTGAAACCCGGAGGTGGCACTTCGGGTCGCGGTGACTGCATGGGGGCTTAAAGATACTTCCTCACGGCCTCCTAAAGACTTGGGGGGAACCCTGCGGCGCACGAGTAAAACGACGCTGCGGAGTTATGACAGCCGCGCCAGCGGAGACCAGGAATGTCCCTATCGTCAGGGGCGCGTGGCAAATGTGACGAAAGTAACGGATATTATCTGAAAGGCTGCGTCCATTTGCTGTTAGCAACAACAAGGCATCATTTGGGTGCAGTCCTTTCTTTTCAAAGTCAGATACCATGAGCTGGCAGCTCTGGTTGCCAGCTCATTCATGTGATTTTGAAACCGACTTCAAAGAAAGGAGAACACTTATGAGCCAGCTAACACAAACATCAACCGATGAATTGGTTGACATCCGTGAAGTCACGGTAGATAAAGACCTCCCCAAAGAGGAACGGATCGCGGCCTTTCTTCACCAGATCAAAAACCCCTATCGCTTTCGCTGCGGCGATTTTGTGGTAAACGCTGCATTTTCCAGCAACGGGGTCACATTGGAGGAATGCCTGCAAGGGATTTTAAGGTAATCGACATCCTCGCTCTTTTTCCAAAAGCGTGCTACGATGTGTATGGAAAAGGATGAAAACTGAAAACCTCGAAATCCACTCTTTTCTTGCGGGAGCTTCCGGGAGGAAAGGAGTGCTTTTTCATGCCAAAATATCAGGCAACAGCTTACATTCGTCTGTCTTACACAGATGATCGCTCCAGCGAGAGCGACAGCGTTACCAACCAGCGGAAGCTGATTGAGAACTTCATTGAACGAAACCCGGACATCCAAATCGTATCCGAAAAAATCGACGATGGTTACAGCGGTATCATTTTTGACCGTCCGGCGTTTAAGGAAATGATGCAGGACATCACCGATGGCAAGATCAACTGTGTCATTGTAAAGGACCTCTCCCGCCTGGGACGAGAGTACATTGAAACCGGACGCTACCTGCGCCGGGTATTCCCAACTTATGGGGTCCGCTTTATTGCCATCACGGATAACATCGACACCGCCCATGAAGGCAGCGGTGACGATCTGACCGTATCCGTCAAAAACATTATGAACGAAGCCTACTGCCGGGATATTTCCATCAAGACCCGTACCTCTTTGGATATAAAGCGCCGTAACGGAGATTTTGTTGGAGCCTTTCCCGTTTACGGCTATATGAAGTCTGAGGAAAACAAAAACCTGCTTGTACCTGACCCGTATGCTTCCCGCGTTGTCCAGGACATCTTCCGTATGCGCCTGGATGGGACGAGCGCCCTGCGAATCGCCACCGTGCTGAATGAAATGGGCATCCTCTCCCCCCTTGCTTATAAGAAAAACAATGGTTTTCCTTATGCCAAACACGGCTATGCCGACAAAGAGGATTGCAAGTGGTCTGCTACAACGATCATCCGCATTTTGCAGGATGAAACCTATATCGGCACATTGGTACAGGGGAAGCAAGGCTCCCCGCACTACAAAATCAAGCAGATGGAGCAGCGGCCGTCCTCTGAATGGATTCGCGTCCCTGATGCCCATGAACCGCTGATTGCCAAGCAGGATTTTGAACTTGTCCAGCGTATCCGCAGACTGGATACCCGGACTTCTCCCAAGCAGGATACGGTGTATCTGTTTTCCGGTGTCTTAATCTGCGGGTGCTGTGGGAGCCGCATGACGCGGAAAACGAACCGGGTCAAGGGCAAGGAATATCACTATTATTATTGCCCCACCGGGAAAAAGCATGGCTGCACCAACCCGGTAATGCTCAAGGAAAGCGATCTTGTCGAGTGCGTCAAGGACAGTCTGAAAGGCTACATCGACAATGTGAGCTGCCTGCAAGCCATCCTGGACGGTATCGACCAGAGCAGCATCAACCAAGCACTTGCCAATGAATACGCCTCCCACATCGCCGCCAATGAGCAGCAGGTGGAACAGGCGCTTGAATTTAAGGCCCGACTGTATGAAAGCCTGATTACCGGCACCATCAGCAAAGAGGAATATACCGACTATAAGGCCAGATACACGAGGATTGCGGAAAACGCGAAAGAGAGTATTCGGGTCTTAAAGGAAAAGCTGGCTGATGTTCTGGAGAACCGGAGTGAACGGAACCGCTGGATTTCCCACTTCACACAGTTTTCTACGATGGAGACCCTGGACCGCAAAGCTGTGGTTCACATGATACAGAGTATCAAGGTGATTGGAAAAAAGGAATTGGAGATCACCTTTACATACCAGGACGAATACCAGAAAGCGATCCAGCTGATCCAGCTGGCAGAGCAAACAAGCCAAAGAAAGGTGGGATGATTTGTGGCAAGAAAAAGCAGAAAGGAAACTGTGGTGCTTCCTGCACCGGAGATAGATCCCTCTTGCCGCGCTGGAATTTATGTGCGGCTTTCCGTTGAGGATAAGCATACCCACACCGTTTCTATCGAAACCCAGCAGCTGATTATCGCCCGGTATCTGGAGCAGAACCCGGAGATTATTGTGGTACAGACCTACATTGACAATGGCGCAACGGGTACGAACTTCCACCGCCCCGGCTTCCAGCAGATGCTCTCCGATATTGAAGCGGGTCTTATCAACTGCGTCATTGTAAAGGACCTCTCCCGCCTGGGGCGAAATGTCATAGACACAGGCTACTATATCGAGCGTTACTTTCCCATGCAGAAAGTCCGCTTTATTGCCGTAAATGACCGCTACGATTCTTCTTCCCCGGATAATGCCCACGATGGTATCATCATCCCGCTGCGGAACATGATTAACGAAGCCTATGCGATGGATATTGCCAGGAAAATCAAAGCCCAGCAGCGACAGGCTATGAAAGACGGCAAGTATGTTGGTGGGCGCACACCCTATGGATATTTGAAAGCTCCAGATGATTGCCACCAGCTGATTGTTGATCCTGTGGCTGCCGAGGTAGTCAAAACCATGTTCCAATGGGCCGCCGAGGGCGCAGGATTAAACACCATAGCGGTACGATTGAACGAGGCCGGGTATCTCTCTCCCAGCCACTACAAGAGGACTTTGGGAGAGATCACCCATGAAAATCTGGTAGGCAATGGGCATTGGCAAACCCGCACCGTAGCCAAAATTCTTCGCGCAGAGGTTTATACCGGAGATCTGGTGCAAGGGGTATCTAAAATCATTGACCACAAGCAGGTCAGAGCCAGCGCCGATGAATGGACAACGGTACGCGGCACCCATGAAGCCATCATCAGCCGGGAGCTGTTTGCCGCTGTTCAGAAAGCGTTGGACCAGGCTGCACAGCAGGCAAAAGACAGGGAGATCCATTCCTGGTCCCCCAATCTTTTGAAAGGCAAAATCTTCTGCGCCCACTGCGGACGCAGCCTTCACCGACAGAAATGCGTCCGCAGAAAGTCACAGGAGGTATATGTCTACCACTGTATCAGCAACAACCGTATCAAAAAGGGCGTTTGTCCTGGTGCATTTATCTTTGAAAAAGAGCTGCTGGATACCTTGGCCGATATGATACAGGAACAGCTTGATACCACGCTGGGGCAATACTCTCTTGGTCTGGAAAACCTCTCCAAAGAAGCCGAGGAACAGAAAAACATACAGGCTAAAATCGCCAGCCGGAAACAGGAAATCCAGCAGCTGCGAACCTATCAGCGCGGATTGTATGAGGGCCTGATCCAGAACCATCTGTCAAAAGACGAGTATTTTACCTTCAAAGAAAAATACGAAGCCAAAATTGAGGCCATCAGCAAAGAAATCGAGCAGCTGAAAGCAGGGCTTGCGATTCTCGCCAAGCAGCTGGAACAGTATAAAATGCCGTCCCAGGATGCACAGCATATCAAGGAAGATCGCCAGCTGACGGCAGCTCTGATTGACCGCCTGATTGACCGTGTAGAGGTCTCAAGAGAAAAGCGGATTACGGTTCGTTTCCGCTTCCAGAGCGAATTTGAGCATTGTGAGGAGGTGCTGAGCCAGTGCAGAAATATGTGATTGCCCTTTATATCCGCCTTTCCCTGGAGGATTATAAATACGACAGTATGAGCATTGAAAACCAGCACCTTGCGCTGAACGAATTTGTTTCTTCCATGCCGGAGTCCACTCATGCAGAAGTCCTTGAGTTTATCGACAACGGGTATAGCGGGACAAACTTCGAACGCCCCAAAGTCCAGGAGCTGATTGAGATGGTGCGGGCCAATAAGATCGACTGCATCATCGTAAAAGACTTTTCCCGGTTTGGACGAAACAGCATTGAGACTGGCTATTTCATTGAGCGTGTGTTCCCTCTGTTTCACACTCGGTTCATTTCTATCAACGATGATTTTGACAGCGATCAGCACAAGGGCGATACCGGCGGTATGGATGTGGCTTTCAAGTATCTGATCAGCGAGTATTACAGCCGGGATATGTCCATCAAGACCAAAAGCGCCAAGTACGCCAAAATGCAGCGCGGCGAATACCAGAGCAAAGTTTGCCCTTACGGGTATCGCAAAAGCGCCAATGGCAGAATGGAACCGAACCCGGAAACCGCTGCTGTGGTACAGCTCATTTTCCAACTTGCCGCAACCGGAATTGGAGCGGCAGCCGTTACCAGGGAACTCTTTAAGCGAGGCATACCGACCCCCGGAGAATACAAAGCAGCGCATGGGCAGCAGTACCACGATGTCTCCCGCTCCCGTGGACGCTGGAGCAGTTCTACGGTTCTCCGTATCCTGGAGGACGAACGCTATATCGGCTCCTATGTAATCGGGCGTCGTGCAGTCATTGAAGTGGGCGGCACAAGAAGCCGCAAGAAGGACCGGGACAAATGGTTCATTATTCCCGACCATCATCCGGCAATCGTTGACAAAGAACTATTTGAAAAGGTGCAGGCTGTGCAGCGCCGATTCTCCTTGCCGACCAAGAAAACCAGGGAGTACCCACTAAAAGGCAAGGTCTATTGTGGCTGCTGCGATCATGCACTCTCCCGCATCGCCCAAAAGAGACCGTTTTATATGTGCCGCCATTCTACCGCTGATGTGAACAGCCGCTGCCGCGATGTCCGGGCAGATGTTGCTGGGCTGGAAGAAGCCGTCCTCCTCACTTTGAAAAAGCAGCTGGAAATCCTGCTGCCCGTACATAAAGACGGCACCATTCACCTGGAGGCTACCGCTGCCAAATGCTCTGAGTATGAGAAGCAGCTGGAAGCCTTGAGGGATCAGAAGCAATCTCTCTTTGAACGGTATCTCCTGGGGCAGATCGAGCTGGACACTTATAAATTGGAGAAAGCAGTTTATGACGCAGAAATACTGAAAGTCAAAAATGCCTATGCTGCTGTCACCGCCCAGGCAAAGCTGAAGCGAGAAGAACAGGCCCGCCAAAGCAGCCGACAAGAGATCGTTCACTCGATTGTAGAAGCGGATGTGCTGACGTCTGAGCTGACCGATCTGCTGATTGAAAAGGTGTATGTATTCCCCGACAACCGCATTGAGATTGTTTACAAAATCCATGACCTCTTTGAATAATTGAAGATACAAAAACGGAAAACCCAGGCTATCAAATCTATCTTGGTAGCTTGGGTTTTCTGCTTTTCAGAATTATATTTTTTGTCGTGTGCTTGACATACGGGTGACGCAAATCATGCATACCGATTTTGGGAAGTGAGTTTCTTTCACACATACGCTCTAAAGCAGCGTTACAGGTAGTTTCTCCTTTTATATTTCCTTTTGGTCCAATACAGATAAAATCTTTCCATTCTGGTTCATCTTCTCCAAGTTTTTCAAACAACTGCATATTTTCCTTTTTTCGAATTTCTAATTCTTGAAAAATAATGTTATGGATACGCAGTGTCCGATAACTACATAATGATTTTGGCGGTTTTACAGATTGCTTTGAAGATAGTATCTTATAAGATAAATTTCCTTTTACAACAATTTCATAATCTCTCGTAACCTGTCGTTCCACTTTAACCGTTTGATTTTCCGAATTAAAATCCGAATATTTTAAACCTAAAATTTCACCTTTGCGTAAACCTACAAACAAAGCCAGTAAAATCTCTAAATAAACAGAATGGTATTCATATGCTGCTTGAAGCAATGTCTGTATCTGTTTTTTAGAATATATAACCATTGCAGGAACATCCCAATAATACTTTTTCATATCTAGCAACGGATTGGTCTCAAGATAGCCATCATCAAGAGCATCTTTCAAGGCTACATTAAATACTTTGTTTATCATTGGCCCTGCACTTTTACAATAGTCTTTACAATTCTCTAAAATTTCATTTAGATAATTGGAAGATACCATGCCTATTAAAATATCCTTCGGTGTATTTGGAATAATGATTTTATAAATCGTCCATGAATACCCCACTTTAATAGAACTATCTGCATTAGGAAGAAATATTTTTTGACACCAGTAATCTAAATATTCAAAGAACGTATATCTCATATTTGTCAAACTTTTAATTCGTTTCATCTGTTTTTGATATCGTTCATTTTCCTGCTCTTGTGCCTGCTTTGCCTCTTCAATAGAGGAAAATCCTGTTTTTTTCTCATATTCAATTGTATAGGTATTACAGTTAACTGTCTTTGTCAGAAAACTCCATGTGCCATTTTCATAAAATACAGCTCCTTTATTAATCATTGATTTTTCCATATAAAGTACCTCCTGTTTGGTAGGTGCTTATATGCTTTCTTTTGCCATATAAGCACCGTAACATAATTGATTTGTGTGTGTCAATACCTGCATCTATGTTTGTAAACATGCTTTAGTTTCCTTCATCTAGCCAACGGTCAAATGAAGCTTTGGGAATACGATAAATATTTCCAATTTTTATAACTTTGAAAGGTTTCTGTTTTACATAAACCTCTTGTATAAAAGCATAGGCTTTTGTACGACCAATATTTAAGATTTCCTGAATATCTTCTACTTCGTATACACGTTTTTCTTCTGAATGTGTACCTATATGCTCACCTCCTAAGATGCCAATTTCATTTGGATTTTCTGATTTTTAGTTATTTGTAAATAATTGGATTTTATTTTAGATACATTTAGACAACATGAATTCTTTCTGTAAGATTTGTAATCTGAATTGAATTTATTAAAACCTAAAAATAGTTAAATAACCCTTTCTCTGTTCCCTCTTTTAAGAGTTTACAAATAGTAAAATATCGATTCTAACGGATTTTCTGCTCACCCCATTGAATTTGAAGTTTCCCTTCCTGATCCACACCAGTTGTCATTAAAAGAGAAAATATCTGAGGATTGATACCGAATTTTTCATATAATTCTCCGTTCTCTATTAATTGATTTTTCATGAACAAATTAATTTTCTCCTTTGCCAATATCATTTTTAGCAGATTCACTTCAATGGAATTTTCGTAAATCAAAAATACCACTTGTTTAAAATTTTGAGATGTATAACGAATAAACCGAAAATAGTATTGTTCCATAGCTGCATGGTTATAATGAAGTTCAGGCAAAATAATTTTATCCACATCATCAATATTCATGGACTCTGATAAGCTTTGCTGTGTAGAAAGCAAAATTCCATTCTCTGTCTTTCTCAGTTCTTCTACAATCCGCTGTCGCTGTTTACAAGGATTTTTCTTTCCTGTGATCATAAAAATTGGCCTTTTCGGAAATGCCTGTTTTAAATAGTGGTAATAGGACTCCGCTACTTCTATCTTGCGAACTCCAATGGCAACTCTTTCTTTTTCCCACATCTGTAAAAGATGTATTGCTTTTTTAACTTTTGTAGGCGGTTCATTACTGTTATATTCGTATGCAAGAGAAGGATCTGCACATATTTTCAGAAGCAGCATCAATTGTTGTAAAATCCGAAACATAGCATCTTTTCTTGCGTTTTTACAAGCCACAAAGTATTTCCTGCGGATTTTATCAAATTCTTTTATGGCAGTCAGATAAACTTCCTTTTCTGTCTGATTAAAAGAGCAAGTTCCTTGATAAATTTTATAAATTTTTCTACCAACTACTTCCTCAAAATTTTTCGTTATTACGGTTTTTTCTAATAATTCATCTAAAAATGAGGAATTATAAATGTCTTGGTTTGCCTTTTCAAGGCCAAACACCGTAATCTTCTTTGGCAAATAAGAGAAAGAAAATAGTTCATACCCCTTTTTATAAGCAGGAAATGGTTGATTAAAAAAAGGGTTCGCATATTTTTCCATCTGTCCATTCCCGAATCGGAAAATCCACTCATTTTTTGCCAGATAATGAATCGAATTATTATAAAGCAGCTCTAATTGTGGAGCAGCTTCTACAACATTGTTTCGCGTCATTGTTCCAGTCGCCAGCACTTTATATCTGCACTTTCGGAAGACAGAAAGCATTGCTTTTGTCCTCTTGGAACTTCCATTGCTGATTGTATCGCTTTCATCGAAAATCAACATGACCTTCTGACAACGGATACGGACCAGTTTTTTCATCTCTCTTTTTAAGTCTGTCAGTAAGTTGACTGTCAAAAGTACAATCTGCCCTTTCTGCACCCTTTTGATATCTTCTCTTTTTCGGATACGGTAAAAATCAATCTGATAGTCTGTAAGTATTTCTTCCCATGTATTATTGATTGCCAGAGCTGTGCTAACAATAAACACATTCCGAACAGGGCTATATTTTATTCTGTACTGTGCCATCGCCAGCGTACAAAGGCTTTTTCCGGTTCCCATAGAAAACTGTAGGGCGGCATATCGTTTCTGCAACAGTTTATTCACTTCTTGTTTCTGTATAGGATTTAGATATTTGACTTCTCCTGTCATCTGGCTTTTTACATGCCACTTTTCCAGATATTCTGTAATTTTCTGATCCTGTTTTATTTTTTTAAATGGTATTTCCTGTAGTTCAAAGTTCCGTCGTTTCTTTCTCAAAAACTTTTCAAATCCTGGAACTTCCGCCTTTGTTAAAACAAACGAATGGATAGAACCTAACTCTACATCACTTCCATTTTCGCGATAATCCTTTACTTTAAATCTATAATTTGTCTTTACAATCCGAGTTTCATTCCTGTAAATCTTATTCGCAGAAGATAAAATTTCCTTTAATTTCCGTAAAACATCTTCCGGCTGTATCTTGATTTTTTCCCACTCCTGCCAGGATAGTTCCTCTGGTTTTGTTTGTTTCAGGTACTCTTGCAAAATTTCCTCTGCCTGTCCCGCTTTATGAGTAATCTTTCGATTTCTTTTGATATCAAACAACAGTTTCACTGTTTTTTCTTGAAATGCCTGTTTCTGCTTTCCCTCTAAGTCTGTATTCTGGCATTCAAAATAAATATTTGCAGCATTTTTTCTCCGTTCCTGAAGAACCGGTAACACATAAGTTTGATAAATTTCTTGGGGATGTTTCAGAACCTCCTTCTTTGTGGTGTAAGGTCTTTCTGTTACATATTGACTCTTTTTCTGTAAGATCATGGCTTTTGTCCGAAAAGATGTCACACCATACTCTTTGAATACATCTGCCGGCAAAGAAAATTGTACAATCAAATTAAACATCTGATTGATTTCTTCAATATCCCCTTTATTTGAAAAATCATCTGAAAGGAAGCTTTCTGGAACCAGCAAAACCAAAAGACCTCCGTTTTTCAGTACCTGATATGCTTTTTTGCAATAATACATTTGGGAGGATACCGGTGCTTCTTTTGTTCCCCATTCCAAATGAAAGGGCGGATTTCCAAACACAATATCTCCGCTTAAAACAGGGGAATACTGCCGGATATCTCCGTATTGCAGATTTGCCTTCGGATAGAGGTACTGGGCAATCTTTACCGCTTTCATATCAATTTCTGTCCCATAGATATTGTTTTCTGTAGGAAGATAATTGAAGAAATTGCCTTTTCCATAAGTCAAATCATAAATAATATCCTCCGGTTCCGGTTTGACACAGGCAACAAGAAATTTACATACTTCTTGGGGTGTAAAAAACTGTCCCTGCTCTATTTCTTTTTTCGCTTCTGTATAAGCATGAAAATTTTGAAAGTCTTTCCTGTCCAGTCCATGCAGCCCACCATTTCCTGTATATACATTAAAAATATCCTCTGGTGTGATCCCATATAGTTCTGCTTCATGATTTTCCACTAGATACAAAATTTTTTCATTCAATTTTTGCCTTTGCTCCATTGGTATTTGAAGTTCCGTATCTTTTTTGTATTTTTCCATTAGATTACCTCCTTATAGCCCAGGTACTCTTTTGCAAAAGACAATGCATGTACGCCGCTGTCAAAAACGATATCCCATCTACCATTTTTAAAATACTTAAATTTGACAACTTTCTTACCAAGTGCGAGGTGCTCATCAAAAATCCCTTCTTTTTCTTTTTTCCCGATGTATGAAAAACTCACAAATCTTTCCAGCCACCCATCATAAATGTTAAACTGTTTTTTTCCAGAGTCAAAAAATGTCAATGCACGTAAAACGGCCTTATATTTTTCATTATCCAGACAAATTTCATATTCTCCCCAAAGATCTGTTTTGCTGTAGACCAGATTTTTGATGGTCAGTTTTTTACTTTGTATATTATATTTTACGTAGGATAATCCGGCTTTCACATTTTTTTTAATTTCCTGTTCTACCTTTTCTTGAAAACTAAAACCACCAAGATAAGAAAAAATATCATCTACAATAAGCGGATAATCAATTTTGGCAAATAAAACTTCATAAAGATTTTCTTCTTTCTGTTTACGGCACCTCTTCATTTCTTCCCGATAAATTTGTTTCTCTTCTTCTGTTAAAGAAGAAATCCGGTTATGTAATACGGGTTCTGTTGAATCTTGCAGGGAAATATAGCGTTCATACGAATGTATCTGTATAGCAAGGCCATATTTCCGATTAAAGAAAGAAATGATTATTTTAATAAAATGATTATGTACTTTTTCCATAACTTCTGTTTGCTTCTTCTTATCCATACTAATTAAGTTCTGTTGGTACACCCTATCTGCATATTTCTGTATCCTCCCATAAAAGCTCAGTTCCTGTTGGTGCAGTGTTTCCATATCTACAAACATACTTAAAAAGTGATTCCTAGTACTGTCATATAATTTTTGCTGTATCTGACAAAATCTCTGATCCTCTTCGGAAAGTCTGCTCTTATTTTGGATTTTGACATGTTGTAATTTTTCCAATACGTCCTTCATAACTTGATCCCTTTCATTATAAAAAAAGGCAGAAGAATATTCTAATCCCTCTGCCTGTGTTTCTATTCTCTTAAAATTCCCATGTTCCTACGCAGCCTTTTTCTCTTCTTCTCCCTTTAGCAACCTTAATTTTTCTTCTGCATAGCGAACAAATTCTACCATTTCCTGTGGATAATGGATCCGCCCTTTCCCCTGACATTGCACAATCTTCCCTCCTCTCCAGTCAACAGTAAAAAAAGGAGTATCCGGATCTGTTTTTTTCCGGATAAAATACACATCACATTTCCGATTGGCAATATGTGGAATATAGCCGCTTACACAATGTCCTAACGCCTGTCCTTCTTTTTGGATTTCCTGATAATTCCCAGGAACTTTTAAGATATAGTTCTTATCCTGAATTTGTGTATCCAGTAGTTTTATATCTTTCTTTAAAAGGCGGTTCACGGTTCGTCTTTCTTTTGCCTGTTTTTTTCTTTCCATCTTATCTTGTTGTTTTTGATACTCCCGAAAAGTCTTGTCGTGAACATCTTTGAAATTTTTTGGAAACAGAACGTATCGGCTTTTCAGATCATATTCCAATTTTTCTGCCCATCCAATATAATCTTTCCAGCTTCTTATATATGTCTGATAGCATTTTATTTCAGCACTACTGATACAAGACACATCACTGGACAACTGATATGCTTTTCCTTTTTCTTTCTTCGCAATCTGTTTTGCTAGATAATTCACAATTTTCCGAATAGATGCATACTGGTGTAATTCCAAAAAATCTTTATTACTCTCAAAAATTTTACAATACCCAAAGATTTCCTGTTCAGACAAATGGATATCTAGTTTCTCCATTTTTTTCAAAACGTCCAATTCCTTCATTCCCATATTATACCTGCTCAGAATAGAACAAAAACGTGAATTTATTCCCAATAGATGCCTGATATTTGTTTCATTTGTTTCTTTCCACTCACTTGGAAGGTGATATAGACATTCCAAAGCAAAATAAAACATATTCTGCTTCACGAACTGTTCAAGCAATGGGAAGTTCAAATATGTCTTCAAATAATATACAACCGGAAATTCTACAGAACGATTATGTTTAACAAAATAATCTAAAGAGCAATACTCAAATGGAGTTCCTTTAAAAACATTTTTTAAATTACATGGATACACCATTCCGGGCATTTGAGTTATCGTCTGATAGACCTTTACGGTATAATTCATATGGTATTTATAATGGAAATAAGGATCTATATATTTCTCTTTCCATACATACTTATGAACAAGACAGCTATAAACTGGGTAATAAAAGCGGAACTTCTCATGAAATACAGCTCGATAGTCTTCCTGATAAGATAATGTATATTCTCCTGTACCATGCGTAACATAAGATTTTCTAACTTCAAAATGGCGTAATATGATTCCTTCTGATGCTTTTTCAATTTTAATAGCTTCTGCTTGATCAGAAAAATATCCTGATTTTCCTTTTGCCTTAAAAATTGATTTCCGCTTGCAAATGGGGCATAGATATTCTTTGTTATGCCTTGGTATAGATTTCTCCAATTGATACTCAGATTTACAATGACTACATGTGCAATCTATCATTTTTTTTCTAGAATACTGATAGAAAATGTACTGACTTTCTTTTAGTACCTCATGTTCCAGCCATTTTTCAAATTTTCTAGTCACTGGTTTCACACTGCGAAATAGATACTCTATATCTTTTGTCATTCTTTTTTTTCTTTCTAATGCCTTTTCTTCTTTTATTTTATACTGTTCTATTTCTATCAACTCTATGCTGTCTACTGCATCATCTGCGCGATGAAAAAATTGTTTAATACTCTTTTTTTCCTTACATGTTCGTATCGCAATCTGAGATATAAATTTCCCCTTTTTAGCTTCCAATATGTCCAAAGTTTTTACAGACCAACGGTTTTCTCTTATAAAATATGTAATAAAGTCTCCATTGGAAAAAAAGATGCGACAGAACGGCTGGTATTGCTCCTTTATGATGTCTTCTGCGTCATAAAGATTTAGAATTAAAGTCCGTTTATGCTCTACCGTAGTCTTTTGTACCTTTAACAGATAGTTTTGTCTGCAAAGTTCCATATATTGTTTATCCTTAGTACCAGCTTCTATAACCGGTATCTTTTTAAGTAGTGCTTTCTTCATTTTCCTTCTCTCCATTATTATAAATTTCATCATCTCCAGAGCCTTTTTTCATAGGAATTGCTTCCAAAAAACAGGCAGGTATCTTAAAATGCTCTGCAATTTTCTGCAGTTCTTTTTCACATTCTTCTTCTGCACAAGCCATCTGACATAAGTAAGCAGAAACCTCTGCATTTTTCCAGTATCTTTCAAACTCGCAGGACTGAAAAATATCTATATCGTCTAAGTTCAAAATTTCCTGTTCCGTCATATCTTCTGGGCAGAATATCTCTGCATCACGTATATAGATGCTTTTTACCGTAATAATATAATTTTCTCTTTTCATCCTTTACTATTCCTTCCTTCTTTCTTTTACAGGTTCCGTTTTGCTGCATCAAAAAACGCTTTTGCAGAATCGCGGATTGCCTCTTTTAGTGCTACATCATGTTCCATACGATAATCCTCATAATATTTCTGGAATAAAGTGATGCACCTTTCCCTATAGTCTTCATTTGCTTTCAATTTGCTATATACCTCTTTGGGAAGATAATCTTCCATATTTTCCAGAATGCTTTCCTTTAAGTACAAATATTTCTGTTCTTCATATGCCTGAAATAATTCCCATTCTGTCAGCAGAATTTTCTGCCCATTTCGAACAATTTCCATACCTTTTTATTCACCCTCTTCTCTCACTTTATGCTGCGGCACTAAGGTTGACTGGAAGAACCAGATACACATAGCTGTCTTTTTCATCTCTTACGGTACATGGTGTTTTCGCATTTGTAAAATACATAAAGACTTCCTCATCATCAATCACTCGTAACATCTCTAATAAAAATTTGGGATTAAACCCAATTCGTAATTTTTCTCCCTCTTTTACAATGAACATACTTTCATTCATAGATCCCATGTTTGAGGCTACTTCCAACGATAAAATGTTTTCCTCAATATTTAGAATAATCGGCTTTTTCGCATCATCCTTCAATAATAAACCTGCCCTGTCAATACATTCCTGTAACTCCTTTTTCTGTACTTTTATTTTTGTTCCATAATCTTTTGATAACAACTGTTCCACTTTTAAATATTCTCCTTCAATCAACCGGGAGATTGCTCTTGTATTTTCTATCTCAAACTGAATATGATTCTCTGTAAAATAAACTGCGACTTCCTTCTCTGGATCCCCACCAATAATCTTGATCATTTCTGCCAGGTTTTTTCCTGGAACAATGACCTTTCGTGGTTCATACTCCTTTTTCAGTTTGACCTTTCTGAGTGAAATACGGTGTCCGTCCAATGCAACGATTTTCAATTCCTTTCCATTAATTTCCCACAATTCTCCTGTCATCGCCTTCTTCGTGGTAGTATCTGCTACTGAAAAAATCGTTTGTCGAATTGCCTCTTTTAAATCAAACTCTGAGATCATAACACGATTCTTCCGTTCCACATCTGGTATACAGGTATATTCTTCTGCTGACTTTACTGCAAGATTATACTTGGTTTTCTTACAGCGTACAGTCGCTTGATCTTTTTCTCCTGTTTCTAGGACAACATCTCCCTCTGGAAGTTTTCGTACAATCTCCCCAAATACTTTTGCTTGAATTGCAATACTTCCTTCTTCTTCAATATTTCCTGACATCATCGTTTCAATCCCTAGTTCCAAGTTATTTCCTGTAAGAGTGATTTTCTCTTTTTCTGCCCGAAGCAGAATACATTCCAAAATAGTGGTGGATGATTTCATAGGAACCGCCTTTGATACTGTCTGAACTGCTTTTACTAAATCTGCCTTTTTACAAATAATTTTCATAAATATTCTCCTTTCATACAACTGTGATGTTTACTATAAACTTATATATATAAATTGATTATCTTCTTATAACTTCTCAAATGCCGTCAAAGCCCTATGTTTCAGGGCTATATGGCATTTTGTTTTATGGGAGATATTCTTAAAAGTTTTTATATCCCCTCATGTTTTTCTGCTCAAAGGTAGTAAACAGGGTAGTAAAATCGCTATTTACTACTTACGCAATCAGCCGTTCCATTTCAGCAACTGCGCTGTCAGAAGTCGCATGGGCATAATAGTTTAGCGTCATTGTGATGTTGGAATGTCCCATGATGTACTGCAATGCTTTTGGGTTCATTCCAGCGTTTGCTAAATTGGTGCAGAACGTATGACGTAAGGTGTGCGGCGTTGTGACTTTCGGTAATGCTACCTCATGGTACTTGTTGTACTTCTTCACAAGCCCCCGGAACATACTTTCATAGTTGACCGCTACTTTCGGTAGCCCGTCCCGGTTGAGGAATATAAAGTCGTTGTGTCCACCGACGATTATCGGTGTTGTACGCTTACGGTTTCGTAGCACCCGCTTAAACGCTTCACATACCTTTGTACTCATAGGGATTTGCCGGACACCGCTTTTTGTTTTCGGTACTTCAATGTGATACCCAATGCCAGAAACTTTCAGCAGTTGGTGATCTACGTTGATTAACTTATTATCAAAATCAATGTCTTTGTCGGTCAGCCCGCAGAGTTCGGAAATGCGAAGCCCTGTCCCTAACAGTATGGTGATTTCGTCGTAATACTTCTGATAGACTTTATCACCCGCTATAAAGGATAGGAAAGACGCTTCTTGCGTAGGGGATAACGGTACCTTTGGCTCCGTGTCATCTTCTATGACGGTGTTAAGCTGAAAGTCGAACGGATTTTTACGGATACAATCGTCCTGTATAGCTGTGTAAAAAGCAGCTTTGAGGGAACGCTTGTAGTTGTTGATAGTCTTGAAAGAATACTCTTTTTCTTTCATGCGTAAAGCCCATTCTTTCGCATCGGAGAGCTTCACGTTTTCGATAGGGCAGCCGCCCAGACTATCCTCCTGCAAAATCCGCATGAGCTGTTGTCGTCCCTGCTTCGTACCATGACGCACATTCGCCCGGTGGCGTATCTGCTTTGCGTAAAGTTGGCAGACGGTCATTTTCTTGCCGATAGGGTCTATCCTGTCGTCAAGGTCTTTTTGGATTTCTTTCTCTTTTTCTCGAAGAGAAATATCTTCCCGTTTTCCTGCCGGGGTCTTGTCGGTGGGTACTAACTTCCAAGCATAAACAAATTGTGGTTTTCCAAAAGTATCTGTATATTTGTAAGCATATCTCCCGTCTTTTCTCTGGCTCTCACCTGTCCGTAAGATACGGCTTTTATTATCGCGTCTTTTCTGTGACATTTTGCGTCATGCTCCTTTCCATGACGGAAAGAGCCTTGATATGCTTATGAATATTATAGCATATTCAAGGCTCATAATCTATATGGTATCTAAATTGTCAATCACTTTTTCAAACTGTTTTCGCTTTATCTGAATACGATTTCCGTTCACAATTACCCAATTTGCAGATAAGTTTTCCTCTGCCAGCTTGCGCAGTTTGTTTTCACCGATACGAAAATATTTCGACGCTTCCTCAATAGTCAGAGTATACTTTTCCCAAATAGGCACATCAGTATTGCTCATAAAATACCCCTTTCGTGAAATTGAATAAACATCTGATAGTTACTAAAATATAGGCTTTCGTCAGACGATTGTTAGCTACAATCTCACGGGAATTTCACCCCTGCGGCGGTCTGCCGTAGCCCTACCCATTGCCTGCGACGCTTTGAACGCTCGGACTGTGGCTGTAAGGGAGTATCATTATGTATTCTGCGCGTCGTCGCCCACAAGCCGCTACACTTGTTTTCCGGCGTAGTGTTTCCCGCTCGTTCCCGTTCGGGAAGTCATGGCGCACCCTCCGCATGGCTCGGCGCAAAAGGAATGTATCTGATTTGCCCTATACTGTGTCGCTGTTATCTTGCGCCACTTTCTTTGTCAAGGAGCAGAGAGAATATAAGGCTTTTCCATGCGACGGAAAGGGGAGTACGTCGCTATGGTGATGTTACACCTTAAACTCTAGTACAGCTTTAATCAGCCGTGAACGTAGACGGTCGCGCATATCCTCATCAATCCCAAAAAAGGTATTACCCCGCTCATCTCGAAGCTTGCGGGTAGCAAGTGAGGATATATATCCATCGTAATGCTGTACGACGATTTTAACCGCGTCCGGGTCGCCCTTGGTGGCGGCTACGATTACCGGATATGGTAACAAACCGCGTTCGTCCAAATCACTGTTACCATTCATTTTCATCATAAGCACGTCCCTCCAAATATTTTTTTAGTAGCTCAAAGGAGCTTGTCCGTCGAAATTGTACTGTACTTCTTGGAACATTCAATTGTTGCGCTATCTGCGCGTCCGTCATGTCAAAGAAGTAGTACAGCAGTACGGCATTGCGCTTTTCCTCCGGCAGCGCGTGTAGCGCGTCGGCAAGCAGTTTTGCGGTAAAGGTCTTTCCTGCCACAAAGAAAAACTTGTCAGCTTCATCAAACGAATATGTATCTGTCGTGTAAAGCTGTGATTCCTCATCTGGTGTTAAATCAGAAAAAGTAACCTCCCGAAGCTGCCTGTTTCTAACGTCGCGGTGGGCATTGCTGGCTTCATATTTCAACGCCTTTTTGCAAAATCCGTTAAAAGCACAACGTATTTCAAACTGGGTGCGATAAGGTTCATTCAAGGTATTCACCTCCTTTCGCAGCCGCGAAAGCGGGTGATAGGTGGATTTCCCCTTTCACTACCCACACCACTTGAAAATTTGATTTTGCCAACTTCAAGCAGTAATTTTTGAAAAAATTTAAAATTTTTTTAGGAGCTATCCATGCGCAACACCTCCTATGAGTTTTTCATAGTTAAAAGGAAAGGAAGTGAGGGGGAGAACGACAGCTCATAAAAGAATGTTTCTGTACATGATAAAAGGCACCCATGCGAGCATGAAAACTCGCATAGGTGCCTTGAAGTAAAATATGGACATATAGAATATAAAGGCTGTTGTTTGATAATAGGTCAACAAAAAATAAATAAGCCACAATCATCGGAACACAGAAAAGTTACTGCAAGACAAAAATATTGCAGCAAATTTCTGAAAGAATGATTATCGCCCTTATTCATGAAGAAAGGATTGTTTTCTCGGCATTGCATTCTGTTAACTCTCTTTTCCATCTTCCTAATAAAAAACATATTTTTCCCCCTTATATCCTCAATGCTATAAAAAGACTTGAATAGCAATGCCAAGTAAAAGAATAGAACAGGGGGGCAGGGTATGTCATTCCCTGCCCCCCTGTATCAGAGAGTAACACATGTATCATTGTGTTAATATTTGATAGTTGTACCGATATTTTTTTCGTCAGACAGAGGAACTATATCTTCCTCAACAGCTCCATTTTCATTTAACTTAAACTGTGCCACTAACTGATTCAGCATACTAGCCTGTCCAGAAAGTTCCTCACTAGACGCTGCACTTTCTTCACTGGTTGCAGAGTTTGTTTGGACAACGGCAGAAATTTGATCTACTCCAATGGAAAGCTGTTTCATTCCATGTGCTTGTTCCTCGGAAGCAACTGAAATTTCGTCCACAATTTTCACAACCTCTGTTACTTTGGCATTTAACTCTCCAAATGCAGTATGCGTCCTCTGCGCCAATTCCTCACCATGATTGACGGCTGCAATAGAGCCGTCAATCATCTGTGTCGTACTCTTTGCTGCTTCTGCCGTTTTTGTTGCAAGGTTTCTTACTTCGTCTGCTACCACCGCAAAGCCTTTACCAGCACTTCCGGCTCTGGCTGCTTCTACCGCAGCATTTAAAGCAAGAATATTAGTTTGGAAAGATATATCATCAATCATTTTGATGATGCAGACTGTAGACAAAGTTGGTGCTGGGAGTTATCCCCAGCACCACTTTTCTGTAAATAGCCTCTGTTTTAATAAAAATCTTAAAAAACTCCAAGATTCTTTCATTTTAGAT
>NZ_JBQKED010000023.1:0-54595 GCF_052121495.1 Faecalimonas sp. LCP19S3_D12 | reverse complement strand
ATTAAATATAACAAACTATGAAACGGTTAATTTTAAAAAAGCCCGTATTTCCGGGCTTTACAGCACTTTGTAACACGATATAAACCAGTCCGATAATCCCTCATTCCTTTAAATAACCAAAAAAGAAAGCTGTCACAGCTTTCTTTTTTTGTCTACCTTTTTCGTTTTTCCATCCAAGTCAGCAAATCGTGAAAAACCAGACTACGATCCACTTCATTTAAAATCTCATGGCGGTCATTTTCATATAACTTTATGGAAACATCTTCTATTCCACATGATTTGTAATCTTTATAAATGTTTTCCACACTCTTTCCAAAGTTACCAACAGGATCGTCTTTTCCAGCCACTAAAAATATAGGAAGTGTCTTTGGTAGCTTCCCATTTTTCTCCTGACGATTTACCTCCTGTATTCCACAGAACATCTGATAATAAGCATTGACAGTAAACATAAAGCTGCATAACGGATCTTTTGCATAATTTTGAGAATTAACGGGATTTCTCGACAGCCAATCAGAACCATTTGTCTCTTGTGAGAACTTCTTATTGAAACCGCCAAACGCCATATTGTTCACCAATTTACTGCGATATTCCCAGCCTCTTCCAAAAGCAATGATACGACATAGCACTTTGCCGGCTGTAAGAAGCAGATTGGACTTGCTTCCGGTTCCCATCACAATTGCTCCCGAAATCCCATCCCCATATAACCCGAGATACTGTCGAAGCAGAAAAGACCCCATACTATGTCCCAGCATAAAATATGGTACATCTTTATATTTTTTCTTCGTTATCTTTCTCAAATGGTGAATATCTCCTATCACGTAGGTATTTCCTTTGGATTCATGAAAAAATCCAAGCTTATCTTTTGACGTGACAGATTTGCCATGACCTAGATGGTCATGGCCCACAACATAATATCCTTTTTCTGCTAGAAATCGTGCAAATTCATCGTAACGGTCAATATGCTCCACCATGCCATGGCACATCTGCAATACCGCCACCACTTTTCCCTCCGGTATCCACTCAATTGCATGGATCTGCGTGGTGGCGTCTTTGGATGGATAATAAAATTCGTTTTTTACTACTCTTTTGTTCATTTACATCATCTACTATCTATCATGAATTCTTATATAATCTCTGTGCGGACACAATGGCTTGTAAGCCGGACGGATGATCTTATCCACATTCTTCAGCTCTTCTAACCGATGTGCACTCCAACCTACGATACGTGCTGCCGCAAAAATCGGTGTATAAAGCGCTTTTGGAAGCCCAAGCATTCCATATACCAAACCACTGTAGAAATCGACATTTGCGTTAACACCTTTATAAATTCTACGCTTTTCCCCGATAACCTCAGGTGCCATATGCTCTACCATCTCATACAAAGCATATTCTTTCTCGCAGCCTTTTTCCGTTGCAAGCTGCTTTACAAATTTCTTAAAGATATCCGCTCTTGGGTCAGAAACAGAATATACTGCATGTCCCATTCCATAAATCAGCCCTTTTTTATCAAATGCTTTTTTATCAAGCAGATCTTCCAAATATTTACGAACTGCATCCCTATCTTCCCAGTCTGACAAATGTTCTTTCATATCTTCAAACATCTGTGTCACCTTAATATTGGCGCCACCATGCTTTGGCCCTTTCAAAGATGCCATCGCTGCCGCCATAGTCGAATAGGTATCTGTTCCGGATGAAGTTACAACGTGTGTCGTAAAGGTCGAGTTATTTCCACCGCCGTGATCCATATGTAATACTAACGCCATATCCAGAATCTTTGCCTCTAATGGTGTATATTTCCGATCTTCACGAAGCATCATTAAAATATTTTCCGCCATAGACAGTTCTTTTAATGGTGCATAGATATATAAATCTTCACCTCTGCGATAATTGTAAGCATGATAGCCATATACCATTAACATCGGGAACTGGCTGATCAAATTCAGACACTGGCGCAGAACATTCGGAATCGATGTGTCATCCGCTTTTTCATCGTAAGAATACAGATTCAAGATGGAGCGAGACAGACTATTCATCATATCTCTACTTGGCGCTTTCATGATAATATCACGCACAAAATTCGGTGGAAGTGTTCTTCTCTCTGACAATGCTTCTGTAAATCTATTCAACTGCCCTTCTGTCGGAAGTTCCCCGAACAACAGCAGATAGGTCGTCTCTTCAAATCCGTAATGTCCCTCTGCTAAGAATCCATTCACCAGATCTTTAATATTGTAACCTCGGTAATACAAATTTCCTTCACACGGTACTTCCTCACCGTCTACAATCTGAGATGCACAGACATCAGAAATGTTAGTCAGTCCGGCAAGAACACCTTTTCCGTTAAGATCACGCAGACCTCTTTTTACCTGATACTCTGTATATAACTCTTTTTCAATTGCATTGCTTTCTTCACACAATTTTGCAAGCTGCAAAATCTCCGGTGTGATATCAAACAATAACTCGTCTATTGAATTTGCCATAGTCATTCCCCTTTCCGTCTTTAAAGTATTGTAGTTTATTATACTAAATTGTAAATAAAAAAACAACAAATATATCATGAACGATTTATTAAAAAAGAGACAACTCTTGTAAAATTTGTCTCTTTTCTGAAAATATTCTAATTACTTGACGGGAAGAACGGTCTCAATGCTCCCGCTACATTACTGATCGGCATCGTCTGAAGCCATACTCGACCTGGTCCTGTAACCACCGTATTGAACAGACCCTCTCCTCCAAATACGACATTTTTCAATCCTTTGATTGTCTGAATGTCCATCTGGCAGCTTGGTGTCATCGCTGCAAGATGTCCTGAATCAATTACAATTTTCTGTCCTGGCTGTAACTCATATTCGACCACATGGCCATCAAATTCAGCAAAAACAGTTCCCATACCGGATACCTTCTGTAGAATGAATCCTTCTCCGCCAAATAATCCGGATCCCACTTTTTTGTGGAAATGAATCGACAGTTCCACACCTGCTTCTCCCGCAAGGAACGCACTTTTCTGAAAAATCATCTCATTTCCAGGTGATACCTGAAATGCCTTGATAGATCCCGGAAAACTTGAAGCAAATGCGATCATTCCATTTCCGCCCTGTGCTGTGTACGTATTTTGGAATAAAGCTTCTCCTGAAAATGCTCTTCCAAATACTTTTCCGATACCTCCGTTTGATGTCGTCTGCATCTCCATATTCGGTGACATCCACGACATTGAGCCACGCTCTGTGATCATTTTTTCACCAGATTCCAAATAACAAACAACAACTGGTAATGTTTCTCCCTTGATTTCATAACGCATATGAATCCCTCCTTTTTCTGAAGTTATAGATTTTGATTAATTCTATCACTAAGCATCGCAAATTCCTGCAATGTCAAAGCCTCACCTCTCACACTCGGACCTTTTCCAAGACTTTCGATCGCAGTTGTGATCACTTCTTTCGGAAGATGAATCTCCGGCGAATTATTCAGTCCGTTGGCAAGTGTTTTTCTTCTCTGGTTAAAAGAAGCACGGATAATCTGGAACATTAATTTTTCATTTTCAACCTGTACCGGCGGTTCTTTATGACGTGTCAGACGAATGACTGCCGAACCAACCTTTGGTCTTGGCATAAAACAATTCGGCGGCACATTCGCAACAATATATGGTTCTGCGTAATACTGCACAGCGAGGGAAAGTGCCCCGTAATCTTTGGTTCCCGGCCCCACCTGCATCCGATCCGCCACCTCTTTTTGCACCATGACAGTAATACTTTCAATCGGTACATGGCTTTCAAACAAGCCCATAATAATCGGTGTCGTAATATAATACGGCAGATTTGCAACCACTTTGATCGGCTTGTTGTCATTATATTTCTTTGCAAGTTTTGGAATATCCACTTTCAGCACATCGTCATTGATCACAGTCACATTGTCGTATGCCTGCAACGTATCCTCCAAGATCGGAATCAATGCTTTGTCGATCTCCACCGCCACAACCTGTCTTGCAGCACATGCGAGATACTGTGTCATCGTCCCGATTCCCGGTCCGATCTCCAGCACAAAGTCATCCTTCGTAATCTCTGCTGAACTGATGATTTTATCCAACACATGCGTGTCGATCAAAAAATTCTGTCCAAACTTTTTCTGAAATGAAAAATCGTATTTTTGTAATATTTCAATTGTATTTTGCGGATTGCCTAATGTTGGCTTTGTCATATATTTACCTCAAATTCTAAATAAATCTCTTCCATTTTTCTCTGTGCGGGCAACAACTTCATCGTAGCTGATTCCTTTGAGCTGCGCGATCTCCTGAGCGATATAAGGAATGTTCAGAGAAGAATTGCGTTTTCCTCGATTCGGAGCCGGTGCAAGATACGGCGAATCGGTCTCCAGCAGAATCTTTTCCATCGGTATATCTGCCACAACTTCTTTGAGTTTCTTGCTATTCTTAAATGTGACAACACCTCCGACACCGATGTGAAATCCCATCTTCACATATTCCTGCGCCATCTCCTTTGAATACGAAAAGCAATGAATTACACCGCGAAGTCCTTTTGCATGCTGCTGCATCATCTCAAGCGTGTCCACCGCCGCATCTCTGCTGTGAATAATGACCGGAAGGTTGAATTCCCTCGCCAGTTCAAGCTGTCTTTGGAACCATTTTTTCTGTATCTCATGAGATTCGTTATCCCAATAATAGTCAAGTCCAATTTCTCCAACTGCCACAACCTTGTCTTTCTTGCACTGTTCTCTCAAATATGCAAATTTTTCCTCATCCAGTATTCCTACTTCATCCGGATGCACGCCTACTGCCGCATAGATAAATGGATACTCTTGTGCCAATTGTACCACTTCTGTGCAGGATTGAAAAGTGGCACCGACATTAATAATCGTGCCAATGCCATTTTCTTGCATAGAATTTAAAAGCTCTGTTCTGTCTTCCTCAAACTGCTCATCATCATAATGCGCATGGCTTTCAAATATCATTGCTTCCATCTTATAAAATCTCTTTTCTTAACTGTTCTGGAGTCTTCTGTGACAATAATGCCGGCGCGATATCAAATACTGTCTTCGCCCCACATTCACCATTTGCGGAAAGTCTGTATGCCGCTCTCGCATAAGCAACTAAAACACTTGAAGTAAACTCCGGATTTGAATCCAGTTTCAAAGAATACTCAATCACATGTTTATTTCCTTCTCTTCCTGTCTCTCCTGTGCGGATCACAAAACCACCGTGAGGCATTTTGCTGTGATTTTCCTTTAATTCTTCTTCTGTGATAAATGTCACTGTTGTGTCATAATCTGCAAAATAGTTTGGCATTTCCTTGATTGCTTTTTCAATCTGTGCCTTGTCCGCACCTTCTTCCGCTACAACATAGCATTCACGCAAATGCTTCTGTCTTGTCGTAAGCTCCGGCTCACTTCCACTTCTTACTTCTTCAACTGCCGCTTCAATCGGTACTGTATACTGGATGCCGTTTTTTACTCCTTCTACACGACGGATCGCATCAGAATGTCCCTGACTTACACCTTTTCCCCAGAATGTGTAAGTGCTTCCCTGTACTAAAATAGACTCTGCGTAAATACGGTTCAGCGAAAACATTCCCGGATCCCAGCCAACAGAGATAATTCCAATATGATTTCCCTCTTTTGCTGCTGCATCTACATTTGCAAAGTATTCCGGAATCTTTGCGTGTGTGTCAAAACTGTCAATAATATTAAAGTTCTTTGCAATCTGTGGACCCATAACCGGGAGATCTGTCGCAGAGCCGCCGCACAGAATCATCACATCCACTTCTCCTTTCAGAGAAAGTACATCATCTAAATGTACCTTTTTCACACCTTCCGTGAGAATCTTTACATCCTCCGGATTACGGCGTGTCACAACGGCCACAAGCTCCATATCATCGTTGCGCTCAATTGCAAGCTCCACACCACGTCCTATATTTCCATAACCTACAATACCAATTCTGATTTTATTCATTTTTCTGTTCTCCTTTCAACTTTGGGGACGTAGTAAAATTCAATTTTACTACGTCCCCAATTGAATTTTGCCCTGTCCCTTTTTGACTTCTACGTGAACTAATTTTAACAAATTTCCGCGCCTGCCGGCATTGTTTTTTCCGGTGTCATCAGCGCAAGATTGCCTTCTGCGTCTTCCGCACATAAAAGCATACCTTCTGACAGAACCCCTGCAAGTTTTGCCGGTTTCAGATTCACAAGTACCATCACTTTTTTTCCAACCATCTCTTCTGCTGTATAATGTCCTTTGATACCTGACACAATCTGTTTTACCTGACTTCCGATTTTCACCTGCGAGCAAAGTAATTTTTTCGATTTTTTTACTTCCTCACAAGCGATAATCTCTCCAACCTGGAACTGCATCTTCATGAAATCGTCAAATGTGATCTCTTCTTTTGCTTCGATATCAATTCCTTCCTCTTCTTTTTCTTCCTCTACCGGTGGATGAAGCTCTTCCACTTTTTTCATGACTTCTTCCAAATCAAGTCTCTGGAATAAGATCTCCGGCTTATCTGTTACATTTCCGCCGTTCAACTGAGCAAGAATCTTCTCAGATGTCTCCGGCATAAAGGATGACAATAATTCTGCTCCCTTGGAAATGCTGTCAATCAAGTTATAAAGCACTGTCTCAAGACGGTCTTTCTGCGCTTCATCTTTTGCAAGTACCCAAGGCATTGTCTCATCAATGTATTTGTTGCAGCGTTTGAAGAGATTGAAAATCTCTGTGATCGCATCTGCCACGCGAAGTTTGTCCATCTTCTCCTCGACAGCTGTCGGAGTGCCGTCTACAACCGCCTTCAAGTCTGCATCTACATCCCCTGCTACTCCCTTGTCAGTCACGCTTCCGCCAAAATATTTATTTGTCATGGAAACTGTTCTGTTCACAAGATTTCCAAGTGTATTTGCAAGATCAGAGTTCATACGCTCTACCATCAGCTCCCATGTGATCACACCATCATTTTCGAATGGCATCTCATGCAGCACAAAGTAACGGACAGCATCCACGCCGAACATATTCACAAGCTCGTCTGCGTAGATTACATTTCCTTTTGATTTACTCATCTTTCCGTCACCCTGCAAAAGCCATGGATGTCCGAAAATCTGTTTCGGCAGTGGCAAATCCAATGCCATCAAGAAAATCGGCCAGTAAATTGTATGGAAACGAATGATATCTTTTCCGATCAAATGCAAGTCAGCAGGCCAGTCTTTTTTGAACTGTTCTGTGCTCTCGCCATCACAGTCATAACCAATTCCCGTAATGTAGTTTGTCAGCGCATCAAGCCATACATATACGACATGTTTTGGGTCAAAGTCTACCGGAATTCCCCATTTAAATGAAGTTCTCGATACACAAAGATCCTGAAGACCCGGCAATAAGAAATTGTTCATCATCTCATTTTTACGGGAAACCGGCTGAATAAATTCCGGATGCGTGTTAATGTGCTCAATCAGTCTGTCCGCATATTTGCTCATTTTGAAGAAATATGCTTCCTCCTGTGCCGGCTGCACCTCACGTCCACAGTCCGGACATTTCCCGTCTACTAACTGAGATTCTGTGAAAAATGACTCACAAGGTGTACAGTACATTCCTTCGTAGTGTCCTTTGTAAATATCCCCTTGTTCATATAATTTTTTGAAAATCTTCTGAACTTGTTTCTCATGGTAATCATCTGTTGTACGAATGAATTTGTCATAAGAAGTATTCATCATATCGGCAATCGCCTTTACTTCCCCGGCAACTTTATCCACAAATTCCTTTGGTGAAACGCCTGCTTCCTCCGCCTTCAACTCAATTTTCTGTCCGTGTTCGTCAGTTCCTGTCTGGAAAAATACATCATATCCCTGACTTCTCTTGTATCTTGCAATCGCATCTGCAAGTACAAATTCATATGTGTTTCCAATATGCGGCTTGCCCGATGTGTAGGCAATCGCTGTCGTCATATAAAATTTCTTCTTGTCCATGTTCCTACTCCTTTTTGTATAAAAAATGAAACCCATCTTCCCAACAAAAGTTAAGAAGACGGGTCTGATACCGTGTTACCACTTCTCTTCGCTTATACTTCACAGTATAAACCTTATCAAGTATGTTCATACACCATACTCTTTCGCTATAAAGGGCGAACCCATTGTACTTCACTAAAATCTTTCAGCTTGGCACACCGCTCAGGAGCCATCTTCGATATCTCTTTCATCGTCTCTTCTCAGCTTCATGAGACTTCTCTGTAAATGTCTGAAATATCTACTCTTTCCATCATTGCGTTTCCTGTTTTTAATGTTATCTCACATGAGAAAAGCGTATCACAGGATTTTCCCAGTGTCAAGATTCCCATTTTTCTTTTTTATTACAATTCGCACATCAGTCAATAGTAAATGAGTTCATGCTTGCATGAGGACTCATTTGTTGCAGACTGATGAAGGGAACGCCCGTTTATGAGCAAAAATAGCTGTTTACAGCGGAAAAGCACTGAAAGTGCGTTTTGCGAATTGCGTGGAGTGAACTGTAGTCACACATCAGTCTACTTCCAATACTTATCCAAGTACTTTTCTATTTCTTCTTGTGGCAATGAGAATTCTTCCATCAAATTCTTCCTTGCCTGGTCTTTAGAAATATCACATTTCATGCAAATACGAATTGTTGCTTTAATCCCTTCAGCCAATCCCTCATTTCGTAAGTCTTCCCTCAAGGCTTTTCGAAATTCTTCTTCGTCATATTCTGTCAAAATCATATCTACGACCTCCGCTCGATTTTTTTGAAGTACATCTGCAAGAATTCCATTTTTAATACAATTATCCACTGCAATCTCCACTGACTTTTCAAACTGCATCCCTTCTGCAAGATACTTGCGGATTGTTGCAATAAACTCTGCATATTCTCTCAATTGCTTACACTTTTCCATTAATTCTCGATTCTTCCCCAAATTAATATTAAGCACAACTGCTGTACATTCCAGTGCTGGATTCATTTCCCATTTGTCCTCAATAAACAAATCACTCAACTTTAACTCCTGACGTTCCGGCTCCTTTTTTGTTCCATTGTAAAATACAATATACTGTGGGAACGGAATATGTAGTGGCGATGTGGAATACAATCGATATTTCACCGGCTCAATGTAATCCCGATACAACGATGAAAAATAGAATAAGCCACGCAACGGTAAGTTGGGACTGAACGAGCTCTGATGTTCATAGAGATTCATCACATCACCAATGATAAAGGACAGATCATTTTTCATCCCCATATAGACCACGTCTTCAATCGTTGTGATAGTTAAATCATCGGGATTCGTATAATTACTGTCATTAATCGCATTGTAAAGCTCCAGCAAATCCTTTTTCTCATGGAAAATAACTCGGAATACCCTGTCTTTATACTTCTTATTTATCTTATGTTCTACCAAATGTTTTCCTCCTTTACATTTTATCAAATACAAATCTATGAATCAATGAAAAGAGCATACTTTCATAGGCGCCACCTACCTTTTTAATACAGAATAAACTATAACTTTTTCATAAAATACAAATCGGATTTCTTGTGACGAACGCCACGGAATTTTAGAAAATATAGAATGTTTGATTTGTAGTATTAATCATAGCACGATAAGTCCCATATTACAATATTTTTGACCAAAAGAGATGCACCGACACAATGCATCTCTTTTTCCAATCTGATTACAATTCTTCTCCGTTTGTTTTGATCACCTGCTGATACCAGTAAAATGATTTTTTCTTCAGACGTGCAAAGTCTCCTGTTCCGTCATCATATCTTCTCACGTAAATCATTCCGTAACGTTTTGCATATTCTCCGGTGGATGCAGATACAAGGTCAATGCAGCCCCACGGTGTATATCCCATCAGATCCACCCCATCTTCCACCGCAAGCTTCATCTGTTCAATATGCTGTCTGAGATAATCAATGCGGTAGTCATCATTCACCGTTTGATCCTCTTCCAATACGTCCTTTGCCCCCAATCCGTTTTCTACAACCATCAGTGGTAAATGATATCTGTCACTTAAGTCATTCAACGCATAACGCAGTCCTTCCGGATCGATCTGCCATCCCCAGTCTGAGGCTTTCAGATATGGATTTAAAACTCCTCCGAGGATATTTCCCTCCCCGCTCTTTTCTTTTGAATCTGCTGTCTGGCAAGAAGACATATAATAAGAAAATGTGATAAAATCTACTGTTCCGTTCTTTAAGATTTCTTCATCTCCTGCTTCTTTCTCCAACACAACTCCCATCTCTTTCAGAAGAGAATCTGCATATGCCGGATATGCTCCGTATGCCTGCACATCTGCGCAGTAATAATTGTAAAGCCGATTGTATTTCTGGCAGACAAGAACATCCTTTGGATTGCATGTCAGCGGATAACTCGCCGCGTAAATCATCATATTTCCGACTTTATATTCCGGATCGATCTCATGCGCCATCTTCACGGCAAGTGCAGATGCAACGAACATGTGATGAAGTCCCTGAAATCTCTGCTGCGGAATGTCCGGCTGTTCCATGAACACCGTAGGATTTTCCAAATCATTTAAAATTCCCTGATTCAAAAGCGCTCCCATCGGCGCCACAGAGCTGTTGATCTCATTAAATGTAAGCCAGTATTTTACCTTCCCTTTATAACGCTCGAAAATTGCGCGGCAATAATTGAGATAATAATCGATCATTTCTCTGCTCACCCATGCATTACATTTCTTCGTCAATCCAAATGGTACTTCATAATGCGAGATGGTAATAATCGGTTCAATTCCGTATTTCAGACATTCATCAATCACTTCCTCATAGTGTCTTAAACCTGCCTCGTTTGGCTCTTTCTCGTCGCCGTTTGGGAAAATTCTTGTCCATGCAATTGAAAAACGATAGCATTTGAATCCCATTTCCGCAAAGAGTGCGATGTCCTCTCGGAACTTTTCATAGTGACGAATCCCCTCGTGACTCGGATAAAATGTCCCCTCCTCCAACACCGGAGTAATTCGCTTGCTCTGTCCAAATTTCCCTCCTGTACAAATATCAGAAACGGACACACCTTTTCCATCTTCGTTCCATGCACCTTCACACTGATTGGCAGCTGTAGCGCCGCCCCACAAAAATTTTTCAGAAAATCCCATCTTCTTATCCTCCTATCACAAGTCTTTCATTTTCTACTGTTACTCCACCGAGCTCTTCCGCATTGGTGATGATCACCGGAGTCTGAATCTCGCATCCGGCTTTTTGAATAGCATCTATATCAAATTCCAGCAGAAGCGCTCCCTTTTTAAAATGCTCTCCATTTCCGATATGTGCCTTGAATGGCTCTCCTTTCAAAGCTACCGTTTCGAGTCCTACATGAATCAACATCTCGATTCCATTGTCGGATGTGATTCCAATCGCATGTAATGTATCAAATAGATTTTCACACACTCCGTCAAAAGGTGCATATACTTTTCCTTCTGACGGCACAATCGCAAATCCTTCTCCGAGGATGCCTGTCGCAAATGTATTATCCTTTACTTCTGTGAGTGAAATCACCTTTCCTTTTACCGGCGCTTCGATTTCTACTTTTCCGGTAAGAACAGCTGCGCTCTTCTGTAATTCTGCTTCTTCTACAGCTTCCTCCTCTGCCTCACCCTTTGTGAGAATAAAGGAGAGTACAAAAGAAAGTACGAGTGTCACTGCAAAAATGATTACTGCATATAAAAAGTTTTTCCCTCCGTCCGGAGAAATGAACTGTACCAAAGATGTCATGGACGGAGTCACAAATGCATAAGATTTTACCTGTAAAATTCCTACGATCAATCCACCGATTCCACCGGAAATACACGCTGCAACCATAGGCTTTTTCAACTTCAGAGTAACTCCATACATTGCCGGTTCTGTTACCCCTGCAAGCAATGCAGATACAGCCGCCGGAAATGCCATCTTTTTCATTTCTTTATCTTTTGTCTTAAATGCTGCTCCAAATGTAGCTCCCGCCTGAGCAGTGTTGCTGCACAACATTGCCGGAAGCAACATCAAATCATATCCCACACCGGAAATTCCAAGCATAGACGCCGGCACGAATGCCCAGTGCATTCCAGTCATTACGATAAACGGCATAAATCCGGCAAACAGCATCATCGCAAGCCATGGTGCAAATCCATAAATTCCGTTGATTACGAATTGCAGACCATTTCCTATAATTAATCCAAGCGGTGCGATTGCACAGAGGGTAATCGGAGTTACAATCATTACAATCAAAAGCGGTTTCAAAAAGCTTTTTGACCACTCCGGTGTGATTCGATCAACAAGTTTCTCCACATATTTTAAAAGCAGTGTTGATAACATCGCCGGAATAATCGAAGACGAATAACTTCCATGTACTACCGGTATCACACTAAACAGATGTGTCGCACTATCACCGGCAAGCAACGTGATCACGTCCGGATAAATCAATACCGAGGCAACCATCACAGAAAGATACGAGTTACAATTCAGCTTTCTGGATGCCGTGAACGCCACCAGCACCGGCAAGAAATAAAACGGAGCGTCTCCAAGTGCATTCATCAAAATATAGGTGTCACTTGTCGTCTGCATCACATTCAAAAGTGTCGGACCAAAAATGACGAGCAGTACCTTCACAAGACCACCTGCAATAATCGCTGTGAACAGCGGTGTCATACACCCTGCAATAAAGTCCAGCGCCACAACAATCGGATTAACTTTTTCTATATGCTCTGCTGCACCGCTTCCGACCGCTGTATCAGAAATACCGGTTGCAGCTACTACTTCCTTGTAGACATTTCCCACGGAGTTTCCGATGATCACCTGATACTGTCCCCCCGCAATATTGACTCCCATCACACCCGGAATCTTTTCTACCTCTTTTTTGTTTGGAATACTTTTGTCCTTCAGAACAAATCTTAATCTGGTCATGCAGTGTGTCACCGACGTAATATTCGCAGTGCCACCAACTGCTTTTACGACTGCCTCTGCAATCTGTCTGTTTTTCTCTGCCATAATTTTTTCTCCTTATCGTTACTACGTTTTCTAAAATATCTTCTCGATTCATGTGCACCTGCCCCGAGAAAACAAAAACCTCCCACAACAGAGCCGCTATACGCCGTCTCTGCCATGGAAGGTAATGCCCAAATGGTTACAATCCTTCTCTCGTACATATCCTGTTAATATGCAGAATCAGATATAATTTTTCTTCTTTTGAAAGTATAATACCACATTTTCTTTTAAAATATCGTTCCAGCAATTCGACACATGCCGCAATCCCCGGAAACTCATCTTTCATGCTCTGATACATGATTCCATTGTCTGAATAAAGCATCTTGTTTCCTGCAATCCGGTCTAGCAGATACATCAGATGCGAGGAATAACGTGCAAAATTGAATGAATCTCTGTCAATCACAATTCCTATCTCATCTTCCACGATACTGATCGTGTCTTCCAGAATCTCCTGATATTGCTTCTTCAACTGATCAGCCACATCCGTCTTAAGCCTTGTATCATATCGGGCATTTACAAAATTCATTGCAATTCCCGAAGCTTCATTCGGATCTAACTGAACATTGAATCTGCGTTCTATCTGCTTCACCGCATATTTTCCAATGCGTGCCTCCGCTGGAAATGTCTGCTCCACCTCATAAATCAATGGCATCTGTACATCGATATTTTTCTGTGCCCTCTGAATACTAAAGTGAATGTGATCGGACATCGTCACGACCAAATTCGGGTTCATCTCATACCCCAGCTCATTTTTTGCAATCTCCACAAGTTTCGCTGTAAAATGAATCACTTTTTCCGGAATATCCTTGAAAAGTTCAATATACTTTGGGTCAATATCGTAAAATGTCCGTGTGATCAAGTTCAGGTCTTCAACCTCATATGGAGTTTTGGGAAATCCAATACCTTTACCGACAGCAATCAGTTCTTTTCCCTCACCATCGATACAAATGGCAAAATTATTGTTTAATTTCTTAATTACTTGCATCTCTCTCCAATAAAAAAACTCCTCAAGACACTAAACACCTCATTTTCACTAAACAGGTACTATTAGTAATGCCTCAAAGAGTAACAATCTAATCTACATGTATATATTAGCAAAATACATTAATTTTGTCCAGCGGCACATTACACAAATATTTCTTGCGATTTTTAGTGGTTTTCACAATAATATTTTTCTTTTTAAATAATTCCATTATTTATTTTACATCTCTTCACTTTCCCCGAATATCGCTTTCAACACCGCTGAGAATGCTGCTGCGACAGGCCATATGATCCAACTTCTTCCCCAGTCAAATGTATACAAACTATATCCAAGATACACTGCCGTCACCAGTGGCCAATAGATGGCAGCCCATTTTTCTGTTTTCCTGTCTATCTTTTTGGCTTTCGCCGTATATTCTCCTTCCTGCAGCAATCTGTCGTATGTCTCTCTGACCATGCACACCTGAATCAAAAGATAGACCGCAACAGCAACAATCATAAATAAAAAAACAATTCCTGTCACTAACAGGTGATCCGGAAGTCCAAACGCCCCCATCACAATAAGTGGAAGAATTGATATGATGCATAGACTGACACCAATTACAATTCCCATTGTATAACGTTCCGAATACCCTTGTTTTTTCTCTTTGATAATTCCGGTAACGCCGTATTCCAACTCAATGATTTCTGTATCAATATACTGGTATTTTTCCATTTTCATTCCGGTTGTGATAAAAAGAGCGACTGCCGGAATCACCAACAAAATTAATGCAGCAATTCCTATGCCTCCTGCCACATCTTCACTGATTCCGATCTTTCCGTATTCCGCCATACTTGCCAAATAAATTAATATCACCGGACTCAAAATACACAAAACAACCCCCACTCCGATTCTCTTTGCCGCACACCGTCTATCCTTTATATATTCCTTCGACTCTTCCAGAGAAATTTTATAAATGGTTTCACCGCCTGCCGCTTTCTCCACCGTCTCCTCTACAAAAATTTCTGCCTTTTGTGTTTCTTCTATATCGTCTCTCAACAGATAATCCGTACTCACGCCAAACACTTGACTCAGCAGCAGAATTTTACTCAGGTCCGGAATAGAAGCGCTGCTCTCCCACTTCGACACAGACTGCCTCGACACGTGAATCTTCTCAGCAAGTTCCTCCTGAGACCAACCATTTTTCTTTCTCAGCTCCATAATCTTTTCCGCTAAAATCATATTATCTCTCCTCCTGTATTGAATTTATACCACAACTCTAATCCATTTTCCAGTTGCAATCTACCAACTCCCCTTGAAAATGTGTCAACCGGCAGTTGCAAATGCCGAAAACACGCCACTTCCTGCTGTCATACATTCCCCGCATCCCACATAAGATACTAAAAACGCTCTGGAGTCTTTTATGAAACAGAAAAAATATTACGTATCTCTTATTTCATTTTTTCTCGCTATCACCATCCTTCTCACCAGTTGTTCTTCTCCCTCCATTCCGACAAATGCGAATACTGCATTTCAAAATTTTACCCGAAATCTGTTTGAGCAAGATGTCGTTTCCACAACAATCGGTCTTCACTATACCTTGCAAAATCCAGAATCCTACGGTATCAAAGAAATTCCGATTACATATGGTTCCTTCGATGTAGATGAAACCGCTTCCTACGCAGCTCTTGAAAACTGTAGTGCGGTGCTCGATAAATTTTCCTATGATACTCTGTCGAAAGAAAATCAAATCACATACGATGTCCTTTCTTCTTATCTGGATACTGCAAAAAAAGGGATTCCGTACAGTCTCTACGAAGAACCACTCAGTCCGGTCACCGGCATTCAGGCACAACTTCCAGTTCTGCTCGCTGAGTATCAATTTTTTTCTGCAAAAGATATCGAAACCTATTTAGCCCTCCTTAAGACGACACCGCAATACTTTGATTCCCTCATTCAGTTTGAACAGAAAAAATCGGATACCGGATTGTTCATGGCAGATTACACCGTCGACTCCATTTTGGAACAATGCAACGCATTTCTTGCTATGGGCGATTCTAACTATCTACTATCCACGTTTGAAGAACGGCTCTCTGCACTGGAAAATGTGACAGCGGAACAAAAACAAAGTTATATCAGCCAAAATCATGAACTTCTCTCTTCTTCGATTTTGCCCGCCTACGAGCACCTTGTGTCTGCACTCACTAAGCTCAAAGGCTCTGGTAAAAATACGAAAGGTCTCTGCAATTTGCCAAATGGAAAAGATTACTATGCTTATCTTGTTTCCCGTGACACAGGTTCTCCGCATACGGTAGAAGAAATTCAAAAACGAATCTATGCTCAGATTAGCTCCGACCTCATTGATATGCAGACAGTTGCCGCCAAAAATCCAACTCTCTCTCGGGAAACTTCCGTCACTTACGACGTTCCGCCGTCTGCTATCATACAGGATTTGGAGCAAAATATTACCGATGCATTTCCAAAACCTGCAAATGTCACCACGCGGATTAAATATGTCCCAGACGCATTGGAACCATACTTAAGTCCGGCATTTTACATGATACCTTCCATCGACAATACTTCCGAAAATGTCATCTATATCAATCAGGCTCATACTATGGAAGATATTCGCCTGTTTACGACACTGGCACACGAAGGCTATCCGGGACATCTCTATCAGACTACCTACTATGCCAATACCAATCCGGACCCACTCCGAAATCTTTTAAATTTCAGCGGTTACGTGGAAGGCTGGGCGACCTACGCTGAAATGTGCTCCTATTATCTGAGTTCTTTGGAAAAACCGTACGCCACGCTGCTGCAAAAAAACAGCTCTGTCCTCCTCGGGCTTTATGCGGCTGCCGACATCGGTATTCACTACGACAATTGGAGTCTTGCACAGACCACTCAGTTTTTTACTTCTTACGGAATCAAAGACGAGAAGGCAATTCGAGAAATTTATCAGCTGATTATCTCTGATCCTGCCAATTATTTAAAATATTATGTGGGATATTTGGAAATTTTAGATTTGAAAAAAGCGTCACTCAAAAAGAAGAAAGAAAAGTTCTCACAAAAAAAATTCCATAAGTCGATATTGGATATTGGTCCCGCTCCGTTTGATGTAGTGGAAAAATGGTTGTAATCTGCATACAATATAGCAATACCATTATGAAAGAAAGGGAATTTATGTATATCCTTTTTAGTATTTTCATCATCATACTACTGTTTTTCTTTGTAATCAATCACTCTCGAAAAAAATGTATTATACGTAAAATTTGCTGTATGACGCTGGAAGAAAAATGTAATTTGCTAAATACGATCATTGAACCGATGGGATTTTCCTATCTGGCTGATCAGGACATTTTTACTTCCACACGTGATGCCTGGCAGCGCAAAATGGGATATCAGTCACTTTATAACCGAGGCGCTGTTCATTTTAATATGGTGTTCGACTATCTTCCGGTCTACTTTGACTACAACGATAAAACCTGGATGATTCAGCTCTGGAAAGGACAATACGGAGTCAACACCGGAGGGGAAATCGGCGTATACCATGCAGACCACATTGTCTCACAAGAACAGCTTGACACCACATTATTCCAGCCGGTCGACGATTCAGATATGTTAAAAATGTCAATGGAGCTGATGCGAGATGGGAAATGTGTTTTTCGGCTGACCTGCGTTCATTGGTGGCTCACCGGATTTTCTATGGGGTTATTTTCATGGCCAAAACAGCTCTCCCTGAATGCCTCCATCACCTTTCCAGACTGTGCGATGATGAATGCATTTATCGAAGGGCTCCTAAAACAGTCTTACTGTCGATGTGACCTCGCCATCTGCGGACTGACATTGACTTTTGACATGAAACCTCTTTGCCGCCATAAAAATTGTCTGCAAAAATTAGCTGCCTGGTTCTCTCAATGGAAAAACCGTATGTTTTGTCGGCTCTTTTTATTTGCTACCCGACCATTTTGTCTTTCTTTAGATCGGCTTCTCTATCTTTACTATTTTCTTCCGTTTGCATTTCAAAAGACAATGCATGTTCGTGGCTACAAACGAAAATATATTCGCCGTTGTGGCTGTAGGAGGCAATAATTATGGGATATGAAACAAGAATTTCAAAAGCATTTGAGGGGGCATTAAAGCTCCCTCTCAGTGACAATTCTAAGTATGTTCTGTTCAGTGACTGCCACCGGGGAGTTGGCACTTCCAATGATAATTTTCTAAAAAACCAGCATTTATACTTTGCAGCCTTACAACACTATTACCAAAATAATTTTACGTATATTGAATTGGGGGATGGGGATGAACTTTGGGAAAACCGATCCTTTGACCGGATTCTTGAAATACACAGCAATGTTTTTTGGCTTCTGTCCCAGTTCTACTATCAAAAACGGCTATATTCGATCTACGGCAACCATGATATTGTAAAACAGAATTCCTCTTTTGCCACCTTGAAATGTAAGGCTTATTATTGCGATGCAACCCAATGTTACCTTCCGTTATTTCCAGGTATTACGTTTCAATCTGGGATTATTCTCTGGGATAAAAATCATAAAAAAGACATTTATCTCACTCACGGACACCAAGCTGATTTTTTAAACAGCACCCTTTGGAAAACAGCTCGTTTTCTTGTACGTTATGTCTGGGGTCCACTGGAACAAATCGGTTTTTCCAATCCAACCAGTGCCGCACGCAATCACACAAGAAAACAGAAAATCGAAGAACGACTTACCCGATGGGCAAAAAATGAAAATCATATCCTCATTACAGGACATACCCACCGCCCGATGCTCGGCACAAAAGATTCCCCTTATTTTAATACCGGAAGCTGCGTGCACCCACGGTGTATCACCTGTATCGAAATTGAACACCGCTGTCTGACGCTCGTGAAATGGTGCCTGGATACTCACGAAGATATGAGTCTGTATGTCTCACGAGAAGAATTAGCCGGACCAATTTGCGTGGATGAATATTAATTGGGGACGTAGTAAAGCTCAAAAAGGGACAGGGCAAAGTGCAAAAAAGGGACGTAGTAAAATTCAATTTTACTACGTCCCCAATTGTTATAAATTTATATTCCCGCTCTTACCGGATACGCTCAATCTTGACATTGCACGTGCCAAGGATGCAGAAGAAATATGGTATTCCTGTATGCTTTGTTTCTGTCTGAGTTGTTCTTCTGCACGCTCTTTTGCTTCCTGTGCTCTTTTTACGTCAATCTCTTCCGGACGTTCTGCTGTATCTACAAGCACATAAACTCGTCCGTGAGATACTCGTGCGAACCCGCTTCCGACAATCGCAATCTGCCATGTCCCATCTGGCATCTTAATCTTCAATTCTCCGCAATCAATTGCCATGATCACACTCTCATGATGTGCCAGCACTTCCCGCTGTCCATCCAGTGCCGGAATAATCACTCCGGTACACGGACCATCATAAAAGAGATGGTCACTGGCAATTAATCTGATACTAAATGTAGTTTTCATAACACTCAGCTCCTTTTAATGTTCCATTGACTTTGCTTTTTCAATCACATCATCAATTGTACCGACATTAAAAAATGCAGCTTCCGGATACTGATCCATCTCACCATCAATGATTGCTTTAAATCCGCGGATTGTCTCTTTTAATGGAACATATCTTCCCGGAATTCCTGTAAAGTTTTCCGCTACAAAGAATGGCTGAGATAAAAATCTCTGTACCTTTCTTGCCCGGTAAACAGTTGTCTTATCTTCTTCTGATAACTCTTCCATACCTAAGATGGAAATGATATCCTGAAGTTCTTTATATTTCTGCAAGATAGCCTGTACATTTCTTGCTACTTCATAGTGTTCTTCTCCCACAACATCTGCTTCCAGAATACGAGAGTTTGATTCGAGCGGATCTACCGCCGGGTAAATTCCCTGTTCTACAATCTTTCTTGACAATACAGTTGTCGCATCCAAGTGGGCAAATGTTGTCGCCGGAGCCGGGTCAGTCAAGTCATCAGCCGGCACATAAACAGCCTGTACAGATGTTACAGAACCATTTTTTGTAGACGCGATTCTCTCCTGCAGTTCACCGACTTCATTTGCAAGAGTTGGCTGATATCCTACTGCTGAAGGCATACGTCCAAGAAGCGCGGAAACTTCTGAACCAGCTTGTACGAAACGGAAAATATTATCAATAAACAACAATACATTCTGATGTTGTTCATCACGGAAATATTCTGCCATGGTAAGCCCTGTCTCAGCCACACGCATACGCGATCCAGGCGGCTCGTTCATCTGACCGAACACCAAAGCAGTCTTGTCAAGAACCCCTGACTCTTTCATCTCCGACCACAAGTCATTTCCTTCTCTGGAACGTTCTCCTACTCCGGTAAAGATAGAATATCCTCCATGCTCTGTTGCGATATTACGAATCAATTCCTGAATCAACACGGTCTTACCTACACCGGCACCACCGAACAGACCAATCTTACCACCTTTTGCATATGGAGCCAAAAGATCGATAACTTTGATACCTGTCTCCAAAATCTCTACTACAGGACTTTGTTCTTCAAATGTAGGAGCCTCTCTGTGAATTACCCAATGCTCTTCATTCTCCAAAGACTCACCGCCATCAATTGTATCTCCAAGAACGTTAAATAAACGCCCCAATGTCTTATCTCCTACAGGTACTTTAATCCCTGATCCGGTTGCAGTTACTTCCATATCTCTGCTCAATCCTTCACTGGCATTCAGCATGATACAACGTACTGTATTATTTCCAATGTGCTGTGCAACTTCCATCACGCAGCGTTTCCCATTGTTATCTACTTCCAACGCATCTTTGATATATGGAATATCATTATTTTCAAATTCCACGTCGACGACAGGTCCCATAACCTGTACGATTTTCCCTTTATTCATGCGTTTGCAACCTCCCTTCTGTTATTTTGCTTTCTTCTTTTTCTGTGCTTTTGCACCACTGATTACCTCTGTGATCTCCTGCGTAATGGCAGCCTGTCTCACTCGGTTAAATTCGATATTCAGATTACGCAAAATTTCTTTTGCACTCTTTGTGGCACCATCCATTGCCATCATTCTTGAATTCTGTTCACTACAGAACGACTCAACAAGTGATCCGTAAATAAATCCAGTCACATAATTCGGAATGATACAATCCAATACATCCTTTGGTGTCGGAAGCATCGGAATCTCATCCAGCTGAATTCCCGCCGGGACCTGACAAAATGCTCCTGACTGAAGTGGAAGAAGCTGCTTTGTCTCAGCCACCATCTCCACCGCATTCTCCATTCTTGTATAAATAATATGCACCTCATCCAATTCTTTTCGATTGAATAAATCCAGCATCTTCTCAGCAATCACTCTTGCACGGTGCATCGTTGGTTTTTGCACTGTATATTTAAAAGAAGTATCTACATCCACATTTTTCTTTTGAAAATAACTTCTTCCAAGCTGTCCCAGCACAAACAACTCATTATGTCCCGGCTTATCTAAAAACTCCTGAGCCAGCTTGATAACATTATGGTTATATCCTCCTGCAAGACCTTTATCTGCCGTTACCACAATATAGCCTTTCTTTCTGTCAGCTTCTTTTATCTCCGGACGCTCATCAAAATACTGATGTTCAATCCCACCCTGCATATGTCCAAGAATACCGGCAATCATGATTTGCAATGTATAAAAATACGGCTCTGTCTCTTCCAAATTCTTTTTCGCTTTCTGTAAATTAGAAGAGGCAATCATATGCATAGCACTTGTGATCTTCATCGTATCTTTTATACTTTTCATTCTGCTTTGCAGCTCTCTTGTATTTGCCATACTAACACCTGCTCTTGAATTCTTTTGCTAACTCTACAATTTTATCAATTAATTCGTCGGACAATACTTTCTTTTCTTCAATTTCATTTACAATCTCTGCATGTTCTATTTCAAAGAAATTCAGCATATCCTTCTGGAAATCTTTGATTTTTGAAATCTCTACATCAACTAATACTTTATGTGTTGCCACGCACAACGTGATAACCTGTTCATGTAAACTCATTGGATGGCACAGTGGTTGTTTTAACAGTTCCATCAAACCTTTACCATATTGTAACTGCTCTTTTGTTGCTGCATCCAAATCCGAACTAAACTGTGTAAACACTTCCATCTCACGGAACTGTGCAAGGTCGATACGGATACTTCCGGCAACTTTTTTCATTGCCTTTGTCTGTGCTGCTCCACCTACACGCGATACAGAAAGACCTACATTGACCGCCGGTCTCATACCTGCAAAAAACAGATCACTCTCAAGGAAAATCTGTCCGTCTGTAATAGAAATTACGTTAGTAGGAATATACGCAGAAACGTCTCCTGCCTGTGTCTCAATAATCGGAAGTGCGGTAATCGAACCACCACCAAGCTCATCACTCAATCTGCTGGAACGTTCCAACAATCTTGAATGCAAGTAAAATACATCTCCAGGATATGCCTCACGTCCAGGAGAACGTTCCAATAACAACGATAATGCACGATATGCAACTGCATGTTTTGATAAATCATCGTACACAATCAGCACATCTTTCCCTTTGTGCATAAAATACTCTGCAAGCGCTGTTGCTGAGTACGGTGCAATATATTGTAACGGTGCAGAATCACTCGCTGTCGCAGATACAACAATCGAATAATCCATGGCATCATTTTTTGTAAGAGTTGATACAATTTTTGCAATTGTAGATGCTTTCTGTCCGATTGCAACATAAATACAGATAACATCTTTTCCTTTTTGGTTGATGATCGTATCTGTTGCAATAGATGTCTTACCTGTCTGTCTGTCACCGATAATCAACTCTCTCTGTCCGCGTCCAATCGGGAACATAGAGTCAATTGCCAAGATTCCTGTCTCAAGCGGAACACTGACTGATTTACGATCAATAATTCCAGGTGCCTCTTGTTCAATCGGACGGTATCCGTCAGAAGGAATATCTCCTTTTCCATCAATTGGTGCTCCCAGAGCATCCACAACTCTTCCTAAGTATGCATCTCCAACCGGAATTCCGGCTTTCTTTCCTGTTCTTGTTACCTTTGTACCTTCTTTGATTCCTGTGTCTTTTCCAAGTAAAATGACACCGATCTCATTTCTTCTGATATCCTGAACCATACCTTTTACGCCTGTTTCAAAGATAACAATCTCTCCATACATTGCATGGTCAATTCCGTAAACAGTTGTAATTCCGTCACTGATCCAGATAACAGTTCCGACCTCCTGGTCTTTTGTTTCTAACTCATAATTTTCTATCTCACTTTTCAAAATAGAAATAATTTCTTCTGAACTAATTGAGCTCACACTTTCACCTCCAGATCAATCTTAACTGGTTCATACGGCCACGCAGACTCCAGTCATATTCATAGTCTTTCACATGCAAAATAAATCCTCCGAGCAGCTTATCATCCTGTTCAAGCTGCCACTCTACTTCTTTTACATGATACTTTTTACATAAAAATGTTTTCATTTGCTCTAACTGCTGTTCACTAGGGCAAGCCACATACGTAAGAACTGCCGGTAAAATTCCGTTCTGTTCGTTATAGTACTCTTTGTATGCGGAAAATATATCTTCAATTACTTCTACGCTATGGTAGTCGCATAAAATTTTCAGGAAATTTTTGATTTCCTTTTGAAATACTTTTTCTATAATGCTGTGTTTTACCTGAATTGGAATAATCGGACTCATCAGGGAGGTTCTAAGCTTTGGCACTTTCTTGAAAGCTTCTTCTGTCTCTTCTATGATCGTTTTGTCAATTCCTAACTCATAAAGAACTTTCGCATAATTAATTGCCGTTTGCGTCATTTTGCTCACCTACCTGGGATAAAAATTGTCCGTATAGTGCCTGATTTGCCGCCGCATTTTTCTGCTCTCCAAGCATTTTTGAAACTGCCACAAGTGCAAGATTGGCAACTTCTTTTTCCATGCCGCGCACTGCTTTTTCTCTGTCTAATTCCACAGTCTTTCTCGCATTGTCAATGATTTTTCCAGCCTGCTCATCTGCCTCTTTGACAATTCTTGAATATTCTTCCTGTGCTCTTGCCTTTGAATTTTCCACAATTCTCAAAGATTCGTCATGTGCATCATTCAACGAATTCTCATACTGAGCTTTCAACTGCATAGCATCCTGTTCCGTCTTTTTTGCAGTTTCAAGCTGAGTTTTGATCATTTCATCTCTTTTCTCAATGATTCCCATAACCGGCTTGTACAAAAACTTTCTCAGCAGCAAATACAGTACCAATATGTTAATAATGGTGATAACAAGGTTTGAAACACTTAAACTAAGCATCCTGATAACCTGCCTTCCTGTATATTATTTGTTAATATTCACACCGTTGTCTGATACGTGAACTATAAAAATTATTTTAAGAATAAGATGATTAATAATGCGATAACGAAACCGTAAATAGCTGTTGCTTCGGCTAAGGCACATCCAAGTAAGAGTGATTTACTGATCTTGCTCTCTGCTTCCGGCTGTCTTGCGATTGCATCCACTGCTTTTGATGTTGCGATACCAATACCGATACCTGCTCCAATACCTGTTAAAACTGCAATACCTGCTCCAATTGCGATTAATGTTGACATAATAAATTCTCCTTTTCTTCTTGTGATTATTCCATTGCTTCTTTTATAAACAATGATGTTAAAAATACAAATACATACGCCTGAATCAATCCATCGAAAATATCGAAATAGAAACTAAACGGAATTGGCAAAAGAACCGGTAAAATAATTTTAATCAGTTCCATTACTACAAATGATCCTAAAACATTTCCGAAAAGACGCATACATAATGATAATGGCTTGATAAATATCTCCAAGATGTTGATCGGTGCGATGATAGGCATTGGCTCCGCAAAGCTCTTCACCCACTTCTTCAACCCTTTCTGTCGGAATCCTGCATACTCAATTAAGATGATACTCATAATTGCGAGTGCTGCAGTCACATTCAAGTCTTTTGTTGGCGGCTTAAATCCTAGAAGCCCTATCAAGTTAGCAATTCCAATATAAATGCCAACTGACATCAAATACGGAATGTATCTCTTTCCCTCTTTTCCAATAATATCTTCAAAAAAGTGGTTCATTCCGCCAACTGCCGTCTCTAAAATAAGCTGTTTTTTACTTACACGTTCGACCGACAGGTTCCTAACGAGGCAGATACATAGCAACGTGACGACTGCCATAATAATCCAAGTAACTACAACCGATTCAGAAATAGGAATACCTCCGAAAATCGGAATAGTAAATGCTGTCTCGCAGTTTAATTCTTCTAATAATTGCGTTCCTAAATTTTCCGTATCTATTCACTCCCTTTCCTCATTTTTCGTTCGACTTATTATACAACTTTGATTTCGAGATACAATCCGCAATCCGCGAATAATTTGACGAATATCGTTTGTTTTTTTCAGCAGTTTGTACATTGTATTTTTTAGAAATGCGTGTATGGTTCATATTTTAATAACGATTCATCCCCCTACATTTCTGTTTTATTTATATACCGGAAGTAATCTTGCGCCCTGAATAGGAAATTTACACACAACTGTCGTTGGGAATACACGGTAATATGCATTATCCACCTTCAAAAGTGTTTCGTTTCCACTCTTTATCTCTTCTACATAATGACCTCTTTCGGAAAGAAAGTTCATAATCTGCATTCTTCGATTCTCTACTGTCGTCCCCAATACGACAAAATCTATAAAAATCGACTGTTTTCTGTCTAAAAACGGATACAGCATATTGACCCCTTCCAAATACGGATTCCGAAAAATATTTTTCTTAAACTGTAGGAAATTGCTGACCATATTTTCCAGACTCTTATGAAACTCTGACTGCCACAATAACCGGTAAACTTCATTTTCAGCTCCCAGTTGAATCATGCGTTCCTCTATCTTTTTCTGCTCTGCTACAGAAAAGAGGTCATGCATACATCCGCTTTCTCTAAACAGCCATAAAAGACAGATAGCATTCAAAGTCAGCGTTTCCCCCTCCAAAGCCTCTTTCCGCACATGCTCTACAATCTGCATATAGACCTTTGGATCACAGCGATATTCTCTTAAATTAACTCCGGCTGTGTAGTAATACATGTCACACGCCAAGAGATTCGGCACCTCTTCAAGCACTCCATCTGCTTTCAGGTGCTCAACAATTTCTCTTTCTAGTGCCTGAGACTCTTTTTTCTTTTGTTTTCTTGTTTTTGACAATATTTCTTCTAATCTTTCACTCAATTGTTCCCCCGTCTCATCTTCCGATAAAAATCGTTCCAAAGACTGTGCCATTGCGATTGCGCGAATTACAGCACTTTTTGCCATGTCCATGTGAATACTTTCAAGTCCATTCAATCCCACAAGGGCGTATTGTTGCGCTAACGTATAATCTTTCATATTGAACCTCCTGCATCTTTCTTATTTTCTTTTCATCCAAATTTTACATAGTTGCATTATAACATATAACAAAGAAAAAAATAGAGAAATTAATGATTTCTGTAAACCATTAACTCCTCTATATACTCAATTAGTTGCCAGCCATACACTTGCCATAATCCCAGCCAGCGTTGCCGCCAGTGCCCCGGCAAGTGTATATCTGGTCTTTCGCACTTTTGCCGCCATAAAATATACACTCATCGTGTAAAATATTGTCTCTGTGCAGCTCATCATAATCGAAGCAATCAAACCAATTCTGGAATCCGTGCCATATTCTTTAAATATATCTAGTACTAATCCCGTTGCCGCCGAGGAAGAAAACATTCTCACAATCGCAAGCGGAACCAACTGTGATGGGAATCCAACATATGCCGTCATTTTCCCGATTATTTCCGACAAAAAATCCAAGAAGCCGGAGGCTCTCAATATTCCGACTGCTACCATAAGCCCGATTAATGTTGGCATAATTTTAATCACTGTAAAAAATCCGCTTTTTGCTCCCTTGATAAAGTCATCATATACGTTCACTTTATTAAACACACCATAGGCAACAATTCCTAAAATAGTAACCGGAACAATAAAATCTGATAAATATAGAAGAAGCTTCATAAATTACTCCCGTTTTGGTAATCTATAAAATATATGTACTTCATTAGCTAAACATACTAAATCAATAACCTTCTCTGAGGAAATCCCTCAAATTACCAGTAAACAACTAATACAACTTCCGTTCCTACTTTTCTTCTTATAGTTTCTTCTTTATTATGTAAAAATACATTGCAATCAGCAATACCGATGCCAAAATCCAAGCTACCGGACTCGCCATACAGATTCCAAAATAGCTTTTATATCGTGAAGCAACGATTGCTGTCACACCTCTTCCCACAAGCTCCGCAATTCCCGCCATCATCGGAAGTAAACCAAATCCCATACCCTGAATTCCGTTTCGATATAAATTGACCACTGCCAAAGGGATAAAGAATACACCTGCACATTTTAGATAAACGTCTACGGAACCAAGGATATTTGTCAAATCTCCGGACAAAAACAATACCGTCAGGTATTTCCCGACCGTAGCAATCAAAACTCCTGTCACGATTGCATATGCAAATGAAATCAATGTTGCTGACTTAAATCCATCTCGAATACGTTTGATTTTTCCTGCTCCCACATTTTGTGCGGAATAGGTGGCAAGCGTCGTCCCCATAGCAACGAATGCCTGTGATACCAACTGCTCAATCTTACTTGCTGCTGTAAATGCAGCTACCATTGTAGAGCCGAGCACGTTCAACGCAGACTGTACCATCATTGTTCCAATCGCCGTGATTGAGTACTGAAATGCCATAGGAAGTCCTATACTCAACTGAATTCTTGCCATTTTCCAATCCATTGTCCAGTCCTCACGATGCATCTTAAGCACCGGAACTGCCTTTATAATATACACAAGGCAAAGAATTCCTGATACTCCTTGTGAAATAACAGTCGCATACGCAGCTCCCGCCGCGCCCATATGAAACACGATAATAAATACCAAATCCAAGACAATATTAAGCAGTGCTGCCAAAATCAGAAAATACAACGGCACCTTACTGTTTCCAAGTGCCCGCAAAATACTTGACAGCAGATTATAAAGCACCTGTGCCACAATCCCTGCACAGATAATCATAATATATTGATAGGCATCTGCAAAAATATCAGACGGTGTATTCATGAATGTCAAAAGCTTATTCATTCCCAGCATACTTATAATCGTAATCACAACCGAAATCACCGCCGACAGCACTGCTGCCATCGCAACCGTCTTTCGCATCCCTTTCATATCTCCCGCACCAAATCTTTGCGCAGTCATCACCGTAAAACCAGCAGTCAGTCCAATCAGACTTGTAATGATCAGAAACATAATCGTTCCCGTCGATCCGACTGCCGCCAATGCTTTTGTTCCAACAAACTTTCCAACTATGATCGTATCCGCCATACTGTAAAACTGCTGAAATACGTTGCCCAAAAAGATTGGAACCGTAAAATTAAAAATCACTTTTGCAGGATTTCCTACAGTCATATCTCTTTCCATCAATATTACCCCCTTGTTAATTGTTCCCTGCACAAATTGAGCGCAGCTTCCATCACCTTATCCATATCATAATATTTGTAGCTTCCCAAACGCCCTCCAAATATCACATTCCTCTCCTTCTTCGCAAGCTCCTGGTACTGCGCAAACAGCCGATTGTTCTGCTCATCATTTACTGGATAATACGGTTCCATTCCCACTTTCCATTCCAGCGAATACTCTCTTGAAATAACCGTTTTTTCCTGCATTCCAAACTCAAAATGCTTGTGCTCGATAATACGCGTATACGGAACCTCTCTTTCCGTATAATTCACAACTGCATTTCCCTGATAGTTGTCCGTATTCAATACTTCTGTCTCAAATCTTACCGAACGATACTGAAGCGCTCCCAACTGATAGGAAAAATACTCATCAATCATGCCTGTGAACACAGTCTTTTCTGCAATGTCTGGATTTTCCTTGATAAAGGAAAAATAGTCCGTATCGGTCTTCACCGGGATTCCATCCAGCATCTTTTCCACGATTCTTGTGTATCCGCCAATCGGAATTCCCTGAAAACGGTCATTAAAATAATTGTTGTCATAGGTAAAACGCACCGGCAAACGGCGAATAATAAATGCCGGAAGCTCCTTACACTCTCTTCCCCACTGTTTTTCAGTGTATCCCTTTACCAGTTTTTCAAACACATCTTTTCCGACAAGAGACAGTCCCTGCTCTTCTAGATTCTTTGGTTCTGTAATTCCCGTCTCAGCCACCTGCTGCGCAATCTTTTCTTTCGCCTCCTGTGGCGTTTTGATCCCCCACATTTTGCTGAATGTATTCATATTAAACGGCAAATTATAAAGTTCATCTTTGTAAACAGCAATCGGCGAATTGATATAATGATTAAATTCTGCAAACTGATTGATATAATCCCACACCTCTTTATTGGACGTATGGAAAATATGTGCTCCATACTTGTGCACCTGAATTCCTTCTATTTCCTCACAATAAATATTTCCGGCAATGTGATTTCGTTTTTCAATCACAAGGCATTTTTTTCCACTTTTCTTTGCTTCATGTGCGAAAACAGCACCAAAAAGTCCTGCTCCCACAATCAAATAATCGTATTTCATATTTTTTCTCCATTATTTTGTCTTATCTCTCCTCATTTTAGACAATTCAGCTTAGAATCGCAATATTTTTCTCCATCGATTTTCCCTTTTTATTGCACTAAAATAGTATTTAGAAAATTAGGAGGTGTTATTTTATGGGTGCAAAACAACAAGCTTACAAAAAACTTGCAGATACCATGATCAAAAATTTTTCTAAAAGAAATATCGAGGCTTTCTATTGTGATGATCGAAGTCAAGCAGTTTCGTTGGCAATGGAAATGATGAAAGAGGGTAGTACCGTCGGTTTTGGCGGTTCCGAAACATTGAACGAAATCGGAATTTTAGATACAATCAAGAATTCTTCTTTGACTTTAATTGACAGGAACACCGCAAAGACTCCGGAAGAGAAAAAAGAGATGTATTTTAAAAATGCGATGGCAGATTATTTTTTGATGAGTTCCAACGCCGTTACGATTGACGGAGAGTTAATCAATATCGACGGTAACGGTAACCGCGTTGCCTGTCTCATTCACGGTCCGGAGTACGTCATCCTCATTGTCGGGATGAACAAAGTAGTCACAGATGTAGAATCCGGAGTTGCCCGCGTCAGAAACGTCGCTTCCCCTGCAAACGCCGCTCGTCTCGGAACAAGAACTCCTTGTGGAGCAGTCGGACATTGTGGCAACTGCAATTCTCCTGACTGCATGTGCTGTCAGGTTGTCATTACAAGGCACTCCAGACACACCGGAAGAATCAAAGTTATCTTAGTTGGCGAAGAATTAGGTTATTAAGAATTTCTTAAAGGGGACGTAGTAAAATTGAATTTTACTACGTCCCCTTTTGAATATTTCAACAATATTTTTGAATGATTTCCTGCATTTTGTCAAACTGCTGCTCCATCTCATCCACCAGTTTGAACTGTGTGCGGGCGCGAACCAGATTGTGCTCCGGATACGCTGTTTTAAAGTAAGTGTCTCCCTGAAGATAATCTGTCAGGAAACGGATTCCACACTCTAATGTCATCAGTCTTGCCCCCCAAGGCAAGCTTTCTTTTTCTTCCTGTGTCAACACATCACCAGTACCTTCCAAATAGCCTTTTACATATGTGTCATACAGAGAAATATCAAAGTGAACCAAATCCAGATCCTTCTCATCTTCCGCCGCTGTGGCAGCACCAAAACGAATCGAATCTCCGAAGTCATTTGCCGCAAGACCAGGCATAATTGTATCTAAATCGATAATACAAAGTCCTTTTCCAGTCTTTGCATCAAATAAAATATTATTTAATTTTGTATCATTATGTGTAACACGCAACGGAAGGGTTCCCTCTTCCTGCTGTTTTACAAGCACTCCACAATCCTCTTTTCTATTTAATGCAAACTCAATTTCTTTCTTGCAGGAAGCTGCTCTGTTCTTAATATCACGCTTTAACGACATCTGGAATGCCTCAAATCGTTTTACCGTATTGTGGAAATCCGGGATTGTCTCATTCAACTCAGATGCCGGATAATTGCCAAGCTGTTTTAAGAAATGTCCGAAACTGTTTCCTGACTGATAGAACTGTTCCGGTTTCTCCACAGACTGGAAACATACCGAGTCATGAATGAAATGATAGCTTCTCCAAGGTTGTCCCTCGTTATCTTCAAAATATGTACATCCATTCTTTGTCTTAATCGCAGCAAGTGTCTCCCTATCCGGATCACCGCCTTCTTCTCGAATCACATTTCTCAAATACTCAGTCACACGGAAAATATTTTCCATAACTCCGGCAGGATCTTTGAATACATTGTTGTTTACTCTCTGCAAAATATAACACAACTCATCTTCTCCACCTACCGGCATATATACTGCATATGTCTCATTGATATGTCCTTCACCAAATGGCTTTACATAACTGCACTGTGTTCCAAAACCAAACGCGTACAATGCATCTTCAAGATTTCTGTTATTTCCTACTCCGTCAATCTTTCTTCTAGTCGAAAATACAACTTCGCCCTCTTCTACTTTTCTCTTTGACTCAATTGTACAGTTCGCCTTTACTACACTTCCAAGACCAATATGTGCGCCGCATCCCACAAAAGAATCATGGTCTACCACCGAACCACTATTTACCAAAACACCATGCTCGATCACAGTATTTGTGTTCACTACCGCATTCTGCATAATAAAACTTCCCTCGCCAATCTTTGCACTCGGGCTTACTACTGCAGACGGATGAATAATTGCCGGAACATTGTATCCAGCCTCCAGCAATTGTTCTGTCCAATACAAACGCATTCCATTATCTCCAAGACCTGCCACTGCCGTGTCATACTTTTCCAAAAACGCTTTATAATCACAGCATTTTCCTATAATGTCTGTTCCTATAACAGCATCATCTAAAAATACAACCTCTTCGTATCCAAGTATTTTAGCCGTCTCCTGAATCATATGACCAAATCCGCCAGCACCTAAAATCAATAAATTTTTCATCGTAATCTTCTGTGAGCAAATCCGCTCATGCTTCCCCTTTCACTATAATTTTTCTTCATTATAACATTTGTATCTGCTTCTGTCTCCCTTTTCATAAAATAATATTGGGTTTAGTTTTATTCATTTCATACCACTTATTGAGCGTATTGTAAACATACAACTTTTACGCTCAAAACATTTCTTAAAATTTTCAAACTCTTCGCCTTTTTCCCATCACCATCGCAAACACCACGCCCACAGCCGTACTGATCGTTGTCGCCACAATCCCAGCACCTACAATCCCAGCCGGGTTCACACTTCCATATTGGCTGCGATATGCGATAATATTAATCGGTATCAACTGTAATGAGGAAATATTCAGGATTAAAAATGTACACATATCCCGGCTTGCAATTGTCTTATCCCGATTCGGGTTGATTTCCTGAAGACTCTTCATTGCCATTAAGCCTGCCGGTGTCGCTGCCCAGCCAAGTCCCAGAAAATTAGCAATCATATTTGTTGTAATATGTTCATTCGCTTTATGCCCTCTTGGAATATCAGGGAACAAAATCCGCACAATCGGTTGGATTTTTCTGGATGCTGCCTTGATGATTCCTGCCTTTGTTGCTATTTCCATCAAACCGACCCAAAAAGACATCACTCCCATCATCGTAATACAAAGCGTCACTGCCTCCTTAGAAGAATCCAATGCCGCATTCGTAATTTCCGGCATCTTTCCGTTAAATGCTCCAAACAAAATTCCAATTACAATCATACCTGCCCAAAGATAATTTAGCATCAGTTCACCACATTTATTTTTTATAAAATGTATGCAGGAGGTTTTCAACTTATGTTCCTGTTCACACCACGCCATTCGCAGTAAATGAGCCCTCATGTAAACATGAACTCATTTGCTATTGACTGATGTGTGAACTGTAACCAAATTATCAATCCGGTTCAGTATATTTCTTCTCTTCTCATCAAATAGCAGATTCTTGTTATATTGATAATAACGCTCGCACTCATAATTTTGCAAAAACTGTACGCTGTAAAAATTAGTGTTCAGCTCTGTCACAAACACAGTCATCTCCTGACTATTGCCAAATACAATCTCCATAAAATCAAATCCATACTCCAACATTTGTCCTGCTGCATCCAGTTCTTTTTGATACGCCTCATTTTCTTTGGCAAATTCCTTTTTCACAAGTTCAAATGCCACTTCATGTTCCGGATTTCCCGCTTCTTTTAGTAACTTTTCATATTGCTCCAATTTCTCAATTGTCTGCTTCAACGCATACCCTTCTTCACGGTTTAGTATTTTTGCTTTTTTCTTTGACTTCAATGTCTGCTCCATCTCCGCACAAATCTGTTTCAGAGATAGTGCCCCACTTTTATATTCCTTCAGTTTTTCAAACATAACCGTAATACTCGCTTCTTTCTTGTATGTCTGTCGAAATGCCTCTACCGTCTTTGCAAGTACAAGACTTACAACACTTAACTTTTCATCAAACGATGCATGTCCGACTTTTTTCACAAGAATCGGATCGATTTTCCCCTGCATCACCTGATCAATCTGGTAATCTGCCTGATATTTATAATAAAGCTCCAAATAATTTGCAAAATCTTTTGCTATCTTCGGATACTGAATATACTGCACTACAACCTCCCGGTCTACTGTGATTTCGAGTTTTTCATATACCTGAATCAGACGTGACAAATCCTCCCATCCTCGCGGAGTTGCAAACAACATTCCATCCACAGTTGTCTCCATCTGATAGAAATATGCTACTCTCGTTGTCAGATAAGAAATCACCGCCGGGTGAATATCCTGCACATACGCATATTCTTTCCAAACCGAAAAATCCGGCTCCACCTCAATTTTCTTCACACGGTCCATCGTCACCACGTCAAACTCACGCACTGATTTGTTATATTCCGGTGGGTTTCCCGCAGCCACAATAATCCACCCCTCCGGAATGGCATGATTTCCAAATGTTTTATATTGAAGAAACTGCAGCATCGCCGGAGCCAATGTCTCCGAAACACAGTTGATCTCGTCGATAAACAAAATTCCTTCTTTGAGTCCACTTTCTTCAATTTTATTGTACACCGATGCAACAATTTCGCTCATTGTATATTCCGTCACTGAATATTCATTTCCACCATATATGTGCTTTGAGATAAACGGAAGCCCGATAGCGCTCTGTCTCGTATGGTGCGTAATTGTATATGCGACAAGACCAATTTCACACTCTTTAGAAATCTGCTCCATGATCTGCGTTTTTCCAATTCCCGGCGCCCCAATCAGAAAAATCGGCCGCTGTCTCTGCGATGGAATCTCATAATTTCCTTCTTCATCCTTTAACAAATATGCCTCTATTGCATGTTTTATTTCTTGTTTTGCTCTCTTTATATTCATTCTATCCTCTTTTCCTCCAACTCTTCCGGTTCTATAATCAATTTTATCGCCCAAACCGGCACATCCACATCCCGATAATCTTCTTTTAGAAATACAAATGCAACCTCATAGTTTGGACGCTTTGCCGGAAATGTTCCATACCCATCCGTAAAATAAATTAACCCTTTTAATCTGTGAAATGCTTTCGCCTTTAGCAATTGGTTGACATATCCAAACACCGGACGAAAATCCGTCCCTCCAAATCCTTTTACCTCAAAATGCTCCATATATTCATCCAATTCCTGCCGATTTGTAATCACTACATCCGACTGTACTTTATCATCGCACTGAATGACATGTACATTTATTTTTCGAAAGAAACTTTCTGATTTACCCAAAATATTGAACGTTTCCTCCAGAAATTTTTTTATTAACTCTTCTTTACAAGACATCGATGTGTCAATCGCAATGACAAAATCTTCAATTTTACGCAATTCTTTTGTTTCCTGTGGCTCAATCAACGGCATATTCCCATACATTTCCATTCCGTAATTATAAAAAATATAATCAAAGCTATCCTGATCCACCTGCATTTCCTCTTTTAAAATCGCAAACTTTTCCAAAAACTTTCGATAGTCATATCGGTTACGATTTTCAATCTGTACTTGATTTAAAATATTTTCCGCATTCTCAGAAGCCTCCTTTGAAAATGTCTCCATCTCCGTCTGCAATTTCTCATTTTGCTCTTTCCACTTTTTCTCCCGCTCCACGCATTTTTCAGGGGGCACATTCTCGTTCCACAAAACATGATCATCCACAAAAAATTCTTCCTGCATTTTTCCACAATGCTCTTCTTCTAAATGCATCCCCAGCAATTCCCGGTACACCCCTTTTGGCGTCAACACTTCCATCTTTTCTCTCAATTTTTGGTAAACTCCCTTTCGATATGGAGGCACATATTTGCGGACACTGTGCTCATTGAGTTCATCTATGATTGACTCCACAACAATATCACAAGCTAGATTCCAATACTGTTCATCCGCATGGTCCGGCTGTTTCAAATGCCCGAAAAGACAGTGAAAAATCATATGAAGATACGCACGGTTTACTTGCACCGGCGTCCTCTGGTACAGCCCAATCAGATAGTCTGGATAAAAATAAACTGTAAATCCATCCGTCCCAATACCGGAAATCTTCGTGTCCGGCAGAAACTCAAATCCACTTAAAATCACATCAAAAAAGCGCATGGACAAATATAGCTCATTCCGTGCATTTTTCAAAATATCTATGCAAATCTCGATTTTCTCCAGTTCTTTTTGTTGTTGTTTTTGAATTGGATTCATAGCTCAAATGTCTTCCTTTTTACTTGAAATTTTTGATGTTTTAACTCCATCAAATAGCTTGTCAGTTCCACTCTGCTTTTTTTATTAACCTGCTCGATTAAATACTCCAGCGTCTTTTGCTCTGAAATACAATGCTCTGCCAAAAATTTACATTCTTTCTCCCGCATCTCTTCCGCTGCCCATTTTATGCATGTTTCAATGTGCTCCTTCAAAAAGCTTATATATTTTTTCTTTGCCTTCTCACTTAACTGATACGGATATAAAAGCCTTCCGAACACAAGCCGAAATAACGTATCTTCATATTCCCTTCCTTTTGCCCATTCAAACCGCTCATCGTACAGATGAAACTGAAGTTCTTGGCGAACAAAACAATTCCGGTACATCATACCACTGCCATGCGTGTGTGTCTCCAAAATCCTCGCAGGCGTATTTTCGACCGCCTCCTCAAAAAACTCTGGGAATATCAGTTTCGCTTCCCCCTGTTTACTGTGATAAAAAATTGTCTGCTCCTCTGGAAGTTCCATCAAAAGTTCACGCAGACAAGACCTCTCATTCTCCACGAAAGTCACATCAATCTCCCTCACCTTGTGACACCCCGTAAATGCTCCCGCACCGATATCTTTCAACGTATTGTAAAATTGTATTCGCCTTAAATTACGGCAATTGTAAAATGCATATCGCCCAATTTTTTTAATAGAGTTTGGAAGGATGATTTCTTCAATCGGGGACGTAGTAAAACTAAATTTTACTACGTCCCCAATTGGTTGCGAAAATGCATAATCCCCTATCTCCACCACTTCAAATCCATCCATTTTTTCTGGTATTTCTATAGCCATGCTATTCCAGGAAACTCCTGTAATTTGGACTTTTTTGTCATTTACTTCATACTCATACTTTTGAAAATCTTTTTCCATTTTATTATTTTACCTCTAAAAAATTTTTCAAAAAACTACAAATTTATTGTAATAAATTTTTCTAAAGTTGTCAAAAAGGGACAGGGCTATTTTCATTTTGGGACACCCCCATATTCAATTAGGGACGTAGTAAAATTCAATTTTACTACGTCCCTAATTTAAACTTCTATCTCTTTTTCTTTCAATCTCCGATGTACAATTCCACGAAACAATGTATAAACCACCGAAGCAATCGGAATAAAAATCAACATTCCAACAATGCCCATCAGGCTCGCTCCAATACTGACTGCAACAAGCACCCAGATAGACGGCAGCCCCACAGAATTGCCAACGACATGCGGATAAATCAAATTTCCTTCGATCTGCTGTAATACAAGAAACATTACCACGAAGATCAATGCCTGCATCGGGTTCACCATAAAAATCAAAAGTGCTCCGATTACACATCCGATAAATGCTCCAAAAATCGGAATTAATGCCGTAAATGAAATCAGGATTCCAATCAACAGTGCATATGGCATTCCAAAAATTGTCATCGTCACAAAAAACATACTTCCAAGAATAATTGCCTCAACACACTGTCCGGTTAAGAAATTTGAAAATGTCTTATATGTCAGTGAGCTAAGTGCGAGCAAAATCTCTGTCCAGTCCTTTGGCATAAATGCGTACATTACCTTGCGAACCTGAATGTTTAGCTTTTCTTTCTGAAGCAGAATATAACAAGAAAATACAAAAGCGATAAAGAATGTCGTGACACCACTTACGATGCTTTTTGCAGCCTCAAATGTAGATCCAAGCACGCTTCCGGCACCATTTTTAAAGAAATCAATACCGCTTTTAATCATCTCATCCCACTTGAACTCCATACTGCCAATCCACTTCACGATTTCCTTATTATCCTGAAAAATGTTTTCCGCCCACTCCTGTACTTGCGGAATAAACGCCTGAATATTTCTTCCAAGATTCATCGCCGTATCTCCCAGCGCCGGCGCTACGACAAACACAACGATTCCAATGATTCCAAGTACAAACAAAATCGTAACCAGAAAGCTTACAGGTCTGGCAAATTTATTTGCCCATTTATTTTTTTTCATTTTCTTGCTTCCGAAAAACTTTTCCTCAATGAAATGCATTGGCACATTGAGTACAAATGCAATCGCACCACCAAGTACAAACGGAAAAATTACTCTGCCGATAAACCCAAGACCATCTAGCACTACTTCGTAGTTCCATAGTCCAATCAGTATAATTGCTGTAAAAACAATCAATCCTCTTATTTTCTTAATCGTTTCCTTATCCAAATTCATTTACTCGCCTTCCTATCGTCTTTTACGAATCCATTTCAGAAGCTGAATCACCGGAAGATTCAAAAGTGCAAGACCATAAACAGTAAATAATTGTGTCACATTCAACGGAACAACCTTAAATACATTCTGTAATGCTGGAATTGTCAATACACTTGTAATCAATACAAAGCCAATCAAAAATGCACCAATCAAGTAAATATTATTCCACAATTTTTTACTGAACATCATCGGTCTGTCTGATTTACAGTTAAATCCATGTACAAGTCTTCCTGTACATAATGTACCAAATGCCATCGTACTTGCAAGCACTGCATCACCGCCACGGTAACCAATCAAAAATGCTAACATTGTCATCAGACCAATACAGAAACCTTCTGTTCCAACCTTAATCAAAAAGTCTTTTGTCAAAATCGATTCATTCATTGGACGCGGTTTCTCATCCATGACAGTCTTCGTATGCGGCTCCAATCCAAGTGCGATTGCCGGGAGACTGTCTGTCAACAAGTTGATAAACAACAGATGTACCGGTGCAAACGGAACCGGAAGTCCTGCCAGCGAAGCATATAATACTGCAAGAATTCCACCAAAGTTACCTGACAGCAGGAACTGAATAGACCCCTTAATGTTTTTATATACATTTCTTCCGTTTTCAACTGCTTTGATGATAGTTGCAAAATTATCGTCTGTCAATACCATTGCCGCTGCGTCTTTCGATACTTCACTTCCTGTAATTCCCATCGCAACACCGATATCCGCCTGCTTCAATGCCGGGGCATCATTTACACCGTCACCTGTCATCGCAACAATATTTCCTTTATTCTGCCATGCACGCACGATGCGAATCTTATGTTCCGGAGAAACTCTCGCATATACGGAAATTCCATCTACAAAATCCATCAATTCTTCATCAGACATATTATCAATCACAGAGCCTTCACACGCTTCTGACTCATCTTTCAAAATACCAATTCGTTTTGCGATAGCTGCCGCTGTTACTTTATGGTCTCCCGTAATCATAATAGGCTTGATTCCCGCACGGATACAATCTGCAACCGCTGCCTTAGACTCCTCTCGCGGCGGATCCATCATCGAAATCAATCCCACAAAGATCAAGTCATCCTCATCTTCTAACTGCAGCACCTGATCTTTTTGAATCGGTTTATATGCAAACGCAAGTACTCGCAAACCACTTCTTGAAAATTCCTGATTCTGATTTTCAATCGCTTCTTTATCTTCCTGTGTAATCTGACAGACTTCTGTTCCCTTTTGAATCTTTGTAACACGATTTAAAAGTACATCCACCGCACCTTTGGTCACCATAACCGGTCCATTCTCCAGTACATGTGCTGTAGACATTAATTTTCTGTCACTGTCAAACGGAATCTCACTTGTACGAGGGAATTTTCCCCTTACATAGCCTGCTTCTGCTCCAAGCTTTGTTCCTAGATTAATCAGGGCTGTCTCTGTCGGATCCCCAATTTCCACACCATCTACATTTGTAGAGTCATTACATAAAATACTATATCTTAAAAGTTCTTTTTGTCCAAGTGCCTGACGGTCAATCTCTGTCGCCGGAATTCGTTTTCCATTTACATAGTAGTCTTCGACAGTCATACGGTTCTGAGTCAGTGTTCCTGTCTTATCTGAACAGATAATAGACACGCTTCCAAGACCTTCCACTGCCTGTAATTTACGGATAATTGCATGCTCTTTTGCCATCTTCTGTGTTCCAAATGACAGCACGATCGTCACGATAGAACTGAGTGCTTCCGGAATCGCTGCAACAGCCAGCGCTACTGCAAACATAAAGGAATCTCCGATGTTGACTCCCTGAAATACATTTACACCAAACAAAATACCACAGAAAATCAAAATTACAATTGATAATTTCTTTCCAAATTCATCTAAATTCATCTGAAGAGGTGTTTTCTTCTCAGACGTCGTCTTCAAAAGTGTGGCAATCTTACCTACCTCAGTATCCATTCCAATAGCTGTTACAAGGAAAGAACCACGTCCATATGTTACAAAACTTCCTGAGAATACCATATTGGTTTGGTCACCTAATGGCACTTCGCCAGTAATCGTATCTTCTGACTTTTCTACCGCAAGACTTTCTCCTGTCAGTGCACTTTCGTCAATTTTCAAACTCGCATTTGTCAAAATACGTCCATCAGCCGGAACATAATCTCCTGCTTCCAGAAAAACTTCGTCACCGATTGTCACCTCTTTTGACGGAATCTGAATCACATTGCCATCACGAAGTACCTTCGCAAGTGGCGCCGATAATTCTTTCAGACTATTCAACGACTGTTCTGCCTTTACTGTCTGAACCGTTCCGAGAATTGCATTGATTGTGATTACAACCAAAATAACAATCGCACTCTCTGCATCTCCAAGTATCCCTGATACGACTGCTGCCACAATCAAAATAATGACAAGAAAATCCTTAAACTGCTCCAGAAATATCTGAATCGTACTTTTCTTTTTTCCTTCTACAAGTTCATTCAGACCATACTTTTCCTGGTTCTGCTGCACTTCACTTGAAGTCAATGCCTCTTCTTTTCCATTGACTTCCCGCCTCACTTCATTTTGTGAGAGCTGATAATAATTTTTCATTCCAAAATCCTCCATTCTTCCGTGCACTACCTAGTCTCTATTGTTTACATTTTCACCCTTTTTATAAAAAATTACAAAAGAGAATAAAAAGAGACCTCTATTGCACGCTAATTATGCAATAAAAGTCTCACTATTTCATTACGATACGGATGAAATTCATCGTATTGACGACATCGTAAACGTTTAGTAACGCTAGTTACTCCCTTTTATCTATAAAATACTATAGTCAACTTTTTTGGTTCTGTCAACTGTAATTTTTAATTCTTTTACAATTTGATACAACAAAAGCATCATAACCTGCGTCGCCGCAAGTGACCACCAAATTCCGGTAATCCCGAACACAGCCGGCAATAAAAATAGAAATATCGGTGCCACAATCAATGTCTCCCCATAGATCAACGCCATAGCCGGCTTTACTTTCAATGTTGCATTTAAATAAGATATATGAAATTTCGCAAGTCCGGTAAACAAAAACGACACCGCACTAATTCTCATTCCCACATGAAAAAACTGCTCTGACTGCTTTGACATTCCAAAAATCGCCGGAAAGAAATCCGATACTGACACAACAACTGCAAGCATAACTACTCCCAAAACAATGACACTTGCTGATGCTACTCTTTTAATATACGCAAGTTCCTCTCGCCTTCCTGCACCACAATAAAAGCTCATAAGCGGCTGAGAACCATCTCCCACACCTACCAGCATCGACTGAACCGGAAATACAATATAAGAAATCACTGCATAACACGCGGCCGCTGCATCACCACCGTATTTCAGGCACTGCAGATTTGTAAAAATCAGCACAATCGACGGTGCCAGAGACAGTCCAAATGCAGACACCCCAATCTGAAAAATTTTCACACTTCTTTTCCAGTTCCAAACCAACTGTACCTTTGTTTTTCCTTTGATATAAATTAAGTAAATGCAAATAAAAATCACGGATATCTGCGCTGCAATCGTGCCAAGAGCAGCTCCCCGAATTCCCAGCCCCACTTTAAAAATGAATACATAATTCAATGCAAGATTTACGAACATCCCCGTGACCATGCTCACCATAGCGCTGACTGCCATCCCTCTGTTTCGAAGCAACGGTATCATTCCTGAACCAATGATCTGAAAAACACATCCTAAAATAATAATCTGCACATAGGCCTCAGCCTGCATCAGTACCTCTCCTCTTGCGCCAAGAAGCTGTAATAAGATCGGATACGTCAGGAACAATATTACACTTAATAAAATTCCGACTCCCACAAGCAGACACACCGTCAGATGATACGTTTTTTCACTTTCTTCTTTCTCATCTTTCCCAGCCAAATTCGAAAACAAAACACTGCCGCCACTTCCAATCCCTATCCCTGTTGCAGTGATTACTGCAACAAGCGGCCATGCAAGATTAACTGCTGCAAGCCCGGTATCTCCCGCTGCCCGACCTACAAATAATCCGTCCATCACGGAATAGAGGCCTGATAACATCAGCGAAAACACCGTCGGGAGACAATCCCTGATAAGATTTTTCTGAATTACTTTCTTTTCCATAGTCACTCCTTATTGCACAAAAAAGGACAAGGATTTCCACCTTGCCCTAAAACTTCATTCTCACTAGTTTGTGATTGTTTTTTCTGTTTCTTTATCAAATACGTGAATTTTTTCTGCATCTAATGCAAATTTCACTGTATCGCCTGTTCTTGCTGTTGTTCTTGGGTTTACTCTTGCTGTCATACTTGTTCCTTCATAATCGAAGTATAAGTAAACTTCAGCACCAAGCATCTCGTATACACGGATTGTAGCTTCGATTACTGTATTTGGTGAAGCTTCAATAAACATCTGCTCATCATGTACGTCTTCTGGGCGAATACCAAGTACAACTGTCTTTCCATCATATCCTCCGTCAATGAGCTTTTTCGCTTTTGCTGGTGGAAGTTCAATTGCAGAAGGTCCTGCTTGAAGATAAACTTTATCTCCTTTTACCTTACATACTGCATCTACGAAGTTCATCTGAGGTGATCCAATGAATCCTGCTACGAATAAGTTACATGGTGTATCATATAATACCTGTGGTGTATCTACCTGTTGAACAACACCGGCACTCATAACTACGATTCTTGTTCCAAGTGTCATAGCCTCTGTCTGGTCATGTGTAACGTAGATGATTGTTGTACCTAATCTCTGGTGTAATTTAGAAATCTCGATACGCATCTGTCCTCTTAATTTTGCATCCAAGTTTGATAAAGGCTCATCCATAAGGAATACTTTTGGATTACGAACGATAGCACGTCCCATAGCAACACGCTGTCTTTGTCCACCTGATAATGCTTTTGGTTTACGATCTAATAATGCTTCCAAGTCAAGAATCTTAGCTGCCTCACGAACCATCTTGTCAATCTCATCTTTTGGCACTTTTCTTAATTTCAAACCAAATGCCATGTTATCATATACTGTCATATGTGGGTATAACGCATAGTTCTGGAATACCATCGCAATATCTCTGTCTTTTGGTTCTACATCATTTACTAACTTATCTCCAATTCTTAATTCTCCAGAAGAGATGTCTTCCAGCCCTGCAATCATACGAAGTGTTGTAGATTTACCACATCCTGATGGTCCTACAAAAATGATAAATTCTTTATCTTGAATTTCAAGGTTGAAATCTTTTACTGCTTCAAATCCATTTGGATAAACTTTATTAATATGTTTCAATGATAAACTTGCCATTTCAATCTTCCTCCTAATAGCTTTCGTTTTTTATTCTTCCTAAAGTATATAGAAAAAGTAAATTATGGTCTATGCCCAAGTTGAACAAATTTTTCTCAGTTGTCTCGTCAAGTCGACGAATCTTACGAAATTAGCATCTGGTATACATCTCGTTTCCCAATTCCCCGGTCTTTCGCCACTTTTTTCATTGCCTCTTTCTTATCCACACCTTGATCCAAATAGAAATCCATATGCTCCTCTATGCTCATCTCTTCCCACTTTGCAACTTCTTCTTGTCGAAGTTCCTCGCGGCTTTTTCCTTCAATGACAAGCACACACTCACCCTTTGGCTCATTTGCCTCATAATATGCAAGTGCTTCCCCAAGCGTTGTCGCAAATGCAGTCTCGTGCTTTTTGGTCAATTCCCGGCACACCGTAATTCTTCGATCTCCAAGTCTCTCCAACAGTTCCCGCAGTGTACGAACAAGTCTATGCGGTGACTCATACAAAATCATTGTCCGTGTCTCATTTACAAGTTCATTCAATACAGACTGTTTTTCTTTTTTATCTGTCGGCAGAAATGCCTCAAACGCAAATCTTCTTGTCGAAATTCCCGACAACGTCAATGCCGTAATACACGCCGCTGCTCCAGGCAGGGATGTGACTTCAATCCCTTCCTCATAGCACATCTTCACAAGCTCTTCCCCCGGATCTGACACTCCCGGTGTCCCCGCATCTGTCACAAGTGCAATCTGCATCCCATCTTTCAGCTTCTCAATGAGCTTTTTACCTTTTTCTATCTTATTATATTCGTGATAACTTGTCATCGGAGTCTTAATTCCAAAATGATTCAAAAGCTTTACGCTATTTCTTGTATCCTCCGCTGCAATCAAATCCACCTCACCCAATGTACGCACAACACGATATGTCATATCTTCGAGATTTCCAATCGGTGTCGCACACAAATACAGCTTTCCTGACATATTTGTGCCTCCTTCTTATTTCATCGCATACTCCGAAAGCAATTCTTCCGAATATACGCCCTGCTCTTTATAGACAATCAATGGCGGCTCCACGCGCATACGTGAATTTGCCCCACGCATTCCTTCAATCAGCACCATATTCGGTTCCTTATGTACAAATGGATGTACCATTCTCATACGTTTTGGCTCAATTCCTACCTGTATCATCTTTGACAGGATTTCAGCCAATCGAAACGGTCTGTGCACCATATAAAATCGACCTCTTGGCTTTAAAATTCTTGCGCTTTCCCGCAAAATATCATTCAAATCACAAAGCACCTCATGCCTTGCAATTGCCTTTGCATCCGACGGATTCTCAATACCATGATGTCCAATCATATATGGCGGATTTGTTGTTATGACGTCAAAAGAGGCTGGTCCGAATAATTCGGCTGCCTCTTTGATATCTCCCGTCACAATGTCAACTTTCTCTTCCAAATGATTATGGGCTACACTTCTTCTTGCCATGTCAGCACTTTCTTCCTGTATCTCCAGTCCGGTAAAATGCATCCCTTCGGTCTTTGCCGTAAGTAAAATGGGAATGATCCCTGTTCCTGTTCCAAGATCCAGCGCACATTCTTTCTGTTTTACACGGGCAAAATTGGCAAGTAATACGGCATCCATTCCAAAACAGAATTTCCCCGGATGCTGTATGATCTCATACCCGTTAATCTGTAAGTCATCCAGACGTTCGTCTGATTTCAGATTAGTTATCATCTAATTTTGACGCTCCTTCGTTCTTCTCCAATGCTGCAAGCTCCTTCATCTCTTCTTTGGAAAGTCTCACATCATTTTTTCTCTTTCGCGGTCTGAATTTCAGCTCATCCACTTTGTACTCGCGAATCTCTTTCTCATCATTTTCTAACGTCACAACTACTTTCACAAGCTGGCGAAGCACGCTGACACTCTGTACTTCTCCTTTCAAGCCCTCATTCGTTGTAACTGTGTCCCCGATTGCCGGAAGACGACTGTTCAGTTCTTCATATGTCTCTTCCTCATTGGTCAGACAACACATCAGCCTTCCACACACACCGGAAATTTTCGTCGGATTCAAAGAAAGGTTCTGTTCTTTTGCCATCTTGATTGATACCGGTGCAAACTCTGATAAATATGTGTGACAACAAAGCGGACGTCCGCAAATTCCGATTCCGCCCCGAATCTTTGTCTCATCACGCACACCAATCTGACGCAGCTCAATTCTTGTACGAAATACTGCCGCCAAATCTTTTACAAGCTCACGAAAATCAATTCTTCCGTCTGCTGTAAAATAAAACAGCACTTTATTATTGTCAAATGTATATTCGGCATTGATCAGCTTCATATCCAGATTGTGTTTTCTTATTTTTTCCAGACAGATTTCAAATGCCTCTTTTTCTTTCTCACGGTTCTTTTCTTCCGCTCTTTTGTCTTCCTCTGTGGCAATTCGAATTACCGATTTTAGCGGCTGCATGACCTCTTCATCCTTCACTTCTTTCGGTCCTGTCACAACAGTTCCAAATTCTATGCCTCTTGCTGTCTCCACTATTACTTTGTCACCCTGTCTGATGTGAAATTTACCTGGTGCAAAATAATAAATCTTTCCTGCCGGACGAAATCTTACTCCGATTACTCTTGTCATATTCTAGTTCTCCTTTATCGTAAGCAACAATAATTCCATTACCAGATCAAAGTTTACATTCGCTTTCAGGCGTGTTTTCGCCTTTTCGATACTGTCCAGAATAATCTCAATTCCCTCATAAGAACTTTTGCTTGCCTTCTCCTTGATGTAAGTCAATTGGTCACTAAATACAACTTTTCCTGCTTCTTTTGTTGCCTTATAAAGCAGAACATCTCGGTACCAGACAGTAATCAGATCCAGATAATCTGTCACTTCTAATTTATATTTATTAATCTCTTTTATCGCACTGACAATCTCGTTCAGTTCCATCTCATCAATATATTTTAACAACTGAACTGCTTCTTCTTTAATCTCATTAAAGTGTTCTGACGTAGCCAGCATAATGGCACGCCCCATATTTCCCTGTGCAAATGCCGCACAGATATCTGCCTGATAATCCGGAATATGCAGTTGCTCCATCAAATACTTTTTAATCAAAGTATCCTTAATATTCCTCAATTTCAACATGACACATCTTGAACGAATTGTCGGCAGCAAACTGTCTGCATTCTCTGTCAGCAGAAAAATAATGGCATATTCCGGTGGCTCTTCAATCGTTTTTAACAGTGCATTCTGTGCCTGCACAGTCAACAGATCCGCTTCCGGAATAATGTATATCTTATAGCGGTTGCTGTATGGCTTGATCATAATGTCACCATTGAGCTGCTCTCGTATATCATCTACACTGATTGACCCCGGCTTTTCATGCTGTATCGTAATGATATCCGGCTGATTCCCGCTGTCTGCCTGCCTGCAGGAACGACACTCACCGCAAGGTTCTGACTGGCTGGTCTCACATTGCAGAGTCATTGAAAATAATTTTGCAAGCATCTTTTTTCCAGAGCCTTTTGCGCCATTTAAGATATATGCATGAGATACTTTATCCTGCTCTACGGCATTTTGTATATATTGAATTATGTCTTTGTGTCCTACAACATCTTTAAATCCGCTCATATTATTACCTTTCTGTTATATATTTTTTTATAAACAACTTCCTCGACGTGCAACCTTGCCGTCGCTTTGCTTACGTGAATATTATATCATATTTCTTGGTGAATACATAGCATAATTTCTTGGATGCAGTTTTCCATATTGTCATTGAAATAATGGTGAGTTATCCCCATTCTTTGTAAGTTTTCCTCAGAGAAATCCTCAGCATCCGCAAGGAATCGCCTGCACAGTTCTTCGTATTTTGGCTCTTTCTGTTTTCTTTCTCGTTCTACTGCCCTTAACAATCGCACTCCATCGTCAACATCAATGTATATAGGTACCAATGAATCCGTCCCCATATATGCGAGCATCTTTGCATATGACTCTAAAGTCCCGATTGCAATGTAATTCTCGTCTCCGTCAAACTGTCCATCATCCACAGTAAAATATTTCCACACTCCGTGTACCGTATTGTATGCGCGAAGTTCGATTACTTTCCCTTGTGCCTCGAACTCAGCCAATCTTTTTTCATCGACAAAATAATATTCTACACCCTCCTGCTCACCTTCCCGAATCGGGCGTGTTGTATAGATTACAATTGTCTTAAGATTTGGCATCCTCTCTTTGATCTGTTTAAAAATTGTATCTTTCCCAGAGGCACTTTTCCCCATAAAATAAAAAATCTTACTCATTTATCCACACCTTTATCTGTTTATCCACTTCCAGACCTTCAATCGAAAATCCTAGCTGTTCATACATCTCCAAATATGCAATCACATCCTCCGTAATCTGCTCTCCAGGCACAATAATCGGAATTCCGGGTGGATACAAATACGCATATTCCATCGAAATTTTTCCGATACTGTCTTTCCATCCACAAAGTTTTCCGCGCTTTTTATGCAGTACGTCAGAACTTTTTGCACAAAGTCTCGTTCTCGGAAGTTCTCTCCACACTCGTTGTTTGTTCATGGCAGACAAGGAACGATCAATTTCTAACAATGCCTGTGTAAATCTTTCCAATCCTTCTTTCGTGTCTCCTACTGCCGTCATTCCAAGCACATAGTCTCCCGAGGTCATCTCCATCTGCAAATGATACTTCCTACGCAATATTTTTTCAAGGTCTCTGCTTGAAATATTTGTATTTCTCACTGAAATCACAAATTTAGAGCAGTCATAATGTAAAGTCTCCACGAGCCTCAAATAAGAAAGTTTTCCCAACTCTTCCCGCATTTTTTGCAAGTTATCCACATACGGTGAAAAGATATCCTCACCTTTTTTTTCAATCAATTCCATACATTCATCTATGCTTGCCATCAATACATACGACGGACTGCTGGATTGTAACATATGCAGATACATCCGTACTTTTTCTCTATTTACAGACGTTCCATTGATATGAAGCAAAGCGGTCTGTGTGAGCGATGGAAGTGTCTTGTGCACACTATGTACAACAATGTCTGCACCATTTTCATTCGCATTTTTCGGGAAATACGAATCAAATCCAAAATGTGCTCCATGTGCCTCATCCACAATCAACGGAATCTTATGTGCATGTGCCACTTCTGCAATCTTTTTCACATCAGATACCACACCGTCATATGTCGGCGATACAATCATAACCGCCTTGATATTTGGATTTTTATCTAATAACAAAGTAATGTCATCTACTCTCACTTCCCCGTTTAATCCTGTTTTCTCATCGTATTCCGGATAGACATACACAGGTTTCAGCTCATTTAAATAAATTGCGTGATACACGGATTTGTGGCAATTGCGGGCTACAAGAATCTGGTCTTGTTTGTCAGTCACTCCCATAATCGCACTCAGAATTCCAACTGTGCTTCCATTTACAAGAAAATGTGTCTCATCTGCACAATATAATCTCGCGGCACGTTCCTGTGCCTCCCGAATGATCCCGTCTGCATGATGCAGATCATCAAACCCATCTATTTCAGTAATATCAATTTCATAAGGTAGATCATTCTCCATCATTTTTTCATTTCTCTTGTGTCCCGGCATATGCATTCCATAGAAATCACTCTCACTATATTCCTCCAGATAATTATAAATTGTCTTCATACTCTTCTCCCAATTAAAATGAGCCACATCCCAAGATGCAGCTCGCTTTTCTCTATCTGTACTCTTCATATTTCCCATAATACTTACCGTAATATTTTCCATAATAATGACCATTTTTCTTTCGATCAACCTTGTTGAGAACAACGCCAAGCACAGCGCATCCTGCATTTTCAAGCTTTGAACGCACTTCCTGTACCAAACGGTATTTAATCGAACCTGATTCAACAACAATGATTGAACCGTCACACTCTTTTGCAATAATTGCACTGTCGACAACCATGCCAAGCGGTGCTCCGTCAATAATAATATAGTCATATACTCCCCGGAAAGATTCCAAGGCCTTCGCAAAACGACTCGATGCAAGAAGCTCTGTTGGATTAGGGACAACCGGTCCTGAAAAAATCATATGAAGTCTTGAAATATTTGTCCCGTATACAATATCCGTCAATGCACATTGTCCTGAGAGAAAATGAGAAAGTCCTCTATCAATTTTTCCTGTTCCAAGTCTGGACACTAATACAGATTTTCGAATATCCGCATCAATAAACAGTACATTCTTATTTAATTCAGAAAGCGAAATCGCCAAATTCAGCGAGGTGGTACTTTTTCCTTCACTCGCAAGAGAACTAGTAAACACGATTACACGCTTATCGTCACCGCAGAACTGAATATTTGTACGCAAATTTTTCATCTCTTCTCTCATCTCATAATTCAATTCTTTTTGTAAAATATCAACCCGCTTCATAGACTTCTCCTATTCTTTCCTCAATATTTTCTCCGGATTTTTAACAAAAATACGCTCCGCATACTCTTTTCCCATTTTTTTAGTTACATATTTCGCACACTTTCCCAAATTAGGCTTACGATACTCAGTTCCATGCGCATCACTGGCAATAAAATGTACACAATCTTCTTTCATTGCTCTTTTACAAAATTGCTTTGTTTTCTTACCATACTCGCCAAGCACAGATGAAGCATTCAACTGCATATAAGCTCCGAGTTCAATCAAATCCCACACATTATCCATATCTTCTGTAAGAGCCGGATAACGCTCAATATGGGCAATTACCGGCTTATATCCGGCTACCACTAAATCATATATTTGATTACGAATTCGCTGAAACGAATGACTAGAGGAAAACTCTACAAGCACATAGCGGCTTCCAGCCAATGTAGGTCTTCTCTTCCTCTGTATATCCTCTGTCATGTTCGAATTCGTATGATATTCACATCCAAGATAAATTTTAAAATCGGGTGCTATCTTTGTTGCAACCCCTCGCATTCCTCTGTAATAATGTATAATCTCCTTCATATCCGGTTCAAACATCTTCACCCGATAATGTGGAGTTAATATGATATTCCTCACACCATCTTCATATTCCATCTGAAGAAGCTGTTTCGCCTCACTAACTGTAGACGGACCATCATCCACCTTTGGCATAAGGTGGCAGTGTATATCAGTCAGAGTCAAAACCCTCACTCCTTTCACAAGACCTCCCCAGGCAACAGCCCGGGGAGGGAACAACACTATCATAATTCAAATGAATTATTTAACGTATTCTTTTTTTCTCAATCCAACAGCTGCTACAACTGCTACAAGTGCTACCACTGCTACAGTTGCCATAGAAGCTTCTCCAGTTTTTGGAGAAGTTTTTCCTGTTGTTCCTGTTACAGTGTTTTTATCTACTACGAATGCAACTGGAGAAAGCTCTGTAAATGTAGCTGTGATAGTTCCGTTACCGGCTTTCACATTTTTTACAGTGTTAGCTTCCCACTTTGATCCATCGTAGTGAAGAACTGCAACTTTTGTGTTAGCTGTCACACCTGATGCAGCAAATGTAATAGTAGCTGGAAGTCTTTCTGCTGATACTTCTTTAACTGCCACAACTTCCATTCCTTCTACATAAGCGCTTCCAAGTGCTGTTTTGAGAGTTTCTTTTTTCTGCACTTCTGCTTTTACATTTGCATCAACGTCATCGCTGACTTTAACAGAAATCTTGTTTCCATTAGCATCAACGGCAGATACTACCTCATTCTTGATTGCACCATTAGCTGACGGACTAGGTGCAGCTAAAGTGTTAAAACCAAGTGCTAATGTCAAAGCGAAAGCAGAAACAACTCCTAACCACTTCTTTGCTCTTCTCATTGGTATCTCCTCCTTTTTTTATTAAATCATTTTACTCCCCAACAAAAGAATTTATCATTCTTCCACTGGCTTGTAAAATAATTCCACAATTATTTTGTACAATGCGTCATCATCCACATAGAACTCATCGTGCTTTTCCCCCGCGACTTCCTCGCCCGGAACAATAATCGTCTTGTCTAACTCATATGTCGATAATGTTTCTATATCATCTGCAGTAATATCTGTAATCAGATAATTCTGCAAGCTGTTCAGCATCATAGCATATCCCGATGAACCTCCGCTTGCGTAAGACTTCATCTGACTTGCTAAAGCCTCCAGGAACTGCGTCTGTCTTTGCATACGTTCCTGATTGCTTCCGGTCTCTTTAATATCTCTCGTTCGGACATATTTCTCTGCCAAATCTCCTTTTAAAGTAACCGTTGCTCCTTTCTGAAACGAAGGATCTATATCTGTATAATCTTCTGGCACTGTTAAAGTAACACCACCGATTAGGTCTGTTGCCTTCGCAATTCCCTCTATGGTCATAGCAAGATAAGCATCAATCTTTACACCATAGAGCAGTTCTGACACTGCATTCTTTGTGAGCCAGCAGCTTTTTCTGCCACCATCTCCATATGCATACTGCAAAGCAATCTGCCCTTTTTCTTTTCCAAGTTTCTCACCATTCATGTCGTAGATTTGAAGTTCAATCATAGAATTTCTGGATATTTCTAACATCTGTGTCTTCTTCGTAGACTTATCCATGATAAAAAGTATAATACTGTCTGACTGACCGCCATATCCAGCATACTCCTGAATTTGTACTTCTTGTTTCTTGTCTACACCCATAAATAATATTGTAGTAATATCACGATTGTATTCGTATTTCTTTCCATCTACTGTAATGTAATCCTGAGTTTCCGGTTCCTCTTTCCCCAACTCTTTCGCAACCTTTTTCTCTTCTTCCTTCGCTTTTAAATCCTGTATGCGCATCCCTGCTATAACTACAATTACTGCAATCACTATAATCGCAAGAATGACACACACTCCCTTTTGCAATTTATTCATCTACTAAAACCGCCCCTACAAGGAATCTGTGGTCTGCTTCGTTTCCAATACATGTGCTAAGTGTGATGATTCTATTTTCTGGCGTAACCTCCACACTTTCATCAATTGAGTTTCTCATATCTCGCGACTCGTATATCGAATCTAAAAATGCCTGTCTTTCACTTTCTAAAAGAAAATTATATCCTTCCATAATGTGCATGTCACTATAAACAACTGCAGCAAATATACGGTATACAAACTTTTTCTCTGGAGTGTAAATAATAACTTCCGGATGTTCTTTTAAAAACTCTGCATCCTCGTACTTATGCAAATCTTTGAACATCGTTCCATCGCGCATATCATGTCCATAAATAACAGTATTAAAATCTGAAAAATCTTTATAATTACAGTTTTCAGTATATATTGATCCAGGAAGTCCTGCCGTCCCATCAATTGTATGATCCAAATAATAGACGTCATCCGTCGGATGCTGTAGAATTGGATAATTTACATTCGTTCCAGGAATCTCAATCCACGCATATACATCTGGATTCTGTTCCTGAAGTTTCGCAAAGTCAATCGGACTAGTATACGTATCTCCCTGCTGCTGTTCTTCCTTCACTTCTTCTTTTACTACTTCTTTTTTTACTTCTTCATATTTCTTCTCATTTTTAGCTAATCTTGTGTAATAAAGAATCAAATACCCAATTGCTATCCCGGCTACAATAACACAAACCGCAAACAGTATCTTTCTTCCTTTTCCCTTCATCTAATCAACCCTATCTTTTATCTATCTATGCGTATTTTTCGGTTTCTTTTGCTGTTTCTTTGTCTTTGACGTACTCTTTGAACGTGTACTCTTTTTCACTTCTACATCACTATCCAGCGGTAAGGCTGCAAGTGTATTCAATCCCAAATACTTCGTTACATCTTCCTCCGTCTTAATTGTGTCATCAAGCAGATAACGAATTACAATGACCGCCATCGCAAGTAATGCCGCAACCAAACCGCCAATAACTGTATTCTTTCCCAAACTTGGACTAGAAGGCGCCTTTGACACAACTGCACGTTCTACAATACTAGGACGATCTGTACTCATAATCTCCGCAACACCATCGGCCGTAGCATCTGCAAATTCATTCGCCATCTCTGCCGCCAACTCCGGATCTGAATCTTCTACTGTTATCTTCAGATAACGTGTATCCGCTGGGTTTTCGACCGTAATCTTCTCAACCATCTCTTCATAGCTATATTCTAACTCCAACCCATCAATCACATTATTCACAACCGGGCGACTTGTCACTAAAATCGCAAAATCTTTTGTCAATTGACTTCCCATCTGGATATCCGCAAGAGAAGTTACACTTGTTGTCTTTGTCAAGATATATATCATTGAAGTCGAAGAATATTGTGGTGTGACCAAAAATTTTGTTCCACCAAAAAGAAGGGCAGCCCCTATTACTAACGACAAAATAATAATCCCTATCTTTCCAAGTAATACTTGAAACAATTCTAGCAAATCAATCTCTACTTCTTCTTCACGTACTTGATTATCCATGATCCGTCTCCTCTATCATACTATCTATATTTCATAAATTCCTTCTCCAAAAGGTAAACAAAAGTATTCACGTAGTTTGACCCTCGTGACACTATAACATAAATCCAAACAAAATGGAATACATATATTTTACAATTTTCGTCATTTTTTATCAATATTTTTATCAATTTTCTCTATGTTTCTCTACTTTTTTCTTCTATGTACCAATTTGTAAACAATATAGTATGTTATTCCTCCAACAATTCCTCCCAATGTGTTATAGAACAAATCCGCAATCTGAAATGTTCCGACTCTAAAGATTACCTGTGAAACTTCGATACTGAGAGAACATAAAAATACTATTTTACACGAGTTTCTAATTACTTTATAAAAATAAATCTTGCTTCCACATAATTTTTCCCCAAATATCCAAAACAAAAGCATAGAAAACGGAACAAACAAAATTACATTCTCAATCGACTCTGTCGTCAATTGACCATTTGCATCATACAGGCTCCATCCTCCCATAACATTCACCAATGGATTCAGCCATAAATTCCGATTTAAAAGGGTTCGAAATAAAATCAAGGCTGTATAAAACGCCAATAAAAACACTCTTCGAAATTCACTTTTTGATTTAAACGCGTCTATCCATTTGCGCCACGCCGCCTTCCATCCATGTTCTGTTGTAAAAAGATAAAAAAACATAAATAAAACAGCTAAAATTATAGAAAATCCAAACGGTTGATACAACGCTGTCAACACATTAGTTACAATCATCTTTATAATATCCGGCAAATCATCTTCTTCCTTCCAAAATCCCTTATTTCCCCCTCTAGAGCGTGTTTGAAAATTAAAAAGTGCACAAAATATTTGTTTATAGCCCTTCTTTCATGGTAAAATAAAGAAAAAGGGGCTGATATTATGTCAAGACGTTACGAACTAAC
>NZ_JBQKED010000022.1:0-54712 GCF_052121495.1 Faecalimonas sp. LCP19S3_D12 | reverse complement strand
AAACTATACCACAATAAGTCTCACACCGATGTTCCGAGCAGGTACACCGGTGGAACAATATGCTCACACCGTTTCAAGCGAAATATTCACACCGGTCGGACGAAATTTGCAATGTATAGTTTAAAGCAGTTTTTTATGATTTTCTTGTTGTTCTTGTATGTTTTTTGTGTAGATTGTACCAACTACATTTATTTTAGAGCCAAAAAACATCCGCCTGTAATCACAAACGGATGTTTCTCTATTCTTTACATACTATTTTCACTTCTATCCCTTGATTAGTATTTTTAAATTCACACTCATAATGATGTAATTCTACAATCATTTTTACAATATAAAGACCTAAACCACTGCCTCCTGCCTTTCTATTTCTAGATTTTTCTCGTCTATAAAATGCATCAAATAGTTTTGGGATTTCCTGTTCTGAAATATGTTCAGCATTATTCTCAACTGAAAATATTACACCTTCTTCATTTTTATACACCTTACACCAAATATTTCCATTATCCGGTGTATACTTTACGGCATTGCTAATTAAATTACCAATTACTTTCTGAAACAGTACTCTGTCCGCACAAATTTCTGTTTTCTCTTCTATTTCTGTATGCAAGGTCACACCTCTATCTGTCGCAATATCTTCCCATTCTTGTATAATTCCTTTTACGATACTGTCTAAAAATATAGTCGAGAAATTGAGTGAGAAGCCTGCAGATTTCATTCGAGAAACATCTAATATCTCTTGAATTAATCCTTCCATTGAAAAAACTACCTCGTATGATCTTTTCAAATATTTATCCCGATCCTTATATCCACCAATTCCTGAAATCATTCCCTGAATTTGACCTTTCAATATGGTAACGGGGGTTTTTAGTTCGTGTGAAACTGCCGCAAAAAAAGAGAGTTGTTTCCGTTCCATTTCTTGTTCTCTTTGTATTTCATCTTGTAATATTTGATTTTTCTCTTTCAATTCTTGTAATGTATCTTCTAAGTGCTCTGCCAATTGATTTAAGTTTTCCCCTAAAATGCCTATCTCATCGCTTCTTTTTTCAGGATATGGTTTACGGAAATCTAATTTTACCATTCTTTTTGATGCCTCATTTACCTTTAGAATTGGTCTTGTAATATAACGGGCAAAAAATAAGGCAATTAAAATAGAGACTATCACCGTAATGATTCCCAAAGAAGGTAAAATTCTATTTAGAACTTTTAGTCCTATATTAACCGGCTCCTTTGTTCCAAATATTTGAAGTTTATAAACTGTACCTTCATTAGACTTTACAATATAATTTTTGGTAATTCCTTTACTATTTTGCGCCTTGGAACTATTCGCATCTGGAGCTAAAAAATAAGATATTTCCCCATAATTTCCTATTTCCTCTCCTTCTTGATTTTTCACAATGATAGATATTCCATACTCTATCGCAAATCGTTCCAAGGTCTTCTGAGTTTCCTCATTTGTCATATTACTTATTTGTTCAATTGTGGTATCTAATTCTTTCTCAAGGCTTTTATTTAATTCCGTCAAATAAAAATTAGACATACCGAAAGTAATCATTCCATAAATTGCTGCACTTAATGTCAATAATAGCATGATTGTTACTAAAAACACTTTGATCGTTAAGTGTTCTTTAATGTACTTTCTCAAGACGATATCCCACTCCTCTTACTGTTTCTATATAATTTCCAAAAGCGCCTAATTTCTTTCTTAAATTTTTAATATGATTATCTACCGCACGTTCATCACCATAAAATTCATATTTCCATAACCGATTTAGAAAACTCTCTCTTGAAATTACCGCTCCCGGATGCTCCATTAGCTCTTTTAATATCTCATACTCCTTTTGTGTCAAATCAATGCTTTCTCCCTTTATAATTACCCGATAATTACCAATGATAAGGCAGATTTCACGATACCACATCTCATTATTTTCTGTTTCATCTTTTTTATCATATCTTCTAAATATCGCTTCTATTTTTTTTATCATAAGTGGTAAAGAAATCGGTTTCGGGATATAATCATCTATTTGCAATTCAAATCCCTTAATTTGATCTGCTTCGCTACTTAATGCACTGATCATAATAATTGGGACGTTTGAGTTTTGCCGGATAATTTCACATACAGCATATCCATCCATCTTAGGTAACATAATATCCAAAAGTACCATATCTGGATGTTCTTTGTTAAAAACTGCCACCCCTTCTACACCATCTTCTGCAACACATACTTGATAGTTTTGATCTTCTAAAAAAAATTGTATCATTTCTTGTATATCCAAATCATCTTCTACAATCAAAATTTTCTTCATAATATCATCTCCTAAATAATTCTATTTTATCAGCTTACTTTGTAATTTGTGTGTAGTTTTCATATCTTCTGGCTCTTTTGTATTCTTTTTTCACCTACGAACTTCCAATACAAAAGGCAGCAGTATATCAAAACTAATATACTGCCACCCACATGTTCCTATTTACTTAAATCCCAGCAATCCTATAACTCTACATTTATATGCTGTTTCCAAAAGACATAATATTTTGTAACGTCTTCAAAAGTATTCAATAACACACGCCTATTTTATTACTCAATAGACTTTATACTCTTGGTATCACTTTCATTTCATTCGTGTTTTCTTTTGGCCATGTTATTTCTTGTTCCTTTGGAAGAAATTGCTTCATTATCTTTTCTATTTTAGACTCTTCTGCATAAAAACAAATAGTTTTATTCTTTTCAGCAGAAACCTCCTTCAATTCTGGAAAAATCTTAAAAATTTCTGCATCAGAAGAAATATCCGCCAAGTGCATTTGCATTGCGTAAATATTGAAATCGTGATAATATACAACCTTCATAGAAGGAAGATTATTTACTATCAGAAATTCTTCTGTAATGGATTCTGTTTCTTCATTTTTATATAATAAATGATATTTTTCAAAATCCATCTCTGAAACTTCACCTATAATTTTTTCAGTATCTACATCAATCATAATTCCGATTTTTGGCAAAGGATCTCCAGAACTTTTACGATACCCGATTTTTTCTAAAATAACGCAGACACAGTTTTTTTGCTGATATAAACATGGCATTATCTGTTCTTCTGCAATCTGGTATTCCTGAAAATACTCTTCCAAAATTCTTTTACAGTCCATTTCCTTTTGAACAATTTCTCTATCTATATCATAAAACAAAAGTTTACAGGTTTCTAATTCCGTATATCGTTCAATGTAGGTTTTGAATTCATTTTGGGTTTCGATTTCAATATCTACAACATACTTTCCTGGAAATATAAAGGGAACCACATCTCTATCTACATCCTTAGTCATAAAATAGGACCATCCTCCATTTTCATTGTAACTTTCCCATTCTTGTCTACTCTTCTTTGTAGAGCAGCCCGACAGCAGAAAAACAAAAATAAGACTCAATGCAGCAAATTTCATCATATTTTTTAACATTTTTCCTTACCTTTTCTCTGTGACTCAATCTCATGTTTCATCAATTCCAAAGTCTGTTCCACTAACTTTTCAGAAGGTTTATTTTTGTCCATTTTTTCTTTATATTTTTCTACCCATTTCTCTGTATTCTCCATCACTATCTCCTTCCCATCTAATTAACATCATAGTACACATATCCGTTTTTATCTTTTGCATTTTTCAAAACTCTTGCCATTTCAAATAAAAGTCCAAACGTATATGTGAATGCTTCTATTAAGAATACAACTGAAACAATATCACTAACGCTGGAAATGATGCTATTAATGAGCATCGATATTTGAATAATAACATTATACTCCAATTCACAAATGATTTTTGATCAAGCACTATCCTTTTATCAACCTCTGAAGTCTTATTCTATTTCTTCTGGTTCTAAACATTCTCCTACTAAACAATCTAACATTTCATCAATAGAATTTCCTGCTTTAATTAAACAACCATCTGTAAAAGCATATACGGTATTGTCTTTTGTCATTAGTACAATTAAGTTATTCCTACAAGCAACACCTATTGGAAATACTTCTTCATAGATTTTATACTCTAGTAGGCATTCCTTAAAATAATCTGCTTCTAAATTTATCCCGATTGCTTTAATAGGATTAAATTCAACATCAAAATATTTTTTATCTGGTGCATCTATTATTAAAAAGCCAAATGTTTCTAAAAAATCAGAGATATTAGTGGGCATTTTCAGTCCAATTTCTGCATATTTAGACTTAATAATACTAATATCTATAGTTTTGTCAGTATTCCATCCTGCATCTTTTAACCTTCTTAATGTAATTTCTTTCATAATATTAACTTCCTTTCGACATGTTTATTCCCTTAAATGTAATTTCACAATTTTTACATGGGGGTGCATATTCACCGTTTCTAAATACTTTTGTGTTAATAAATATATTATCTAGACTAGCTCCGTTCTGCAATGCATTATTTACTGAATGAACCTCTGCACAATTCTCCACATTCCATATTTCAAAACTTGATTTATAGGCGAACCTATTTCCTTCCGTTTTCTCAGCTAATTTTTTAGTAAAATCAATTCTTTCTTGCAAATCATGATGTATTTCTATTTTTGACGGATTAAATTTATTGCTTCCGTTATATCCGAAATAAATATTTCCGTTATTCAAATCTACAGTTGCACTAACTTTCGATGGTTGATACTTTCCCACCACCTGGTTTTCTAATACCGCCTGATTTTATATATGTAATATGATAATCAAGTGCTTCATTACTTATATTTTCAGCAACATTAATCCAATATTTATTATACCTTGCGACCTCTTCAGGAGACATCAAATCTCTTAAACTAGTAAAACTTTCTCTTTCACTTTGAATTCTATGTCCAATCTCCTCAATGTGCGTCTTTCTCGCCACATCTCCGATTTCCGATACCGAACTATTCACTGGATTTCCTGCAAACAGTGTATTACGGATAGGGTTTTTTGCTACTGTAAATCCATCACCGGAAAAACCCAGGGATATATTATTCATTCCTTCTGTTGCGTTCGATAATCCATATAAGGTAGATGTTCCTCCCACAACAGCTGCACTAAACACAATAGGAGCAGCCGCACCCGCAGTTGCGAAGATTAATGCTGTTCCCACTGTTGCGGATACAATTCCTGCAAGAAGTTGTTTTAATCCTTCCGCTTTCCTATCATCAGCAAGTTTATCGTTCATTTTATCTTCAAACTTTTTCATTGCAGCTTCGTACTGAGCTATGTTCTGAGCTACATAACTATCTATGGCTCTCATTCTCCGAACAGATGGCTCAGAGAGCCCCAAAATAATCATTGGAACGAACACGTTCAGGAGCGGTGTAAATAAATGAAGTAAAATGCTTGTTTTCCTAGTATCTAGTCGTAGATGCTAGGATTTCTTTTTTTATATCTATCCCGAAACTAAGCACTTACTAAAAAACGCACCTCTTTCGCAACAAAAAATTGTTTTGAAAGAAGTACGTTTATATCAGCGTTTTGGAACTCAATATGAAGTTTTCCTTGTCCTTATATGTACCCAGAGACAAATTTTCGCCCTAAGAGTGTCTTTATAATAACTTTCGCTATTGCCTGTTACTTCGTAATGGCAAGACGAAAGCTGTTAGTAAAGACAGTTGGGTACGGGGAAAGGGAGGTTTGCGTGTCCTTATGTGGAGACATAATTAAATATAATCTTTCATAATACTCCAAACTTTTTTTACTTCGTTATTATATTTTTCATTCAACTGATTTCTTAATTGAACATCCGCATCATAAATAACGAAATCACTTAACCCGCCTCTCGAAACAAACAATTTACTATAACTTTCTATCAAATATTTTATTTTTTCATCGTAGTTCGTATCCGAATCAATGCAATTAACTTGTCCCATAAGAATTCTTAATATCCCATTGTATTGACCATATCCGTATTTTTGTACCATTTTTCCAATTTCGATATATGACACTCGCAACTGTGAAAACTCTTCATTTTTTATCATTTTTCTATCTCCAATCTATCGTAATGGTGTTTTTCCTATAACTTCAAAACTCCATGGTGCATCTATATATGTTTGCATAACATTATATCCTCCCATATATGCTCCTCCCTGCGGTCCAACAGGTCCTGTATAAACAGTAGTACCTTTTGGTACTTTAATCGCATATACATAATCTATATAAGAGCTTGACTCCCACATACCAGTTTTAGGATCTATCCACAGTATCTTTACCGCTGTGTCAATTCTTACATTAGCAACAGAAGCTGGTGGTTCACTTCTGAACCATCTTCCATACGGATTTTCAGCATTGCCTGCTCGATACATTATTCTATCTTCCTGTAATACTTCCACATTGTATCTACCACCATAGAAATTTTTTATAGGTAGATTAGGTAGTTCTGCTAACGGTCCAGGATTTTCAATCAGATTATATTGATACTTTGCTATATCATCTGTTCCGTATATAACAGAAGGTATACCACTCTCTACAACTTCTGCAACATCATCTAGCTTATTCACTTCTACATTACTTAAAACTTTCTCACCTAAGGCAATGTCATCTGAATTCTTGAATATCGTTGTATGGCTTAGTTCTTCAATATCCACCTTTCTCGCCACATCTCCAATTTCCGATACTGAACTATTCACTGGGTTTCCTGATAGAACTCCTTCTACCATATTGCTTCCCAACATTGCCAATATACGGCTATCTGTACTTTGATAGATTACATCATAAACTTTATCTTCTGCTACATTACCAATCAATATCCTTCCACCATCTACGGCGATAGCTTTAAATTTTGCAGCACCTGTTGCTCCTTTTAAGATGCCACTCATCGGTAATGCCATTGCCGAAATCATAGTACTGGCATTTCCTATAGTATAATATAAATCCGGATTTCCTGCAAACAGTGTATCACGGATAGGATTTTCTGCCACTGTAAATCCATCACCGGAAAAACCCAGGGATATATTGTTCATTCCTTCTGTTGCATTCGACAATCCATATAAGGTAGATGTTCCTTCCACAACAGTTGCACTAAAAAACACAATAGGAGCAGCTGTTCCCGCAGTTGCTAAGATTAATGCTGTTCCCACTGTTGCGGATACAATTCCCGCAAGAAGCTGTTTGAATCCTTCCGCTTTCCTGTCATCAGCGAGTTTATCATTCATTTTATCTTCAAACTTTTTCATTGCGGCTTCGTATTGAGCCATGTTCTGAGCCACAAAATTTCCACTTGCTTCATATCCCATCTGCAGCCTTTGATATGACGGTAGCATTGCAATAGAACCAGCCTGATAATTGGTTACTGATATAGCAGGGCTTCCTGTTCTTGCTATCAAAATAGACCTTATGACTCCAGCATAGATTTAATGTCTTCATTCGTTAAAATGCACTAAATCATACGGATAATACCGTTGTTCTTTCAATTCTTCATCATCTAATTGCAAAATTTTACAAATCGCCCCTACTTCATATGCCCAATAGCCATAATATGTATTCTGTTTACTATTGTGGCTATCATACCATGCTGTTTCGTTGTGGATTTCGTACCATTTATCGTTTAAATATTCTTTTAATAAATCTTTACTTTTTCCATTGGGATTTTCAATTATTGCTTTTATATCATCATATATACCTTTATAAGCAAAAGTTTCTGTGCTTAACTCCCATTCAGTATCAACTGATTTTAACAAAAAATTCAACAAATAATCATTTAATCCTGTTTTTTTAATTTTATTTTCCAAAATTTTAAAATCACTATTCAAATTATCGATATTTAACAGTATACCTAACGAAATAATTCTAACTAACTCAATATATCCGTAATCCATTTTCCAAACTTTAGCATAGTAATTTAAAAGTTTATTGTAAATTTCCTTAATTTCTTGAATCGACCTGCCTAATGAATATAATAGATTAACTCTCTTTATGTAATATATTACAAGTGCATTATACCCATTTATTGCTCCCTCTGAATTTTCTCCCTGCTTTTCTATTACTGTTGGCATAATCTTTTCAAAATCATTTATACACTCTGTTGTAAAGGATAGTGATTTTTCAAAAAACACCTTACTTTTTATCTTATCTCTCATAACTAATTTCCTTTCAGCTTTTTACCATCTTTCAATATACTTTCAATAACATTTCCTTTTGAATCAATATTCACCAATGTACATACAACATTGTCTGGGTTCAGAGTCATTTCTAACATAATTTCTTTAGCTTTATCTGGCCCTACAGCATTTTCCAATCTAGCATAAATCCATACATTACTCATTTGGCGTGTACCATCTTTTAAAGTAGTTAATTTTGCTGTACCATATTTCGCCTCACTAATTATAAACTTAGGCGGTCCACCTGTAGGATCTTCATACACACCATCAATTCCTTGGTGTATTTTATCATCTAAAGAAGTAACCTTATCTTTACTTATCCTGTTTAGATTTTTTTTAGTGCCTTCATAAAAATTATCTTGCACCATTTCCCCAAAATTCCCTTTATGTTTAGTTGTTTCGAGAATAATTTCTCCTTTTTTAACTTTTGTAATAATCTCATCAGTTTCTTTATACAGATTTTCAATCTGACAATTAATATTGCAATTTTTTCTCGCCACATCTCCGATTTCCGATACTGAACTATTCACTGGGTTTCCTGATAGAACTCCTTCTACCACATTGCTTCCCAACATTGCCAATATACGGCTATCTGTACTTTGATAGATTACATCATAAACTTTATCTTCTGCTACATTACCAATCAATATCCTTCCACCATCTACGGCGATAGTTTTAAATTTTGCAGCACCTGTTGCCCCTTTTAAAATACCACTCATCGGTAATGCCATTGCCGAAATCATAGTACTGGCATTTCCTATAGTATAATATAAATCCGGATTTCCTGCAAACAGTGTATCACGGATAGGATTTTCTGCCATTGTAAATCCGTCCTCGGAAAAGCCAAGGGATATATTATTCATTCCTTCTGTTGCGTTCGATAATCCATATAAGGTAGATGTTCCTCCCACAACAGCTGCACTAAACACAATAGGAGCAGCCGCACCCGCAGTTGCGAAGATTAATGCTGTTCCTACTGTTGCGGATACAATTCCTGCAAGAAGTTGTTTTAATCCTTCCGCTTTCCTATCATCAGCAAGTTTATCGTTCATTTTATCTTCAAACTTTTTCATTGCAGCTTCGTACTGAGCTATGTTCTGATCTACATAATTTCCACTTGCCTCATAATCCATCTGCAGCCTTTGATATGCTGGCAGCATTGCAATAGAACCAGCCTGATAATTAGTTACTGATACAGCAGGACTTCCTGTTCTTGCTATCAAAATAGACCTTATAGACTCCAGCATAGAGTCCATATTCTGCGTATCATTTTGATGTGTTTCCTCATAATCACCAATGTCACTGTTTAAAGTTTTAACACGACTTTCCATCAACTGATAAGAAAGTACTAATGCCAAACCTGAAGGCTGAACAACTGAAACAATATCACTAACGCTGGAAATGACACTATTAATTTCTTCCCGTAAATTTTCAAAGTCCTCCCGCCCATTCTCCAATACTTGCTGTTGTTCCTCCAATATTTCTTGTGGAATCTCAGCCTCATAAGAAGAATCAATTCCATAATATCCCTCTGCATATACCGAAAGACGTACCTGAAACTCAGTTAAGAGTTGCTGTAGTGATCCAATCACAGGAATATGTACTTCTTGTATATAATTCTGTATGCTTTTCCCGGTTTCCCCTTGGATGCATGGTGTTACTACAATAGTTTCTAATGCCTGATAAACTGTCTCTAATTGTGTTCCCCATTCACTTAACTGATTTAGCATCTGGCTTTGTACTTCCAACAACTCTTCAATTTTCACATGGTATCCCATAACACACCTCCTCCTTGGGTGCTTCTTTTCAAATTCTATATGTTCCAACCGCTAAATGTCTATCGTTTTATTAAGGATTGTTCTGCATAAGTCATACAGGTACTGACATCTTGTAGTTTTCGCACATCTTCCTGCAATAAAGTTTTATAACTTCCAAACAGTTCCGACAAAGTCTGATAGGTTTCTAAAAATGCTGCTAAAGTTTTCATATTCCCTGTAATTTCCGGTTGTTCTTTACTTTTTTTAATACCTTGGCTGGCTACAGATAACGCTGACACATTCGAACTATAAGTTAATTTATTTAATTCAATCATTGGCAGTCCCCCCTACTTAATTAAGCAATGTTTCAATATAATTTCCCAAAGAGTTAATCTGACTTTTTAGCCAGCCAATCACTCCTTCTTGATCATAAATCTGATTTTCCAATCTTGTAATTTCATCCATAATCGCATCTACGGCTCGATCGGTTTCATCATAATATGTTTGATAACAAGGTTTAAGCTGTTCCTCAGCAATTCCTTCATATTCTTCTTTATTAGATCCTTTCCAACTGCTACATGAAAGTTTTTGCGTAATGTCAAATTTCTCCGATTCTATATTGAGTTTATAAGTCTGCAGTTTCTGTTTTGCACCTTCCAAACGCTCAATTTTCTTTTCTAATCCCTGAATTTCATTTTGACACTCTGAAATCCTATAGTTTGCTTGATTAATTTCATATTTTGCAGATGAAATAGCAGCTTGATTTTTATTTGCCATGAATCACACCTCCCTGTCCAGAAAGCAAAAGTTTTATGACTCATTTTCTATTTTTTATAATCCATCCAAATGTTCTTTTAAACTTTTCTGCATTCTGAAATCATCTTCATCTTGAAACCCTTTTTGGATTATTTCTTCAATATCCTCATGATTGAAATACAATACGTTTTCTCCAATCAAGCCTTCTGGATAAGTACAAGCAACATAATCAAAATATTTTTGTTCTCCCTTGAGAATTGTTACAACACCTCTTCCAATCAAAACGAGCTTTTTTACACTTCCTTTTACAAGAATTACAGAACCTAATGGTAAAAACTTTTCTTCTTTCATTGCATTCATACCTCTCATATTTAAAATAAAACAGAACGTTTCTTAATTATTTAGAAAATTTCATTCGCATTAAAGTTATTCCTTCATCAAGTAAACTCATATCATTCGCATGTGACACATCATATTCTCCAATTTTTTCGTTAATGTCTGTCAATGTAACCATAAGTGTATCAATTTTCTCTGGAACTTGAAACTCGATGGAATAACTGAATAAATCATCCACTTTACTAAGTTCATCTACGATATTCTCATAAATGTCAGTATAACTTTCTTTATATAAGTTTAATTGTTCCTGCTGTCTTTCTAACACATCTTGTTTAATAATTGCTGTATTTGACTCCTCAAGTTCCATAAATCCTAATACGTATTTAGAATAATTTTCTTGGAATAGATCTAGAAGAGCTTCTATCTCTGCTTTTATTGGCATATGAATATTCTTTATGTTATCTTTTAATTTTGTACCAGCTTCACCTTGCAATTCGTTTGTATCTCCTAAAACTTCCAGTGTTTTTCCAACCTCTTGTAGCTCTTCTTTCCAACGCTCAATTTGTTCCTGCGATTTAAGCTGTAAGCTTAAAATATCTTCCATTCTAAGATAATATCCCACATTCTTCCCCCTCTCTTATAATATATCTTTTTCTTTAAGAAGCATAAGTTTTCCCGCTTCTCTATAAGAGTCTGCACTTGCTATAAGAAATGTTTTATACATTTTCATCAAATGATCCAGGTTCTGATATGTTTCTGTCATATTATTAAGAGATATAAGTTTACTTTCCATATCCAAATGCCCATAAGTACTTGTAATCCTCCCCGCTTTCTTTTTGAAATCATTTACTTGTCTAAAATATGGATTTTTAAATAGTGCAATAAAATCCACACCTGCTGCCGCCCATTTAGAAATTCCTCTTTCAATGGAATCCCAAATTTCCATTCCTATATGGACGCCATTTTGAAATGTATCTATAAAGTACTTGCATACTTTCTTTCCAAATTCCTTTGTATTTTCGGATTCTTTTGCCAAAAGAAAAAGATTTATTAAGAAGATTCCATCTACAGCCAAATTCCGTACTACTCCAGGGGCTTTATTTTCTATTTTTCTTATGACTACACCAACCGTTTTTGCAAAGTCATCCATCTTACCATTTTGGAAAAATTCTGTATCGTGTTCCATCATCCAGCGCCAGACAAAACCTGTATCATGTTTTTGAAACAGAGCGCCATCTGTCAATTTTTCCAAATCATATATTTCATAAACCCTATCGTCTGTTCGTATAGATTGGAACATTTCACCTGGCATTTGATTAAGTAAATTTCCGATAAAAGACCATTGATAGTGTTTCACATGGGAAGCCATATTATCAATTTCTAAAGCATGTGACAAAAGATATTCATCGGAGTATCCGGGGCCGTCCAAATTGTAAATCGTTCCCACTTTGTTCTGCATGTTTGCAGGCACTGTAATTCCAGCATGCTGTGACAGATTTCCACCTAGAGAATGCCCTGAAAAATCAAATGTTGTATAATTATCCCCATATTTTTTATTCATATCTTTCACAAAGTTCTGTGCTGCTTTCTGCTGCTCCGTTAAAATATTATTGAATAAAGCGATATCTGCATTGATCCAGTCTTGACGTAGCTGATGCGTAGTGTCACTTTCACTTCCTCGGAAACCGAATATCGACTGGCCATCTCCACAATCAATCATGCATCCATAAAATCCCGAATTTGCATTATCATCTTTTACTTCCACGATCTCCCACTGTGCATATTCTGAATTTTTTATCTCCTCTATAAATGCCTTTGCTTCCTCGAAACGCATCTGCTCGTATTCACTCAATTTTGTCGTTTTGGGATCTTTATTTCCATATACTCGATTAATATACTGTTTTTCAATATTGTCGTTAGATACTTTGAAAATATTTTCTAATGTTGCTGAACCATATTCTTTCTTTGCATCACGTATGTCTTTTTCTTCAATATTCATATATGCTATTTGTGAAGCCACCAGTGCATCTTTATCTGTTGTTGGTCTCATACAAATTTCTTCTCCTATTGAAATATTTCTTGTTCTTCTCCCCGTTTAGCTGCTTTGAACACCTCTAAAGAATCATCAAATGTCTTTGAATTACTTCGCATGATTGTTCCAAAGTAAGGTTGATTTTCAATAATCTCTTCAAAGCTACTTCCTTCATCTCCAGGTGCTCTTACTTCTAGTATTTTCTCTGCCTGTTGAAAATTCTTTTTATCTAAATAATAAACATAAAATAAAGCTTGCCCTCCCATCTCTTTTTGGAATACTTCCTCATACATCTTATATTCTTCTTCATCTGTCGTTCCAGTCATCGTGGTAGCGTCAAGATAAACCCAAATAGTCCCTAGTGTTTTATAATCTGGTTCGCTTTGGTTTCGAAGTGCAGCATAGTTTTCCCACTTTGAAATTTCTTCTATAGATATACCCTGCCATTCTTCCATTATTCCTCTAATTTGCCCTTGAATATAGTAGTTCTCTGCCACCAGTGAAACTGCTTTCTCTACCTTAGATTCCATCTGCTTTGCCAAAAGACGTTCTGCATATCCATCATCAATAACCTCTATTTTTGCATTTTTCTCTTCTGGATAAAAATAGCTTCCTTCAAATGGATGTTTTGGATCACTTTTTGCAATACATGTTGCATAAATTGCTCCATTATCTGATGGTAACAGTTTAGGTTGGTTCCAAGACAGTACTTCAAATTCTTCTCCGTATTTTTCCTGTAAATAACTCTCTATCGCCTTGGTTATAACTTCTTTTTTCGTATCCATTCCACATCCTCCCAACATTATGATTAAGAAAAAACTCACTAATAGTACTGATTTATATCCTCCTCTTTTCAAACCGATTTCCTCCTATCTGTGGCACTTTTCTAATGAATAGTTACATGACTTTTACTAATTTAGTAATTTGGTAAGCCAATTATCCAAATCATTAAGTGCCATCTTCAATTGTCCAATGATGCCTTCATGCTCATATCGTCTGTTCTCCAATTGTGTAATTTCATCATTCAATGCATCTTGTAAGCTATCTACATCCTGTTTGAAAGCATCACAATCTTCCAATGCTTTTATTGCTTCCCCATCAAAAGACTCTCTATTGCTTCCACACCATGTAAAATAATCCATAGATTCAATAGTTCCTGCCATGTTACAGATTGTCGTACCTATTTCTTCCTTTTTTACATTTACTGCATCCCTTACACTTTTAAGTCTTTCAATTTTTTCTTCTAAACTTTCGATAGTTATTTTATTATCTGTTATTTGTGCATTACATTTTGCTATTCTTTGCTTACATTCAGCAATTGCCGCTCCATTTTTATCCTTATCCATAAAATTCTCCCTAATATTTTGGAATCCGCACTTTAACATAAGCTCCATTATGGAACAATAAACCATCTTTAAACTGTGGAAGTTCCTTGGCTGAATTAATCGGGAATATTGCCGTTGTTCCCTGACTTCCAAGAAGTAAACCTTCTGTTGTGTTTTTCGCAAATTTCGTCACTTCGTCAAATCCTTTCATCTTTCCGGAATGTGCAGTCAAAATGATACTGATACCAACACCTGCTGCCTCATTCAGGATAGGAGCCAAAGTTATCGCCTGTGTTTTGGTCAATTCCACAAAATTATCCCAATCGTCTACAATCAAGCTAAACGGCTGCAATTCCCGGCAGATTTCCTTTGGATTTAACGTCGGATCCATTTCTAATGATTCCTTGACTTTTTGATTTCTTTCTGTGATCTCTGCCTTGAGTGCATCTATAAGCAGAGGCACCATTGCCTGATTTTCTATATAAACAACTTCTTCTGATGTTTTATAGGAATAAAGTTCCATAGCTTTGGAATCCACCAGATAGATTTTTCCTTTTCCCAGCATCTGATCAAGAATGACCTTCAATACGTTTGTCTTACCTCTTGCTGCTTCACCAAGAATCGTAAATGGTGTATTTCCAAGCTGGAATCCGCAGGCACACACAGCTTCTTTTTCGAGTCCAACATAAATATCCTGCTCTGTATGAGGATATTCTTTCATATCTGCAAAGAACAAGTTTTCTGGAAGAACCGGAATTCTTGGAGCTTGTTCACCGGGATACAGAGCATCAATATTCTGTATCAATTCTTTAATTCTATCCTTATATTCCAATTCTGTTTCAAACTTGACCATGCTGTAAAGCTGCATTACACTTATCATATTGTCATATTTCAAAAGAGCTCGTCCTTTTGTTTCTGATTGTTTATAAGTGCTTCTTCCAACGATTAAATTTACATCTGACTCATCAAACAGATATCCCGCCACTTTGTTTTTAAAATTATTGTAGGTAGAATATTTCATACTGTTGCTTCTGGTAGCAGTTGCAATCACAAAAATCCCAAGTCCATAACCATCACGGGAAATCTTTTGGAAAAATTCTTCAGCCTCATATCCAAGTTCTTTTACTACATCAAAATTGTCAATCACAAGAACAATTGCTTTCATTTTCTCTGCAGAAACCTGATTGTAAACTTCAAAATTCTGTACTACTTCATCTGCCAGTTTTTTCTTTCTCTCTCTGATTTCTTTCTGCAAAATCCCCATTAACTTCTGGAATCTTTCTGAGTCATCAAATACAATATAATCTGCCACATGAGAAAGTTTGTTTAATGGCATCAGACCACTGTTTCCGAAATCCAAAATATAAAAATTCAAATCCTGCACACTATTCTGCATAGCCAAGGACAAAACCGCAGTTGTCAAAAAGACGGTTTTTCCATATCCTGCTGAAGCAATATACAGCAAATTCCCATCTTTGATAAAATCAACATCATATGGAATCTGTTCCTGTTTTTCTGGAATATCAATAAGTCCCATAGCAATTTTCATGTTCAATTCTTTTTGGGTTGCACGAATAAGTTCCTGTGGGCTTACAAGTTGTTCCGGTAGTGGTGGAAGCCAAGGTTTTTTCACCTCTTTTACATCTTGTGTTTCATAATACTCATGAATATAGCGTACTACTGCGTCCAACTGAGTTTTTACTACTTTGTTATTTTCTTTCGTATCACTTAAATCTTGATTTACCAATTCCCCTTGTCCGATTTCATTGAGTACATAAACCCGGTCATCGACTTTTTCTTTCTGTTCTTCTTCATTATAAGCAGCTCCACTCCATGCAGATTGGAACAATTCATAGATTTCATTATTACCCACTTGCAGATAGGCACGTCCAGGCAGTGTAATGTTTGCTGCATCTGCCGTTTTTAAAATTTCTTTACTGTCTGCTTCGTTCTGTACTTTAAGTGCCAACTTAAATTTTGAGTTTGACCAAATCTGATCATCCACTACACCTGTAGGTTTCTGAGTTGCCAAAATCAAGTGTACACCAAGGCTTCGTCCAATACGGGCAGCAGATACCAGCTCTGACATGAATTCCGGCTGTTCCTTTTTTAATTCAGCAAATTCATCACTGATCAGGAATAAATGTGGAAGAGGTTCTTCTGCCTCTCCATTTTTAAATAACTTATTATAGTTATTGATATGGTTCACATCATATTGATTAAAGATACTTTGTCTTCTTGCTAGTTCACTTTTGATAGATGCCAACGCACGCATACTCTGGGAACCATCCAAGTTCGTAATCGTCCCCAATAAATGTGGAAGGGCTGTAAACATCTTAGACATACCGCCTCCCTTATAGTCAATCAAAAGGAAGGCAACCTCATAAGGATTGAAATTTACAGCAAGTGAAAGAATATACGATTGTAAGATTTCTGATTTTCCGGAACCTGTTGTACCTGCAACCAGACCATGCGGTCCATGAGCTTTCTCATGAAGATTCAAATACACATAATCTCCGGCTGCTCTTGCACCAAGCGGTACTGCCAATGATTTTGAAGAATTATTTTTTCTCCATCTTTCTTCAATCCGAAGTTGTGATGGTCGTTCCACCTGATACATTTGGAAGAAAGTAATACTGTTCGGTATCTGTGCACTAATCCCCTGCATGTGTTCCAGCACACCCAGATTTCTTCCAAGCCACTCTAAAGGAATTCCCTGCATATTATGAAGCCTGAAGTTTTCCTGCTTTTCTTCCCGTTCATCAATCAGCAGAAGTCCATCTTCTGAGTTTTTCAGCATTGCAATAGTTCCTATATTTTCCGGCAGATTTGCCCTTAAATGAGAGGTATAAATGATAGAAAATCCTAAATTATACCCTTCCTTTTCCAAATACTCCATGATGGAATGATCCATAATCCATTTTGGCTCATCAATCAGAAAGAGAAAGTGTGGTAGAAAAGTACTCTCTTTTTTGCTTTCCTCTTCTTTTTGCTTCCTGTCTTTTAAAATCTGATATAGACTTCCTAAAATCTGATCTCTTTTGTTTTCTGAATTGATCATTGCAACGCTGTTTACCGTATGGATTTTAAAATGCGGATACCAGCGCATCCACTGGAAATCTTCCTGATAAGCTTCATCATAGATTGCAATAATTTCCAAATCATGATAACTGTGAAAGAACGTGAGTTGGCAAATGAGTGCTTTTATTTGCTCATGTATTACACTTTTTTCTCCTACCAGGCCAAGATGTGCCTTTTTCAAATCGATAACTACCGGTTTTTCAATGACAGAAAATTCTTTTTGAATTGCTTTTGCCTCATCTTCCAATATATCTGGTTTCGCCTTTAATTCATCAAGTTTCAGCTGAATTTGAAGCTGTGGATGTGTTTTTTCTACTCCCAATGATACTTTTAGAAAATCTTCGTCATTATAATTTCGCTCATAAATTCTAGGGCTGTATTCTTCAATCATATTCCGGATTTCAGATACAGACGGATAATTATATTCATAGGCTTCTTTTTCTTTACAATAGGCATGATAGATTTCTTTTCGTTTCCGCAATAGATACTGCTTATAGGTTTTTTCTCTCAGAATTTTGTTTTCTTTTAATTCTTTCTTATCACTGAAAAAACGCATAATGGAAACAACTAAAGACATCCCTGTACCGGCAACCGCCATCACTACAAATAATCCCCGCTTCATAATCACGCTAATTGCAATGGTAATGCAAATCATAATCACAGGTGGCAATATTAGCTGAACAAGTCCGCCTTTTTTACGATCCATCAATTCTTTTGGCTTCTCTAATTGAATTTTTTCTTCCTGTACTCTTTTGATAATTCTTGGAGAACGTTTATACTTCGGAAAGCCTTCAAACGGGACTCTGGAATCTTTCATAACGGGAAGTTGCGTATGTATTTCAGCAATCTTCCCTTCTATAAGAATTACATTTTCCAACAAAATAACAGAAATATCTCCAATTGTTAAAACATCTCCATTTTCCAGTAACACCTTGTCTTGCTGTATCACCTTATCATTTATAAGCAAAACATCTTCCGTTTTTTTATGAATAGAAATTTCTTTCCCTTTTACAATAATATCGACCTTACACTGTGGAAAAATGATATCTGTTTTCCTTGAACCTATAGTAAAGTAATCGGGACGAAATAATCTTATTCTTCCTGTTTCCATTTTCATTCTCCATCCCCCTCAGTATCCCCTGTAGTTATACTTTCATAGTTATTTTGATCTTCCGTTTCATATTTTTCCATTAGGGGTTCCATTTTCTTTGTAATTTCATTCAGCTTATCGGATTTTTCTGCACCTGTTAATTCTGTATTTTCTTCTATTATTGCTTTTTCTTTCATATATGCATATAAAAGTAATTGATCATCCGAAAGTCGTAGTGCAATATCAGCAGCCTGTTCTGTATCGCTTCTTCCTAGATAAATCCAGTAATCTAATTTTGACTCCGTATCATTCAATGTCATTTTAGCTAAAATATTATCTTTTTGCTCTTGTGTAAGATTTTCGCTACGGACATATGCATTCGCAAGCATAAATTTCTGTGGAGCTGTCATGTTCTGCACCTTGACATTTCTCATACAGTCTATACATGTAACATAATCAGACTGAACATATGCATCACTAAGCTCTATAACGGCTCTTTGATAAGGTTCTTTTGCTATGCGGTCATATCCTATGTATCCAACTGTCCCAAACAATACGAACCCGAGAACTGCTACTGTTACTTTTAATGTTGTCACCTTATTTTTTGGTATCAGAACTTTCTTCTCTCTACGGTCTTTCTTAATTCGTTCATACTCTTCACAAAGTATCTTTTGTATGTCTTCTACCGTGGTTCCTGACTGTACTTGTCCTAACACCCCTTCTTTCCCTAAAAGCTGCATACCTCCCCGCAGATAATCCTCAAATGTGTATTTATTCTGTAAGGCATATCCAATAACTGCTTTATAGGCATTTAAGAACTGTTCCTCTCGGTCTGTACTTGCAGACAAAACATCTCTGCTTTTCGCTTTCACACTTCCATGAAGATCATAAAACAGATTTTGGGGCTGCAAAGAAAAAGAATATTTTTCTATGTATTTTTTAAGATTTCCAATATCATCTAAAACTAAAAGGATATCAGGAAGGTCTTCTTTTCGAATCTCCATGAACGGTCTTTGGTTTTCTAAATCATATGTAATTTCTAATTCTTCGCTCTTTTCCTCTATATGCGACTGTAAAAATCCATGTTCCGGATAGGTGATCCATTGATATTCAAATGCATCTTTTGCTATAACTTCTGATTTTTTAATAACTTCTTTTATTACTGTATCTTCCATAACCTTCCTCACCTTCAAGTAAAATAATTCTAATCTGCTTTAGTTTTTAATTTTGGATACTTTATTTTATCTTTTTGTAACTCATATTGTTTCAAAAATTCTTTTTCCATTTCATCTACATACCCTGTAAAATAGATTTCTTCTATATCTTCATGGTTAAAAAAATATGTCATCTGACTATTTTGTCCTTGCGGATACAAGCACCCTGCATAGTCAAAATAACCTATGGTTCCTTCATTATTATATAAAGGAACTCTTGATATAATCATAATTTTCTGTTCTCCATCTTTTAATCTTATAACACTTCCAAGTGGCAATACATTCATAATTCTTCTCCTTTTCAATAAGTATATTATATATTTTTATAATATTTATATCGAGCAATAGGCTTCGTATATAGATAACTTTCTAACAACAAGATTGTTAGAGTCCATATAATAAAATGACAAACTGTTACGACTGCACTATACGGACTAATAATCATCATTAAAGGTCTATATGCAAAACAAATTATTAACAATATTATAACTAAACATGTATTACTTCCAAGCTGTTTTTTCCCTTCTTTGACGAATTGTTCAATTTCAAGTTTCGAGCAAGTATATTCAACTGCCGTTTCTTTTATTAATCTGTCCAATCTTTTTTTACCTAGATAAAACAAAATCTGTCCAGCAATAATTCCCAGTATCAATGTTGTCCAATATAAAATATTAACATTCGTTTTTATTTGGACATCAATTTTATTTAAAACAAAATAAATAATCATAGATGCACCCGCAACTAATCCCACTTGCAGCCCACCACTTCCTTTATTTTTCATAGCATAAATCTGTTGTGTTTCATTTGAATAATAATAATTCATCCCTTTTTCTGAATTAAAATATAAAAGCATCATTCTTAAATCCTCCATCACGCAAAAGCATTACCTAATCCATCAAAAAATCCAGATACTGCTTTTCCTACATTTGATAATCCTTTCTTTACATCATCAACCGCTTCATTTATTTCTTTCCCTATATCTTTTATCCCAAGCCAATTATTTTCATACGCATGGTCAAAAACTCTACTACCAAATACTGCGATTGCTGCACCTGCTGCAATTCCAATAGCAGCGACACCGATAGGTCCTACTGCCAATGTTGCTGCTGCAGCTGTTCCTGCCATAGTGCCCAATTCCCCAGCAATCAAACCAACGCCCAAGTGTCCAGCAGCTTTTACCGTTGCGTCACCAACTTTTTCTCCTGAAATAAGTTGACCGCTAAAATCTATAGCTGCGCCTATAATAGGCATTCCGACTTTTCCAAAAGAGTGTAATTTTGTACCTGTATTAATTAATTTTCCACTTTGTTGAGCAAATGAATTACTTAATATAACAAAACTATTTTCTGTTGCAGGTCCCTGAATTCCTGTAGACAAAAATATTTCCCCCAATTTTACTACAGATTTACCACCTGATTCAAAAACTTTTGATATTATATCCATTTGCATATTATCCTTAATTTCATTTGGTATTTGTCCAATATTTTTCAGCATTTCTTTTAATAAATCAGCCGGTATTTCAGCATTTGGATTTTTTTGATACAATTCATATAGTTCTGACCACTCTTTTAAAGTTATATTCGGAACTTTCTTTTTTAATTTTTTTACATATTCTTCCATTTCCTTTTCTAGTTTTTCTGTTCTATCATTCCATCGTAATTGAACAGTTTTTTTCCATTCTGGAGTGTCTAATGAAACAGAAAAACCAGTTCCATTCCAACCTTTTTGTATAGCCACAATTCCTTCATTCACAGTATCATATAAAGTAATGCTTTCTGAAAACAACGAGGCCGTAGTATTTTCTATATCATATAGTTTTTGTATTTTTTCATTCAACTCATCAATAAGCGTTTGATTTTGATTAATAGAAATTTGATATTGAAAAATCATTTCCTGATACCAAAAACCATACTTTATCTTCATTACATCATTTTGCATATTGCTTTGCATTAAACTAATATTTTTTTCTAAAAATGCATTCGTGGACATAAGAGAGTCTCTTTTTGCTATTAATTCTTCCTCATCAAGATTTTCATCTCCAACTGAACTTTTCAGATTTTCATGTTCTTGAATTACAGAATCATTCGCACAAATAAAGCCTTGAATAACAGCTTCGTGATTTCCTAACTGGTATTTCATGCTTTCCCAGGCTGCTCCTTTAAGTTCTGTATTTTGTACAAATTGTGAAATTGTTTGCAATGCAGATAATAAATCTTTGTTATCAGATTTCAGATTTTGAATAATGCTATCTGCCTGTTCTTTTATAGAACCTGGATAAAGTTTTAATCCCATACTTTTACCACTCCTCGTTTTCCTGCTCTTTCTCTAGTTTTTTCAGATTACTTTTCAAATCACTTTCTATTTCTGAAAATTTTGAATCTTTAAATGTCTTTGCCTCCCATACTGATTGTTGAAGTTTAGAGATACTCTTGCAAAATTCTGCATCATGCTTAAATTGCAGAAACATATCTGAAAAAATATTTTCTATTATTTTATCCTGATAATTGATTTCATCTTTACTTTCTTCTAATGTTCTTATCGCTTTTTTATAGTCGTCAATTTTATCCTGTAACTGCCTTTTTTCATTATCTTCCATATTAATCACCTAATAAACCAGTAGTTAATATATTAGCAATACTCTGATCCACTTGCTCAAATGTCTTACCTAAAGTTTTTATATGCTGTGCATCTTGTTCTAATGCATATCTATAAGCTGATTTTTGAGTCTGGCTTGTTTCATATGCCGTAATAGAATTTCCTTTGGCAGTAATATTTGACTCTGTATCTTTTGATATTTCTTTCTCCTGTAAACTATTTGCACTTGCTGAAATTGTTTCTGAACTACTTGAAGCAACCTGTGTATTGCTTTGTATATTACTCATATTCTATTTCCCCTTTCCATTTCTCATTTTATAATATTGACAATATATCACCATAGAATATCCCGGCTTCTTCATAAGTAAATTCTTTCTGCACGAACATTCCTGTGCGCATAGATCTTAATTTGTCTCCATCACCAACAGCTGGATTTATTTGTCCTGCTTCTTTTAAAATCTGTAAGGTTTCGCAAATCTTTTGTTTAGAATTTACCATAATATCTTTATTAATTTGATATTTAGTACTCGTAAGTGTAAGTGTTAATTGCATCTTCACGTCTCCTTTTCCTTTTTTTGTCAAAAATCAGGAAGAAAACAAAAAAGAAAAGTATGACCATAATCCCTATTATGGCAATATTTACGCCCAATGTATTATCTGTTCTTTTGATTTCTTCTTTCTTTACTTCTGAACTTGTATATAAAAACAGTTGATCCTGTATTTTTTCGTATTCATTTTTTCCACTTTCTAAATCTGTTTCAAATAACTTTTTTTCTATTTTCTGATATGCATCATATTCTTTTAAATGCACCTCTTGAATTTTCTCTTCATATTGATCTGTAAACAAATCTATCCCATAAGTATCCGTTAAGGAAGAATAGGTTTCATTCTTCTCCTGTAATACAGAGGTGTCGAAGTTAATATCACTATTAGCATTATTTTCAAGTACTTTTTCTGTGTCATCCATTTTTTCCATACATACGTTCCTCATATTTTCAAAAAGCCGCCGGGAAAATCCCGACGGCTCTCTACTACTACATCGCTCCAATTTTCCCTGCGATTTCCTGGTCGATGCTCTGCATTGCTGCGGATACATCACGTAACTGCTGTGCAATTGATGTGATAAGATCTGATGTAGCTGTAAAACTTGGTTCTAAAGATTGGAACTGATCATAAAATGCCTGACTGCTGTGACCAGCCCATTCATCGCATAAAGCTGTTACCATGTTTCTCATAGTAGAAACCACTTGATTGAACTCCTCACATCTGGTATTAAATTCTGCTGCCTTTGTCTCCATCTGCTCCGGGCTTAATTTAATGTTGTTTACATCTGCCATAATGTACCTCCTTTGAATGCTTCTCCTTTTTTATATGCAATGCTGCTTAACAGCTTATTGCTCTGGTTTTTTATTTCTAAAATATCTCAAAATCAAGAATATAATTAGTGCCGATAAAAGTACTGCAAAAACAATATAAATCAAATAAGAGGTTATATTGCTTTCCTTTGTTGTTTTTGCGGAAACAGCCTTTGCAGAAGTTTCTTTTACTTCTTTCCCTTCCACTACTTTTTCCTTTTCTTTTGAAACATCATTTAAATTAATTGGCTTAGCGATAAATTGATAAGCCTGTGTATATTCCATACTTCCTAGTCTCGTATATGGAAGCTTTGATGAAAAGTCGGCTAAAATATTTTGATTTTCTTTACTTGTGGTTGCCTTTGTGTTCTTCGCTGCATTTAATCCGTCTTCAACTGCCTGGTTTGAGGCATCTTTTGCATCCTGAATCCCCTTCTGAAGAGTATTGATATTTTCTTCTGTCGTAGTATATACTTTATTTGCATAATCAACATAAGACATATTATTTTCTATCAAACTCTTCTGGAGCAATCCGTTATTCTCTTTTATTCCATTTACATTTTCTGCAATATATTCATCTTGTACAGATGGTGCAAATGCCTTCAGCTTTTCATTAAACTCATTAATATAAACTGATTCAGCCTCATATTTTTGTTGCAGGATTCCATTGAAGTTCTCTTGATTTTTCTGCATTGGATCTACATAAAAATCCTTGAATACATTTTTTATTTCCTGCCCATTTGTTGTATGTTCATTCCCAAGTTCTGTTTCAAGCGCTTCCACCTGCGTTCCATAATGCTTCAATCTATCCTGAATTGCAGTTGGTTGATTTGTTTCTGGATCGATAATCATATTTCCTGCTTCATCATATCGATAATCTTTATATTCCTGCAATGCAGTCACCTCTCGCGGTACATTTTCAATCACGGAATTAATGTACTGCTGAAAAGCATTCAAATCGCCATCAAACACAATTTCATGAGTTTTGTCAAGTGACAAACTTCCATTTCCTGCATCACTCACAAAAGCATTTACAGAAGAATACCCGAGACTATTACACATGGCTATCATGTTAGGATCTTGCTCACATTCTGCAAGCGCTGTCTTCACCGATTTTGCAGTTGTATATACTTTCGGAATTTCTATACCTAAATCAGGATCTTCCTCCATAATTTCAATAGTTTCCTGTTCATTTGCTGCCGTTGCAAGTTTACTGGTAATGGCACTCCATAACTGCTTTGTCATATTTGCCTGTTGATTTTCTTCAGAGTTTGGAGCATCTGCAAGGGTTATAGATAATCTTGGTGAATCCGAAGTAGCGTAATGTAATTCTAAACCCCCTTCGCTTGTTTTCTCCAAAACCAATCCCGGATTTGCTGCTTCTATTTTATTTGCAAATTCATTTAATCGGTCAGTCAACTGCTTTGGTAATCCCTGATTATAAATCTCTATTGATTTCCCTAATTCACCTGCTATAATATTCGGTTGCCGTTTCAAATCTTCAAGCATAGTATCAACTGTATTTCCTGGTTTTTTGTTCAAAACTTCGTCCAGTTTGTTATTTGCAGAATCAACTACGGAATTTCCATCTTCATCTTTAAATACATCTAACTGTTCCGTATATTCAGCTAAGGACGTAAGCTGTTCTGAAAGGCTTCCTCCTTCCGTCTGCATATCTTGCAGTTGTAATTGTGCCTCTTCTACACACTTTTTGTACTGTGAGTCAAGATCTGTTGCTAAAGCAGTATTTTTTTCTACATATTCTTCTACATTTAATGGCTCTGTTGTATTTTCTTCTCTTTTTAACTCTGGAATTTCAACTAATTGTACCAAATCATGCGACTGTATGCTCTCAATAGCATCTTTATCTTTTAAATCATTATTCATAACCGTAGCCGCACCATCTTGAGCCTTATGAAACTCGGAAAGAATATTGTTCAAATACATATAACTCAAACTATCATTCAAAGAATTCCCAAAACTCATCACATCATATAACAAATGATACTGGGACTCTCCTGAAAAATTTTTATTTAAAGCATATTCAAGTTGAGCAGCTTGTGGTGTTGTATTAAGACTGACCACATTTTGTGAAAATCCGGCTGGTATGATTATGTAAGCACCATATTTTCCGTTTGTTAATCCTGTTCTTGCTTCCTCTAATGATGAATATTCAAACGAAGAACTGGGAAATTGAACAATCTTATCTGCATAATTTATTTTTTCCTCTGCTGATGTTGTCCCTTCATCAAGATTGACTACCGCAATTTTTCTTGATTCCTGTTTTGTGTTTTCTGTTTCAGCAACTGGGGCAACTACTTGTTTTACATCAGGTCCTTTTTGATTTGTTTGTCCAAGGAAATATCCCAAGGTTCCTACAAGCCCAATACACCCAATAGCAAGCAGAACTGCAACGACTTTTTTGTATTTCATTACAAATCATTCCCCTCCTTATCTTTGGAATTACATTTCAAATACTTTCAATGCATTTTTTATTTAGCCTATTTTACCATAATCTTCCATTTATCACAATATTTTTTTGACAGAATAGATATTTTTTTCACAATAAAGGAAGGAATTCATTTACTTTTCTAGAAAACTGCACATCATCAAAAAAACTTAGTTATAAAATGGTTCTGCTCACATCCTGTCTATTTTGATTCATCGTTTTAAACTTTATAATTATCCGAAATAATTCTAATTGTTGGTAAAGCCAGTCCTGTTTTTGTTACTGCATAAGTACAACTAGTTATTTTTTTTATGCCTCGATATCCAAAAAACTCCAGATATTCTTCATGTGATATTCCTTGAAAATCAAATTTCCTTGTATCAATTTCAATTAAATACACCTTGTATCCTCCTTTTCCAATCTGCTTTTTTAATATCTTGTTTCTGGTATCTTCATGATGTTTTTTCTTTCAAATATGCTTTTATAATAATTCTGACATTTGCTTTTGCACTACAGGTAGACAATATGATTTCATTTCCCTTATTATCCTCAACATATCCTCTTTCTATCTGATAAATCTCACTATCTGCCGGTACCTGTTCACAAGTTGTGATCTGATAGTTCAAAGTTCTTCCATCCAGTAAATAAACCTCCATATCCGTGTGCTTCTGGAAAAAATCAATATCCTGATAATTTCTCAATACATGAAACATACTTCCATCTTTCATATTATGGCCATAGATAATATTCTTACTATCTGAAAAGTCCCGTTCATTCCGGTAATCTAAAAAAATACTGCCCGCAATATTGTAAGTTTTTTGCACCGTATGGTTCAAATAATAAGAATTGTCTTCCCCTCTTACCACCGGATATTCCAGTATCCCTGGAATTCTGATCCATGCTACAACATCTGGATTGATTTCCTGTAAAGCTGCAAAATCGACCGTTACGGCTTCTTCCGGCTTTTCTTTTTCCTTATCATCTTCTGTAGTTTCCGGCTTCATATCTTCTGGCTCTTTTGTATTCTTTTCTACTTTCACATATTCTTGCAACTTTTCATATTCCTGTTCTGCTTTTTGGTATTCACTGATAATCTGATAAATCCAGACTCCTGCTACCAGCAAGATCACGCTTAATATCCCAAGTAAAAAGTATTCTTTTTTCATTTTCTTACCTCCAACGTAAAAAAGGCGGCAGCATACCAAAACTGATATACTACCGCCTGCACTTATGTTTCTTATTTTCTTAAATTGCAACAATCCAGTGGATTTGGATTGATATGCTGCTTCCAATATTTATAATGTTCTGTGACATCTTCACAGACCGTCAACGGAAGATGAATTTTTTTCAATATCCTGATTTTTTCTTCCAACGGTAAATGCCAGTATCCACTCTGACGTAAAATATATTTCTGATAATCCAAATCCGGAAACCATTTTTTTATCCACCCATTCACCCGAAGAAATTCTACTAAAACTTTATTTACCGGCAGCCTATTTAAGTAATCAAAATCCAAATACTCTTCTATCAGAGGACTTAATCGTAACGCAACATCAAATCCCTCTTCTTGTAGTTTTAATAATGCCCTTAACCGCTTTGAAGGACTGCTCGCTTTTTCATAGCCAAAAGCTTTCTTATCATCAAAGCAGGTAATCGTAATCTGAATGTGTGCCAGTTTCGGATCATAAAGTTTCCGGTATCGTTCTTCTCCTGCCAAATGGGATTTTGTCACAATCAGATACCCAATACCATATTCATTTAACTGTTCTATGGTTTGATAGGTAACCTGTTCCTGACGTTCCACCGGCTGAAAGCAATCTGTCATGCCTCCAAGTCTTAAAATGGTTCCCGGTGGTACTTTTTCCAATTTTCTCCGGATTTTCTGGATATCTGCCACTCTTGGATTTTCTGCATTCCAAAGCCCGCGGAAATCCAAAAGGCTGCGTGCATAGCAGTAGGAACAGTTATGCATACAACCACAGCCGTAGGTATCTAATCTGGTTGGATACTTACATTTTTCCGCTTCATTACCGGTTCTTTCCAGTATTAGTTGATTTCAAAGCATTAAATTGATATGATATGTATATAGTTGGAGGTAGCAAACAAATGAAAGATTTTATTACTGCATTAGATCCGAATTATCAACTTGACAAATATCATATCAAAAATAATGTTGCTGTATTTTATATTAGCTCCAAGATGAGTGAAGTAAAATGTCCTTATTGTGGTACTCTTTCATCAAAGGTACATTCATCTTATGAAAGAGAAATTCAAGATCTTCCTATGCAAAATAGAAAGGTAATACTTCTTGTGAAAACTAGAAAAATGTTTTGTTCTAATTGCAAATGTGAAAAGAAAACATTTTCTGAGTGTCATCCATTTGTAGAAAATAATGGAAAGAAAACCAGAAGACTTGTTCAGAATATATTATTTACATCAGCACAGCTTAGTTCTGTGAATGCAGCAAAGATTCTAAAATCAAACAGTATAGAAGTTGGAAAAAGCAGTATCTGTTCTTTGCTTAAAAAAAATGCCATCAATTGTGGATAAGTCTTCTGTAAAAAAAGTTTGTGTTGATGACTTCGCGTTGCGCAAACGGTTTTCGTATGGAACAGTGATGGTTGATTTGGAAAGTCATAAGATAATCGATTTGATTCCAACTCGAAATACTAATGAAGTAAAAGAGTGGTTGTCAAAATATCCTAATATTGAAGTTATTTCTAGAGATGGTGCACAGTTGTATGCAAATGCAGCAGAAAGATCGCATCCTGGTATAATCCAAGTAAGTGACAGATTCCACATAATAAAGGGACTGACTGAGGCTATAACAAAGTATATGATAAGAACATTTCCTGCACGTATAGAAATTCCAGCAGTAAGCGCTGAAGCTGATGAAATTTTAAAATTACATAACATAAATAATCGCAAAGAACGTGTTAGTTTTGCTCACCAAAAACGTTCGGAAAATATGACAGTCAATGAAATCGCATTATTATTGCACTCCTCCGTAAAAACAGTTCAAAAATATTTGATGCTCGATCCTGATGAAATTGAAAATAGGACAATTGTAAAGGAAAAGAAACATCTATTAGCTATGAAACAGAAACAAAATGAAGTTAATGAGGCAAGAGCATTAGCTAAAAAAGGTGTGCCTATAGAAGAAATAGCCAAGACTATGCATCATACCTGTAAAACGATACAAAGATATTTATCTCCAGATTATTCTGTTGAAGATGGACATTATAATGCTCGTATTCCAGGAAAGCTTGCACCATATGAAGCTGAAGTAATTAAGTTAAGAAGCGAAGGAATGACTTATCCCAATATTCATAAAATTATTACCGAAAAAGGTTATAAAGGTTCAGTTGCATCCTTAAGGATGTTCATTCAAAAAGAACGTATTCGAAATGAAGCACATTTAAGTCAACAAGAGACCTGCTCGGATTATCAATCGAAAGAATACATTCAGAGAAGATCTTTGATACAATTAATCTATAAGGGATTAAGTGATGTCAAGACAATTACCAAAACACAATATGAGCAAGTTCTTAAAACGTACCCAGTGATTACAGAATTATATGCTGCAATAAAAGAATTCTATGAAATACTATATTCAAGGCGCGACGAAAGATTAGAAACATGGCTTGAAAAAATAGAAAATTTTAACATACCTGAGCTACAGACCTATGTTAACGGCATAAGAATTGATATTAATGCGGTAAAAAACGGGATAAAATTAAAGTATAATAATGGACTTGCCGAAGGAAGTGTCAACAAAATTAAAGTAATTAAGAGAATTATGTATGGACGAAATAGTTTTGATTTATTAAAAGCAAAAGTGCTTTTACACGAGCAATTTCGCTGTGAATTCAACTAACAATGGAAAGAACCTATTGAGCGTTTACGTTATTAACTTCTCATACCATTTGATAAAAACAAAATTCCTTTTGCTTTTACATAGTGCCTTGCATCTTTCTTCTCCAACCAATCTCATTTTGGCTGATTGTTCTGCATTTTATTTCATTCTTCGAAGCAGCACATGAATCCTCCAGCCCGTCCGAAAACTTGATTCTCTACCATAAAAATCCCCCTTTTCTTCCAATGTGCCATTGAAAACTGAATAAAACACACATTGCGAAGAAAAGGAGCTTATACTCCTGCTATTATCTCCATCATCTTTTCAAGTCCAATGGGATTTTTAGCTCTTTCTATATTATAGCCCAGACATAAGAGCGCGAACTCTCCAGTCACCTTACGCAATCCTCTTAACAGAAAGTAGGTGGCTCCCATCGCTCTTTTTATTGTTCCAAATGGATGCTCTGACAAGCACATCCTCATAACCATTTTCTCAGTTGGGTTTTAGAGTGAATCTTACTATTTTCACTTTTTCATAATGCCCTTTTGCACTATGTTTTGAAATAATACATTCTTTTCCTTCTGCCTTAAGTCATTCCTTACAGGGCTTCTCCAGATTATCTTTTGTAAAATCAATCTCTTTCCATTCACCTTTTCCCTTATAACACTTGTTTCTGTTTTTACAATGCTTACATGCATTTTTATTGGTATAATGGATGTTTCCATTTTTCTTAATACGCTTTTGCTGCAGGATTTCACCTGCTGGACAATACACTAGATTTCTTTCCGGATCCCTGACAAAATAGCCCTCCTTTGCCCGTTCCATCATCAATTTGCCCCGCCTGAAGTTATTTCCAGACGGCATATCCTGGATGCCAAATTGTCTGATCCGGAAATTATCACGATCAGCATTTGTGGTGAACTGGCTGGTATTGATTCAGAGAATGTCTGGTTTTCTTTTGTGAAAAAGAATTATCGCCATCTTTTTCCTAAACTTTGTAGCCGAAGTCGTTTTAACAGGACAAGACGTGCGCTTCTCCAGACAACGGAGTTGCTGCGTCAGAAAATGATTTCTGCTTTTCCCATACCGGTCAGCCAATATTTTGTGCTTGATAGTTTCCCACTTGCAGTCTGTAAATTTGGCAGAGCACGATACTGTCTCTCTTTCCGTGATTACGGTGCTGACTATGGAAAATGTCCTTCCAAAGAGGAAACTTATTTGGGTTACAAGGTTCATGCAAATCAAATGGGATTAGCACAACAGGTTAACTTAACTCTATTTGTTTATGTTTCGTGTTCTTGAAGACTGGTATTTCTACCATTTTGAACAATTCTACTGCTTTCGCAGATTTTTTGTAAAGAAAATAGTATCAGCGACATCGTGAGTATTATAGATTGATTATATCTATACACACGGTGCAGAACCAACAATCCCATCAAAAAAGAATGCAAAATTTGAACGTCACTGTGGCTGGTGGCTATATAAGGAACATCATTTAGTTGAGAAATTATTTCTCAAATGAAAAGGATTTCGAAGAATTGCAACCCGGTATGATAAATATGCATTCACCTATTTAGGATTCATATGTCTTGCCTCTGTTTTAATTTGGTTAAAATGACTAATTTGCAGCAATTTTCAAACACGCTCTAGTATTATTCTGTCAGCACAATCCACGAAAGTAGCATAAAAACACCAAAAACAGCACTCGATAGTAACTGGTCTAAAGCCGTTCTTAGTATCAATTATTCTTTCCACAACATTTTTTATATTTCTTTCCTGAGCCACATGGACACGGATCATTTGGATATATTTTCTTTTCTACTTGTATTGGTTCCTCGTTCAGCCCTCTCGGAAACATTGTTGTTTGAATAACATCCGTATTTCCATTTAAGTCGACCTGCACTCCCATAGCTTGCAACTGTGGTGTGGCATCCTTTAAAATCGCAGCCGCATTAGAACTAGCCGGAACAATTGTTGGCATTTTATCAATAGGCTTTTTTCTTGCCATTTCACTTGGTTTGTACCCTCTGTTCTCTTTCATTCGGGTATTGTTATGTGCCGCCACAAGTAATCCTAACAATTCATTTATCATCTTTTCTTCAAATTCAATATTGGCTTCCGTCATTTTATTGATAATCTTTGATGGTGGTTCTCCTTCATAACTATTTGCCCATACTTGCAGACACCATGTCACTGCCTGATCGTAAGGAAGCCTTAATTTCTTAGTGAAAAAAGATTCCAACTTTTTATATTCAGAAGAACTTGCCTCATATCCAATTCTACATATCTCATCTATCTGCTGTGCCGATGGAATATAAAAATCTTTATCCATTTGTTGTCGAAGCAAATAATCAAATTCTTCATCCTCAAACAACTGTAAATGCACAAATATTCCTTTTTCTGAGTATAACGGATTCTCTTTTGGCCATCCTTTCATCCCAAGTCTGTCCATTGTAAAAAGGCATGATTCTACAATATCAACTGGCATTTCCCAAAGCATTTCTATCAGTTCATCTATAGAGCACTTCACTTTCTGCCTATACATTTCATAGATAACTTCGATCGGTGCTATTCCATAATATTGTATAAAAAAATGTATGCACTTTACCATCCAGCCTTTTCTGCATTGCTTCCGTCGAAATACCTCATCATCTATTTTGGAAAAGGCAACAGCAACATCTTTAAATACGCAAAATCTGTCAGTAGGGTCTTCAAAATATCCGATCCAGTATCTGTAAAGCTGCATCGCATCTACCACTTCATTTACAGAAACAGCTGTAGGGGAAATACAAGCTTTCCGAAATAAGTCCATCTGTTCTTTTGTAAGGCATGCTAATCTGCTTCTAAGCATTTCCTCTGTACAAAAAGTATCAACAATTCTATCTATTAAATCAGCTTTTCGGAGTCCTGAACACTTTCTGATTTCAAAACTTCTTGCCTGATCTAATAGTTCTTCTTTTGTATATTCTGTCAAATATTCTCTTAATAACATTTCTGCTCCATATCTATAATAATTTATCTTCTATAACGAAATCCATATTCTTTTTTTAATCTCTCATATATTTCAAATGCGATCGGACAGACTTCTACTGTTTCCAATACACTGTACAAACTATGTAACCTCTCTGGTTGATCCGTATATGGATATTTCCTGCAATTCTCAGGTTTATATTCTCCCAGCTTACAGTTTCCGTCTTTTTTCAGAAAATCACATGGATGATGATTGGTTACATATATGTTTTCACTTTCTTTTTTCATCAAATAAGACTTTATAAGCTCTTCTTTCGTAATTCCCAAATATTCTGCATCTTTCTCCAAATCTTCTTCTGGAATACTTCCGCAGTACATCTTACAACAGTTCCTACATCTGCTGCAGTCATATTTTGCAAACAACTCTTCGTGAAGTTTTTTGAACTGCTCGTCCAATTCTTTTTCATCTGCATTACATTTTAAAAATGTACGGAATTCAATATTTTCATTTTCCTTTTTCTTCGCTTCAAATTTTACTTTTCTTGGTGCAATCATATTATCACCCCATTTTTCTCATCTTTTGCTGACACTGAGCCTTTTCTCACCCAACTCTGTCCCGTCAAATTTATCCTTTACATATTGACAGGTTGCAAAATAATAATCCTGACTTCCTTTCCATCAAAACTCCTGTTAAAATTTGTTTCAAAAGCATGCCTGTCTTTTATAATTTTTTCTTTGTCGTAGATATAAAAGAATATATAATCCGCCTTATAATGTACAATATCAGCTTCTATTTCTTCTGTCAGCTTTTTTAAGTTTGTTGATGTTCTTGTACACTTTGCTTCTATGATTGTATTTAAAGAAAGAATTTTTATATCGCTTCTAACAGTTCCAACTCCCGAATCATCACTTACCTCTCTTCTAGCATCCGGATACAATGGCTTTATAACTGCATAAAGCAAATGCTGTAAATCATATTCATTTTCAATCTGTATTTTTTTCAAGTTTTCAGACGTAAGTGATGCCCTCTTATCTGGTTTTACTTCCCTAAACGCTTCTAAGAAGAAATAAAAATTTCGCAGATACCTTTCAATCTCCTTTTGAATAAATTGTGATGACTCCTCATATTCTTCACATAAAATACTGTCCAAATAGATCAACAGATTTTCTTTTGCCTTTAACATATTTTCACGGGTAGATTCTTTTGAAAATTTGTTCACCATATATTTCTGTTTATTTCTAATATTTTGAACAATATCATTCTTATATGATTCTTGTTTCATCATCTGGTGCAGCTTCAATATAAATGCCTCATATTCCTCTACAGTATCCACTAATTTCAACTTTTCGATATACTCTTTCAGCATATTATCCATTCATTCTCCCCCATCTCAGATAAAACAAAAATAATGGATCCAAAACATACACTTTTCCGTCTTTCCATTCTATTGCTTTATAAATTTCTTCTTTTTCTTTTAGGATTGTTTGTAAATTATTTAAATGACTTTTTACAGAATTTCTATCCGGTTTTCCTTCTGTTTTAGGAATAAGGTTTATGATTCTGTCATAAACTGTGTCAAAATCCAATTCCATAATCGGAGGATTTTTGGCTAACGATTCCACGATCAGTCCATACAAATCCAATTCTTTTCCATCTAATGTTTTGTATAAATTTCTTTTCTTTCCACGCGGATTTGGACCTTTAGACATTACATTTACCACATCGTAATAGTTAAAGTTAACCGTTGTAAATTTATATGCCATTTCCAACATATCAAAATTTACAATATGCTCATTTTTGTCTTCCAACAATGTGCAAATGCTCAGACAAATATACTGCATTAACTGTGGTGATGTAAGACATTCAACTGCCAACTGTTCTGCAACTTCATCTGTTATCTTAATATCAAGTTGTTTAAATCCTTTTAAAGCAATCTCTTTTAAATCCTTTTTTTCCCACGCTTCAATATTAATTAAACTCAATCTTCCCGATAAATCTGCATTCTGTCGAATTGCATCGTCTGCCCTATGCGGAAGAGAAACTACGACTACCTTTAATTCTCTTCTAATTGCATCTTTGAGCTGTTGTGCCATTTTTGTCTGCATCTCTTTTGAAGCATAATGAAAATCATCAATTACTAATACTTTATCGTGCTCTTTATAATATTGAATAACGGTATCTTTCGCTAGAACATACTTTTCACTTTTACTATCTGTTTCCTTACTATTTCCTTCATTAACCTCTCTTTCTGTTGTCAATTCTCCTTTATAAGGCAACCCCACTTTTGCAGCAACAATTGCCCAAAAATCTGTGTTGCTGTTAAAATCCGCACCAGAAATTTCAACAATGTTGTCAAATCCAATTACCTTCTCGCATAAGATTGTCTTTCCCATTTTTGATGGTCCAATTAATGATGTAAGGCAACCCGCTGTTCTCAATGCCTGCTTTAAACGTAATTCATATGATATACCTGTATTTTCATAATTCCTGGAGACATATGTATATTCCGGATACGCTCCAGGTTTAAATACATTTTCTGCTTTTAGTCTCATATTAGTACCTCCAAATATTAATTACTCTAATTATAACACATTTTATTACTTTTTAAACATTTTATTACTTTTTATTGGTCTAAAGAGAAAACTTCAAGTAAAGAAAAAGGACAGAACTTACACATTCCACCCTTTTCTCACAGTACTCTACAGCATCTCAATAAACGCTGCAATCCTTGTATTCAACTGACCAATATCTGCCTGTGAGTAATCTGTCTCCACGCTGATATATGGAATATTCTTTTTCTCGTTTACAAATCTGCGGATTCCAAGCGACTCCACATTATATGTGTGACAGGCCTGAAGTATCATCTCCACAACACCGTCTACCTTGTATTCATCAATCAGTCTTCCAAGCAGCTCTAAACGATTTGGATTCGGTGTCATCACAGAACATCCTATATTTAGATATCTCCTTGCCAGAGCATCATAGATATCCGGATTTTCTTCATCTACCAGCTTATCAATAGATTTTGCACCTGTACAGCTTTCGTATGTAACAACGATTCCGCCATTCTCCTCGATTGCCTTGATGACCTTTTCTGTCGCTCCGCCAATTGGACATCCGGTCACAAGAATACGCGGTTTCTTTTCTTCCATTTTCCCTTCTGCATACTCCTGATTGATCTTAGCGACAAGTGCGTCGACTTCTGCTGGGATCTGGGAACGGTCAAACTTGAATGTACTTCCATACAACACCTTAAAAAGATCATGGCCTTTAATCGGAGCCGGATCATGTTTCATTACTTCATACAGCCTTTTTAAAGAACGCCTTCCTGCATTATTCATCTTCACCGCATCACGAATCTGCTCTTCTGTAATCGTAGTGTTGAATTTTTTCTCTAAATATTCTTTGAATTTGATAATCTCTTTCTTCCAAAGCTCTAATGCGTCCTCACTTTGCGAGTTTGGGAGCTCCATCAGGTATACATCTTTGAATTCTGACATATATTCATACATTTTCTTTTTCCCATCGCAGGTTGTCTCTCCGACAACAACATCAGAAAAATAGAAAAATGGACATTTATCTGTCTTTGCAAAACCATAACTGGATTTGATCAATGGACATAAATTTTTTGGCAAATCTTTTTCTGCTTCTGAAATAGTCTCGTCAGAGGTAGAACATAATCCCACTGTTGCAGCGCCCATTGCAAGTGCAATCTCCTGCGGAAAATAGGTACAATAAGCACCCACAACCGGAACACCTTTGTCTTTTAATTCTTTTACTGCCAAAAATGAATTTTTTCTCTGTTCTGCAAATTCTTCAAATACTTCTGGTAATTCTTTAATAATTTCCATGATTTTTCCCTCTCTTGTGCTGAAATTTTATAAAATGATTGTAGCAAAACGAAATTTTCAAAGCAAATAGAATTTCTCAATAGATTTATAGGGATTTTTAATATATTTTTACAGTTTTGTATTATTTTTTTCAGAATGACTTTCTATACAAAATATGTTAAAATAAAGAAAAACCAAAGAAAGGATTGCCTATTAAGGACAAACAAAAGAGAAAATGATGTATCAATTATTTAACAATTATTTGAATACCACTCAGTTGATTATGATTGGTATTCTCTTTACGTTTTTCATTACATTTCTCGCACTGAAGTTTCCACTTCCATTTTTGCCGGTGGATCAGGGACGCGAGTTTGCAATCAACGGAAAACTCTCAAAAGGAAAGATTCGAGGTGTGGGATTGACTTTTGTACTCTGTTTTATCATCAGTAGTATATTGTTTCTGCCAATTGACCGTGAGTATATCATCTATCTGATATTACTTTTCTGTGTCATGCTAAGCGGATATCTGGATGATGCAGCGGACACTCCCTGGAGTGATTACAAAAAGGGTTTCATAGACCTGATCATCTCAATCGTGACTATGCTGACATTCGTAAATTATAATACTACGGTCATCCACTTTTTCGAGACAGAACTTGTCATTCCGAAAGCAGTGTATGTCATACTTGGAATTATTTTGATCTGGGTATCGATCAATGTGACAAACTGCTCTGACGGAGTGGACGGACTTTGCGCAAGTCTGTGTACCGTATCACTGATTTCTTTCAGTTTGATCTTTAAAGATGTACTTGGTATGTATACAAATGCAAACTTCTTATTTGTCGCAGTTTTACTTGCCTATTTATATTTCAATACCTCTCCGAGCAGCATGCTCATGGGAGATGCCGGATCGCGTGCACTTGGATTTTATCTTGCAATCATCACGGTCAAATCAGGACATCCATTCCTTTACATCCTGCTGGCAGCAGTGTTAATTGTTGACGGTGGACTCGGACTTGTGAAGATATTTTTAAAACGTTTTTTGAAAATATCAATTTTAAAAAATACACGTACTCCGATTCATGACCACTTGAGGAAAAACCACAACTGGTCTGACACACAAGTCGTAATCCGATTTATTATCATCCAAGTGATTTGTTCTGTACTTGCATTTCTTTTGCTTGTATAACATAGATAAAAAAATAGAATGTGACCATAATATTGGCACATTCTATTTTTTCTATTTGCGTTTTCCTTCCAGCGTCTGCTCAATGATATTTTTCATCATATCTTCGTTCAGAGCGCCACTCACATATCCAAAAACATTCCCATCTCGGTCAATCATAAATGTAGTAGGGAAAGAGGAAATCCCATATTCCGAGAAAAGATCTCCGGTTGTATCCATAAGTGTCGGATACGTATAACCATTTTCATCTAAAAATGCTTTAATGCCTGCTTCATCTTTTTCTTGGCCAAGTCCGGGTGCAGCTACACCTAGAATGATGACAGCATTGTCCCCTTCCGTCTCATAGGTCTCATAAAGCTTTTGAATATCCGGCATCTCGCTTCGGCACGGTCCACACCAGGTAGCCCAAAAGTTCAAAAATACAGTCTTCCCTTTATAATCAGAAAGCGTATGCTCATTTCCAAACTGATCTTTCAGTGTAAAATCAATTGCCGGAACGACAGTTTCTTTGGATTCCTCTTCTTTATTTTCTTCTTTATCTTCCGACGCATCCTCTGATTCCTTCTCTGTCTCTTCCTGTGATTCTAAATTTGCATTTGTGCCTCCGGACAAGTAGCCGGTAAATGCGTTCATTTTTCCGGTAAACATCAAAACACCCATCAGAATCATCAGCGCGCCGCCTACTTTTACCGTGTATTTAACTACATTCATATGACTTTTAAAAAATTCCAAAAGCGTTGTTGTGAACAGACCAACTGCAAGAAATGGAAGTACAAATCCTACCGTGTATACGCCGATTAACACAAAACCCATAACCTTTGTGTTTGCAGACGCTGCCATTAACAAAACACTGGTAAGCGCCGGACCCACGCATGGTGTCCACGCAAAGCTGAATGTAAATCCCATGATCAATGCAGTGAGCGGAGACATCGCCAGCTTGTCCAAATGAAATGGAAGTCTGCGCTCTTTTCCAAGCACACGGCTGTTTCCAAATACGCCAAGCTGATAGAACCCAAATAATACAATAATGACACCACCGATTCTGGCAAATAGCATCTGATTTTTATTCAAAAAACTTCCAAGTGCTGATACCCCAAGACCAAGCGCAAAAAAAGCAAAACTGACGCCTATGACAAAGCAGAGCGTATGAATCATTACTTTGCTTTTTTGATAGTGTATTTTCCCATCTGCTCCCCGTTTTCCTGTACCTCCTGACAGATAGCCGATATAAAGCGGAATCAACGGCAATACACATGGGGAGAAGAAACTAAGGAGTCCCTGAAAAAATACAGTTAATGCAGGGACACTGACATCCAGTGAAAAATTCATACTTTTCTATTCCTTTCCTGATATATTTGATTTTGAAACGGAGTTTTTAAACACCTCACGATCCAGCATCTTATTTTGATGAGCCACAATTGTTGTGCAGACTGCATCTCCGGTAATATTTACCGCAGTCCTTGTCATATCCAGAATTCGGTCAATTCCCATAATCAAGGCAATACCCTCCACCGGGAGATTCACTGAATTAAATACCATAGTAAGCGTAATCAGACCAACTCCTGGAACACCAGCTGTTCCGACTGATGCAAGCGTTGCTGTTCCGATGACTGTCATGTAATCTATCATATCCAACTGAATTCCAAATGCCTGTGCGACAAACACAACTGCAACTCCCTGCATGATTGCGGTTCCATCCATATTGATGGTCGCACCAAGCGGCACTGTAAAAGAAGAGATTTTTTTGGATACACCCATCTTTTTTGCCAACGTATCAATCGACAACGGAATCGTTGCATTGGATGTCGCTGTCGAAAAAGCAAACGCCATAACCGGAAAGAAGTTTTTGATAAAAATAATCGGATTCAAACCAGTAAAAATTTTAAGCATTCCAAGATAAACGATAAAACATTGCATCGCCAGTCCAACCAGTACTGCCAGCATATATTTTAACATCGGGATAAACGCATCAAATCCGATGCCCGCAAATGTCTTTGCAATCAAGCAGAATACACCAATCGGTGCAACTGCCATAACCATCATTGTCATTTCCATCATAATGTCATTGAACTGACCAAAGAAATTCGATACAGTCTCCACCCGATCTCCGAGCTTTGCAAGAATAATTCCCACAATTAGGGCGAATACAATAATCTGCAGCATCTCACCATTGGCAAGTGCAGAAAATGGGTTCGTCGGAATGATGTTTAGCAGCGTATCTGCAAAATTGGTTGCCTCTGCGGTTCCGACATCTTTTGCCGCCTCAATGGATGAGATATCCAACCCGATTCCCGGATCGATCACATTGGCAACCGAGAGCGCCAACCCAATCGCACAAGCGGTTGTAGCAAGGTAAAACAGCATTGTTTTTACGCCGACCTGTCCCAGTTTTTTTGTGTCCCCGATGGACATACTTCCGCAGACAAGTGAACAAAACACAAGCGGTGCGACAAGCATCTGCATCAATCGAATAAAGCCTTGTCCGACTACGTAGAATACTCCATTGATAATAATGTCATCTCGAATCTGCCCAGACGGCACAAAATAGTGCAGGAGAACACCTGCGATTGCGCCAAGAATCAGACTTATGAAAATACGTGTGGTCAATCCAAACTTTTTCTTTTCTGTTTTACTCATCCTGTGTACCTCCATAATTCTCTTTCAAAAATGTTTTTAGAGACTCCCTCCACTCTGGCATCTCCTGCATATTCAAAATTCGTAAAATAAAATTATCGAGCACCGCATATGCCGGGCGGACAGAAGAAAATTCGGATTCCTTTGTCGGTACCGGCTGAAGCGTCACGTCATGATCTGTCAACCTCAGAATCTCTTTTGCAAACTCATACCGGCTACAGGTTCCCTTCGCCGTAATATGGTAGGTGCCATATTCGTTGGTATCCATAAGTTCTAATAACAATCTTGCGAGATCGTTGGCACTTGTCGGAGAACCAAACTGGTCTGATGCAACCGGAATCACATGCTCTGTCTTTACGTGCTCCAGTAGACTGCTCACGAAATTTTTGCCTTTTCCATAAATCCAATTGCTTCGGATAATAAAATGCTTTTCTGTAAACTCTTTTACGTAATTTTCACCGGCACGCTTTGAACGCCCGTAAACCGTTTTAGGATTTGTATCGTCAAACTCGCAGTATGGTTCACTACTCTGCCCGTCAAACACGTCATCTGTAGAAATCTGAACTAATTTTGCACCAATCTTTCTGGCTGCAATACTTAAATTTCTTGCTCCAAGTGCATTGACTTTATATGCCAGCTCCGGATTTTTCTCACATAAAGCAACATCGGTAATTCCCGCACAGTTGATGATCACATCCGGTCTGTTGAGTTCTGAAAAATTTAACACCTCATCAATCTCTGTAATATCTAATTCTTCCACATCTGTGTTTAACAATTCAAATGCAAGTGGATCGGCGACATCTGTAATTGCAGTTCCCACTTGTCCGCTTGCACCTGAAACCCAAATTTTCATCATGGCTCTCATGTTTTTTCCTCCTTGTATATGATAACTATTCTCAGTATAACAAATAGAACTAATCTATGTCAACTTGACGTTCAATCTCCTGAATAATCTTTTTACTGTCAACCGCCGCGTATTGTGCTCCTTTATAGTCCATTGCAACAAACAGGGCAAACAACAAAATAGCAATAAACATGCGCACTCCAAACGTACTATGTGATCTTGTCATTTCATACTCCTCTTGTGTATCATACAATTTCGTATAAAACGACTGATATCTTGGATGTACAGCAGGCGGGATTTTTTTATCACTGTAAATCGTCCTTGCCCGCCTAAGCAGTTCTTCTCTCCTTTTTTCGGATTCCGTCATATTTTTTCTCCATTATAAAAAGCATACATCATTTATTCTAATGTATGCTTTCTGAAGGTCTTTTAGACACCTATCTGTCTGCAAGTTCTTTGATGATATCTTCCCATGTCACACCACGTTCCACCATAAGCACCATCGCATGATACAGAAAATCAGACAGTTCATATTTTACTTCTTCCGGATTCGGATTCTTCGCGGCAATGACAAGTTCTGTCGCTTCCTCTCCGACTTTTTTCAGTATCTTATCAATTCCTTTGTCAAACAGGTAATTCGTATACGAGCCTTCTTTCGGATTCTTTTTCCGATCCACAATTGTCTCGTACACGGTCTCAAATACCTGCAGCGGATTGGTCTCATCATAATCCGTTCCGACTAAAGGCTGGAAAAAACAAGTCGGATTGCCAGTATGGCACGCCGGTCCCACCTGATCTACTTTTGCGAGCAACGTATCCCTGTCACAATCAATAGTCAATGATTTTACATATTGATAGTGCCCGGATGTCTCACCTTTCACCCACTGCGTTTTACGGCTTCTGCTGTAATAAGTCATTCTGCCCGTTTTAATTGTATGATCAAACGCCTCTTCATTCATATATGCGAGCATCAGAACTTCTCCGGTCTTATAATTTTGAACAATGACAGGAATCAGTCCGTCTGAATTCAGCTTAAATTCTGTGAATTCCATGATGCTTTCAAAAGAAGTCATCTTGATATTCTCCTGAGAACATTTCTTCTTAAATTCTGCAAAATCCAGATCCGGCTGGCTGATAAATTTTCCAGATACGCCTTTGATTCCCGGACACTTCAAAATCTGGAGAATCTCTTCCTCCTCCATAGCATCTGTCAAGACAACACTTGGAATATCTGTAATGTTCATCACAGAATCCAAATCCAGCCTGTGCATAAATAAGATCGAGCTGGAACACTCTTCAATCAGGTGCTGCTGCTTAAATAAGGCATCGAAGTCATTTAAGGAGACTGCTATCTTTTCTTTCCCGAAACGTTTTGAGACATCCTCAATCAACTCTACAGATAATGCCTTTGAAAAATTCAAAATTGCCCGTTTTGCACCGGCATATAAAATCTTTTTCACATCTTCCTGACGTCTTATGTTTCCTCCGGCAACCATTGGAATTCGGATTACCCGATTCATTTTTTTCATAAGATCAATTGCATGATCATGTTCCTCATCTGTGGTAGACAAATCAAACACAAGCAATTCATCTGCCCCCATGTCATTATATTTTTTTGCAAGTTTCACTACATCATCGGAAAGTATTTCCAAATTGTCAAACCATTTTACTGCTTTCCCCTGATAGATAAAAATACAAGGAATTAACCTTTTATAATTCATTATGCCAAACTTCCTTTCGTAGACCAAACTTCTTTTATACGAGGTTCTTTCATCACTGCCTCGTCCAGTGCTTTTCCAAATGCTTTAAACAAAGCCTCTGACATATGGTGATTATTTCCACCATCGATTACTTTCAGATGCAGGTTCATAGCCGCGCTGTAGGAGACTGCATAAAAGAATTCCCGAACCATCTCTGTGTCAAGCGCACCGATTTTCTCTGCCGTAAATTCTGCCGAAAAATTCAGATACGGTCTTCCGGAAAGATCAATTGCACAGAGGACAAGCGTTTCATCCATCGGCAGCATGAAATTTCCATATCTTCTAATTCCCTTTTTCTCGCCGAGTGCTTGAAGAATTGCCTGACCAAGCACAATGCCTGTGTCCTCTATCGTATGATGACAATCAACCTCTAAATCACCTTTTACAGAAACACTGAGATCAAACAGACCATGTCTTGCAAACCCATCCAGCATATGATCAAAAAATCCAATGCCTGTATGGATGTCTGTTTTCCCAGAACCGTCAAGATTCAGCGTCAAAGAGATGTCTGTCTCTTTTGTTTTTCTTGTACAAGTAACTATTCTTTCTTCCATATCTTTTTCCTCTATTTTTCAAATCGGACTTTGATCGAATTAGCGTGTGCCGTGAGTTTTTCTGCCTCTGCAAATTGCTCTATATCGCTGTGAATTGCCTCCAGCGCTTCTTTCGAATATGCGATGATGCTTGATTTTTTAATAAAATCATCCACTCCAAGCGGCGAGAAAAATTTTGCAGTTCCATTCGTCGGCAATACATGATTCGGTCCTGCAAAATAATCACCAAGCGGCTCACTGCTGTACTCTCCAATAAAAATTGCACCTGCATTGCGCACCCGCATCATTACATCATACGGATTCACTGTCATGATCTCCAAATGTTCCGAGGCAATCTCGTTCGCAATATCGATCACTTCCTCCATCGTATCTGCAACGAGAATGTAACCATAATTTTCCAAAGACTTTTTCATGATCTCTGTGCGGGACAATTCTTCCACAAATACTTCTACCTGCTTGGACACCTCCTTGGCAAGTGTCTCACTTGTCGTCACGAGAATTGCCGATGCCAGTTCGTCATGTTCTGCCTGTGACAACAAGTCAGCCGCCACATATCTTGGATTCGCTGTCTCATCTGCAATGACAAGGATCTCGCTTGGTCCTGCAATTGAGTCGATGCTCACATGACCATATACCGCTTTTTTTGCCAATGCGACATAAATATTCCCAGGTCCTACAATTTTGTCAACTTTTGGAATGGAATCTGTTCCGTAAGCAAGTGCTGCAATCGCCTGTGCACCGCCGACCTTATAAATCACATCTACTCCTGCCTCATTCGCTGCCACCAGTGTGTTCGGATTGATCTTCCCATCTTTCCCAGGTGGAGTGACCATCACAATTTCCTCCACTCCTGCTACTTTTGCCGGAATGACATTCATTAGTACAGAAGACGGGTAGACTGCTTTTCCGCCTGGTACATAGACACCTACCCTTTGTAGCGCAGTTACCTTTTGCCCAAGCATGGTGCCGTCTGGTTTGCTGTCAAACCAGCTATACTGTTTCTGCTTTTCATGGTAGATACGAATATTTTCTTTTGCTTTTCGTATGATTTCCACAAGAGATACATCTACCAGATCATATGCCTGTGCAATCTCTTCTTTTGTCACAGTAATTGTATCCGCTGTAATATCCGCATCGTCAAACTGTTTTGTATAATCAAACACTGCCTGATCCTTTTCATTTTTTACATGTTCCAAAATTTCCAAAACACGGGATTCGTATTGGGGATACTGATTCGGACTTCTTTTCAACAAATCTTCCAGCAGATTTGTCTTTGTCTCATAGTTCAATTTTTGTATTCTCATCTCATGCCTCCTGTAAAATCATTCTCAATTTTGTCAGCAATTCTTTGATCCGCTCATTTTCCATTCGCATACTAACCGGATTGACAATCATTCTTGCAGACAATGGACATACCTCTTCTAACACTTCCAAACCATTTTCCCGAAGTGTGGATCCGGTCTCCACAATATCTACGATAACTTCTGACAATCCTACAAGCGGTGCAAGTTCTATCGAGCCGTTCAGCTTAATAATCTCGACTGTCTGATGCTTTTTGTTATAAAAATAATCCTTCGCGATATTCGGATATTTTGTCGCAACACGAATCAGCTCATGATGATTTAAAAGCTCCTTTGCTCCTGAGGGACCACACACACACATTCGGCAGTTTCCAAACTGTAAATCTAGCACCTCATATGTTTTTCGTCCTTCTTCTAATATCGTATCTTTTCCAACCACGCCAATATCAGCTGCTCCATATTCTACATAAGTGGGAACATCCGGACCTTTTGCAAGAAAAAATTTTAATTTTAGTTCTTCATTTACAAAAATTAATTTTCTGGAATCTTTGTCCTTCATCTCCTCGCAAGTGATGCCAAGCTGCTCTAACAATTCCAGTGTTTTTTTCGCAAGCCGACCTTTTGTCAATGCAAATGTTAAATATCTCATATGATTTCCTCCCAACCGACTGTTTTTTTCTCATCTGTCAAAAGATTCGTCATTAAAATCTCGTCTTCTCTCTTCAGGTAGAACATGCCTCCACAGAAGTTCTGTCTCGCATATGACACATACTCATCCAAAAATCTGTCATCTGATTTTTTCACGAGCTCTGTCGGTTTCTCGGCAAGCCGAAATTCTCTTGCCAGCGCAATTGCTCTGCTGCGCTCACTTTCTTCATACAAGATCAACGTATTTTTCTGATGATACGGTATCTCCAGTTTCTGTCTTGAAATTGCGCCCATCAGTTCATCAATGACGATTGCAAATCCGATGGAAGGGAATTCCTTTCCAAATTTTTCTACAAGATGATCATAGCGTCCACCCTTCACAATTGCATCTCCCGTACCATATGTATAACCGCGGAATATAATGCCCGTATAATATCCATAGGTGCCGCTCATGCTGAGGTCAAAGGTGATATATTTTTCAATTCCGTATGAAACCAAAATCTCGTACGTCTCTGACAGGCGTTCCACTGCATGCAATGCTTTCTCACAAGAAACGATTTTTTTTGCGCGTTCCATGATCTCGATTCCACCTGTCAGCTCCTCCAGCACTCGGAAAGCCGCCTTTGTCTCTTCTTTTACACCACAGTTATCCAGCAGCTCTTCCACACCGAAATAATTCCTGTTTGCAATCAATTCACGAAGCCTTGCCTCTTTTTCTTCTTCCAGACCTGCATCCTCCAACAGACTTTCAAAGAAATCAACATTTCCGATATAAATCTGAAATTCATTTAATCCGGCTGCCTTCAGACAGTCTGCAGCCAATGCAATCATCTCTGCATCCGCCTCCAAAGAATCAATTCCAAGGAGTTCCGCACCCATCTGCGTACTTTCCTTTAATTTTCCACGATAGCTCGAATGGTTGATAAATGTGTTTTCATTATAACATAGACGGACCGGAAGTCCTTTTGAATCCAAAAAAGTGGCTGCAACTCTTGCGATTGACGGCGTAATATCCGGTCTCAACACAAGTGTATTCCCATCTCTGTCAAAAAATTTATAAAGTTCCTTTGAAGAGATTGTACCAATCTCTTTTCCGAAAACATCAAAAAACTCAAACATCGGTGTCTGTATATCTTGATATCCGTATAAGTGCAGGATTTCTTGTAATTTTTCCTCCAACATAAGTTTTCTTCTGCATTCAATCCCATAGATATCCCGAACTCCTTCCGGAGTATGTAAAATCTGCTGTCTCATAATCTCCTCCAATACTTTATCACGCTACCATATTAAAATAATGCTTATTATAACATTTTTTGAAAGATTGTCAATCCCTGAGATCCAAATCCTGCTGCAATGCTTCCAAATATGATACCAGACATCCATTTTTTAACTGGATAAAAAATGGATGAGAGAGTTCTTCATATCGGATACTTTTTCTGCCTCCTGTTTTTGCGCGTTCCCAAAATTTTTTAATCTCAGAAAACCGCATATAATATAACTCGTTTCTGGCGCTGTAATAGATAATCAAGAATGCAATTCCTCCCTGCTTTTCAAAATTACTCATAAACGTCACCTGATGTTCATGAATATTTTGCAGCGGAAACGTGTCTGTATTACATTCCTTCGCATCAAAACATACCGGAATCCCCTGTACCGCTCCAATGTAGTCAACAGTACTTCTCTGATCAAAATATGCCAGAGTGATATGACGATGCTCCTTATCAATCCGAACAGGAGTGATTGGCGTCGGAATTTTTTGAATCAACGCCAGTCCCTTTTCCAGATAACGTTCATTGGTCCGGTTGATCATATCCTCCAGTGTAGAACCGCGAAGTCCTCTTGAATTCCATGTCCCCATTTTTCTATTCCTCACTGTATTTTTCTGCTTTTAAAATATTCTGAAACAATTTTGGAAGTGGTGCCACAAATTTTCTTTCACTTAGATTCGACAACTGGCCTGTACAGGCTGGCATTTCCAGTCGATAAGCATGTAACAATTGACTTTTCAGTCCATACTGCTCTTTTAGTCTGTCGTTGACCTTTTTGCTCCCATACTTGTAGTCTCCGATAATCGGATATCCAATTGATGCCAGATGTGCCCTGATCTGATGCGTTCTTCCGGTGATCAGATGTACTTCCAAATATGTATATTTTCCATTGCTCCACAAAGGCGCATATTCCGTCTCAATCGGCAGGCAATCCCCTTTTTCTGCCTTTGACACCGTTACTCTATTTGTCTTTTCGTCTTTTACAAGATATCCGCTCACCGACTGAGAATGCTTTACCTCACCGGCCACAAGACAGCGATAATATTTTCTCAGAGAACGATTTTTAAAAAGTGTTCCCATCTCCTGCAGCCCTGCAAGACTTTTCCCTGCTGCCACCAGTCCACTCGTATTGCGGTCCAAGCGGTTGCAGACAGACGGTCTGAATTTTCTAAGTTCTTCCTCTGTCAATTGTCCTGTTTCAAGCATATACGAAATAATATGTTCCACAAGCGATTCATCATCGGCCGCTGCCTTTTGTGACAGCATCCCAACCGGTTTGTTGATCAGCAGTACATTCTCATCTTCATAGATAATATCAAGCGTTACATTAGTATGAACTGCATGGATATTGGAAAATTTTGCAATCGTCTCATCAGCCAAAAACAATTTTACAGAATCACCGACCGCCAGCTTTTCGTTTCCGGTTGCCTTTTTCCCATTCAATACAATATTTTTTTTTCGCAGCATTTTATATAAAAAGCTCTTTGGTGCCTCATTTAAATACTTCGCCAGCATCTTATCCAGTCGCTGACCGGCCTCATTTGCCGCTACAATAATTTCCTGCATAGTACTCCTCTATAATGAAATCTGAAATAACAGATGTCGAATTCCTTCTTCTTTTTTCTTTGTGTCTGGTCTGTTTGTTTCCGCCATATGCTGCATACTTTCTGCCCTTGCAAGGAATGCGGTATAATCCGTAAAAATTTTCACAGACACTTTTGTATACTGATTTTGCTCCAGCATCTGGCGTAAGTGTTTTCCGGTATAGACAGGATCTATTTTTTTTCCGGAAGAATATCCACAGATCGTATTGTCCAATATAATGATACTGTCAACGGGCATAAATTTGTCCTTACTCGTAAATACCAGATCAAATGTAGCCGTCAAATCCTCTGCATGTTTCTGAATCTCTTTCGCTCGTTCCTCTGCAATCGAGTGATACGGAGAGATTGTGATTACCTCCACCAGCGCTTTTGCCGCCGGAAGGCATCCAAGTACGGCGACAACTGTCAAAAGATTCAGTCTTGTATGCGTCTGCCAGATACCAAGTATCAAAAGCGCGATAACAATTCCAAATTCCAGTACCGCTTTCAAAATCAGTTGTTTTTTTCGTACCTGAATATAGCCGGCTTCTCCTTTTGTAGCTTTCATTTCTTCGTTCCTTTCCTTACCAGAATTTTTTCATCGCTTTTAGAATCACACTGTGCGGAAGCAGCTTTGTTGCCGCCTCTGCTCCCTTCATCGCCGTCCCGTACACAGACAGTTCTTTGCCCTCTCGTGCATCAAGAAGCGCCTGTTTTACGACCGCTTCCGGTCTTGCCATCACCGCAGCCTTCATTTGATTTTTTTCTTTTTGTCCGGCAATTTCAAAAAACTCTGTCTCAACCGGTCCTGGACAAACTGCGGTCACAAAAATCTCTTCATTGCAAAGTTCTGTGCGAAGACTTCTGGAAAAACTAAGCACATAGGATTTGGTAGCTGCATAGACACTGAAAGACGGCTGCGGGCAAAATGCTGCCGCCGAGGCAACGTTCACAATTCTGCTTCCTCTTGTCATATATGGAATACAGATCTTTGTCATATGAGTCAGTGCTTTACAGTTTAACTCTATCATATCTAACTGCTCCTCAGCAGAAAGTTTTTTCACTTCCCCAATTTTACCAAATCCTGCTGCATTCACAAGCATACGGATATCCGGCTCTTTTTCTTTCAAGAGAACTTTTAGTTCTTGATAAATGTTTTGCTCACACAAATTACCTTCTAAAATACGCACATTGGTAAACATGCAGCTTTTTAATTCTTCCAGCCGCTCTCTTCTGCGAGCAATCACCCATATCTCATCTAATTCTTTATACAAGTGCTCAATCTGTTTTACAAACTCTTTTCCAAGTCCAGAGGATGCGCCTGTTACAATCGCAATTTTCAATTTATTCACTTCTTTCTGATGCTGTTTTTATTTTGTCTTTTTCCGGTGTACGTTTCGGATTGCTTTTTTCTTCTTTGCAGCAGGTTTTTTCTGTTCCTGCCTTTTATAATCCAGTTTGCCCTGATATTTCTTCTCCTGTCTCGGACGAATCAGACAATGTTTGTCAAATCCAACTAAGTCCATTCGGTCTGCCATGCGAAGAGCCTCCATGACAAGCTGATAATTCTTCGGATTCCGATATTGGATCAACGCTCTCTGCATCGCTTTTTCATGTGGATTTTTCGGTACATATACAGGTTCCATCGTCCGCGGATCCACTCCCGTATAATACATACAAGTCGATATTGTCGATGGTGTCGGATAGAAATCCTGTACCTGCTCCGGCATATAGCCAAGATCCCTTAAGTATTCTGCAAGAGCCACGGCTTCTTTCATCGTCGAACCCGGATGCGAAGACATCAGATACGGAACCAGATACTGTTTTTTCCCAAGTTTTTCGTTGATCTGTTTATATTTTTTCGAAAATGCCTGATAGACACTGTTTTCCGGCTTACCCATCTTTTGAAGAACAGGATCTGCTACATGCTCCGGAGCTACTTTTAGCTGTCCGCTTACATGATACTCACACAGTTCCTTGAAAAATGTATCATCTTTATCTGCTATCAGATAATCGAATCGGATGCCTGAGCGAATAAATACCTTCTTTACATTCGGAAGTGTGCGAAGTTTTCGTAGAAGCTTCAGGTAGTCTTTATGATCCACCTTCAAATTTTTACACGGTCGCGGAAATAGACACTGCTTTTGCTTGCACACTCCTTTTGTGAGCTGCTTATCACAAGAAGGTGCTCTAAAATTCGCAGTCGGTCCGCCAACATCGTGAATATAGCCTTTGAAATCCTTATCCCAAATAAATTTTTCCGCCTCTGTGATCAAAGATTCATGGCTTCGCGTCTGAATGATTCGCCCCTGATGAAACGTAAGAGCACAAAAATTACATCCACCAAAACATCCACGATTGCTGATCAGACTGTATTTTACCTCCTCAATTGCCGGAACTCCTCCAAGCGCCTCATAGGACGGATGGTATGTTCTCATATAAGGATAGCTGTAAGTGCGATCCATTTCCGACTGGCTAAGAGGTTTGGACGGTGGATTCTGAACTACATATAAATGGTCCGAGTATGGTTCCACAAGTCGTTTTCCTGAAAAAGGATCTGTATTGCAATACTGCGTATAAAAACTCTTCGCATAGTTTAGCTTGTCCTGCTTTAATTGTTCGTAAGATTCCAACATGATCGCATCGTAGACACTGTCTAAAGACTTCACCTTACAGACAGTTCCGTCGATGTATGTGATATCTTCCACTGCAATGCCACTCTCCAGCGCTTCGGCAATCTCAAGAATGGAGCGTTCTCCCATTCCATAAGAAAGGATATCTGCACCCGAATCCAATAAAATCGAACGTTTTAATTTATTTGACCAGTAATCATAATGAGCCATCCGGCGCAGACTCGCCTCAATCCCACCAATAATGATCGGCGTCTTTTTATAAACCTGACGAATCAAATTACTGTAGACGACTGTCGCATAGTCCGGACGTTTTCCCATAACGCCGCCCGGCGTAAATGCATCTGTCTGACGTCTCTTTTTCGACACAGAATAGTGATTCACCATAGAATCCATATTCCCGCTGGATACAAGGAATCCAAGGCGAGGTTCACCATATTCTGTAATGCCGCTTTTATCTTTCCAGTCCGGCTGACAGATCAACCCAACTTTATATCCATTCGCCTCCAAAAGGCGTGTGATGATCGCATGCCCAAAAGACGGATGATCCACGTAGGCATCTCCGGAAACATAGACAAAATCCAACTGTTCCCAGCCTCGCTCCTCCATATCTTTTCTGCAAATCGGTAAAAATCCATTTCTCATTTCAGTACCTCATAGGTGTTATTTTTAATATCTTCATAATCTTTTATATAATAGTCTGCGAGCGCACGTTTTTTTTCGTCCTGATTTTTGGAAAAATCGTCTTCCACCGCACAGACTTTCATTCCGGCATTGACACCTGCCAAAATTCCGTTTGGCACATCTTCAAAGACAAGACAACGTTTCGGTTCCACCTGCAAAGATTGTGCAACTCTTAAATACACATCCGGAGCCGGTTTCCCTGCTTTTGCCTCGCACGATGTCCATATAGAATCAAATAACGGCAACACTTTTGTTGATCTTAAAACTGCCTCTGCAAGCTCGCGTTTATTGCTTGTCGCGATTCCAAGCTTAATCCCTCTTTGATGAACTTCCTGCAAAAAGTCAAATGCTCCTTTTTTCAGTATAAGCTCATTTGCATATTTTTCATATGCCATTCCATACCATTCTTCCATCAATTCCTCTAATGTGTGTGGAAGATTTGGAAACAATTCCAAAAAATATGCTGCTGTTTCCGAATAACTTTTTCCTTCCATTCCTTCATGAAAATTCTCCGGCTGTGTCAAACCATATTTTCCTAAAAATTCATCGTCGATTGCAGTCCACACCCACATAGAATCCACCAGTGTGCCATCCAGATCAAAAATAATCGCCTCTATATTCTCTAACATAATCGCTTAAGTTCCTCCTTCGTAAGAGCCCGGTATTCACCGCTCTTTAATGTCTCATCCAACAGAAGTGTTCCCATAGAAAGCCTTTTCAAATAAATTACTTCTTTCCCCACTGCATGAAACATCCGCTTCACCTGATGGAATTTTCCCTCCTGTATCGTAAGTCTTATCTCAGAAATCTCTCCGGAATGCAAAATTTCAAGCTTTGACGGAAGTGCAGTCTCGCCGTTTCCGATTGACATTCCTTCGGCAAAGATTTCTTGATCAGCCTCATCTACAATCCCCTGTACCTTTGCATAATACACTTTATCCACATGTTTTTTCGGTGACAAAAGCCGATGCGCCAGCTCTCCATCGTTTGTGATCAAAAGAAGACCTTCTGTGTCTTTATCAAGCCTTCCTACCGGAAACAAATCTCTGCGCTTTTTTGAGGAAATCAACTCCACTACCGTCTTGTCCTGCCTGTCTGTTGTGGCTGAGACAACTCCTGCTGGTTTGTTTAGCATATAATACTCGTGCGTTTCATAGGAGACCGCTTCGCCCATGCAGCACACTTTTTGATGTGAGATGTCAATCTTTCGCTCTGGAGATTTTTCAATACTTCCATCCACTGTTACTTTTCCCTGACGGATCAGTTTTTTTACTTCTGTTCTCGTCCCAACGCCCATATCTGCGAGATATTTATCTAATCGTATCATTATGACTGCCATCTCCATCCAGGTAAATATTTGTTCTTCAAAGTTCCGTTTGCAAGTTTCCCAAAGCCTAGCGGATAGCCGTCCACAAGGACAAGCTGCCAGCCTTTTTCTTTCTGAGGAACAAGATCATCAACTTCGATTGTCTCACCTTTCAGATAGCGGATCACACGCTCATCCTCCACGGAAAGTGAGATTGTGTGGCGGTACTCTTCTTTTTTCAGACACATCGCAAGCGACTGACTCGGCTCAAACCGGTTCTTTTTCACATCTCCAAGATACAGTCCTGTCCGAAGGAAACGAATGCCTTTTACATTCGGGATATCTTCCGGCATATAGTAGACTTTCTCGCTGTAAATCTCCAGTCTGCTCCAGTCCATCTCCCATGTGATGTCCTCGAAAAATGCAAGCAGTTCTTCCGGCACTTTTTTCGTGCGCTTTTTCTTTTCTTTGACCACTAGTTTCTCCGACTTTTCCCCTTTTTGAAGCAATGCCAAATAATGTCCCTCTCCGTGCATCTTATGCGGCCAGATACGGACTGTTTTTTCAAATGCAGGCTCTTTTGATTCGGTCACTTGCGGCATTCCTTTTGCAAACCCCTCATATGGCCGAATCTCTTTTATCTCAAATTCCGGATATTGTTGTCTTAAATATTCAATTGTGCCCTCATTCTCTTCCGGATCAAATGTACAAGTGGAATAGAGCATCATTCCACCCGGTTTTAACATTCTTGCAGCCTGGGTGACAATACTTCTCTGAATCTTTGCAAAAAATTCCGGTCCATGTTCTTCCCAGGCTTTCACCATCTTTTTATCTTTTCGGAACATTCCTTCTCCGGAACATGGTGCATCGATCAAAATCTTGTCAAAATATTCCGTAAAATACTCTTCAATTTTGCCTGGCTCCTCACTGAGCACAAGCACATTGCCGATGCCGAACACTTCAATATTTTTTAATAAGCCCTTTGCTCTGGAATTGCTGATGTCATTTGCCACAAGCACACCTTCCCCGCAAAGTTTTGCTCCAAGCTCAGTCGCCTTTCCTCCCGGTGCTGCACAGACATCCAGCACCTTATCCCCCGGTTCAATCGGAAGACTGTTTGCCGGTGTCATAGCACTAGGCTCCTGTAAGTAAAAAAGTCCGGCAAAATAATATGGATGTTTTGCCGGCTGCACGTGCTCTCCATCATAATAAAATCCATTCTCAATCCATGGTATCGGTTGAATCTCAAACGGACAAATCTTTTTAAATTCTTCCACACTGATTTTTTTTGTATTTACGCGGAGACCATAAAGTCTCTTTTCCTCATAACACTTTATATAATCATCAAACTCTGCTCCAAGCAGTTCTCTCATCTTTTTTTCAAACGCAATTGGTAAATTCATTTTTCATCCTCCATGTCAATTTCATATTATACCATAGCCATACTATTTTCTCCACAAATATTAGTCAGAATACACGACAAACGCATGAATGATCCTCTTTTTCTGACTTTGCCTGCTGTCTCTTTTTTAAGAATTTAACACTTCTTCTAAATGCTTCATTGGGCGCAATCCAATTACATAC
>NZ_JBQKED010000021.1:0-54879 GCF_052121495.1 Faecalimonas sp. LCP19S3_D12 | reverse complement strand
CTTTGTAAGATATTCATAAGTCTATTATGCAGGAAAAAGGAAGAAAAAGAAACCCCCTAACCCCTCAAGATTGAGGGGAAGGGGAGCTGAATAGGCGAAGCCTATTTTTTAGGTGTACCCCAAATTATAATAACCGAATTCCGTTAGCAAAAGCTGTGTCTACAATCTCTTCTGGCCATGTAGAAGACTGTACTTCACCGATATGAGCTTTTCTTAAGCAGTACATACAAATACGGGACTGTCCAAGACCTCCCCCGATTGTATATGGAAGTTCATGATTCAAAAGAGCTTTTTGGAAATCAAGTTCTGCGCGTTCCGGACAGCCGGCCAAGTTAAGCTGACGTGCTAACGCTTCCTCATCAACGCGTATTCCCATAGAAGAAAGTTCTAATGCAATGTCAAGAACCGGATAATATACAATGATATCACCGTTCAATTCCCAGTCATCATAATCCGGTGCACGCCCATCGTGCTTCTCGCCGGAAATCAATTCTTTTCCGATCTGAGAGATGAAGACAGCTCCCTTTTCTTTGACAATCTTATATTCTCTTTCCTTAGGAGTGGAAGAAGGATATAGATTCTCCAATTCCTGTGAAGTGATGAAAGTGATCTCTTCCGGAAGAATCGGATCTATGTAGTTATATCTTCTAGAGATATATTCTTCTGTCTCGCGAAGCGCAGCGTATACTTTGCGGACAGTATACTGCAATGTCTCCATATTGCGTTCTTCTTTAGAAATTACTTTTTCCCAATCCCATTGATCGACATAAATCGAATGTATGTTATCGGTATCCTCGTCTCTTCTAATCGCATTCATATCTGTATATAAACCCTCACCTGAGTGAAAACCATAGCGCTTTAATGCATAGCGTTTCCATTTTGCAAGGGAATGTACAATTTCCACCGGGGTGTCGTTCTGCTCTTTGATCCCAAAAGCTACTGGACGTTCCACGCCATTTAAGTTGTCGTTCAGTCCAGACTCCGGTTTGACAAAAAGTGGAGCGGATACACGTGTCAGGTGCAGTGATTTCGCAAGGGCACGCTCAAAGTGGTCTTTGATCTCTTTGATTGCAACTTCTGTCTCACGAATCGTAAGTGGTGCTGTGTATCCTTTAGGGATGATTAAATGTTCCATATGCAAGTCTCCTTTTTACTAAGATTATCGAACGTGTGGCTTTAGATCACACAAACGATAGTAATAGTGTAGTGTCAGTAATGGCAATGTGTCAAGAGAAAATAAGCAATTTGCATAGAAAAACTTAAGAATTGGGTTAGAAAGATTTTATATAACTGACACAAGTTAGTCATGATTTACTGATAAAATAAAATTGTTTCAAAAGGAATATACATATAAGAGTATGAATATAATGATAAAGTTGGAAATAGATATGGATGGAGGAATTTAGTATGCAGAAAGAAAAGAAACAGAAATATCAGGAAATGATATCGATTGAGGAATACTTGATGAAGAGGCGAAAACAAAAAGAAATCGAAGACAGACAATTCAGACAAGAAGAAAGCCCTGCCTTTTTTGCGGCAGAGCTATATGTGTAACACAGAGTTAGTCATCCTTATTCTTGTGCGACAATCTGTAAAACAGTGTGTATGCATATAAAAGAATCGGAAGCAGGATTGTCGCAGCAATAGAAGCTTTGAATAGCCACATTGTATTTGGTGAATCAAAAATTGCAAAGAAAAGAGTGCTCAGATAAAGTGCTGCTAACAGAATAACGCCTAAGAGCGCAAGAATTCGTTTTGTCTTACTCATAACTATTGTCTCCTCATATATGATAGTTTGATTATAGCGATAGATTTTCAAAAATGCAAATAGAAACTATTGACCAGAGAGTTGTATGGTGATATTCTATAAAAAAGAAGCTTTTAAATGATGAAAAACTATACAAAATGGTGAAAATGTAAAGAATCAAGGAGGTTTCGGCAATGAAAAAAATTATAAACAATGTGGATGCGGTAGAGAATGAAATGGTTTTGGGAATGGCAAAAGCATATCCGCAATATATAAAAAAATTAGATTGCGGAAATGTGGTGGTAAGATCCAGAAAAAAAGAAGGAAAAGTTGCTCTGATCAGCGGTGGCGGAAGCGGACATGAGCCGGCACATGGTGGATTTGTAGGAGAAGGTATGCTGGATGCTGCCGTTGCAGGACCGGTCTTTACTTCTCCGACGCCGGATCAGATTTATGAAGGTATCAAAGCGATAGCGACGGACAAAGGTGTCTTTATGGTTGTAAAGAACTACACCGGCGATGTCATGAATTTTGAGATGGCAGCAGAGATGGCGGAGATGGACGGTATTCCGGTCAAATATGTTGTTACGAATGATGATGTTGCGGTTCAGGACAGTTTGTATACAGTTGGGCGCCGCGGTGTAGCAGGAACGATTTTTGTACATAAAATAGCAGGTGCAAAAGCGGAGGAAGGTGCAGAACTTGAAGCGGTACAGGCAGTTGCACAAAAAGTGGTCGACAATGTGAGAACCATGGGAATCGCAATCAAGCCTTGCACGGTTCCGGCAGCAGGGAAGCCGGGATTTGAGCTGAGTGACGATGAAATGGAGGTAGGAATCGGAATTCACGGAGAACCGGGAACGCACAGGGAGCCATTGAAAAGCGCAGATGAGATTGTAGATATGTTGCTGGAAAAGATTCTCGCAGATATTGATTATGCAGATAGCGAAGTGGCTGTTTTGATCAACGGCGCAGGAGGAACACCTCTTATGGAATTGTTTATTGTAAACAACCATGTGCCAGATGTACTTGCTGCGAATGGAATCAAAGTATATAAGACATTTGTCGGAAATTATATGACATCGATTGAAATGGACGGATTTTCAATTTCTCTGTTGAGACTGGATGATGAGATGAAGAAACTGCTGGATGCAAAGGCAGATACACCCGCATTTAAGGCATAGTGTAGAAAGAAGGAACGACTTATGGTGAATCAACAAAAGGTAATTGAGATTTTAAGAAACATCGGAGAGACGATTGAGAAAGAAAAACTGTTTCTGACAGAGCTTGATAATGTAATCGGTGATGGGGATCATGGAATTAACCTTTCACGCGGTTTTCAGGAGGTGGAAAAAAAGTTAGATACGCTTGCTGACAAAGATATTGGAACGATTTTAAAGACGGTTGGAATGACACTTGTATCTACGGTGGGAGGCGCATCAGGACCGCTTTATGGGACTGCATTTATGAAAGCAGGGCAATTGATGGCAGGAAAAGATGCGGTGGACATCAATGGTTTTGTGGAAATTCTAAAGGTTTCCATAGAGGGAGTTAAAATGCGCGGCAAATCCACAACCGGTGAAAAGACGATGCTGGATGCAATGGTTCCGGCGCTTGCTGCAATGGAGGGCGCTCTTAAAGCTGCAAAAGATTCGAAAGAAATATTGTTGGAAGGAGTGGAGGCAGCAGAGGATGGTGTCGCATATACGAAGACTATCATTGCCACAAAGGGAAGAGCAAGCTATTTGGGAGAACGCAGTATTGGGCATCAGGATCCGGGAGCTACTTCGTTTACATTAATACTAAGCGTGATTGCAAAAAGTCTGTAAGGAGGGTAAGCATGGTAGGAATTGTAATTGTATCTCATAGTCGAGAGTTGGCGGACAGCATTGTGGAGTTTACAAAGATGATGGCTCCGGAAGCGCTTATTCGTGCGGCGGGAGGTATGGATGACGGAACACTCGGGACGAGTTATGAAAAAATATATCAGGCAATCGAGGACGTTTATTCCGAAGACGGAGTGCTTGTGATGATGGATATGGGCAGTGCTGTTATGACAACAGAGATGGTTCTGGAGGAGATGACTGACAAGAAAATTGAGATGATAGACTGCCCGATTGTAGAAGGAGCAGTGGCGGCCACAGTTGCCGCATCCGCAGGAGCTGATTTTGGAGAAGTGAAACAAAATGCATTGGAAGCAAAAACAGTTTCTAAATTTTAAAGTGTAAAACAAAGCATACTGAGAAAAAACAGTTTCGGTATGCTTGTTTTATGAAGAAAAATGAGATATAATAAAGCGATAAGAATGAAAATACAAAGGAGTTATAAACATGGCATTATTAGAAGAATGGAGAGCAGTTGCATATTCAAAGGAGATGGATCGTGCAGCATTACAAAAATTTTGGGGAACCTATTTTCAAATTGAAAAAAATATCTATGAGAAATTATTGACAAATCCGGATGAGGAAGTAAAAGGAACAGTCAAAGAACTTGCAGAAAAGTATGAAATTGACGTGTTTACAATGACAGGATTTTTGGATGGAATCAATGAAAGCTTAAAAGAAGAGAATCCAATTGAGACAATGGAAGAAGATACAGTTGTAAACCTGATCTTTGACAAGGAAAAGTTATATAAGAATATGGTGGATGCAAAAGCTGACTGGTTGTATGAATTACCGCAGTGGAATAACATCTTTACACCGGAACGCAAGAGAGAATTGTATAAAGAACAGAAAAATTCAGGAACAGTCCGCAAAGAAAAGAAAATTGGAAGAAATGATCCTTGTCCATGCGGAAGCGGGAAAAAATATAAAAAATGCTGCGGTAAATAGTCTATGGCATCAGGATTCATTGCACTTGGAATTTTAAGTATCCTATATTATGGATTTGTTGTGTGGTATACGAAGCGATGGAATGGAACATTTACGTGGTTCTGGGCGGTGTTTGGGGTGGCGAATATCGGAATAGGAATACTGACCAGGGAAATTCCGATTTGGTTTGAGTATATTTTGACCGGTGTTTTTATTGTTCTGTGGATGATTTTTTTCTGTGTGGAAGTGCTGATTCTTTGTGCGATGATATCGGTTGTTCCGAAAAATTTGAGATACATTATTATTTTAGGGGCGCAGATTCGCGGGAAAAGAGTGACTGAGGCATTAAAAAGAAGGCTTGACCGTGGAATCCGTTATCTCAATGAGAATCCAGAGACGATTGTAATCGTATCGGGAGGCAGAGGGAAAGGTGAGGATATCGCGGAGGCAGAAGCGATGGCAGAATATTTGGAAAATTGTGGGATTGATACAACCAGAATCTGCCTGGAAGAAAAATCGACGTCAACATATGAGAATCTGAGAAAAAGTCTTGCTTTTATAGATGATGAGAGACAGGATAAAATAGGAATTGTTACAAATAACTTTCATATTTACCGAGCTGTGAAATTGGCAAAATCAATCGGATACAGAAAAGTTTATGCGCTTACAGCAAGCAGTAATCTTGCTGTATTTCCCAATTATATGGTGAGAGAATTCTTTGCAGTGCTTGCTCTGTTTCTGAGACTGCGAAAGCACAAGATGGACGAAGAGTAAATGTATAAAATGAAAACGAGTGTGAAATACTATCTCTGATATAATTTAGAAAATATAAGGAGGTATGATCATGCCAGAATTGAAATGTACAGTACAGACATGTACACACAATAAACAATTTTATTGTGATCTTGATGCAATTGAGGTTCAGGGGGATTCCGCAAAGAAGTCGGATGAGACGTGCTGCGGAAGTTTCGTGGAGCGAAAAGGAGATTCTTACAGCAATGTAACAGGTGAGGCGTCTCCGACAAGCAATATCGATTGCAAAGCGGTTGAATGTATGTATAACAATGCGTGTAAATGCCATGCAGGGAAGATCAGCGTGGAGGGCAGCAACGCATGCAAATGCGGTGAGACTGAATGTGCAAGTTTTGAATGCAGCAAATAGTGAATGAGGTTGGGCGCAGTAAAGGTTTGAAACTTTTACTGCGCCCTTAATTGTGTTCTTGTTGACGATTCTAAGAAGGTGGCGTTATAATGGAGCGTAGATGTAAATTGGGAGAGGAAAGGATTCGAATACATATTATGGAAAATTCAAAGGAAACGAAAACGTATCATGATAAAAGACCTCAGTTTCGAAATAAAGGTCCTTCAAAATTAAGACAGCAGTTTGGAAAAGGAATGACCGCATTTCTTGTTGTTGCAGCAAGTATTGTTTTTTATTTTGCATTTTTGCGATTTAATGGAATTTCTAATATTTTTGAAAAGATATTTCAGATATTAAAACCAATTATATATGGTCTTGTGATTGCATATCTTTTGAATCCGATTGTGAAATTGGTAGAAAGACATCTTACTCCTTTTTTGGAGAAAAAACTAAAGAAAAAAGAAACGGCACATAAAATCGGACGGGGAACCGGAATCTTTACAGCTTTGATTTTTTCTGTGTTTGTGATTGTGGCACTGTGTAATATGCTGATTCCGGAATTGTACAAAAGCATCCGAGATTTGATTGTGACACTTCCGGAGCAGATGAATAATTGGGCACAAGATATGAATGCATTTTTAATCAGTAACTCAACTTTGGATACGATGCTGAAGAATATCATCACAGAGGGAACAGATGCGGTGGAAAACTGGCTGAAGACGGATTTACTTCAACAGGCGAACACTTTGATGTCAAATCTGACGGTGGGAGTAATCAATGTTGTCAGTGAGATCATGAATGTGTTAATCGGATTTATTGTCTCTGTATACGTACTGTTTAGCAAGGAACTGTTTTCCGGTCAGTGCAAAAAAATTGTGTACGCACTGATGAAGCCGGATCACGCTAACATGGCGCTTCACATTACGAAAAAGAGCAACGAGATTTTTGGTGGATTTATCATTGGAAAGATTATCGATTCTGCGATTATCGGGGTGTTATGTTTTATAGCACTTAGCATTATGAATATGCCGTATACTCTTATTGTCAGCGTGATTGTCGGAGTGACGAACGTAATTCCGTTTTTTGGACCTTATATTGGAGCAATACCGAGTACGATTCTGATTATGATTGCGGAACCGATACAGGGGTTGTATTTTGCTATTTTTATACTGATTTTGCAGCAAATTGATGGGAATATCATTGGACCGAAGATTTTGGGAGATTCTACCGGTCTGTCCGCTTTTTGGGTTGTCTTTTCCATCCTGCTTGGAGGAGGACTTTTTGGATTTGTCGGAATGATTATGGGAGTGCCGACCTTTGCTGTCTTGTATTATATTGCGCAAATATTTATCAACCAAAAGTTGGAGCGCAAAAAACTTCCAACATCATCTGAGAGGTATGGCAGTGAAAGCTATGTGAATGATGAAGGAGAATTTATTGAATGTGAAGAAAAAGGAGAATAATTTATGCCGATTCGTGTACAAAATGATTTGCCAGTAAAAGAAATACTGGAACAGGAAAATATATTTGTGATGGATGAACACCGTGCGATGCATCAAGATATCCGTCCGATTAAAATTGGGTTATTGAATCTGATGCCATTGAAGGAAGATACGGAACTTCAGATTTTAAGATCACTGTCGAATACACCATTGCAGGTAGATGTGATTTTTGTAAATGTGTCTAGTCATGAATCTAAAAATACATCAACCAGCCATCTCAACAAATTTTATGTGCCGTTTGAGGAAATCAAAGATCAGAGATTTGATGGCTTTATCATCACAGGTGCTCCGGTAGAACAGATGCCGTTTGAAGAGGTTGATTACTGGGAGGAACTGAAAGAAATCATGGAATGGACGAACACACATGTGACATCTACAATGCATTTGTGCTGGGGAGCTCAGGCGGGACTTTACTATCATTATGGGATTGATAAAGTATCGTTGGATGCAAAGGTATTTGGCGTGTTTGAGCATCATGTAAAAAATCGGAAAATTCCATTGGTGAGAGGATTTGATGATGTGTTTTACGCACCACATTCTCGTCATACAATAGTTCCGACAGAAGCTATTGAGAACGAAGAGCAGTTGATAATCCTTGCAGAATCTGAAGAAGCAGGCGTATTTCTGACAATGTCTTTGGATGGTAAGCAGATATTTGTAATGGGACATCCGGAATATGATAGGGTGACTCTAGATAAAGAGTATAAACGCGATAAGGCAAAAGGACTTCCAATTAAAATCCCGGAAAATTATTATGAGGAAGATGATGATACGAAAAGACCGCTTTTGACATGGCGCTCACACGCGAATAACTTGTATACAAACTGGGTCAATTATTATGTATATCAGGTGACACCGTATAACTTGGACGGAACACCATTCTAATGCGGGACTTAAGGGATTTGTTGAAAAGTCAGAATATCGTAAAATGATGTGAAATATCGGGCAATATCGTGAAATTGGGAGTACAAAGGGAGTATAGAAAAGCCCTTATGGGAGTACAAAAAATATGATATAAATTGTCTTTTGAAACAATATTATGAGGGTATGTTGTGTTTTGCAATATGCCCTTAAATTTTTGAGAAAAGTAATGCTAAAGACTAGGAAATGTGATAGAATGGCAGAAATAAACAAATTAGAGGTGTTGACAATGAAAATAAGGAATAAAATATGTTTAGTCTGTTCTATATTTTTATTGATTTTCAGCTTAGCAGGTTGTTCTTCAAAAGATATTGAAAAACCGATAATTTAGTATCAACTCAAAATATGAAATTAGTATGTGAAGAAACAATATCTCCAAACGAGGACTACGTTAACAACAAAGAGGATGTTGTGAAGTATACTATAGAAATATATCAAGATGAAAATAATAGGATTTTAGTTAATGCGAAATCTAATTCTAATTTTTTTGAGCCACTTCAATATGAAATTGAATTTAATACGAGCATTTCAAAATCAGATGTAGATATAGAATGGACAACATTGATGGGAAATCCTACACCAACAGCGGATGACCAGTTAGGAATAGCTTATGTGTCTATTTTAGAAAAGGGAAAAGATTTAAACGAGATAAAAATTAGCTTTGTTAACCGAGGAATTGAGATTATTGAAGATACACTGGAAAAGAAGTGATTAGATTTCAATAGTATATGGATATGTAAACTTTAAGTTGTAAGGGAGATTTATGATGAAAAAAATTTCATTAGTATTTTTACTATTATGCTCAGCGTTTTTATTTGGATGTTCAGGAAAAGAAGATGGCGAAATGCCTACAGTAACAAAGCAATCGGAACAATCAGAAACGGATAATAAAAATGCAGTTAGTAATGAAAAAGAAAATATCACAGAAGAAATTATTGATTTAAGTAATTATTTTAATGGGATAAAGGGTTGTGCAGTAATATATAATCCAATAGAAAATACATGTTATTTTTATAACGAGGACTTGGCGAAACAGGAGGCTTCTCCGTATTCAACCTTTAAGATTATTTCTGCATTAGCTGGTATTCATAATAATGTCATTAAGGATGAAACATCAACTATGAATTACAATGGAACGCAATATCCTAATTTGGAATGGAATAAAAACTTAACTTTGAAGGAAGCATTTCAAACATCATGTATTTGGTATTTTCGTCAGGTTATTAATGCAGTAGGAAAAAATGAAATTCAAAATGAGTTAAATAAGTTGGACTATGGGAATAAAGATATTTCTGAGTGGGAAGGCAGTAATATAAATCCGTATGAAGAATTGAATGGCTTTTGGCTAAATTCTTCATTGAAAATTTCACCTTTACAACAAGTGAAAGTTTTGGAAAAAATATTTGATGGTCAAAGTATTTATAGTAGTCAAGAAATTGAAACAGTCAAAGAAATTATGTTGATTCAAAATGATGAAACGCAAAAAATCTACGGAAAAACTGGTTCTGGTTCCAATGGAGAAGCGTGGTTTGTAGGTTTTATTCAAACAAATGATCAAAGAATATATTTAGCTACATATCTTAGCGATCTTTCAAAGTCGGGAGAAATTTCGGGCAGTACAGCCAAAGAAATTTCTCTGAAAATAATAAATGATAAGATGGACTGAATTGTAGAAATGAATTTCAGAGATTAGACACACAACTAATATGTAAACTGTGCAGTTACTTAGATTGTGGAATAGAAGAATTGATAGAGTATGTGAAAGAATGAGAGCCTGTCGGATTGAAGAAAATTCGTGCAGGCTTTTGTGATGTCAAGAAACAAGGCGTAGCCGATACGCCGTAGGGCAGTCCTTGACGGAACGGACACAGCCAACAGCACCATGATACAGCAGAGGACTTGACTTAAACAGAGTTTGTCAGTATCATATCAATTTTCCGCGAATTGATTTGGCAATCGACGATAGAAAACCGTATTTGAGTATTCCCGATTTGATTATACGGACAAAAGAGGGATTGCTTTCCACAAAACTAAGGGAGATAGATTTTCATGATTCGGGAGAACTGAAAGAGGAAGTGTTTCAGAGTAAAGGTGGAAGTCTTTATCTCGGCAGTTCAGCTAGTAATTTAAGATTGATATTTTATGAAAAGGGATATGAACAGAATAAAAAGTATGGAACAGCAAAATACGATTTTTAGAGAAACCAACAGACAGCACGACAACACGAAAAAGGCTTTATCCAATCTATCAAGCGTGGGCGGAACTGATGAAAAATATAGGCAAGATCAAACTTACCATGCAACCGCAGAAGAAAAGTTTACAAAAGGTATGAGATTACCAATATAATCTCTCTTCTCTATCTTCCCAACCTCTGCAAACAGTTTTAAAGACGGAGCAACATACTTTTCTAACCATTCCCATAGCAAATGGAGAAAAGCTACCTATACCACAATGTTGATGGAGGGCAAGCTGAACACTTATTTTGCCGACATTCACAGGCAGGCGCAGGAACACTTTAAAACACTTGTAGAACAAATGAAACAGGCACAGGGTATCACGGAGCAGTTAAAGGCTGAAAACGCCTTAGAATAGGTTGGACGAATGAATAACATACGTGCGTGTGCTATGGAGGTTGTGAATGAGGAAATCATCTACACCTAAAGTATTGTAACGCATATAGCAGTAAAACCGTGGTGGGTAGGGATAATTCCTTACCCGCCCTATTTTATACTTTTTTGAGCCGCTTAAATAAGCCGCTTTGACACCAAAAGCGTTACATTACTTAATATCTGCATCTGTTATAGACAGCAGGTAAGGGGGATACTCCGTTTGCTCATTTAATGGCATTTTAACGCTAAATTTTGTACCTCTTACAACAAAGCAGTTGAGAAAATGATACGAATGATTATAATAATTGGAGGAGGTGCGATATGGATATTCAGATTATTGAACACATAAAAGAAACATTAAGCGTAATCATTCAGTGCAATAAAATTGATGATGAAATTATGAGATTAAAATCGCATATCGAATCATTTGATAATAAATTGTATGCCCAAAAAGACGGTACGCAATTTTTGGTAAATTCATCAGAAGTATTATACTTCGAATCTGTAGATAATCATACCTTTCTATACACGGAGGAAGATGTTATGGAAATCAAACAAAGGTTATATGAACTGGAGGAAATTTTATCCGATAAAGACTTTGTCCGAATTTCAAAGTCACTTATTATAAACATAAATAAAATACGTTCCCTAAAACCAGAGTTAAATCGCACCATTTTAGTAACGCTGTGTAATGGAGAGTTATTATATATTTCCAGAAAATATGTACCGTTTGTGCGGAAACTATTATCAATATAGGAGGATAGCAATGAAAAACAACAAAAATGATATCATAAAATTTTTCATTTGGATGAGAAATGGGATTGCTTTTTGCACGACGTGGCTTCTTATCATCTGGATAGCATATTGTCATATTTCCAATCAGCAACAAATTTCAGTAAGTATGTTAACTAAATTACTATTTTTTGTGATTGGTGGCGTGTTGATTTTTAATATTCTTTTTACAAAGGTTTTTATTAAAAATTGGGCTTTCACAAAAAGGTTAACCTGCTTTATGGTATTGTTTAGCTTATATGAGTGTCTAAACTTCTATTGGATTGGATTTTTTAGCGGTATAGGAACATTTATTCAGTGGTTAGTTTTTATCGGAATTATATGTGTTCTTTATTTCATTTGTATTGCAATATACCAGTGGTATAGCAATAAACAAGGAGAAATTTATACGCAAGCTTTGGTAAAGTATCAACAACAAAGGAGAAAAGCAAATGGGAAATAGAAAAGAGTTAGTATCAACATTGCAAGAGCTGAGAGAAGATAATATAAGAAAACAAAAAAGAGGGTTGCATTTTATTGTTGCTTCTGTTTTCATTTGGGTAGCAGTCTTAGGTATCCATATATCCTCATTGCCGATTATGTCAAAAAATTTATTCACCTTTTGCTGTTCAACACCATTAGTTCCGTTGGCTTTTTTACTCTCGAAAATTTTGAAAATTGATTTTCAAAATAAAGAAAATCCACTTTCAGGATTGGGCTTGCTTATTTCACTTAATCAAATGCTTTATATATTGATTGCTATGTGGGTATGTGCGTTTATGCCAGAAAAAATGTTGATGGTTTATACTATGATTTTCGGTGCCCATCTTTTACCATATGGTTGGCTATATCAATCAAAAACATATTATGTTTTTTCTATTATGATACCGATTATTGTATTGTTGCTTGGGGTATATGCTCCAACATATTATATAGCGGTATTTATGCTAATCACAGAGATAATTCTTTGCTTTTTACTAATCATTGAAAATAAGAAAGTTAGGTTTTATGGTAAAACAGATTTAGATTCTAATGGAGAAACGGGGGCATTTACGGAAATAGAAGACGAAATACTTGAAAATGGCTGTCAATAGATGACGGCCTATTTTTTTATCCAAAAATATGGAAGAGAGAATCTAATATTTTTGTCTATTATTCCGATTTGACGAAAGACAATCAGAGTGATAGTATTAATATTACGTAGAAATACTGTATATAGTGATTTGAGCTTAGAACAACACTAAATATAGATGATAATATAAAACAGAAAGGAAGAGACGGATGATCAGAGTAATCAAAAAAGATGGGACAAAAGAAGAGTTTAACGTACAGAAAGTTGTTGTTGCCGTCAATAAATCAGCATATCGTGCGTTGATTAAGTTTACAGATGAGGAGCTGCAATTTATTTGCCAGTTTGTAGAAGAAGAAGTAGAAAAGATGGACACAGAAGAGATACGCATCGCACAGATGCACAACGTTGTGGAGGGGGCTCTTGAAAAAGTCAATCCGACTGTTGCAAAAAGTTATAGAGACTACCGCAATTATAAGCAGGATTTTGTTCAGATGTTAGATGAGGTTTACAAAAAAAGCCAGTCTATCATGTACATCGGAGACAAAGAGAACAGTAATACAGACAGTGCGCTTGTGTCTACAAAAAGAAGTTTGATTTTTAATGAACTGAACAAAGAGCTTTATAAGAAATTTTTCCTGACTGTGGAAGAGATTCAGGCAATTCGCGAAGGTTATATTTACATTCATGATATGTCTGCGAGAAGAGACACGATGAACTGCTGTCTGTTTGATGTGCAGAATGTTTTGAGTGGCGGATTTGAGATGGGAAATCTTTGGTATAATGAGCCGAAGACATTGGATACAGCATTTGATGTAATTGGGGATATCGTGTTAAGTGCTGCGAGCCAGCAGTATGGCGGATTTACAGTGCCAAGCGTGGATGATATTTTAGAGCCATATGCAGAGAAATCTTATAAAAAGCATTTGGAGAAATATATATCTTTAGGATTGCCGAAAGAAAAAGCTGAGGAAGTGGCGTGGAAAGATCTGGAAAAAGAGATGGAACAGGGATTCCAGGGATGGGAATATAAATTCAATTCCGTATCATCAAGCCGCGGAGATTATCCATTTATCACAGTGACAGCTGGAACGAACACTTCGAAGTATGGAAAACTTGCCACGATTAAGATGCTTCAGGTGCGTCAGGAAGGACAGGGGAAAGAAGGACATAAGAAACCGGTACTCTTCCCGAAACTTGTGTTTTTATATGACGAGAACCTTCATGGACCGGGGAAACCATTGGAGGATGTGTTTGAAGCCGGAATTGAATGTTCCAGAAAGACAATGTATCCGGACTGGCTGAGTCTGACCGGAAAAGGTTATGTTGCAAGTATGTACAAGCAATACGGAAAGATTATCAGCCCAATGGGATGCCGTGCATTCCTTTCACCATGGTATGAAAGAGGCGGTATGACTCCGGCAGATGAAAATGATACGCCGGTATTTGTGGGGCGTTTTAACATTGGTGCTGTGAGTCTGCATTTACCTATGATTTATGCAAAAGCAAAACAGGAAAGCAGAGATTTCTATGAGGTGCTTGATTATTATCTGGAACTGATTCGTCAGCTTCATATCCGCACATATGATTATCTTGGAGAGATGAAGGCGTCAACGAACCCGCTTGCTTATTGTGAAGGTGGTTTCTATGGTGGACATTTGGGACTGTATGACAAGATCAAACCGTTGTTAAAATCAGCAACTGCATCGTTCGGAATCACAGCCTTCAATGAATTGCAGCAGCTGCACAATAAAAAATCGTTGGTAGAAGATGGGGCGTTTGCACTTGAAGTACTAGAATATATTAATAAGAAAGTCAATCAGTTCAAAGAAGAAGATGGTCACTTATATGCAATTTATGGAACACCTGCAGAGAATCTGTGTGGAGTGCAGGTTCAGCAGTTCCGTAAAAAATATGGTATTATTGAGAATGTATCAGACAGAGAATATGTAAGCAACAGTTTCCACTGTCATGTGACAGAAGATATTACGCCGATTGAAAAACAGGATTTAGAAGGACGTTTTTGGGATTTGAGTAACGGTGGAAAGATCCAGTATGTCAAATATCCGATTAACTATAATAAAGAAGCAATCAAATCGCTTGTGAGAAGAGCGATGGATATGGGATTCTATGAGGGGGTTAATCTGTCGCTTGCATATTGTGATGACTGTGGACATGAAGAATTGTCGATGGATGTATGCCCGGAATGCGGAAGTACTAACTTGACAAAGATTGAGCGTATGAATGGATATTTATCCTACTCCCGCGTCAAGGGGGATACACGTCTAAACGACGCAAAAATGGCGGAAATAGCGGAAAGGAAGAGCATGTAATATGCGTTATCATAATATTACAAAAGATGATATGCTAAACGGAGATGGTCTTCGTGTTGTACTATGGGTATCTGGTTGTGTGCATTGCTGTAAGGAATGCCACAATCCGATTACCTGGGATCCGAATGGGGGATTGGAATTTGATGAGGCGGCAAAACAGGAGATTTTTGATGAATTAGAAAAAAGTTATGTCAGCGGTATCACTTTTAGCGGTGGTGACCCACTTCATATTAGTAATGTATACGAAGTGACAGCACTTGCAAAAGAAATCAAAGAAAAGTATCCCACAAAGACAATTTGGCTGTATACCGGCTCTACATGGGAGCAGATTCAGACAATGAAACTGATGAGATATGTAGATGTGCTTGTGGATGGAGAGTTTGAAGTGGATAAAAAGGATGCTAATCTACATTGGAAGGGAAGTTCTAATCAGAAAGTAATTGATGTACAAAAGACATTAGAAAAAGGAGAAATTGTATTACATGAAGAGGATTGCTAAGTTTCACAAAGTAAGTTTTGAACAATTTAAAGAAGGATGGCTCGATACGTTTGGTGAGGTAGAAGAAAGCGAGATTCAAAACATTTATGATGCTGTCAAACTTCCGAAAAGAGCGACTTCGGGTTCGGCGGGATATGATTTCTATACCCCGGTATCGTTGACGCTCCAACCGGGAGAGACGGTGAAGATTCCGACTGGAATCCGTGTGGAGATGGAAGAAAACTGGGTTTTAAAATGTTATCCGAGAAGTGGGCTTGGTTTTAAATTTCGCCTGCAGCTTAATAATACAGTTGGTATTATCGACAGTGATTACTTTTATTCGGACAATGAAGGGCATATTTTTGCAAAGCTGACAAATGATACGAATGAAGGAAAGGTTGTAGAACTTTCTGTGGGCACCGGATTTATGCAGGGAATCTTCGTGGAATATGGGATTACAATAGATGATGATGTGACTGAAGTGCGAAACGGTGGACTTGGAAGTACAACAAAATAAGAGAAATGCAGTATAAAACCTCCACATTTGGGAATTCTAACCAAGAGATGACAAATGTGGAGGTTTTTGTATGGTAGATAAAAAAGTGACAAAACAGGTGAAAGCATCGCTTCAGGAAAATGTGACATATTTAAACAGCATACTTCCAGTCAGTGAAAGTTTTGACCTGATTCAGCGTGATATGATTATCGGAGAAAAGCAGAGTACATTTTACTTCATTGATGGATTTACGAAAGATGAGACAATGCTTAAAATCATGACATCTTTTTTTGCGTTGAAAAAGGACGATATGCCAAGTAATGCAACTGGGTTTTCCAAGATGGCGCTTCCGTATGTGGAAGTGGACATTATTGCTGATTTTGACATGATCATTCGGAATATATTGTCCGGAGTTACCTGTCTGTTTATTGATGGATATGAGGCTTGCATTGCAATTGACTGTCGCACATATCCGGCAAGAGGAGTAGAAGAGCCAGATAAGGATAAATCGCTCCGCGGGTCAAGAGATGGGTTCGTGGAGACGATCGTGTTTAATACGGCATTGATGAGGAGAAGAATACGAGATCCTCATCTTGTGATGAAGATGATAGAGATTGGAAATAGTTCCAGAACCGATGTAGCAGTCTGCTATATGTCTGACAGAGTGGATCAGGAACTGTTAGACAATTTATTGAAAAGGCTTGATACAATCAATGTGGATGCGTTGCGAATGAATCAGCAAAGTCTTGCAGAAGAATTGTTCAAACGAAAATGGTTCAACCCGTTTCCGAAATTTAAGTTTACAGAGAGACCGGACACGGCTTCTGTATGCCTGCTGGAAGGGAAAGTCGTACTTTTAGTTGACAATTCACCGTCTGCGATGATTCTTCCGACTTCGATTTTAGACATTATTGAGGAGGCAAACGACTATTATTTTCCAACTCTTACAAATGTATATTTGAAAGTATCGAGGGCGATTATTACCTTTGCAACAGTCTTTCTGACACCGGTATTTTTGTTATTTATGCAGAACCTCAACTGGCTTCCGGAGGCATTTCAGTTTGTGTCATTGAAAGATACGGTCAATATTCCGCTTATTTTCCAACTGCTGATATTGGAGCTTGCAATTGACGGACTTCGGCTTGCGGCGATGAATACGCCAAGTATGTTAAGCACGCCGCTCAGTGTGATTGCAGGTATTGTCATGGGGGAATTCTCGGTCAAATCAGGATGGTTCAACTCAGAGGTTATGCTTTATATGGCGTTTGTCGCTGTGGCGAATTATACACAGCCGAATTTTGAACTTGGATATGCGTTGAAATTTATGCGTCTGTTGCTTTTAGTCCTTACAGCGTGCTTTAACTGGATTGGATTTTTGGCGGGAACAATCATTATTATCTGCTCTATTGCATTTAACAAAACACTATCAGGAAGAAGTTATTTGAATATCAAATTAAATTAAAAGTACGCTTCGGCGTACTTTTTGCGAAAATCTCTTATTTACACCATGAAAAACTTTTTGCGAAAGAAAAGAAAAAGTGATAGAATAGAGAAATAAATATTGCCAAACAGGAGGGAAAAAGATGAATGAGTTTGTAATTGTATCAGATAGTACTGTGGATTTACCAAAAGAATATTTACAGGCAAAACAAGTTCCGATCATCTCACTGTCTTATATTATGGACGGAGTTACATATGAAGAGATGGATGGACTGTCACATAAAGAATTTTTTGAAAAGCTGAGAACAGGTTCGCTTCCTACAACGTCTCAGATCAATCCGGAACAGGCGCGCGAAGCGTTGGAGCCGCTTGCAAAAGAAGGGAAAGATATTCTTTATATCGGCTTTTCTTCTGGACTAAGTGGAAGTTATAACAGTGTGCGGATGGCAGCAGAAGATTTGAAAGAAGAATATCCGGACATCAACATTATTACTATAGACAGTCTCTGCGCGTGCATGGGAGAAGGATTGCTTCTATATAAAGCTTTAGAATTGAAAGAGTGTGGAATGTCAATGAAAGAGATTGTGGAATGGGTGGAAGCGAACAAGCTTCATATCTGTCACAATGTAACGGTAGATGATCTCAACCACCTTCACAGAGGTGGGCGTATCTCTAGGACGACTGCGGTTGTCGGTTCCATGATTAAGATTAAACCAATCATCCATATGAGTGATGAGGGAAAACTGGTTGTTATTGGCAAAGAACGAGGCAGGAAAAAATCATTGATTTCGATTGTAGACCGCATGGAAAAGCAGATGCAGGGATACGATAATGACATTGTGATGATTACGCATGGTGATTGTATAGAGGACGCTGAATTTGTGAAGAAACAGGTAGAAGAACGGTTTGGGATTCACAACGTGATGATCAACGGAATCGGTTCAGTTATCGGAAGCCATACAGGTGCTGGTGTGGTGGCTGTGTTCTTTATGGGGGATAAGCGTTGAGTATAATGGGAGAAATCTGTAAAGATGTGCTGATTGATGGAGTGAGGATGATTCCGTTTTTGCTTTTTGCATTTTTGCTGATTGAATTAGTGGAAAAGTATACGGGAGAGAAACGAGATCGGATTCTGATGAAGGGAAATAAAGCGGGACCGATCATCGGAGCGCTGTTTGGATGCATACCGCAATGCGGATTTTCCGTGGTAGCGGCGAATCTGTATGCAGAGCGGCTTATCTCAGTCGGAACTCTTCTTGCGGTGTTCATGTCAACATCAGATGAGGCGATCATTGTGATGTTGGGATATCCGAAGAGTGGAGATAAGATTCTTACAATTTTAGGTCTCAAAGTTGTGATTGCAATTGTTGTTGGATATTTCGTAGATCTATTTTGGAAAAGAAAGCATTTTGCCTTAAAGCAAGAAAGAACGTGGAAAGAGCAGGGATGTACTTGTTGTGGTGGACACAACGGCATCTTGAAAGCGGTCGTATCTCATTCCTTCAAAACACTTTTGTACATTATGCTGTTCTCGATGGTACTGAATCTGGTTATCGAGGGAATTGGAATTGAAAGAATTCAAGAGATCTTGATGAATGATTCTCCGTTTCAGATTGTTCTAAGTGCATCGGTAGGTTTGATTCCGAACTGTGCTTCATCGATACTGATTACAGAGTTATATATGAAAAATGTCCTTGCGCTTCCGTCTGTGATGGCAGGGCTACTAGCAAGCGGTGGAATGGGACTGATTGTATTGTGGAAAAACAATCGGGACAAAAAAGAAAATTTAAAAATTGCAGCAATGTTATATATTGGTTCGATCTTAATCGGTGTGGTCTTACAGATTTTATTCATCGGCATGAAACATTAAAAGGAGAAATTCAAGCGAATTTCTCCTTTTTTAATAGAATATTAAATTGTCCACCATCCCATTGCATTTCCTACAGAACTTACAAGGATTGCAACTAAGAAGATTGGAGCGATCCATTTGATCATAATTGTGAACAGTTTTTCACCTTTGAAAACACCATCTGAGCTTTTTACTTCATCGATAACTGCTTTTGGCTTGATAATAAAACCAACAAAGATGCAAGTAAAGAAAGCAAGGATTGGCATCAATACGCTGTTGCTGATGAAGTCGAAGGCATCCAGGATTGAGAAGTCAAGGAATTTTATATGGCTCCAGATACCAAATCCTAAAGAGGATGGGATGCCCATTATTAATGCAATTACTGTAACAATAATACAAGTAAACTTACGGCTCCAATGGAATTTATCTCTCAGGATAGAAACAATTGTCTCCATAAGTGAGATAGAAGAAGTCAGCGCTGCGAAGAACACTAAAATAAAGAAGAGTGTTCCGATAGCACCGCCCATTGGCATACTGTTAAATACTTTTGGAAGCATTACAAACATCAGTCCAGGTCCCTGTCCTAACTGTTCGGCAGTTCCGCCTGAGAAAGCGAATACTGCAGGGATGATCATAAGCCCGGCCATGAATGCAATACCAGTGTCAAAGATTTCAATTTGACGTACAGAGCTTTCTAAGTTGTTGTCTTTCTTCATATAAGAACCGTATGTAATCATGATTCCCATTGCAAGAGACATAGAATAGAACAATTGTCCCATCGCCGCTATGACGGTCATTCCGGAAAAGTTTTCCATGCTTGGTTTTATGTAGTAGATTAAACCATCGATTGCGCCGTCCACTGTAAGTCCGTATCCGGCAATGATCACAGTTAAAACAACTAATACTGGCATCATAAATTTACTTACAGTTTCAATTCCTTTTTCAACACCGAGAAGTACGATGATGGAAGTAAAGGCGATAAAGAGACAGAACCATCCAATTGGCTCACTGGTGGAACCGATGAAGTTTGAAAAATAAGCGTCATTTGCTGCTGCATGCATATCGCCGCTGATGAAAGTGACAAAATACTTGATGACCCATCCACCGATTACACTATAATATGGAAGAATGATAATCGGTATGATTGCGGCGAGTACTCCTAGAAAACCAAAGCGTTTATCTAATTTTTTGAAAGCGCCAATTGCGCTGAGCCCTGTCTTTCTTCCGATTGCGATTTCAGCAATCATCAATGAAAAACCGAATGTGACTGCAAGAATCAGATATACAAGAAGAAATGTTCCTCCTCCATATTTTGCTGCGAGATATGGGAATCTCCAAAGGTTACCAAGCCCTACAGCAGAGCCGGCAGCAGCAAGTACAAATCCAATCTTGCTGGAAAAATTACTTCTTTGTGACATAAAAAATCCTCCTCAAAATTCATTTAGACTAAGTTAAGTAGCCTTATTATTGCATAAAAGTGAAAAGAATGCAAGAAAAAAAGAGTGCAATCTGTTTTTTAGTGCAAACAATTTTGTGAACGATGTAAGGATAATAAGAAAAAATAAAAAAAACGTTGACAAAAACGGTGAGAGTATGATATGTTAATACATGCGTAAGACAAAAAGAAAGCAGAGTTCCACTCTCACCTTAGCACAAGTGGGTGACTAATGGTTGATATTGAAGCATAAGAATAGAATTTCTATTTTGTGTGCAGAAATGGAGTGGATAGCTGTGAGCTATTCATTTTTTTACGCTATTATATAAAAAAATTAGAGTAAAGTAAAGATTATTTTATTTATGGAGGTGCACTACAATTAGCGATTTAATGATCAACGAGCAAATCAGAGACAAGGAAGTACGTTTAATAGGAGAGAATGGTGACCAGTTAGGCGTTATGTCTTCAAGGGAAGCTTTGAAGCTGGCAGAAGAGGTAGAATTGGATTTGGTTAAAATTGCTCCAACAGCAAAACCACCAGTTTGTAAGATTATTGATTATGGTAAATACAGATATGAACTGGCGAGAAAAGAAAAAGAAGCGAAGAAAAAACAAAAAACTGTTGAGGTAAAGGAAGTGCGTCTTTCGCCGAACATCGATACGAATGATTTGAACACGAAAGTGAACAACGCAAAGAAATTTATCCAAAAAGGAAATAAAGTAAAAGTTACTTTACGTTTTCGAGGAAGAGAGATGGCTCATATGCAGACGAGCAAACATATTCTGGATGATTTTGCAGAGATGTTAAAAGATGTTGCAGCCATTGAAAAACCTGCAAAACTCGAAGGCAGAAGCATTAGTATGGTTTTAACTGAAAAACGTTAAAAATAAATACCTAAATATTAAGGAGGAACATATCATGCCAAAAATTAAAACAAATAGAGCTGCTGCAAAGCGCTTCAAAAAAACAGCTACAGGTAAATTAAAAAGAAACAAAGCTTACAAGAGCCATATCTTAACTAAGAAATCTACAAAGAGAAAAAGAAATCTTAGACAGGCAACTATTACAGATGCTACAAATGTAAAGAACATGAAAAAAGTTTTACCATATCTGTAAGATTTGGAAGAATTGAAGGAGGATTAGAAGGACATGGCAAGAATTAAAGGCGGAATGAACGCTAAAAAGAAACACAACAGAACATTAAAACTGGCAAAAGGTTACAGAGGAGCCAGATCAAAACAATATAGAGTTGCAAAACAATCAGTAATGAGAGCTTTGACATCTTCATATGCTGGTAGAAAACAACGTAAACGTCAGATGAGACAGTTATGGATTGCCCGTATCAATGCGGCAGCTAGAATGAATGGTTTATCATACAGCAAGATGATGCACGGTTTAAAATTAGCAGGTGTTGAGATGAACAGAAAAATCTTAGCTGATATGGCAGTAAATGATGCAGCGGGATTTGCTACATTAGCAGAAGTTGCGAAGTCTAAATTAGCTTAGTGAAAAATAACATCCCCGGAAACCTTGAGTTTTCGGGGATTCTTTTATGTGTAAATGGCTTGAAAACGTACTGATTTTTTGCGGTAAATACCGGTGAATAAATGTGCATAATGTGTGGAAAATAGAAAAAATAAGAAAAATAGCAAAATAAGTGAAAAAAATAACAAAATTGCTTGACAAAAGTGGGTAAATTGGATATACTTGTACTTGTATTTGAGAGATGCAAACAATGATAACGGGGTGTGGCTCAGCTTGGCTAGAGCGCCTGGTTTGGGACCAGGAGGTCGCAGGTTCGAATCCTGTCACCCCGATTAGAAGAATAACTATAATGAAAATTCAATAAAGTAACGGGGTGTGGCTCAGCTTGGCTAGAGCGCCTGGTTTGGGACCAGGAGGTCGCAGGTTCGAATCCTGTCACCCCGATTAAAAAAGAATAGCGAATGCTATTCTTTTTGAGTTATAATAAAGGAGAATAATATCGGTTAAAAGGGAGTACAAAAAAAGAAACCTTTCAACGAAAGATTTCTTTTAAGATGCAGGAGATGGGACTTGAACCCACACAAGCGCATTGCTTACAAGATCCTTAGTCTTGCTCGTCTGCCAATTCCGACACTCCTGCGTAACAGCTCCTTGCTACTTGACTATAATACTATGATTTGTGTGAAATGTCAACACTTTTTTTAAAGTTTATTAAATATAGATAATTATGGAAAAGAAAAGGTAATTGTTATATAATTGTATAATAAATCGTATAATTGCATAAAAATATCTGTAATGGGAGGAATATTTATGCTGGAAAAGATAGATTTAACAAAGAAAATGGAGAAAGATGAATATCAAAGAAAAATCAGTGTGCTGGAGAGAAAGCTTGCACAGTTACAACGAGCGTGCAGAAATTTAAATATTCCGATTATGCTTGCCTTTGAAGGATTTGGCGCATCTGGAAAAGGAATTCAGATTGCAGAATTGATTCGTTCATTAGATCCGAGAGGGTTTGAAGTGTACGCAGTGAAGAATGAAAGCGAGGAGGAAAAGAAATATCCGTTTTTATGGAGATTTTGGACAAAAATGCCGGAAAAAGGAAGAATCGCAATTTATGACAGCAGTTGGTATCGTAAAGTTTTAATTGATCGATTTGAAAAGAAAGCGGGAGAAAAAGAGGTTCTGTCTGCATATGATTCGATTCAGTCATTTGAGCGACAGTTGACAGACGATGGAATGGTTTTGATCAAAATCTTTTTATGTATCAGCCAAGAGGAACAGAAAAAGAGATTCGATAAATTATTGGCCAAGAAAGAGACTGCGTGGCGAGTGAGCAAAAAAGATCTGAAGCGGAATCGAGAGTTTAAAAAATATAAAAGAATGAATGAGGAGATGCTGCAGAAAACCGATACAGAGTATGCACCGTGGACAATCGTGGAAGCGACAGACCGAAGATTTGCAACAATAAAAATCTACACGACAGTAATCAATTGCCTTTTGGCGGAAATAGAGAAAAGAAAACAGCAAAAACAAGAAGAAATCATGCCGGATAAAGTGCTTGTAAACCATGAAATATCGGAGACGGTCTTAGCAAAAGCCAATTTGGATTGTTCTTATACGAAGGCGGAATATAAGAAGAGATTAAAGAAACTGCAGAAAGAGATAGAGAAACTGCATGGAGAACTGTACCGAAAAGGTATTCCGGTCGTATTAGGATTTGAGGGCTGGGATGCGGCTGGAAAGGGTGGCGCAATCAAGCGACTGACGGAAAAGATGGATCCGAGAGGATATGTGGTGCATCCGACAGCGTCACCGAATGATATGGAACGGTCACATCATTATCTTTGGCGATTTTGGAGAGCAATGCCAAAAGCAGGACATATTGCTATTTTTGACAGAACGTGGTATGGAAGGGTATTGGTGGAACGGATTGAAGGGTTTTGCAGTAAAAAGGAGTGGCAGAGAGCATATAAGGAAATCAATGATATGGAACAGGATTTGGTGAATGCCGGTACGGTTGTCCTGAAATTCTGGCTTCATATTGATAAGGAAGAACAGGAGAGAAGGTTCAGGGCACGTGAGAAAAATCCGGACAAGCAGTGGAAGATCACGGAGGAAGACTGGAGAAACCGAGAAAAATGGGATCAGTACGAAGAAGCTGTAAATGAGATGCTGATTCGAACTTCCACAGAAAAAGCACCTTGGATTGTAGTGGAAGGAAATTGCAAGTATTATGCGAGAATCAAGGTACTTGAGACGGTTGTAAATGCGATAGAGGAACGGCTGAAAAATAAGGGAGAGTAAGATGACGATTCGAGAACAATTAGAATTACGAGAAATTGAATATTTGAGTCCATATGCGGCATTGAGCAAGGATTCCAAAGGAAGAAAGGCAAAAGAAGAGGAATGTGATATCCGACCGGTATTTCAAAGAGACCGGGATCGCATTTTGCATTGTAAGGCATTCCGAAGAATGAAACAAAAGACACAGGTGTTTTTGCTCCCGAAAGGAGATCATTATCGGACGAGACTGACACATACGCTGGAAGTCTCACAGAATGCCCGCACGATTGCAAAAGCACTTCGCTTAAATGAAGATTTGGCAGAAGCCATCAGTCTCGGACATGACCTTGGGCATACCCCGTTTGGTCATGCCGGAGAGCGGGCGCTCAACCAGATCTGTCCGCTTGGGTTTAGGCACAATGAGCAGAGTGTTCGTGTTGTAGAATGCATAGAAAAACGAGGAGAGGGACTGAATCTGACGGAGGAAGTCGTTGACGGAATTCGAAATCATCAGACATCGGGGAAGCCATTTACTTTGGAAGGGCAGATTGTGAGATTATCTGATAAGATTGCATATATCAATCATGATATTGATGATGCGATACGCGGCGGGATACTGAGCGAAGCCGACATTCCGCCAAAATATCGGAAAACATTGGGGAACACAACTCGAGCAAGATTAAATACGATGATACACGATGTGATCATACATAGCATGGATCAACCAAAGATCCAGATGTCAGAAGAAGTAGAAGCGGCACTTATGGGATTGCGTAAATTTATGTTTGAAAATGTCTACAGGAATCCTCTTGCAAAAAGCGAGGAGGAAAAAGCAATCAAACTGGTACAGAATCTCTATGAGTATTATTCGGAGCATTTCGAAAAACTTCCTGAGCGGGAGTTACAACGTGCGGTACTGAGAGGTGACAGCAAAGAACAGATTATCTGTGATTATATAGCTGGGATGACCGATAATTATGCGGTAAAAAAGTTTCAGGAAATTTTTGTGCCACAATCTTGGAAAATTTAAAGGAAATCAAAAGGATTTGTCGAATAAGTATAAATGTAGGGTAATTTATTTGGAAGGAAGGACAACATGTACTTTTCAGAAGACTTAATAGAAGAAGTAAGACAAAAAAATGATATTGTGGACGTCATTTCCGGATATGTAAAGTTACAGAAAAAAGGAAGTTCTTATTTTGGACTTTGTCCGTTTCACAATGAGAAATCCCCTTCTTTTTCAGTCAGCCGCGGAAAGCAGATGTATTATTGCTTCGGATGCGGTGCGGGAGGCAATGTATTTACGTTTATTATGGAATATGAGAATTATTCTTTCGTGGAAGCGTTTAAGATGCTTGCTGAGCGGGCAGGAGTGGATATTCCGGAAGTGGAGTATTCCAAAGAAGCAAAAGAGAGAGCTGATCTGAAGGCGACACTGCTGGAGATCAATAAGCTTGCCGCAAAATATTTTTATGCCCAGTTAAAGACCGAGCAGGGGAAATTGGCACATACCTATTTGACTGGCAGAGGACTGAGCGAGGAGACGATCACCGCTTTTGGTCTGGGATATTCCAATAAATACAGTGATGATCTGTATCGGTATTTAAAGACAAAAGGCTATAAAGATGAACTGCTTGTAAAAGCGGGTCTGATCAGTGTTGATGAAAGGCATGGGGCACACGACAAATTTTGGAATCGTGTGATGTTCCCAATCATGGACGTCAATAACCGGGTGATTGGATTTGGCGGAAGAGTTATGGGAGATGCAAAGCCAAAATATTTGAATTCGCCGGAGACAGAAGTGTTTGACAAGAGCAGGAATCTCTATGGGCTGAATCGTGCCAGAACATCCAGAAAGCCTTATTTTTTGATCTGTGAGGGATATATGGATGTGATTTCACTCCATCAGGCGGGATTTACGAATGCGGTGGCATCGCTTGGGACAGCGTTGACTACCGGACATGCATCGCTGATCAAGCGGTATGTGAATGAAGTTTATCTGACCTATGACAGCGATGAGGCCGGAACAAGAGCAGCACTTCGTGCAATGCCGATTTTAAAAGAAGCAGGCATTACAGCTAAGATTATCCGGATGGAGCCGTATAAAGACCCGGACGAGTTTATCAAGAATCTTGGAACAGAGGCGTTTGAGGAGCGGATCAATAAAGCAAGAAATGGATTTTTGTTCTCCCTGGAGATTCTGGAAAAAGAGTATGATATGAATTCGCCGGAAGGAAAGACTGCGTTTCATAAAGAGGCGGCAAAACGTCTCACCATGTTTGAGGAAGAGATTGAGCGCAACAATTACATAGAAGCAGTTGCTGAAAAATATCGGATTGGATATGAGGAATTGAAAAAACTGGTGGGCAAGATGGCAATCCAGATGGGGCAGGCGACACCTGCGGAGCGGCCAAAACAGACGGCGAACCGGGAAAAGCAAAAAGAAGATGGGAATCTGAAGTCGCAGAAAATATTACTGACGTGGCTGATAGAGAATGAGGCGTTGTTTGCACAGATTAAAAAGTATATTGTACCAGAAGATTTTACAAAAGAACTTTACCGCACAGTTGCTGAGCTTCTGTATGAGCAGTATGAGGCGGGAGAGGTCAATCCGGCGAAGGTGATGAATCATTTTACGGATGAGGAAGAACACCGGGAAGTGGCAGAGTTATTCCATACGAAGATTCGGGAACTCACCACGAGAGAAGAGCAGGAGAAAGCGTTGAAGGAGACGATTATCCGCGTAAAATACAACAGTATTGAGTTTGCGACGAAGATGTTGAATCCTACAGATATTGTGGGGCTGCAGAGACTGATGGAGGCAAAGAAATCTCTTCAGGACTTGCAAAGAATGCATATTTCTATTGATTAAGGATAAAATATAAACAAGCTATGAGAGGATGGACACTACATGGAAGAAAGAGCTATAAAATTTGAGGAAAAATTGAAAAATCTGGTTGCTTTAGGGAAGAAGAAGAAAAGTATTCTTGAGATACAGGAGATCAATGAAGTTTTCTCAGATATGGAGCTGGAAGCAGAACAGATGGAGAAAATATTCGAGTATTTGGAATCGCAGAATATTGATGTACTCAGAATCAGTCCGGACACGGATGATGCAGATGACGTGGAGATTTTGTTGACAGATGAAGATGAAGTTGACATGGAAAAGATAGATCTGTCTGTGCCGGATGGAATCAGTATCGAAGATCCGGTGCGTATGTATCTGAAAGAGATCGGTAAAGTGCCATTGTTGAGTGCCGAGGAAGAGATTGAACTAGCGAAACGGATGGCAGAAGGGGATGAAGATGCGAAAAAGAGGCTTGCAGAGGCGAATCTTCGTCTTGTTGTCAGCATTGCGAAACGCTATGTGGGACGTGGAATGTTATTTCTTGACTTGATTCAGGAAGGAAATTTGGGATTGATCAAAGCGGTTGAAAAGTTTGATTATCAGAAAGGATTCAAATTCAGTACGTATGCGACATGGTGGATCAGACAGGCAATTACGAGAGCGATTGCAGATCAGGCGAGAACCATTCGTATTCCGGTTCATATGGTGGAGACAATTAACAAATTGATTCGTGTATCAAGACAGTTGCTGCAGGAATTGGGACGTGAGCCACTGCCGGAGGAGATTGCAGAAGAACTGGACATGCCGGTGGAAAGAGTGCGTGAGATTTTGAAAATTTCTCAGGAACCTGTATCTTTGGAGACACCGATTGGCGAAGAAGAGGACAGTCATTTGGGAGATTTCATTCAGGATGACAATGTTCCGGTGCCGGCTGAGGCAGCAGCAGCTACGTTGTTGAAAGAGCAATTAGGAGAAGTTTTGGATACGTTGACTGACAGAGAACAGAAAGTATTGCGCCTTCGTTTCGGTATGAACGATGGACGTGCGCGTACATTGGAGGAAGTCGGAAAAGAATTTGATGTCACTCGTGAAAGAATCCGTCAGATTGAGGCGAAAGCACTTCGAAAACTCCGTCATCCAAGCAGAAGCCGCAAACTTCGTGATTATTTGGATTAGGGTATTTGTATGGAGCTATCAAAGAGATTACAGGCAGTTGCAGAACTTGTGAGCAATGGAGTGACAGTCGCGGATGTCGGAACAGACCATGGTTATATTCCGATCTATCTGGTAGAGTCTGGAAAAAATAAATGCGCGATTGCGATGGATATCAATCGTGGACCTTTGGATCGTGCAGAAGCACATATTCGGATGCACGGTCTGGGGGAGCAGATTAAGACTAGACTGTCAGACGGGGTCAAAAAACTACAGATAGGAGAATGTGACTGTGTCATTGTCTCCGGAATGGGTGGTGGTCTTGTCATAAAGATCATGGAAGATGGAGAAGAGATTTTCAGAAATCTGAAGGAATTCATTCTGCAGCCACAGTCTGAAATTGCAAAAGTGCGCCAGTATCTGTGTGAACATAACTACCGCATTATAGCAGAAGATATGGTTTTGGAGGATGGAAAATTTTATCCGATGATGAAGGTGGCAAACGGGTCTGCTGAGGAATACAGTACATTAGAACTGCGGTATGGGAAGCTGTTACTCAGAGAAAAACATCCTGTTTTAAAATTGTTTTTGGAAAAGGAAGAAAAGACAAAAGAGCAAATTTGCAGACAGCTAAGGAAGGAAGAAGGAATACATATTGCATCCCGGATAGCGGAACTTGAAAATGAGATAGCACAGACAAAAGAGGCGCTTGGAATTTATTAAGAGAGGGAAACATATGCTTTGTAGAGAGATAATTGATGTGATTGAAGGTACATATCCAAAAGAGGCAGCCTTGGCTTGGGATAACGTCGGACTTTTGGTGGGACGCACTGAAAAAGAAGTAAAGCGTATTTATGTGGCACTGGATGCAACCGATGAGATTATCGAGGCGGCGATAAAGGGAAATGCAGATATGATTCTCACGCATCATCCACTTATTTTTTCGCCGTTGAAAACAGTTACGGATGAGCATTTTATCAGCAATCGCGTTGTGAAATTGTTACAGCATGACATATCATATTATGCAATGCACACGAATTACGATGTGCTTGGCATGGCGGAACTGTCGGGAAAAATGATGGAACTTGTGCAGGCGGAGCCTTTGGAGGTAACGATTCCGGAAAATAATCAGGGGATTGGAAGAGTCGGTCTTTTAAAACATGAGATGACTTTGGGTGAGTGCTGTGAACTGGTAAAAGAGAAGTTTCATTTGCCTGATGTAAAGGTATTTGGTGATATAGAAAGGAAAGTGACACGTGCAGCAATTTCTCCGGGTTCGGGTAAGAGTATGATTGACACTGCACTTCAGACGGGAGCAGAGGTACTTGTGACTGGAGATATTGGACATCATGAAGGGATTGACGCGGTTGCAAGAGGACTTAACGTAATAGATGCAGGGCACTATGGATTGGAGCATATTTTCATAGAAGATATGGCGATGTTTTTAGAGAGTCATCTGTCATGCGTTAAGATAGAAAAAGCAGAGATTGTACAGCCGTTTCAGACAGTATAGCTGTAAGAAAGGAGTAGCACATGGATAGAAAGGTATATAAGGTAAAAGTAGGGAATCAAGTAAAGCAGTATGAGGAAGGGACGACTTTTGCGAAAATTGCAAAGGAATACCAAAAACAATATGAAAATGAGATTGTCTTAGTGTTTGAAGATAAAAAGCTTCAGGAATTAAGAAAAGGAGTCACAAAAGACTGTACTTTACGATTTGTTACGACGGGGGATTCCGTGGGAAACCAGACATATCGAAGAAGCATGTGTTTGATGCTTGTAAAAGCAATCTATGATGTCTGTGAACATAAAGATATTTGGAAGGTACGTATTCATTTTTCTTTGAGCAAGGGTTATTATTGCACGATCGAAGGGGATGTCGCAGTAGATCAGCGTTTCCTTGATAAGGTGAAGAGCCGCATGTTAGAGATGGTTGCGGAAAAGATGCTGATTGACAAACGTACGATTCATACGGATGAGGCAATTGCTTTATTCCACAAACATGGAATGCATGATAAAGAGAGACTTTTTGAATACCGAAGAGTGTCAAAAGTCAATATTTATAGTATGAATGAGTTTGAGGATTATTATTATGGATATATGGTGCCGGATGCATCGTACCTGCCATACTTTGAACTGCATCTGTATGATGAAGGCTTTGTAATTCAGATGCCGGAAAAAGATGCGCCGACAGTCGTTCCGCCTTTCAGACCACAGCATAAATTATTTCAGGTTCTGAAAGAATCGACCAAGTGGGGAGATATACAAAATATTGAGACAGTAGGCGCGCTGAATGACAAGATCACTAATGGGGATATTCAGGATATGATTCTTGTGCAGGAAGCGATGCAGGAGAAGAAGATTGCAGAGATAGCGGAGATGATTGCAAATAAATCAGACATCAAATTTGTGCTGATCGCAGGGCCGTCTTCTTCTGGAAAAACAACCTTTTCGCATCGGCTTTCGATCCAGTTGCGGGCGAACGGACTTGTTCCCCATCCAATCGCCGTAGATAATTATTTTGTTGAACGGGAAAAGACTCCGAAAGACAAAGATGGCAATTATAACTTTGAATGTTTGGAAGCGCTTGATGTGGAATTGTTCAATCAGGATATGTTAGATCTTTTGTCGGGGAAAGAAGTGGCGCTTCCTACATTTAATTTTAAAACAGGAAAAAGAGAATATTCCGGCGAGACTAAAAAGCTTGGGGAACAGGATGTGCTTGTGATTGAGGGAATTCATTGCCTGAATGATGCCATGACGTATAAACTCTCCAAAGAAAATAAGTTTAAGATTTATATCAGTGCATTGACACAGTTGAATATCGATGAACACAATCGCATCCCGACAACGGATGGGCGCCTGATACGGCGTATGGTCAGAGATGCAAGAACCCGTGGGGCTTCGGCAAAACAGACAATCGCGATGTGGTCTTCCGTGAGAAAAGGGGAGGAAGAGAATATTTTTCCTTATCAGGAGGATGCAGATGTAATGTTTAATTCGGCGCTGATTTATGAGTTGGCAGTGTTGAAATTATATGCAGAACCGATTTTGTTTGGAATTGAGAAAGACTGCGAGGAATATGTGGAAGCGAAACGTCTGTTGAAGTTTTTGGACTATTTTATTGGTGTGGGAAGTGAAAATATTCCGGCGAATTCTCTTTTGCGGGAATTTGTTGGTGGAGGATGTTTTAACGTATAAAAATATAAGAAATATAGTTGGGAGACAGTCAATTGACTGTCTCCTGATTTGTATTATTGAAAAAAATTGCCATATCATCGGGAAGAGGAGAGGAGAATGTCAGCGGTTCTTTGGTGATTGGATGTTCGAATGACAGACAATGAGAATGCAGCGCCTGACGTTTGATGACGTGGTAGTTGGGATTGTATAAGAAATCACCGGGAAGCGGATGACCAATGTGTTTCATATGTACGCGTATCTGGTGAGTACGTCCGGTCTTTAATGTCAGGGATACAAGCGAATATCCATTTTTATAGCAAAGACGTTTGTAATGAGTGCAGGCATAGTCACCTTGTTCATAGTCAACCTGACGCTCGATAGTGGAACCGTCTACTCTTCCGATTGGCGCATCAATGACACCGGATGAAGGGGTCTCGCCTTCCGCAACTGCGAGATATTCCCGATGGATTTTTCGATTTTTTACCATGTCCGAGAGGAGGGAGGCGCTATACATATGTTTTGCGAGAATTAAAAGTCCGGTTGTATCACGATCCAAGCGGTTGATACAGCGGTAAGTGAAAGGTTCCCCCTTTTGTGCATAGTAATAAGCGACTGCATTGGCGAGTGTGTTGTCGTAATTGCCCTGTGAAGGATGGATCGGCATATCTGCCGCTTTATTTATAACCATCAAATCTTCATCCTCATAGACGATATGAAGTGGAAGAGGCGACACAACGATATTTTCAGAAGAAGTCTTTTCTTCTAATGTGATGGTTAAAATATCATCTGTGTGCAGGATATCACGGACTCTTGCCCAAGTTTTGTTTAATAAAATTCCATTCTCTGTGCGTTTTAAATGTGTGATCACCTGACTGGAATACCCTGATTCCTTTAGAAAAGAAATCAAGGTACAATTGTTGTATGCAGCCGAGATGGTATAGGAAAAAATTCGTTTCATAAAAACTCTCTTTCTGCCTCAAAAGAAGCTATTGGGATTTGATTTCGCGCCAAAGCTTGTTATAAATGGCATCATTTTTATCACCCAGAAACTGGAAAGTCTCACAGCGCTCAAGCTCGCTCGCATCAGGAAATGCAATTTTGCTGTTTCGGATAGCCGGATCTTCGATCAGTTCTCGAGCAGCGGTGTTTGGTGTGGAATAGGTAATATAATCAAAATTCATTTTGGCGATGTCCGGTCGACATAAAAAGTTGATGAAAGCTTCTGCATTTTCTTTGTGCTTAGCATTTTTTGGAATTACCCAGGAGTCGATCCAAACATTGGAACCCTCCTTTGGAATGACATATTCCAAATTTGGATTTTCTAGTTGTGTATAAATTGCTTCGCCGGAATAAATTACTCCAATAGCCGCTTCGTTTCCGATCATTTTATCGCGCACCTGATCGATTACATAAGCCTGCACGAGTGGTTTCTGTTTAATCAGAAGTTCTTTTGCCTCTTCTAATTCGTCGAGGTCTGTCGAATTTAAAGAGTGTCCTTTGTATTTAAGGGCTACAGCAAAGGCGTCACGGACGCTGTCCTGCATTAAAATGTTATCTTTATATTTTTCATCCCACAGAACGCTCCAACTGTCGATTGGCTCGTCAACCATTGTTTTATTGTAGAGAATTCCAACAGTTCCCCAGCAATAAGGCACCGAATATTTATTTTCGGAGTCAAACTGTCTGGATTGCTTGAAATATTCTTGACCAATGTTTTTGATGTTCGGAATGTTATCAAAGTTCAGTTCTGCTAAAAGATCGTTCTCGATCATACGTTGGATCATATAGTCAGATGGGCATACCACATCGTATGCAATGGCGCCAGACTGTACTTTCGGGTACATGATTTCGTTTGTCTCAAATTCTTCATATACGACATTGATTCCGGTCTCTTTTTCAAACAGAGTGATAACTTCCGGATCGAGATATTCTCCCCAGTTATAGACAATGACCTGATTGGTTCCGCTTAAATCTTCTTTGGAACTATAGAAAATTCCGCCGGCAATGACCACGACTGCCATAATAGCCGGGACGACTTTGCGAAGTACAAAGTGAACGGCTTTCTGAGATTTTTTTACGCTCAGTCTCTTGTCGGCGCTGCCTTTTTTGTTTGGTGATACGTTGATCAGGATTAGCAGAATCAGTACGGACACAAACAACAAAGTGGAAAGTGCATACATTTCCGGCTTGATTCCTTTACGGACTTCACTGTAAATCTTGGTTGATAACGTATCGACACCCGGACCTTTTGTAAAGTGGGTGATGACAAAATCGTCCAAAGACATGGTAAATGCCAGCAAAAATCCTGAGAACACGCCCGGTAGAATATCCGGAAATACAACCTTAAAAAAAGCGTAAATCGGAGATGCGCCGAGGTCGAGTGCGGCTTCATAAGTGCTGCGTTTGGTCTGTTTGAGTTTTGGCATAACACTCAAAATGACGTACGGAATATTAAACGTTATGTGTGCGATCAGCACAGTCGCAAATCCCAGTGAAAAATTAATACTCAGATATTTTAAGCCGGATCCGACAGCGATAAATAAAAGCATCAATGAAATACCGGTCACGATATCTGCATTTAACATCGGAATATTGGTGATTCCCATTGCAATCGTGCGGGATTTTCTCTTCATTCCCTGAATGCCGATCGCAGCGGCAGTGCCGATCAGGGTTGCAATAAGAGCAGATAACAGTGCAATGACAAGTGTTGTATAAAGAGCGCTCATAATCTGCTCGTTTTGGAAAAGAGAAATATACCATTTTGCAGTAAAGCCTCCCCATTTTGCACGTGTCTTTGAGTTGTTAAACGACAGAACAACAAGTGTCACGATTGGGGCGTATAATAAAAAGATGATTAGTGATAAGTAAATATTTTGTAATGTCTTTTTCATTAGAATGCGGTTCCCTCCCCATCTTTATCGTATTTGGCAATCAGTGCCATACTTGCGATAATGAATATCATCAGCACAAGTGAAAGCCCGGAACCGACGTTCCAGTTACTGCTCTGCTTAAATTCCTGCTCGATGACGTTTCCGATTAACAGAATCTTACTTCCGCCAAGCAAATCTGAGATAACAAAGGTCGTGAGGGCAGGCACAAATACCATTGTAATCCCACTGATGATCCCAGGAGTAGTAAGCGGCAGTATGATTTTCAAAAAAGTCTGTACATTGTTTGCGCCTAGATCTTTTGCCGCGGAAATGACATCTTTGTCAATTTTTACAATGACATTATAAATAGGAAGCACCATAAACGGCAAAAAATTATATACCATGCCAAGAATGATGGCAGAAGGCGTATTGATCATGGACTGCGTCGGCAGATGTAAAAAAGACAATACGCTGTTAATAACTCCGTTTTTCTCAAGCAATGTCTGCCATGCAAGGGTACGAAGCAAGAAATTCATCCACATCGGAAGGATGAAGATCAAGACGATAAAACTTGTTTGATTCATGCTTTTTGAAGCGAGTATCATAGCAAGCGGATACGCCAGGATCAGACAGATTGCAGTGCTGACAAGCGACAGCAGAAGCGCCAGACCAAGTGCTTTTAAATTTTCCGGGGTTGTTATTTTTGCAAGATTCAGTAAGGTGAATTCTTTCTTTTCGTTTGTCAGACCATAATAAAGGATCATAAACAATGGAATGATAATGAATGAAACAGCCCAGAATAAGTAAGGTCCTGCCAAAAGTTTTTTCTTATTCTTCAATGATAACAGCCTCCTCATCTTCGGATTCCGGTTTTTTCATGATCTGGATATCGAACGGATCCACTTTAATGCCGACAGGTGTTCCGACAGGAACCATATCGGTACTGTGCACCAGCCATTCGAAATTATTTGCAGTGACTTCCATCTCATAATGAACACCTTTGAAAATCAAATGTGTGACAATTCCTTCTAGAATACCTTCTTCCGGTTTGACTAAATCAATATCTTCCGGACGGATGACCGCATCCACCGGTTTGTTTTTTCCGAAACCAGTATCCACGCATGGAAAATTCACGCCGAGAATTTTTACCAGTTTATCTTCGACCATGATTGCAGGGAGAATATTACTTTCACCTATAAAATCTGCAACAAATGCATTTTCCGGCTCGTTATAGATGTCTTCCGGTGTTCCGATCTGCTGGATGTAACCCTGATTCATGACGACAATAGTGTCAGACATCGTAAGCGCCTCTTCCTGATCATGTGTGACATAGACAAATGTTATGCCGAGTTCGTTCTTTAAGCGAATCAACTCATACTGCATATCCTGACGAAGTTTTAAATCCAATGCACCTAAAGGCTCGTCCAACAGTAATACTTTCGGTTCGTTTACAATTGCGCGGGCAATGGCAATTCGCTGCTGCTGACCTCCGCTTAAGGAATCGGGAGTTCGATTTTCAAATCCATCCAAATTTACAAGTTTTAATGCATATTTAATTTTATCGTTGATATAAGCTTTTGATTTGCCTTTGATTTTTAATCCAAATGCAATATTCTCAGCAATAGACATATGGGAAAACAATGCGTATTTTTGGAATACCGTATTAAGCTGGCGTTTGTTTGGGGCAAGATTGGTGATATCCTTTCCGTCAAAAATAATTTTTCCGTTGTCCGGAGTCTCAAATCCGCCCAGGATACGAAGCAGTGTAGTCTTTCCGCAGCCGCTTGGTCCCAACAGTGTTAAAAATTTGTTTTCATTAATATATAGGTTCAAATCGTCCAACACAAGGTTGTCTCCGTACGATTTTGAAATGTGTGAAATGTCAATTAATTTTCTCGCCATATAAAATCCTCCTTGTATTAAAAACTCGGTGGGGTTGTCACCCATATAATCTTTGCACCGCTTGTTTTGTTTGCTGTTATATAATGTTCCGAATGGGGAGTGAAGTAAAAAGATTCCCCTTTTTTGGCAGTATATACTTTCTTGCCCACATGGATCTGAATGCTTCCTTGAAGAACATAACCGAATTCTTCCCCTTCGTGGGGGACATCTAAGTAAGTAGAGCCTCCGGATTCTAATGTGAGCAGGATTGGTTCCATCATATTTTTCTGGGCGTTTGGAATGATCCATTCAATAGTATTGCGAAGTTCTGTATCTTTTTTTACAAAAAAATCATCTTTGTGAAAGACAATCTGTTCGTCGGACTCTTCGGCAAAGAATTCAGTCAGATTCGTACCAAGGCACTGAAGAATATCAATTAAAGTTGCGATAGAAGGGGAAGTTAGATTTCGCTCTAACTGTGAAATGAATCCCTTCGATAGTTCTGCTCGATTAGCTAACTCTTCCTGCGTCAAATTTTTTTCGATTCGAAGTTCTCTGATTTTATTTCCAATATTCATCAAGTAATCCTTTCTAATTCTGCAACAGAGTGATAGAGTTCCAGTTATAAAAGTAAAAATAAACAAAAAGTTTAGTATTTCTTAACTAAAGGCATACAAATACTATTATACATGAATTAGAGAAAAAAGCAATTGTTGTTCGTGAAATGTAACAATTTTCTTAAGTATTATTAATGATTTTATACTGTACTTTTCCATATGTTCGTATTATAATATCAAATATGGATTAAGGATAAGAGGAGTTATACTAAATGAGCGATAAAGAACGACAAAAAGAAGAAAGATCATCAGACGAGATCGTAGAAGAAACTATGAAAGAAATCATGGAAAGCATTGCTGATTCAGAGGATGAAGAGACGCCGACAGTTTTGGGAACAGAGGAGGTTGCGGAGCTGAAAAAAGTGGCAGAACCGAAGGAAGAAGAACTTTCTGACGAAGAGACGGAGAGTGAGATTTTCTTCTTGAATGACGATGCGAGTTTTGACAAGGGGGTCAAAAAGCATGGCAAAAAGAAACGTGGTGGAATCATTATCGCAAGCATCTTAGGGGCAGTGGCTCTTGTCTATTTGGGATTTTCATTCTTCTTTATGAATCATTTCTATTTTGGAACGAAGATAAATGATGTCAGTTTTTCAGGAAAGACTGTGGAAGATGTAGAAAACTATATGAAGAAACAGGTGAGTGATTATACACTGACATTAAAAGAAAGAGATGGAAAGACTGAGACCATTCAGGGAAGTGCGATTGATCTGCAATACAAGAATGGAAAAGGTGTCGAAGAAGTAAAGGAGAATCAGAATCCATTTCTATGGTTTACAGCATTTTTTGGGAATGACAGTGCACAGGCTACGGTGGAAGTAAGCTATAATGAAGACAAGCTAAATCAGGTAATGGCATCGTTGGAATGTTTGAAAGAAGAGAACCAGACAGCGCCGATTTCGGCACAGCCGGTTTTTAACGAGGAGCAGTTTGAGATTCAGGCGGAGACGCTTGGAACACAGATTGATCAAGAAACATTTTCAAAAGTTTTGCATGATTATGTAGGACAATTTATAGCAACATTAGATTTGGACAAAGAGAAGTGCTACGTCGCGCCGAAGTTTACTTCAGAATCAAAAGAAGTTATTTCTGCAAAAGACAGCATGAATAGTTATTTGAACGCTTCTATAACATATACGGTAGAACCGAGAACAGTTGTAGATAAATCTCTGATCTCACAGTGGATGACGGTAGATGAGAATATGAATGTTACATTCTCAGAAGATGCGATGGGAGCTTACATCGACGAATTGTGCAATCAGTATAACACAGCTGGAAAAGTCAGAACAATCACAACACCGACCGGAAAGACAGCGCAGGTATCTGGAGGCGGATATGGGTGGAAGGTTGACAAAGACGGAGAATACAAGACTTTGGTGAATAATATTAAGTCCGGTGAAGCGGTAGAAAGAGAGCCGGTATATTCGCAGACAGCGGCATCCCACGGCGCACAGGATTTTGGAAAGACATATTTGGAAGTAGATTTGACGACACAACATATGTGGTACATTGTGGATGGAGCTGTGAAGCTTGAGACGGATGTGGTGACTGGAATTCCGGTGCCGGAACGTGTGACACCACAGGGTACATATACTATTTTGGAGAAGATGAGAAACAAAACACTTCGCGGTGATAAAAAACCGGATGGAACTTATGAATATGAGACGCCGGTGGAGTATTGGATGCGAGTGACATGGACGGGAATTGGTTTTCATGATGCAAAATGGCAGACAGCGTTTGGTGGAGAGCTCTATAAGACGAGAAAAGGTTCTCACGGCTGTATCAATATGCCGCCGGCTTTGGCAGGACAATTGTATGATATGCTTCAAGTGGGGTGTCCGGTCGTGATTCATTATTAAAAGTAAAGAGGTAAAGACATGTATAAATTATTAAAACGAGATGGACTCGCAAAACGAGGTGAGTTCCACACAGTGCATGGGGTCATTCAGACCCCTGTATTTATGAATGTAGGAACTGCGGCGGCAATCAAAGGCGCTGTATCTACAGAAGATTTACAAGGAATTAAGACACAGGTAGAGTTATCAAATACATATCATCTGCATGTGAGACCTGGAGATCAAGTGGTGAAAAAATTAGGCGGTCTTCATAAATTTATGGTATGGGACAAACCGATTCTGACAGATTCCGGTGGATTCCAGGTGTTTTCGCTTGCAGGACTCCGTAAGATTAAAGAAGAAGGTGTGTACTTTAATTCCCACATTGATGGAAAGAAAATCTTTATGGGACCAGAGGAAAGCATGCAGATTCAGTCCAATTTAGCCTCTACAATTGCGATGGCATTTGATGAGTGCCCTTCTAGTGTAGCGACGAGAGAATATATTCAAAATTCAGTGGAACGTACAACAAGATGGCTTGCAAGATGTAAAGCAGAGATGGAGAGATTAAATACGCTTTCGGATACGATCAACCAGCATCAGATGCTCTTTGGAATTAATCAAGGTGGGATTTATGAAGATATTCGTATTGAACATGCAAAAGAGATTGCAAAGATGGATCTGGATGGATATGCAGTCGGAGGACTTGCGGTAGGGGAATCCCATGAGGAGATGTATCGCATTTTGGAAGCGGTTGTTCCGTATCTTCCGATTGAAAAACCTACGTATCTGATGGGTGTAGGGACTCCGGCAAATATTTTGGAAGCGGTTGACAGAGGTGTTGACTTTTTTGACTGTGTATATCCGAGCCGAAACGGAAGACATGGACATGTATATACGAATCAGGGGAAATTAAACTTGTTCAATGCAAAATATGAGCTGGATGACACACCGATTGAAGAAGGCTGCCAATGTCCTGCGTGCCGCACATACAGCAGAGCGTACATCAGACATCTTTTGAAAGCAAAAGAGATGCTCGGAATGAGACTTTGCGTGCTGCACAATTTGTATTTCTATAACAATATGATGGAAGAGATCAGAGCTGCGATTGAAGCAGGACGCTATAAAGAATACAAAAGAGAAAAACTTGAAGGAATGGGAATTCAGGAAGTATAAAAAAATTATGAAATCTAAAAAAACACTTGATGTATGTCTATAGATTGTGTATGATGGTCGTAGTGTTTAAAAATAGTAGGAGGAAATAAGATGAATAATCCAATATTTTTGCTTATTTTTTATGCAGTAGTTCTTGGGGGATTTTGGTTCTTACTGATGCGTCCACAGAAGAAAGAACAGAAGAGAATACAGTTGATGTTATCTGAACTGGCAGTAGGTGATACTGTGTTGACAACAAGTGGATTCTACGGAGTAATTATTGATATTACAGACGAGGATGTAATTGTAGAGTTTGGTAATAACAAGAACTGCCGCATTCCGATGCAGAAAGCAGCGATTACGCAGGTAGAAAAAGCAAATACAGAAGAATAAGTGATTGTAAAGGGAAGGCTTAGCCTTCTCTTTTTTGGTCTTAAAACAGAGTATACTCTAAAAAAATACACTTTTCCGTATTAAAGGGTTGAAACGTGAATAAAAATACGATATGATTAAACCTATAAACTTTTGCAAGAGAAGGGAAGAGATATATGGAATTGAAAGTTGGAATTATCAAAGGGGATGGGATTGGTCCTGAAATTGTAGAAGAGGCAATGAAAGTATTAGATAAGGTTGGAGAAGTGTACGGCCATACATACAGATATAAAGAGTTATTGCTTGGAGGCGCCTCGATTGATGTACATGGGATCCCATTGACAGAGGAGACTGTAGCGGAAGCAAAATCATGTGACGCTGTTTTGATGGGTTCTATCGGAGGAGATGCAAAAGTTTCACCGTGGTATCAGTTGGAACCAAACAGACGCCCCGAGGCAGGACTTTTAAAGATTCGAAAAGAATTGAATCTCTTTGCAAACTTAAGACCAGCAGTGCTGTATGATGAATTGAAAGGAGCATGCCCGTTAAAAGAAGAGATTACCGAGGGTGCATTTGATATGATGATCATGCGAGAACTAACCGGTGGACTATATTTTGGAAATCGAACGACGGAAGAGATAGATGGTGTTATGACCGCATGTGACGAACTTACCTACAATGAGAATGAGATTCGAAGAATTGCAAAGAGAGCATTTGAGATCGCGATGAAACGAAGAAAAAAAGTGATCAGTGTGGATAAAGCGAATGTCCTTGATTCTTCCAGATTATGGAGAAAGATTGTTGAGGAAGTTGCAAAAGAATATCCAGAAGTTGCTTTGGAACATATGCTTGTCGATAACTGTGCGATGCAGCTTGTAAAAGATCCAAAGCAGTTTGATGTGATTTTGACAGAAAACATGTTTGGAGATATCTTGTCCGATGAGGCAAGCATGGTGACAGGTTCGATCGGAATGCTCGCCTCGGCAAGTTTGAACGATACAAAGTTCGGCCTATATGAGCCAAGCGGCGGTTCGGCACCGGATATTGCAGGGAAAGGAATTGCCAATCCGATTGCTACAATACTGTCTGCGGCGATGATGTTAAGATTTTCGTTTGACTTAGATAAAGAGGCGGATGCAATTGAAAAAGCAGTCAGTCAGGTATTAAAAGATGGGTACCGCACCATTGACATCATGTCAGAAGGAAAAGAACAGGTTGGCACTGCGAGAATCGGTGATCTGATCTGTGAAAGAATTGCGTAACGAAGGGAGAGACAGATATGAGAAGTGATACAGTAACAAAAGGAATGCAGCAAGCACCGCACCGTTCGCTGTTCAATGCATTAGGATATACAGCAGAAGAGCTGGAAAAACCGTTAGTGGGAATCGTGTGTTCTTACAATGAGATTGTGCCGGGGCATATGAATCTTGACAAGATTGCCAATGCGGTAAAAATGGGTGTGGCAATGGCTGGTGGAACGCCTGTTATGTTTCCGGCAATTGCAGTCTGTGACGGAATTGCAATGGGGCATATCGGTATGAAATATTCTCTTGTCACAAGAGATCTGATCGCAGATTCCACGGAAGCGATGGCTATGGCACATCAGTTTGATGCGCTTGTCATGATTCCGAACTGTGATAAAAATGTACCGGGACTTTTGATGGCAGCAGCAAGAATCAATGTGCCGACGATTTTTGTGAGCGGAGGTCCGATGCTTGCGGGGAGAGTGAAGGGATGCAAGACAAGTCTTTCGAGTATGTTTGAGGCAGTTGGTTCCTATGCGGCGGGAACAATGACTGCAGAAGATGTACAGGAATTTGAGAGCAAAGCATGTCCGACTTGTGGTTCCTGCTCCGGAATGTACACAGCAAACAGTATGAACTGTCTGACGGAAGTGCTTGGTATGGGATTGAAAGGAAATGGAACGATTCCGGCAGTGTACTCCGAACGAATCCGCCTTGCAAAACACGCAGGAATGAAAGTGATGGAGCTGTGGGAAAAAGATATCAGGCCAAGAGATATTATGACAGAAAAGGCGATTTTGAATGCACTTACTGTGGATATGGCGCTGGGCTGTTCGACAAACAGTATGTTACATCTTCCGGCGATCGCACATGAGATTGGAATGGATTTTGATATCACATTTGCAAATGAGATCAGTGCAAAGACTCCGAACCTCTGTCATCTTGCACCGGCAGGACACACATATATGGAAGACCTGAACGAGGCAGGCGGTGTGTATGCAGTGATGAATGAGTTAAATAAAAATAATCTTTTATATACAGAGTGTATGACCGTAACTGGAAAAACAGTTGGTGAGAACATTGAGGGCTGTGTCAACAAAGACCCGGATGTCATAAGACCGATTGAAAATCCATACAGTGAAACAGGTGGTCTTGCAGTGCTCACAGGAAACCTTGCACCACATGGCGGCGTTGTAAAACGTTCGGCAGTTGTGGAAGAGATGATGGTACATGAAGGACCGGCGAGAGTGTTTGACTGTGAGGAAGATGCGATTGCCGCAATCAAAGGCGGAAAAATTGTTGCAGGTGATGTGGTTGTCATTCGCTATGAGGGACCGAAAGGAGGACCTGGAATGAGAGAGATGCTCAATCCGACATCGGCAATTGCCGGTATGGGACTCGGTTCCAGTGTGGCATTGGTTACGGATGGGCGTTTCAGTGGCGCATCAAGAGGTGCATCCATCGGACACGTGTCTCCGGAAGCAGCAGTGGGAGGTCCAATTGCGTTAGTGGAAGAAGGCGATATCATTAAGATCAATATCCCAGAAAATAAAATAGAGCTGGCTGTTTCGGATGAGCTGCTTGCAAAAAGAAAAGCAGAGTGGAAACCAAGAAAACCAAAGGTTACAACAGGTTATTTGGCAAGATATGCGGCGCTGGTGACATCCGGAAACAGAGGAGCTGTATTAGAAATCCCAAGATAAAGAGAAGGAGAAAGACAGATGCAATTAACAGGAGCAGAAATCGTGATCGAATGTTTGAAAGAGCAGGGGGTGGATACTGTATTTGGGTATCCGGGAGGTGCGATTTTAAATGTATATGATGCGTTATATAAACATAGCGATGAGATTTGTCATATATTGACTTCCCACGAACAGGGAGCTGCACATGCAGCAGACGGATATGCAAGAGCAACCGGGAAAGTAGGTGTCTGCCTTGCAACAAGTGGACCGGGAGCTACGAATCTTGTGACCGGGATTGCGACGGCATATATGGATTCCATTCCAGTAGTGGCGATTACCTGTAACGTAGGTGTTTCCTTGCTTGGAAAAGATAGTTTTCAGGAAATAGATATCGCGGGCATTACGATGCCGATCACAAAGCACAATTATATTGTAAAAGACGTCGATAAATTGGCGGATACGATTCGAAAAGCGTTTTTGATTGCAAGGACAGGAAGACCGGGACCAGTTCTGATCGATATTCCGAAAGATGTGACTGCAAATCTGAGTGAATACCAGAAAGTAGAAATTGACGTCACAGATATTCAGAGAAAGAAAATCGATGAAGATGAGATTGAAACGGCGGTGAAAATGATTCGGAGAGCCAAGAAACCATATATTTTTGTGGGTGGCGGAGCAGTTTTGTCAGGAGCAAGTGAGTCTTTAGTGGAATTTGCACATAAAATTGATGCGCCTGTAGCGGATTCTCTGATGGGAAAAGGTGCATTTCCGGGAACAGATGAGCTGTATTCTGGAATGCTTGGAATGCATGGAACGAAAGCGTCAAATTTTGGAGTGAGCCGATGTGACCTTTTGGTTGTGGTTGGTGCAAGGTTCAGTGACCGTGTGACTGGAAATGCAAAGAAATTTGCACATCATGCGAAAATTCTGCAAATTGATATTGATCCGGCAGAAATAGATAAAAATATTCTCACAGATGCGAGTGTAACCGGAGATATCAAAGAAGTTCTGACAATCCTGAATGAAAAGGTGGAACAGCAAAGTCATGAGGAATGGAAACAGCAGATTGAGGAATATAAAGAGAAACATCCTCTGACGTATCATCCGGAAGGACTTACAGGACCGTATATTATGGAAGAAATATACAGACAGACTAGCGGAGATGCAATCATTACAACAGAAGTTGGACAGCATCAGATGTGGGCGGCACAATTTTATAAATACACAAAACCGAGAACGCTTTTAACTTCGGGAGGTCTTGGGACAATGGGCTATGGACTTGGCGCTTCACTCGGAGCAAAGATGGGGATGCCGGACAAGACCGTGGTCAATATTGCTGGAGATGGATGTTTCCGAATGAATATGAATGAGATTGCAACAGCGGCAAGATACAATATTCCGATCATTCAAGTCGTGGTAAATAATCATGTACTTGGCATGGTACGTCAGTGGCAGACGCTGTTTTATGAAAAGCGTTATTCTGCAACCGTGTTAAATGATGCGGTAGACTTTGTAAAATTGGCAGAAGCAATGGGGGCGGTCGGAATACGTGCGGCGACACGGGAAGCGTTTCAAAAAGCTTTCCAGAAGGCGCTGGCTATGGGGAGACCGGTTGTGATTGACTGCCAGATTGACAGTGATGAAAAAGTATGGCCGATGGTTGCGCCAGGGGCTGCGATCAGCGAGGCATTTAGTGAAGAAGATTTAGAAAAATAAAAATGAAGTGGAGGAATAAACAATGAGCAGAGTGTATAATTTTTCAGCAGGACCGGCAGTATTGCCAGAAAGTGTTCTAAAATCAGCAGCAGAAGAGATGTTAGATTACAAGGGATGCGGAATGTCGGTTATGGAGATGAGTCATAGATCGAAAGCATTTGCGGAGATTATCAAAACGGCGGAGTCGGATTTAAGAGAGCTCATGCATATTCCGGATAACTATAAAGTGCTGTTTTTGCAGGGAGGAGCTTCACAGCAGTTTGCGATGATTCCGATGAATTTGATGAAAAACAAGGTGGCGGACTACATCGTGACTGGACAATGGGCAAAAAAAGCATACCAGGAAGCAACAAAATATGGTAAGGTCAATAAAATTGCTTCTTCAGAAGACAAAACATTTTCTTACATACCAGATTGTTCAGATCTTCCGATTTCAGAAGATGCGGACTATGTGTATATTTGTGAAAACAATACGATTTATGGAACCAAATTTAAGGAACTGCCAAATACAAAAGGAAAGACACTTGTAGCCGATGTATCATCCTGCTTTTTATCAGAGCCGGTAGATGTCAGCAAATATGGAATTATTTATGGTGGTGTACAAAAGAATATCGGACCTGCGGGTGTGGTTATTGTGATTATCCGTGAAGATTTGATTACAGAAGATGTGCTCCCGGGAACACCTACGATGCTCACATATAAGACACATGCTGATGCAGATTCTCTTTACAACACTCCGCCTGCTTATGGAATTTATATCTGTGGAAAAGTATTTCGGTGGCTGAAAGAGATGGGTGGTCTGGAAGCGATGAAAGAGAGAAATGAAAAGAAAGCAAAGATTCTTTACGATTTTCTTGATCAAAGTAAATTGTTCAGAGGAACAGTGGAAAAGAAAGATCGTTCTCTTATGAATGTGCCATTTGTGACAGGAAGTGACGAGTTAGATGCAAAATTTGTAAAAGAAGCAAAGGCGGCAGGACTTGAGAATTTAAAAGGTCACAGAAGTGTTGGAGGCATGAGAGCAAGTATCTATAATGCGATGCTGGAAGAAGGCGTTCAGGCACTGGTGGACTTTATGAAAAAATTTGAGAAGGAGAATCTGTAGATATGTATAAATTTCATTGTTTAAATCCAATCGCAGAAGTAGGCTTAAACCAGTTTACAGGCGAGTATGAAGCTGAAGGAAAGTTAGAAGGCGTAGACGCAGTGCTTGTGAGAAGTGCTGCAATGCATGATTTAGAATTTGATAAAGAGTTAAAAGTAATTGCACGTGCAGGAGCAGGCGTGAATAACATTCCACTTGACAGATGTGCAGAAGAAGGAATTGTTGTATTTAATACACCGGGAGCAAATGCAAATGGTGTGAAAGAACTTGTGATTGCAGGTATGTTGCTCGCATCCAGAGATATTATCGGGGGAATTAACTGGGTGCAGGAGCACGAAGAAGACGGTGATGTGGCAAAACATGCGGAGAAACAAAAAAAGGCATTTGCGGGCTGTGAATTGGAAGGAAAGAAACTTGGAGTGATCGGTCTTGGCGCAATTGGTGTTCTCGTTGCAAACGCAGCGGCTCATCTTGGTATGGATGTATACGGTTATGACCCTTATATTTCGGTAGATGCAGCCTGGAAATTATCAAGAAATATTTATCATGCGAAAACAGTGGATGAATTGTATAAAGAATGTGATTACATTACAATTCATGTTCCGGCACTGGAGAGCACAAAAGGAATGATCAATAAAGATGCGATCAGTTTGATGAAAAAAGATGTGGTTGTATTAAATTTCGCACGAGATGTGCTTGTGAACGAAGAAGATATGATCGACGCACTGGAAAGCGGAAAGGTGAAACGGTATGTCACAGATTTCCCTAATCCATTGGTAGCAGGTGTGAAAGGAACGATTGTAATTCCGCATTTGGGGGCATCTACAGAAGAATCGGAGGATAATTGTGCAAAGATGGCAGTAAAAGAAGTGATGGATTTCCTGGAAAACGGAAATATCAGAAACTCTGTCAATTATCCGAACTGCGATATGGGATACCGTGATGGAAAGACAAGAATCACGATTCTCCATCACAATGTACCGAATATGATTGGTCAGTTCACGACATTGCTTGCAGAAGTAGGAGTGAATATTTCTGACATGACAAATAAGAGTAAGAAAGAATACGCTTATACGATGATTGATATTGAAGGCAGATTGAACGAGGAAATTAAAGAAAAATTGGGCACGATCAAGGAGGTTTTAAGAGTTCGTGTGATTGAATAGGAAAAAGGTTGTAGGTTCAGAGATGAATTTGCAGCCTTTTTTTCAACAAAATTGTAGAAAAATTTAGCAAATATGTAACATTTTTTTAAGGGGTTCTTAAGGGCGGAAACGTTGCAATAAAAAAAAAAGTGGACTATAATAAATTTGCAAACAAAAGTAGGAGTATGAGTGATATGTTTAGGGAGAAAAGAGGAATAAGATACAGAAGAAGATGTAAGAAGATTACACCGTTCGCTATTTTAACAGTAATATTAATTTTTTTAATAGGAGGAATTTGGGGATTCAGAAAGAAACGAATTCCAGAAGTAATTTTAAAAGTACAGGATGTGTCCATGCTTCAGGATGAGGAGATTCCACAGATTCGGGCAAAAGCTTTCTGTAAAGAAGAAAAATATAATAAGAAGGAATTAGAAAAAGGATATACCATTCAGAATTTTTTGAAAGATTTGAATGCTGGAAAGGGATATGTTTTGACATATGACATTGACCAGACGAAAGAGGGAGATTATCCCATTACACTTTCTCTGGAGAATGATTTAGAGAAGAAAATTGAGCAGAATTGGAAAAAGAAACTGAAAATTCGGTTAGAAAATGGAACTTGTCAAGTTAAGAATAAATACGGTACATGGGAAGAAAAAAAGTTTAAAAAATGGGATGGTTCTTATGCAGTATCAGAATTTATTCGTTCCAAGGAAAAGATTTATTACATAGATGAGAATGGAGAGATGACAATTGGATGGAAAGATATTGAGCATTTTCGATATTTTTTTGATGAAAAAGGAGTAATGATTACTGGATGGAAAGAGATGGAAGGGGCAACTTATTACTTTCAAGAAGATGGAAAGATGAGTGTTGGATGGGAGAAAATAGGAGAAGATACCTATTATTTTGACAAAGAAGGAAAAATGCTGACAGGCTCACAAAGGGTATTTCAGTTGGATTGTGTGTTTGGTGAAGATGGAAAGCTACAATCAAAAACAAGCAAAGTGAATCCAGAGAAACCAATGATTGCATTAACATTTGATGACGGACCGGGAAAATACACGGATTCTCTTTTGGATAAATTGGAGGAGTATGGTGCAAGGGCTACCTTCTTTATGGTTGGAACGAATGCAGCAAAGTATCCGGATACCATTAAGCGAATGGAGGAGATTGGATGCGAAATTGGTAATCATACGACGAATCATAAAAATCTGGTCAAATTAGATGATGCAAGTATCAAAGAAGAGATTCAGTCTACAGATGCAGCGATTGCGGCAGCAGTGGGACATGGAGCAAGTCTGTTGCGACCGCCGTTTGGCTCTTATAACGACAAGGTGAAGAGTTTGGCAGGAAAGCCGGTTATCATGTGGTCTTTAGATACGCTTGACTGGAAGAAAAAGGATGCAGCATTGATTCGAGATTACGTTCTTGAGACAGTTAGCGATGGAGATGTGATTTTACTTCATGATATACATGACTTTTCCGTAAATGCGGCATTTGAGTTAATTCCAAAACTGATTGAACAAGGATATCAGCTGGTAACAGTGAGTGAGCTTGCAGAAGCAAGAGGAACCTCGCTGGAAAATGGAGTGCGTTATTCACAGTTTTATAAACAATAAAAAAAGCTTGTAAGTATGTTTGAGGTACTTACAAGCTTTTTGCTTAATTAGTGTTGGTCTTTTTGATGCTTTTCAAGCAATTTATGAATCTTATCGGTTGGATTCATGACAGAACCGATAGTAATGTCATGATTCAAAGAATCAATGATAAGTGCAAGGAATTTGCTCATGTCTGCCATAACAAAATATGGTTTTTCATATAATTCAGATGGAAGATATGTCAAGTTCGTTGTGATGACACGGTCGATGTAACCTTTTTCATAATAATCATCAAATTTTTCAAATCCATCTGTAAATAATCCAAAGGTCGTGCAGACAAATACGCGGTTAGCGCCGCGTTCTTTAATCTGTTTTGCAACATCCAACATACTTTCTCCGGAAGAAATCATATCATCGATAATGATTGCATTCTTTCCAGCAAGATCATCACCTAAAAATTCATGTGCCACGATTGGATTTTTTCCATTTACAATTGTAGAGTAGTCGCGACGTTTGTAGAACATACCCATATCTACGCCTAAAACATTTGAAAAATAAACGGCACGGTGCATAGCGCCTTCGTCCGGACTAATGATCATCAGATGATCCTTGTCCACTTTTAAATCCGGCTCTGCGCGGAGCAAAGCTTTCATAAATTGATATGGGGGTGTAAAATTATCAAATCCTTTAAGGGGAATTGCATTCTGGACACGTGGGTCATGCGCGTCAAATGTGATGATATTCGACACGCCCATTGCTGTAAGCTCTTCTAATGCAAAAGCACAGTCGAGAGATTCTCGCTTTGTTCGCTTGTGCTGGCGACTTTCGTATAGGAATGGCATGATGACATTGATACGGCGGGCTTTTCCGGTAGCGGCCGAGATAATACGCTTTAAATCCTGATAATGGTCATCTGGTGACATGTGATTTTTATGTCCGTTTACAGAATAGGTTAGACTGTAGTTGCACACATCCACCATGATAAACAAATCTGTACCACGAATAGATTCGCGAAGAATTCCTTTCGCTTCACCCGAACCAAAGCGAGGGCAGGCGCTATCTACTAAATAATTTTGTAAGCGGTAATTCGCAATTGAAGCAGAATCCGGCCATTGTTCAACTGCATTCTGGCGAAAGGAAACGATGTAGTCATTTACTTTTTGACCAAGTTCTTTGCAACTATCCAAAGCGGCTATTTTAAGAGGAGCAATTGGAAGTGCTTTTTCTAATAATGTGATATTTGCCATAGGGGCCTCCATAAAAATAAATTCTTTTAACATACCCATATTAGCAAAAAAAATCATTTGCTTCAAGAATTTCATGTGGAAATTGCTTTTTTTTGAAAAATTTAGTATGATAGAGGTTAGAATTAGTATAAATAGTAATTAATAGGAGAAAAAATATGAGTAAACCAATTGTAGCGATAGTCGGAAGACCGAATGTAGGGAAGTCGACATTATTCAATGCACTGGCGGGAGAGATGATTTCCATCGTGAAAGACACGCCGGGTGTGACAAGAGATAGAATCTATGCAGAAGTAACGTGGCTTGATAAGGAATTTACAATGATTGATACCGGAGGAATTGAACCTGACAGCAAAGATATTATTTTATCGCAGATGAGAGAACAGGCTCAGATTGCTATTGATACGGCTGATGTCATTGTTTTCATTACGGATGTAAGACAGGGGCTTGTAGATGCAGATTCCAAGGTTGCAGATATGTTAAGACGCTCTGGAAAGCCGGTTGTGCTTGTTGTCAATAAAGTGGACAGCTTCCAGAAGCTTATGCCGGATGTGTACGAGTTTTATAATTTAGGAATCGGTGATCCTATCCCGATTTCTGCAGCATCCAGACTTGGTATCGGCGATATGCTTGATGAAGTAGTGAAATTCTTCCCGGAGGGGAATGTGACGGAAGAAGAGGATGAAAGACCAAGAATTGCAATTGTGGGCAAACCAAATGTTGGAAAATCTTCTATTGTCAATAAACTGCTTGGTGAGAACCGTGTGATTGTATCTGATGTTGCAGGTACGACACGTGACGCTATTGATACCGCAATCAAATACCATGGAAAAGAATATGTGTTTATTGATACAGCAGGTCTGCGAAGAAAGAATAAGATTAAAGAGGAACTAGAGCGATATAGTATCATTCGTACTGTGACAGCGGTGGAACGTGCCGACGTTGTCTTGATGGTAATCGATGCGGTGGAAGGTATCACAGAGCAGGATGCCAAGATAGCAGGGATTGCCCATGAAAGAGGGAAAGGCATCATTATTGTTGTCAACAAATGGGATGCCATCGAGAAACATGATAAGACGATGTACGAGTATGAGAAAAAGATTCGGCAGACATTGGCATATATGCCGTATGCAGAGATCATGTATGTGTCAGCAGCAACCGGACAGCGGCTGAACAAGCTTTATGAGATGATCGATGTCGTGATGGAGAATCAGACACTTCGTGTGGCGACAGGTGTTCTCAATGAGATTATGGCAGAGGCAGTTGCGATGCAGCAGCCGCCGTCGGACAAAGGAAAGCGCTTGAAATTGTACTATATCACACAGGTAGCGGTAAAGCCGCCGACATTTGTTATCTTTGTGAATGATAAGGAACTGATGCACTTTTCATATACAAGATATCTGGAGAATAAAATCAGAGAGGCGTTTGGCTTTAAGGGAACTTCACTGAAATTTTTCATCCGCGAGCGAAAGGAAAAGGAGCGTTAGGAGTATGGAACGTTTGATTTGTGTTGTAATCGGATATCTTTTTGGCTTGTTTCAGACAGGGTACTTTTATGGAAAATTAAAACACATTGACATCAGACAACATGGGAGCGGCAATGCCGGGACGACAAACGCTCTCAGAACATTAGGATGGACGGCGGGGGCAATTACCTTTTTGGGAGATTGTCTGAAATGTGTGGCGGCAGTGGCTGTTGTGTATTGGTTGTATGGCTCTACACATGATAATATCAGCCTGCTTGCAATGTATGCAGGGATGGGCGCTGTACTTGGACACAATTTCCCGTTTTATTTGAAATTCAAAGGGGGAAAAGGAATTGCGGCAACAGCAGGGTTGATTCTTGCTACGAATCCGATTATGATGCTGATTGCGGCTATTGTATTTATTTTGGTTGTGGCAGTGACCCGATACGTTTCGCTGGGGTCACTGATTCTAGTGGTATTGTTTTTGGCTGAAGTAATTGTGTATGGTCAGATGGGAGGATTTTCTCTGGCACAGCCAGAATTATATGAAATGTATGTGATTGCATTTGTTTTGATGCTGATGGCATTTTACAGACATCGTGCGAACATCAAGCGTCTTTTGAACGGGACGGAAAATAAATTTGGAGCAGGCAGGAAAACGAAATAGAGGCAGGAGGATATGGCATGGCAAAAGCAGGCATCATGGGAGCCGGAAGTTGGGGAACAGCGTTGGCGTTATTACTGTATAAAAATGGACACGAGGTCACTTTGTGGTCTATCAACCGTGACGAGGTAGAGGAATTAAAAAAAGAAAGAGAACATAAGAGTAAACTGCCGGGGGTGAAGATTCCGGAAGATTTGAGGATTACAAACAGTATGGAAGAAGCTGTTGAAGGGAAGGATTTTGTTGTTCTTGCAGTACCTTCACCATTTATCCGAAGCACAGCGAGAAATATGAGACCGTATGTGGTTAAACATCAAAAACTTGTCAATGTAGCAAAAGGAATTGAGGAGACAACGCTTAAGACGCTTTCGGAACAGATTGAGGAAGAACTTCCGATGGCGGATGTGGCTGTGTTATCAGGACCAAGTCATGCGGAGGAAGTGGGCAGAGGACTTCCGACAACATGTGTTGTAGGTGCGAAGACAAAAGAGACAGCAGAGTATCTTCAGAAGATGTTTATGAACGAAACGTTCCGTGTGTATACAAGCCCGGATATTCTCGGAATAGAGGTAGGTGGATCACTGAAAAATGTCATTGCACTTGCGGCTGGAATTGCAGATGGTCTCGGATACGGTGACAATACAAAAGCGGCGCTCATTACTCGCGGAATTGCGGAAATTGGAAGACTTGGAATTCAAATGGGTGGGAAGATGGAAAGCTTTACCGGACTTACTGGAATTGGAGATCTGATCGTAACTTGCGCAAGTGTACACAGCCGGAACCGAAAAGCCGGATACCTGATCGGACAGGGAAAGACGATGCAGGAAGCAATGGACGAAGTAAAAATGGTTGTGGAAGGTGTTTATTCTGCAAAGGCAGCAATGAAACTTGCAGAGAAATATGAGGTGTCCATGCCTATCATTGAACAGGTGAATCAGGTGCTTTTTGAGGGGAAGAATCCTGCAAAAGCAGTGAATGAACTGATGATGAGAGATGGAAAAATTGAACACAGTGATCTTCCGTGGGAGTAAAAGGAATTAAAAACAAGAGAATATAGTACATATTGGATTGTTTTACTGCATACACTGTACAAGTGAATAGCAGGAGGGATTTTATGGAAGTATTCGACGTTTATAAAGATATACAGGCAAGGACAAATGGAGAAATTTATCTCGGGGTAGTAGGTCCGGTGCGAACCGGAAAATCGACTTTTATCAAACGATTTATGGACTTGTTAGTTTTGCCGAAAATGGAAGATGAACACGATAGAGAACGAACAAGAGATGAACTGCCGCAGTCTGCATCCGGAAAAACGATTATGACAACAGAACCAAAATTTGTGCCGAAAGAGGCAGCGGAAATCCGGCTTATGGACGATGTGACAGTGAAAATACGTCTGATTGATTGTGTTGGATATATGGTAAAAGGTGCGGCGGGACATATGGAAAACGAGGAGGAGCGCCAGGTGAAAACTCCGTGGTTTGACTACGAGATTCCATTTACAAAAGCGGCGAGTATCGGAACGCAGAAAGTGATTCATGATCACGCAACAATTGGAATTGTGATCACGACAGACGGAACGATCTGTGATCTGAAGCGAGAGGATTATTTGGAGGCGGAGGATAAGACGATTCGGGAATTACAGTCGATCGGGAAACCATTTGTCGTGCTTGTTAATTCTCAGAAGCCTTATGCACAGACTGCAAAAGAGGTGACAGATCGCATTAAAGAAAAGTATGGAGTCACAGCGATGGCAATCAATTGTGAGCAGCTCAGAGAAGAAGATGTTCACCGAATTATGGAACAGGTGTTGTTTGAATTTCCTATTTCGGAAGTGGAATTTTATATTCCAAAGTGGGTGGAAATGCTATCAAGGGAGCATAAGATCAAAGCAGATTTGCTTTTGCATATCAAAAATATGATGAAGGGATTTTCGATGATTAAAGATGCAGTCAGAGGAATTGAAAGACCGGATAGCATATACATAAAAGAGATGAAGGTAGATGATGTGGAGTTGGATACCGGATGCGTAAAAGTACGGATTCAGGTGGCAGATAATTATTACTATGAGATGTTAAGTGAACTGACTGGAACCTCGATTGAAGGAGAATATGAACTGATCCGTACGATGAAGGAGATGGCGGCTCTTCGCAAAGAATATGAAAGCGTAAAAGATGCGATGGAATCGGTAAAAATGAAGGGTTATGGCGTGGTGAGTCCTAGAAAAGAAGAAATCCAATTGGAGGAACCGGTTATTATCAAGCAGGGGAATAAATATGGTGTCAAAATTCATTCCGAAGCACCGTCGATTCATATGATCCGGGCAAATATAGAGACAGAAATTGCACCGATTGTGGGCAGTGAGCAGCAGGCAAATGATTTGGTTAATTATATCAAAGATGCAAGTGCAACAGAGGAAGGTGTGTGGGGAACCAATATTTTTGGAAAATCCATTGAAGAACTTGTGACGGATGGTATGCGCAATAAGATTGTTGCAATCAACGATGAGAGCCAATCGAAATTGCAGGATACAATGCAGAAAATTGTCAACGACAGTAATGGAGGTATGGTTTGCATTATCATTTGAGATAAAGCTCTTGACGTTTGCAGAAATAAAAGTAAAAAATAGGCTTCGCCTATTCAGCTCCCCTTCCCCTCAATCTTGAGGGGTTAGGGGGTTTCTTTTTCTTCCTTTTTCCTGCATAATAGACTTATGAATATCTTACAAA
>NZ_JBQKED010000020.1:0-58383 GCF_052121495.1 Faecalimonas sp. LCP19S3_D12 | reverse complement strand
AGTATACCGAGTTCCCTACAAGAAGAATTATAAAGAAAAAATAAGCTCAGGGAAACATTTTCATTACGTTTTGTGCCTGAGCGAAGCGAAAGGAATGGATATAACAATGAAAGAAAAATATAGTGATGGAATAGAATGGAACACATATGAAAAATTGCGGAAGGAACGTCCGGAGTTGTTTGCAGAGTCAACGCAGATTCCGATTGTGACGGATAAAGAGACGGTCGATAAATTTGTGAGAGAGACCGGGCAAAAAGTAGGTGTGATGTATAGCAGCGCATACCATTATCTGCTTGTGGATCTAATTCGGAATCCAGATGGAAAGTTATATGCATATGAAAGAATACTGCCGGTTGTGCCAAGTGGAGCAGCAGTGGCGGTGACGATTCAAAACGGATTGTTTGTGCTTCTGCGGCAATATCGGCACGCGATTCGAACGAGTCAGTATAGTTTTCCACGTGGATTTGGGGAAAAGGAACTCTCACCGTACGAAAATGTCAAAAAGGAAGTGCACGAAGAAATAGGTGCGACGGTTATCAAATGTGAATATTTGGGAGAGGTTGTCGCAGACAGTGGAATTTTAGCGAATAAAGTGGCGGTATTTGCGTGTCAGGTGGAAGGTGTGCAGAGGCGATATGCCTACGAAGGAATTGAGGATGTGGTGTTTCTTTCAGCAGAAGAATTTCGGAAATGGATTGCGGAGGGAAAAATTACGGATGGTTTTACACTGTCGGCATATAGCTTGTATTGTGCAAAAAATCAAAATGTGTGAACTGTGACTATGTAAAAATTTACTTTTGGAAAATATTGACAAAAAACTTGCAATCTTGTAGAGAATATCATATGATAATAACGATTATATGGATTGTTACTATTAGATTAGGCGAGACCAGGGAAAGAGTTTTAGATAGCTCCTGTAAAGTGGGGGACTATTTAGAATGTCCTTGGTCTTTTCTTTTTTAACAGGACAGATTCAGGAAAGGATGAAAGAGGAATGAAAAAGATTGCAAAACAAATGTTGACAGGATTACTGGCGATTGCAATGGTTTTAACAATGGGAACGCCGGCAATTCCAAAGGTTTATGCACAGGACAACACTCAGGTGGAATACGAGATTTATCCGAATCCACATGACATGTCCTACCAAGAGGGAGAATATGTTATTCGCCCGGAAGTGAACGTCGTATTTGAAAAGGAAATCGACGATGCTACGAAAAACAGAATGAATGAAGTTCTGAAAGCGAAAGACAAGAATATCACTGTGACAGCAGAAAAAGCAGAAGGTAAGACAAACATTTTAATTGGTACTTACAATTCAAATGGATATGTAGACAACTATGTGAAGGAGAACTACAGCGTAGATGCAAGCTTGTTTGAGCATTATGGTTCTTATTTTCTGGCATCCAACAATGATGAGATCGTCATCTTGGGTGTGGATACAGATGCAGCATTCTACGGAATTACATCATTAAAACATATCTTTAATCAGATGGACGGGTCTACAATCCGCAATTTCGAGATGAGAGATTATGCAGATGTAAATATCCGTGGATTTATCGAAGGCTATTATGGAATTCCATGGTCTAATGAAGACCGCATGTCTTTGATGAGATTTGGTGGAGACTTCAAGATGACTTCCTATATCTTTGCGCCAAAGGATGACCCATATCATTCTGCAAAATGGCGTGAGCCATACCCGGCAGATAAATTGGAAGAAATCAAAGAGATGACAGAAGTTGGAAATGCATCAAAATGTCGTTTCGTATGGACAATCCATCCATTTATGAACGGTGGTATCACAGAGGCAACATATGACGCAGATATCCAAAAGATTAAAGATAAATTTAATCAGTTGTACAATGTCGGCGTGCGTCAATTTGGTGTGCTGGGAGATGATGCAGGAAATCTTCCTAGAAAAGTTGTAATTAGAGTTATGAATGACTTGCAGAAATGGGCAGATGAAAAAGGCGATGTATATGATCTCGTATTTTGTCCGCAAGGCTACAACCATTCATGGCAGGGAAATTATTCTGAATTAAATGAATTAGATGAAGGTTTCCCAGAAGATGTTCGTATTTTCTGGACAGGTGAAGCAGTGTGTCAGCCAATCGAGCAAAAGACACTGGATCACTTTAGACGGTATAATTTACCGGAGGGCAAGACAGAACGTCGTGCACCGTTATTCTGGTTAAACTGGCCTGTAAATGATATCAATCATGGACGTATGCTGATGGGAAAAGGTGTGCAGCTTCACACAGATATCAATGTAAATGATATTTACGGGGCAGTGACAAACCCAATGCAGGAGTCAGAGGCTTCTAAGGTTGCGATTTTTGCAGTTGCAGATTATGCATGGAATGTAAAAGGATTCGAGGTAGATAAGAGCTGGGAGGACTCTTTCAAATACATTGAAGCAGATGCGACAGAAGAATTACACACACTGGCAAAACATATGTCGAATCCACAGCCAAACGGACACGGTCTGGTGTTGCCGGAATCAGAAGAATTACAGCCGTTGTTGAACGAATTTAAGACAAAACTGGACAACAATGAATCTGTAAAAGAAGTTGGAGTAAGATTGATGCAGGAAATGGATGTCATCATCGACGCTTGTGATGGTTTCCATGCAAAAAGCAAAAACGAAGCGCTCAAAGCTGAGTTATTGCCATTTACAAATTCACTGAAAGAATTATGTAAATCAATCCGCTCATTTGTAGAAGCGCAGATTGCAATTGAAAATGATGATATGTATGCAGCGTTTAACAGCTACACAGCAGGAAGCTCAAGCTTTAAGACATCAAAGACATTTACAAAGCCAATGCTCAATGGAAATCCACAGGTAGTATCACCAGGTTCTACACACTTGATTCCATTGACAGAAAAATTAGAAAAGAAACTATCCGGCCCAATCAATGATTATGTATCCGGTGAGGGAGAAAATCCGCTGGTGATCACTGCAGAGTCAAGTTTCACGACATGGCAGGAAGGTAATGTTAACAATATTATCGATGGTGATGAAAAAACACATGCATGGCACAATGGGTATGAAGAAGTTGGACAGTATTATCAGGTAAACTTCAGCAAACCGAGCACAATCTACGGTGTACATATTCTGAATGGTGCGAATAAGGAAGGAAAAGCACAGGATACATTTGGAAAGGCAAAAGTAAAATACAAAGTATCCGGAGAAGACACATGGAAAGACTTAACAGATAAAGAATACGGTCCATATGCAGAGCGTGTAGATGTATCCGGTATCGAGATTGAGAATGTTGTGGCAGTACGTTATGAATGTACACAAAAAGGCTCAGACAATAAATGGCCATCTATGAGAGAATTCAAAGTATCTACAACACCGGAGGCAGGAGTTGAGTTTACAAAAGAAGTCATCCGTACACAGGAAGGCTGGAAGGTCAGTCAAGGTGAAGAGAAAAATTTAATTGATGAGAATAAACAGACTTTTGTTTGGTACAATGTCAGACAAGGCGGAAATCCGGGGGATACGACTATCAAAGGTGATTATGTTGGAGTGAAATTATCACATCCAATCACATTAGGCAAAATTGATATTTTACAGGGTAAAGACGACAGCACAGATGACTATTTTAAAAATGTAAAATTGCAGTACTCTATAAATGGAAAGGATTGGAAAGATGTTCCGGGTTTAGAGCCATTTAAAGAAACAAGACATATTCAAGTAGATCTTTCAGATAAGAACATCGAGGCACAGTATGTGCGTCTGGAAAATCAGGCACAACAAAAGAACTGGATTTCATTCAGAGAATTTGATGTAGATGCAAAAGTATTTTACAATGCGAAAGCATATACAAACGTAGATGCATATAAAGACTTTGGGGCAAATGTATTCGGAGATTTTGCGGAATTAGCTCCACAAAATGGCATTGCGTTGGAGAAAGATCAATATATCGGTCTGAAATTAGACCGTGTACATGAGATTACAACGATTGAGAAGCAGTTAAAAGATGCAGACGGTATTACATTAGAAGTATCGAAAAACGGATACGAATGGACTGAGTATGCAGCTGGAAAGAATGTAGATGCACGTTATGTACGTCTCATCAACAAGACAAATGTGAAGAAAACATTCGATATTCAGAAGCTGTCATTGAAGACATTTGAGATTTATGAAAAATCACTTGTAGCTGATCAGACAACGTTTGCAATCGGTGAGGAGGCAAGCAATCCGGCAACAAACCTGTTTGACGGAGACCGCACGACACAGGTTATCTATCAGGGAAGCCAGAATCAGGGCGCAAAATTTGTCTATGATCTGGGACAGACAATTGACCTGAAGACATTGAAAGTAGTATGTAGAGACAGTGAGATTGATTTCCCACGTCACGCAAAAATTTCGGTATCAACAGATGGTCAAAAGTGGACAGATGTGATGACAATCGGTAATCAGGATAAAGAAAATGAAGGCGAAGCTTCAAACGAAGATAATATCAATGATGTACTTCCGTTACATGAGACTTCTTACAATGCAAAATTGGAAGAAAATATCAACAAGAAAGCTCGTTTTATCAAGTTTGAGATTACAAGAACAAAAGTAGGTTCAGATAAATGGGTGAGATTCCAAGAATTTGAGATCAATGGCGGTGAGTATATGCCGACAGTAAACGACCCGACATTTGAAAGTGACTGTCTGGATACAAGAAACGGAAAATATGCATACATGGTAGATGCTGATCTGTCTACGGCATTTGTTCCGGCGAAAGAAACAGGAACATTGAGCTATACAGTTTCCGACAATAACAATGTCAATGTGATTAAGATCATTCAGGGAGCAGACGCAATTTCCAATGCGACTGTAAGAGCCCGCACATTGAAAAATCCGGATAAATGGATTACACTTGGAACGCTTGCGCAGACAGTAAATGAGTTCGTATTAGAAAAAGATGCTGTTCTCTTAGATGTGAAATTAGAGTGGAAAAATGTGACACCATCTATCACAGAATTAGTATTTGCAAAGACAGACTCTGTGAATGTGGACAAAGCAGAACTGAAAAAGCTGTTAGACAACAAAGAAGATACTTCTTCTTGGACAACAGACAGTAAGCAGGCATATGATGCAGCAATTACAGCAGGTCAGAAAGTATATGACAGCGAACATGCAAGCAAAGGAAGTGTTGACAGCGCAGTACTTGCAATTAAAAATGCAGTGGCAGACAAAGAGTTGAAAGGCGATAGGTCAAAATTGCAGGCAGCATTGGACAAGGCGCTGAAAGATTCTGAGAACTACACAGCAAGAACATGGCGTGTATACAGCAACGCAGTAAGCGCAATTGAAGCAGCAACGAAGAATGCGGATAATACATCAGTAGCAGAGGTAGAAAAATTACTTGCAGATTTAGAGGCGGCAAAATCAGCGCTTGTATACAATCCGTCTGCAATGGAAGAATGTATGCTCGCAGTGCAGGCAGAAAATGACTTTATCAATGCAACAGATAAGTCTATCTATACAGAAGAGTCTTGGAATAATTTTGTTGCGGCAAAAGAAGCAGTGGAACAGCTGATTGAAAAGAACAAGACAACACCGGTACATCCATCAGAATTTAAAGATGCATTGAAAGCGTTGAAAGATGCAAAAGAGGGATTGACTTTTGTACCGGTAGCACCTGTATCAAAAGAAGTGTTGGCTGGATTGATTAAAACAGCGGAAGGTTTAGATGCACAGCTTTATACAAAAGACAGCTATCAGACATTGACAGAAGCACTTAACGCTGCAAAAGCAGAATTTGACAGAACAGACAGTACAGAGGAATCTGTAAAAGCGGCTGTTGATCAATTAGATGCAGCAATCAAAGCGCTTGTGACAAGAGCAAATGCTGAGGAAGTGAAAGCTTATATCAATGGTATTGAGTTGAAAGATGCCTCAAAATACACAGAGGAATCTTACAAGGTATATAAAGATGCATATCAGAAACTTTGTGGAGTATTAGATCGTCTTGACAATGTTTCACAGGAAGAATATCTGAAACTGAGAAATACATTTGAGACAGCCCAAGCAAATCTTGTGGAAAAAGATGCTGCTAAGCCAGAACAACCAAAACCAGATAAACCACAGCAGGATCAGAAACCAGATCCGGACGACAAGCATAAAGTTCACACAGGTGACACGACAGAAAGCAGTCTGCCAATGGCATGGTTGCTTGCAAGTGTTGTCGCAGTGGGCGGAATCTTGATCAGCAAAAAGAAAAGAGTAAAATAGTGGATTCTAATGAGGGAGAGCGGTATGCTCTCCCTTTTCAGATGCTGAAATGTATGTTAGAATAGGGCAAAGCATTGACAGAAGACAGGAGTGTGTAGATATGGACCAAAAGTGGGATATGGAGATTTTGTCAGTTGAAAAGTTTGCGGAAAGATACGAAGAATTGTTTCATAGGAGTTTTGAATCAAGCAAACTGCATTATATTCGTTTCTGCAAGGCTGAGAATTGGAATCAGGTAGTAGAAGGAATATTTGCAATTCCGCAAAAAGAAGATTTACGAGGAGAAAAAACAGCATTTGGATACTGTGTATTACCGGATCGATTTATTTTTATCGAGTACGATACAAAGATAGAGCCGATGCTGAAAGAGATGAAGGGCTATCCGAATATAGATGCGGTATCTCCATTACAGTTTCTGTTCAAATTTATGGAACATCTGCTGGAAGATGATATGATTTTTTTGCAAGGATACGAAGATAATCTGGAGGAGCTCGAGGATGAACTGTTAAATAACAATCTGGAAGATTTTAATCGGACGATTCTGGCTATCAGAAAAGAACTTTCTGTGCTGAGTTCTTATTATGAACAATTATCCGATATGGGAGAGACGATAAAGCAGAATGCAGCCGAGCAGGGGGCTGAGAAGGAAGAGTTATTATTTTCTTTGTTATGTGAAAGGGCGGGACGGTTTTATTCGACTGTTCAGGAATTGAAGGAGTACTCCATGCAGCTTCGGGAGATGCATCAGACACAGGTGGATATCAGACAGAATGAGATCATGAAATTTCTCACGATCGTGACAACCATATTTATGCCACTGACACTCATTGCAGGATGGTATGGTATGAATTTTGTCCATATGCCGGAGCTTTCATTGCGGTATGGATATGCGATTATTTGCGGCATCTGTCTGCTGATTGTGTTGATTGAGATATGGTTCTTTAAAAAGAAAAAATGGTTTTAGAAAATAAGGAGAAAAAGATGGGAATAGAAATACAATTTTTAGACTGGCTACAGACGTTACATAGTCCAATAGTTGATAAAATGATGCTTGGGATCACGCACCTTGGAGATGCAGGAATTTTTTGGATTGTGTTGGCGGTTGTTCTGCTTTTGATCCCGAAAACGAGAAAGAGCGGATTGATCGTGGCAGCGGCATTATGCATTGATGTCATTGTGTGCAATGGAATTTTAAAAAATCTGTTTGCCAGAACGAGACCGTTTGATGTCAATGAGGCAGTACAGCTTTTGATTACAGCGCCGAAAGATTTTTCGTTTCCGTCAGGACATACGGCTGCATCTTTTGCGGCGGTTGCGGCGCTTTATTTTGCGGGGGAGAAAAAGCTTTGGAAGGTCTCGCTTGTGCTTGCTGTTTTGATTGCATTTTCACGAATGTATCTGTATGTGCACTATCCGACAGATATTTTAGGCGGAGTGCTTGTCGGACTTGGAGCCGGAGCGGCAGGTTATTATCTTGTTATCACATTGCAAGAACGAATTGGAAGGAGGAAGAAAAATGGCGCAGACGAACTGTGAGAGTTGTATGAATTACGAGTATGATGAAGAATATGATTACTATGTATGTATGAAAAATCTGGATGAAGATGAGATGTATCGGTTTGTTCGGGGAGAATTTCGGGATTGCCCGTACTATCAGTTCGGAGACGAATATCAGATTGTGAGAAAACAGATGTAAAAAGGCTGTGTGCGGTGACACAGCCTGACACATTCTGAGACTTATAATTCATCAATCATTTTTTGAAGACCTTCATAGAATCTGCCAATATGAACGCCGTCGATTATGCGGTGATTGACTTCCACGGACATTCCGAGTGTCTCACGACCGTTTTGGGCGATGATCTTTCCCCAGGTGATTCGTGGAATCATATCATCGATATCCAGATTACGTTCATGGGTACATCCGGTAAGGTCAAGCCACGGAAGACAGGAGATATAGATCAGCTCGTCGCCTTCTTCGGTCTGGTTAATAAACGTCGTCTGTGTATGGCTTTTTTCTTTTGCAACACGGCAGAATTCTTCCATGGAATCCTGACAGCGGACAGTGACAATATAGAACTGTTCACTGTCTTTTTTTATGTCTGTAAAGCTTGGAATCCGCTCTTCTAAAAGTGCAACTTTTCCATCATGAATGGTATAGCGGAAATTTTCGACTTGATTTATTGCTTTTGTAACCAGATAGGTCAGTGCATAATAAAAAGAAAGACCGTGGCTTTTGGTGTATTTGTGAAGCTGCGTGACATCCACACGGAAAGTTGTACTGTAAAATGGATGATCCACAGTAGAAAAAAAGTCAAATAATTCTGCTCGTGGCCAAAGTGACTTGTCAATATATTTCATAATGTTTCCTCCTCAAATTTTTGATTTTATTATATCGCAGAGAAAAAGAACATACAACCTTGTTGATTTCTCTTACACTAAGTCGTCCGCCTTAACAGTTAAGAGTGAAAGATACAAAAGTTACAAAATATGTATACGAAAATACAAATGCTAGTAAATAAAGTACAAGTTTTGGTAAATGTATTACATGTTAAAAGGGGAATAGATATAGTAAGCTATAAAGTAGAGAAAGAGAGAGGAGAAAGCGCATGAGGAACGGAAAAGAAAACAAAAAAGTAAAACTGTTCGGTATGTCCTGTCTTGCAATGACGCTTATGGCACTTGGAGTGACAGAGGCGAAGGCAGCCGATGCAAAGAAAACCCCGCCACTTGTGAATCTTGCAGAAGAAAAAGACGTCAAGATCAAAGTCGGTGATGGAATGACGATAAAAGAGGAAGAGTTATTAACAGATGGTGATAAGTATTATCTGCAGCACAATGATACTGACAACAAAGACGGAAAGAACTGGGAAGCGTATCAGGAACGTGGAACAGAAGTGACGAGTACGAATGCAAAAGACAAAGGAGTGTGGGTGCAGATAGATCTTGGAGCATCCTATCCGATTGAAGTAATCAACTTAAAACGACAAGTGTACGAAGGAACATCGACAATTGGGAATGGGAATCCAAGTGGGCAGGGAACCCGCTTAAATGGAAAGAAAATCTCTTACGAAGATACAGCAATTGTAATTGGAAATGAGGAGAATCTGTCAGATGGTGAGGTTGTCTATTATGCAGGAGACCCAGCACTTCCAAGTGGGGTGGAAAAACCAGACAGTATTTCAGAAGCATATCAAGAGGAGATGGGTGGACAATGGTTCTATATGGATTATGAGAATGAAAAAGGGCTGGGAGCAACAGAACTTGGAACGACAAAGACAGCACGTTATGTCAGAGTATATACAGAAAATCCAAAAGAAGCAGCTGTAAAGTTTATGGAACTTGGAGTTTATGGTTATGAGAATGCACAAAGTGTACAGAAACAGGATGGTCCGCGCCGTGTTATTGACAATGAAAACCCGATGATGATCGCAACTGCATACTCGAATGATGTCTATAAGATAGGTCAGAAAGAAGGACCGGAGCTTCAAGGCTGGAACACAGTGGCAGGAAGATGGAAGGCAATTCCGGATGATTTGAAAAAGAACAACGTGTTGCTTTTACATACAAACAATCTTCGTCAGTTTGCGCCGGATCATATAGGACAGGCGTATTTGCAGGCATTCCATGAGCATGGATTACAGATTGCTTATGAAGAAGGAGCACCGGTAATGTTACTTGGTTTGACGGCAGCGGCAACCCCGGAACAAGGTGGAACGCAATACAATATCACAGCAGATATGGATTACGGATGGTTGGATTTGATGTACCGCATGTATCCGAATATGCAGGGGGTATTTAATACAGAGAATTTCTGGGTTTCTGGCGGAATTCAGGGAACTGCTGAAGGAAGTGCGAAGATGTTGGAAATTGCAGCACGTTTTGGTGGATTTTTTGTGTGGTCAGATCAGGATCATGGTGACACAGTTAAGAATATTATTAGCAATCAGAATATGAAAAATGCATTGGAAAAGTATGGAGATTCATTTTATCTGATTTATAAAAATACCAATTCAAGCAGTCCGGATGATTTAAAGACGACTAGTTTCTTTCAAGGAAGCTGGCTGGCAGGATATACTGGAGGCTGGGGGATGCTCTCTGACACATGGGCATGGGAGAAAAAATATTCTAAGCTTTGGCAAGGAAAAGGAAATTATAACAATTGGCAGGGGCTTTGTGGGGAACCTGAGGCACTGCTAGGAATGCAGATGATGAATACATATCTTGGCGGAGGTGTGATTTATACGTTTGAATTTCCGGAGATTGTATATGGAACAAGAGATACGAATAGTCCGGCAAATACACACGTGTTAAGTGAGATGTTCCGTTATATTGTGAACAATCCGGCACCGTCTAAGAAAGAGGTTTTACAAGAGACTAAGGCGATTCTTTATGGCAATGTTCCTTCAAGTTTTTACAGTGGGCTGTCAGGAACTCCTACAGGATTTCAGATTTATGAGAATGGGCGCTATGGTTTGATACCGGTAGTGCCGGAATGGGATAATAGAGCTAAAGTGACAGAAAAGTTACGTCGTGAGGCAGCTGAGCTTGGCGTGACACCGCCGAATGTATTGGATGTATCTGATGTCAATATGACAGGACAGTTAAAGCAGAAGTATTTTAACAACCTTTATCCGATTGAGTATGTGGGGGATGCCTTTGCAGATAAATGGAATGATACATGGTATTTGTACAACAGCAAAGTAAATGAAAACAAAAAGCAAAGTGCGACTCTTCCGCTGGAAGGAAAAGAGAAAAGTGCAAGATTGAAAGTGGAGATGGAACCGCATGCATTTATCATCATGAATGAAGAAAAAGATGGCTCTGCAGTGGACATTACTTTGAACAACTATCGTGTCAACAAAGACGAAGTGATCTTTGATAATAAGTATGGATTGACCTGGACCGGTAATTTTGCACCGGGACAACCTGTAATTGAAGGAAAGAAGTCCGTATATACTTATATGGATCAGTACAATGTGGTAAATGCACCAGCAGGAAAACATTCACCGGAAGACAATGAACTTCGAACAACGACATTCGAGCTAACAAAGCTTGCAAAGAAACCAGTGGTAAAAGTGATAGATGGACAGAAACCGGATACTGATGGAAAAGTACAGTATCAAGAGCCAGAAGTTACTTTTGATGAAAAGACTGGAAAAGCAGTCGTTACGATAGAGACAAACGGTTGGGTAAAACTTTCTGTTACAGGACTAGAATTTGTATATGATGAAAATGCTCAGAAAATCGAGGATAATGAGACAGAATCTGTCAGAACAAATTTAGCACTGTCAAAAAAACTGACATTTTCAAGTCCAACAAGTGATAATAGCCGAGCAACGATGGCAGTAGATGGACAAAAGGATAATGCAGACAGCTACTCCGATCCGGGAGGAAATGAAGGTGGTGCGCATTGGATGCAGGTTGATCTTGGGGGATTACACCATGTGGAAGAAGTGAATTTATATCGTTACTGGAAGGATAGCAGAAAATATCAAGATACAGTAGTACTTCTATCACCGGACAGTTCCTTTGACCCAACGAAGACACTGGTATTGTGGAATGGAAATCGTGATGAGAATTTGAAGTGGCCGGCTTCTTTAAGTGGAGAAAATGGGCAGACACATACATTGCCAAAGGGGAGCAATCAAGAATATGCAGAGACAGCCAACGGAAAGACTATGAAGGTGTATGATGAAGGTGTGAGCTGGTTAGATCCAAATACAGATATGCCATTGCCGAAAAAAGGGGAACGCTTTGATGCGGCGTATGTACGTGTGTACATGAATGGTAGTGTGAATGGGAATACAGTTGGAAAAACAAACCATATCGTAGAGTTGGAGGTATTTGGGGAAACCGGAGAAGTAGAACTGAAAGATGAAGAAGCACCAACAGCACCAGCGGATTTGAAGGTGGTATCTCCAAAAGCTTCAGAGCCTGCAATTACGTTCCTTTCAGCAGTTGATAATACAGGAATTGCAAAATATGTAGTGACATGGAGTAAGGATGGAAATGTTGAGGGAACAAAAGAGACGACAGAGACAGCTCTCACACTTGATTCGGTAGAGGCTGATCAGGTTTATATGGTAAGTGTAAAGGCGGTTGACGGATTTGGGAATGAGTCGGAGGCAATTAACACAACATTCACGGCGAAGGAGATTCAGGTAAGTGCAGATATTTCATCTGGAACTTACAATGCTACTCAGTATGTCACACTAACTGCAAGTGAAGAAGCAGAAATTTACTATACAGTAGATGGAAGTCAGCCGTTTAATAAAAATCATGAATTGACAGAATCTGCAAAGAGATATGAAGAGCCGATCGCAATTGAAACAAGTTGCGTTCTGAATGCAGCAGCGAGAAAGGACAATATTGAGTATGGAACGTTTTCATGGAATTACGTAATCGAAAAAGAGACAGAAGAAAACGAAAACCAGCCACAAGAACCACAACAGCCACAAGAACCATAACAGCCGCAAGAACCACAGCAGCCACAACAACCGGAGAAACATTCGGCCATAAAGACAGGAGATGAAAGTAGTCTATTGGTTTACGGTGTTATGATGATGGTGGCATTAGGAGCGGGAGTGATATTCCGCAAAAGAGAAGAACACTAGTTTTTACAACTGGAAAGAGCAAAAACGGATAGCCGTTATGGAGCATTGAAAATCTATTTAGGTTCGATGCTCCATTTTGGCTTTTCATAAATATTCTGAGATGGTAAAATTGATATATGGAAAAGCAAAAGAATAAAAAAAAGAAACGAAGTTTTAGAAATGAGGTTATTGCACTCACCCTTTCTGCATGTATTATTTCCGTTTTTATTTTAGGGGTTGTACAGACGGCATTATCGGTGTATCATTTTTCAGAACAGGCACACACCGATTTGGAATTTTATCTGGAAAATACAAATGGACAGTTTGATACAAGAGTTAAAAATATGGAAAATATGATTATCTCTTTTCGAAACAACACAATATTAAAGCAGTTCATGGAAGGAGATAACTACAATATAGAAGAAGTGAGAGAACAGTTCATAAGTGCTGCTGATCTATTTTCGGAGGCTAATGTCGTGAATTCGGTCCATCCGTTTGTTGACTGTGTATATTTATTTAACAGTAAAGGAAAGTGGGTAAATAGCCAGTTTTATCCGATGGTCGTAGAAAAATTGGAGATACAAAACCAATTTTTAAAAGAAATCAGCGAAGAGTTCATGAAAAGTGATAAAGAGTACCGATATATATCTATAGAAGAACGAACCTATGTATGTACAAGAATCTATGATGAAAATATGAATGAGACAGGATGCTGTATTCTGTCAATTGAAAAAGAAGCTGTGGAGGAGCTGTTTGATGCATCAGAGTTGTACGAAGATAGACTTTGGATGGTTGCAGGAGCAGGTGGGGAAGTTTTGTTCGCGAATGAAGGAGGAAGAAAGATATCAGGAGAATTGGTGCTGAATCATCAGTTTTCTAATCAGGAAATGGAGGTAAAAAACGAAACCTATATGATTCATGCAAAAAAGACTGGTTTTGGAATGAAAAGCAATCTGTTGGTGAGCAAGCGATCAATTAATCGTTCTATTTTATCAACGATCCGACCATTCGCATTAATCTTTATTGTTGTTATTGCAATTACAGGTATTCTTGTATTTTTAGCTTCTATGAAAATGACAAAGCCACTAAAATGGATTGGAGAGGACATTCAAAAATTTGGAAATGGAAAATTAAATGGAAGAATGAGGGAGTTTGATACAAGAGAATTTGAAGAAATCAGCCATTTATTCAATGAGATGACAGAGCAGATAAAAGAACTGATTACAGAGGTGTATGAGAAGCAGCTTCTGGCGACACAAGCACAGGTAAGATACCTACAGTCGCAGATTAACCCGCATTTTATGTTTAATATTTTGTCTATGTTAAGTATGCGTGCTGCTCTTAGTGGGGACAAGCAGATGCAAAAGCTTTTGGGAGCATTCTCCAAGCTAATACAGGGAAAGATTTTTCGCAAAGGAGAAATACAGATTCCGTTTTCAGAGGAAATTGAGTTGATTGAGTTTTATCTTTTGCTGCAGAGTGAACGATTTTCAGGAAAGATCGTGTATGAAATCTGCTGTGATGAGGATGTAAAAACGGCTAGAATACCAAGGTTGATGATTGAGCCTCTTGTAGAAAATGCGGTGGCACATGGCTTAGAACCAAAACAGGAAAAAGGATATATAACAGTGGTGGCAAAAGAGCAGAATGGAAAGCTTTGGGTTCAAGTAAAGGATAATGGAGTTGGATTTGACGTGAAGGAACTAGAGAAAAAGGAGCAGAAGGCAGATAAAAAGCATACACATATCGGTTTGGTAAATACACAGCAAATGCTTCGGACAGTTTATGGGGAAGAGGCAACGATGGAAATTCAAAGTGAAATAGATGCCGGAACGTGTGTTACGATTTGTCTGCCGCTTGAAAAGGAGGTGCCGCTATGTGGAGAGTAATGATTGCAGATGATGAACCATATATTCGAGAAGGATTGGAAAAACTGATTGACTGGAGTGTGATTGGTTGTGAGCTGGTATATAGTGCTGAAAACGGACAGGAGCTTTTAGAAGAGATTCAAAAATGTTCGCCGGATGTAGCTGTCATAGACATTAAAATGCCTGTGATGAGCGGCATGGAGGTTGCTGAGTTCATCTATAAGAATAATATTCCGACAGTTGTTATATTCCTGACTGCGTATGCTGATTTTCAATATGCACAAAAAGCAATACAATATAAAGTGAGTGACTATATTATAAAAACATCTGCGCTAGAGGAAATTCCTGCGGCAATTGAGCGGATTCGAAAGAAGAAAGAGAGTGAGATCGTGAGATCATATCGTATGATCATGATCACTCCGGTCAGACAAAGAGAAAAAGTGAGAAAATTTTTTATACATGCATTTCATTCCATTGAATATCAGATTCTTACGCTTGGGGATCATGAAGAAGGAATCATGGTCACGGAGAAAAATGGAAATCAGATAGAAGAGATTATTCAAGGGTGTGAAAAGATGCGAGGGTTTTGTGAAAACTTTCTGGGCGAGGAGCCAAAGATCATATGTAGTGCATCGTATCGCAAGATGGAGGATACGTTACTTTTATATGAACAGATGCAGGAGTATGCAAAGAAAAAGAAACATGAGGAACAGATTGTACTTTTGGAAAAAGAGCAGATTCTGGAGTCGGAAGATGTTGGAAACCTTTTGAACCGTGTGCAGAATTATATACAGAACCATTATGCAGAGCGAATTACATTGGAGGATATTGCGGAGGCAGTTCATGTCAGTTCTGGATATCTCAGTCGTTTCTATAAGATGAAAGTTGGGAAAAACCTATTTGATACAATTAATTCGCTGCGGATTGAGAAAGCAAAGGCACTTTTGGAAAAAGGGGATAAAAAGATTTACGAGGTTGCATCAATGACAGGATTTGAGGATACAGCATATTTTTCAAAGGTGTTTAAAAAGTATGCTGGATGTCCACCGAAAGAATATGAGCAGACATGTGGAAGGAGATAGTGTGAAGAGAAGAAGAATAGTTTTTGGGGTTATGCTTTTCTGTCTGATCCTTACAGGATGTCAGGAAAAGGAAAAAGAAAAAGTGGAGATTACACTGATACATGGATGGGGAACGATGGAAGAAGAGCATATTCGAATGAGGGAAATCTATCAGGATTTTGAAAAAGAGTACCCAGATATCAAACTGAATCTAATGTCTATGACTTCATCGGAGGAAGTGGTAGAGAAAGTGGGGAATATGCTTTCGGTTGGAGAAATCCCGGATCTGGTGTTTATGGGCGGTTATGGAAAGGATTCCGTGTATCGATTTATGGTGGAGAATGAAAAAGCTTTGGATCTGATGCCCTATTTGGAAAAAGATAAAGATTTCAAGCAAAATATTGCACCGGAGATTATTTCTTATTGGGAGCAGAATGGACATTTGTATACGTTGTCTGATGTGCTGCTTGCAGCAGGTGGATATTGGTATAATGAGGAGATTTTCAAACAGGTGGGGATCGAGGAAGTGCCAGTGACATGGGAAGAATTTTTTGACGTGTGTGATCGGATACAAAAGTGGTCTGAGGAAAGTGGAAGTGGTGTGATTCCAGTAATTGTTACACAAGAGAACAGTACTTATTTGGCAGACGCATTTTTGTTGGATGCATCAGAGTCAAAAGAAAAGGAGTTGATGCCTAACTCGATAGAAGTTGAAGATGATGAATACCGCAGTGTGCTAGAAGCAATAAGGCGAATGAACCAATATGATACTGAATCGGGAAGAGAATATGGCTACAGAGATGTTGGGAGTATGTTCAACAGTCAAAAAACAGCCATTTATGTCAATGGTGTTTGGGCTGGAAAATTAATTGATGAAAAAATAAATGCAAGATATGCTGCATTTCCGGGAAGAGAGGGGAAATCATCTTCCTGTTTATCGGCATGTATTGGATATGTTGTCGGGAATACTACGGATAAAGAAAAAAGGGACGCAAGTGTCAAGTTTTTAAAATATATACTTAGTGAAGAAGTGCAGGAGAGAATCCTTCTAGAGACCGGACAGATGCCATCCAATCCACAAGTTGATCTTGAAGACTATAAACAACAGGAACCAAGACTATATCAGTCTGTACAGGAGGTGCGACAAGCTGATAGAAAGATTGAGGTGCCCAATAATCTCTGGACGACAGAACAGATTGAAGTCTTTCAGAATGGCATTTTAAATGTACTGGAAGGAAAGAAAGAGGAAACAGAATTTATTGCAGAATTCAAGAGAAAGTAAAGAGACAGGTTAATGGTATCCTGTCTTTTTTTATGGGTCAATAAATTACAAGAAAATACAGAAAAGATAAATAAAATACAGAAAATGTAGAAAGAAAAGTAAAAAGATAGAAATAATGCAAAAAAGAGTAAACAACCTCCATAGAGTGAAAAAAGACAGTATGGTAATCTAAATATAACAAATCTCAAGGAGGATATAAGAAATGAAAAAGAAAAAAATTATCAGTCTGATTTTAGCTACTGCAATGGTTTCATCTATGGCTTTGGCAGGATGTGGAAAATCGGAGGACAAAAAAGATGAAGGCAAAAAATCAAGTGACAACGTTTTGGAATTTTATCATGGATACTATCAGGACGAGTCAGAATGGGCACCTGCACAGGTAATGCGTGAAATCTATGATGAATTCGCAAAGGAACATGCTGATGGAGATGTAGAGTTCAAACCAATTCCGACAGAAGATATTGACAGTGTAGTAGAGAATAAGGTAGCGGGTGGCGGATACCCAGACATGATCGATCTTGCAGGACGTTCGGTATCACTTTCAGCAATCTCTCAGGACCTTCTGCTAGATATGAAACCATACATAGACGAAGAGGGAATCAAAGATAATGTTGGAATCAATTACACACAAAATGATGTAGATGGAAAAATTTACACCGTACATGATCAACTTTTGACACTGGGATACTGGTACAATGATAAAGTTCTTGCAGATGCAGGCGTGTCAGCACCAGATACATGGAACGACTGGGCAGCATTTGAGACAGCTATGGAACAGGTTCGTTCATCGGGACAGGATGTATATGCATATGGGGCTGGACAAGGTTCTGCAAGATGTTTTAATGCAATTCTTGGTATGTCAGAAAGTGGAAGAAAAATGTTAGAAGGACCTTTGACTGAAGATACAATTAATTCCAAAGAATTTGAAGAGGCATTCAAACAGGTAGCAGGCATGGACCAACAGAATGGTTCTGCAAATGCCAGCAGTAACTCCGCTGACGGAGCAAATGATTGGGCGGCAGATTTCAACAAAGGAAAATCAGCAGTATTCTTTAATGGTGTATGGGCAGCAGGTGGATTTGAAGATACAGCAAACTTTAAACCGGCAATTTTCCCTGGAAATGTAGCACTTTCAGCAGCAAGTGGCGGAATTACAATTTCAAGTGATATGAGCGATGAGAAGAAAGAATTAGCATTAGAATTTGTAAAATACATGACAAGTGACGAAGTACAGACAAGAATTTTTAAAGAAGTAGGGGCAAACCCATGTACAACAACATTAGATTTGAATAAACTTGCAGAGGGATCGGATGAGAAGACAATTCTTTTAGCAGAAGCATGTGCACAGGCGAATGGTGCGGAACACATTGTGGCAACATTAGATGCACAGTGGGGAACTGATATCGCAAATGCGATTGGAAACAAATTAATTGAGTCAACAGTATCAGGTGCAGATATAAATGCAAAATTTGAAGAGTTAAAGACAGAACTGCTTGGATTGATTGGATAAGATCATTGAGAAAGCTGCTTTGAGAATATGCTTTGTCTCAAAGCAGTTTTCTTTTGTACGATTTAACAGAGGAGGTACAGCATGGAAACGATTGGAACAAAACAAAAATTAAGAAAAAATCTGTTTATCTTTGTTTTTTTATTACCAACACTAGTTTGTTTTTGTGTATTTTATTTATATCCGATTTTGACTGTGATTATTAGTTCATTTTCAAAATGGGATTATACAAATTTGAATAATATGCAGATGTACTCATTTTCACATCTGTTTGATAACTATAAATATGTTTTTGAAAAGTACCCGTATTTCTGGGAGGGATTAAGAAACTCCTGCATTTGGGCGCTGTGTGGATTAATTATACAGGTTCCAATTGCAACAGGAGTTGCATTGATTATCTCGAAGAAATGTAAGGGGTGGAAACTCGCAAGAAATATCTATGTTATTCCGAACATCATTTCATCTGCGGCAATGGGCTTGATTTTCTTGCAGTTATATAATCCGAAATATGGAATTATTAATGAAATCATCAGTGTGTTCGTGCCAAATTTTGAGGAGAATATTTTATTTATTCCAAAAGTAAATATGATTGCTCTGACATGTGCATACATTTTCTTCGCCGGAACAAATATGATCATGGTACTTGGACAGATCAATGCAATTCCGGAAGAAGTCCGAGAAGCAGCATTACTAGATGGTGCCAAGGGATGGACGTTGGATCGTTGTATCGTCTTACCACTTATTAAAGATACAATCAAGACGATCAGCATCTTATCCGTATCAGCAGGATTCCTGTTATACAATGAAGTTTACTTTTTGACAAATGGAGCAGCTGGAACAAAAAGTATCAGTTTCCTTATTCGAGAACTTGCCGTTGTCAGTCCGAGAGCACAGTATGCAAGAGCGAATGCGATTGGTACAATACAGATTCTTGGAGGGTTGGTTCTGATCTTCATAATTAACATGCTGTTCCGTGAAAGGAAAGAAAGGAGCAGAGTATAATGAGAAAACAAAAAAAAGAAAAAGAGATTGTCCGCGGTGTGGGCAGAGGCGGAAAAATAGTCTCTTATATTGTGATGATTGCAGTTGCAGTAATTTCTCTGTTTCCAATCATCTGGGTTGCAATTTCGTCTTTAAAAGCCGATCCATTGGCAGAACCAGGATTTACACTGCCAAAGGCACTTTGCTTTGATGGATATGTTGGTGTCTTTGCAGATATGAATATTATGAGATACTTTTTTAACAGTTTTAAGGTGGCTGGAATTTCAGTTTTATTGAGTATTATCATGATTTCCATGTCGGCATATGTTGTTGCGAGAATGCAGTTTAAATTCAAACCGGTAGTGAGCGTGATGCTGATGTCCACATTATTTATCCCGCCTACTGCGATGACATTCCCGGTATACAACTTGGTCAATAGTATGAATATCAATGATAGCCATGCAGGACTCATTATGATCTATACATGCAGTGGTATTGCCGTCAGTTTTATGGTTATTCGAAATTATTTTATGACAATTCCGAAGGAACTTGAAGAGGCGGCACGTATTGATGGATGTGGATATATACAGACATTTTTTAGAATTATGCTTCCGATTGCAAGACCTGGTATTTTTACAGCGGCAATGCTTGCGTTTATGAATTATTGGAATGAGTACTATTGGGCTTCTATGGTGCTGACGACAAAAGAATTAAAGACCGTTCCGGCAATTCTGGCACAATTTCAGAATGCATTTTCGACAAATTACAATGGAATGTTTTCCGCAATTGTCGTAATTTTACTTCCACCGGTTATTCTATTCTGCTGCTTTAGCAAGTACTTTATAGAAGCACTTTCCGGTGGAGCAGTCAAGGGATAATAAGGAGAGAAGATGATGAAACAAGTAACAGCTATTCTGCTTGGTGCAGGACAAAGAGGAGCGGAAGCGTATGCTTCTTACGCATTGGATTATTCAAATGAATTAAAATTTGTAGGTGTGGCGGAACCTCGAAAAGACAGAAGAGAAGAGTTTGCAAGATTACACGGCATTTCAAAGGAAAATGCCGTAGAGTCTGATATGGAACTGCTAAACAGACCGAAAATGGCAGATTGTGTGTTGATCTGCACACAGGATCAGATGCATTATGAGGCGTTGAAACTGGCGGCAGAAAAGGGATATCACATTTTGTGTGAAAAGCCGATTTCGCCAGTTAAATCAGAATTAGAGGAGATCAAAAAGCTGGCGGAAGAGTATGATAAGGTCATCAGTATCTGCCATGTCCTTCGATATTCGCCATTTTTCAGAGAGATTAAAAGACTTTTAGATGATGGAACTATTGGACAGTTGATAGATATTCAGCATATTGAAAGTGTGGGGTATTGGCACATGGCTCACAGTTTTGTAAGGGGCAACTGGAGAAATAAGGCATTGAGCAGCCCTATGATCTTGCAAAAATGCTGTCATGATATGGACATTTTGTTATGGCTTGTTGGTTCTTCCTGTAAGAGACTGAGTAGCTTTGGAAGTCTTACACATTTCAAAAAAGAGAATGCGCCAGAAGATGCACCAGCTTATTGTCTGGATGGATGTGCACATCGTGAAGCATGTCCGTATTTTGCACCAAGATTCTATCTAGAAGACTTAGAGGAAAAAGGTGGGACCTTTGCGAAAGTAGTCAGCCTTAAAACGGATAAAGAATCTGTGATCAATGCATTGAAAGATGGACCGTATGGAAGATGTGTATATCATTGTGATAATGATGTGGTAGATCATCAGGTTGTGAATTTGCAATTTGAAAATGATGTAACAGTCAGCATGACGATGTGTGCATTTACAAATAAATGCGAGAGAATTATCAATCTAATGGGAACAAAAGGCCAGATACGTGGCAACATGGAAGAAAATGAAATTGTCGTGGAGGACTTTGCAACGGGAAAAACAACAAAGATTGTTGTAAAAGTTCCAAAAGGTGGACATAGCGGAAGTGATGTATCAATGATGAAAGAGTTTGTTAATCTTGTTGCAACAGGGGGAACAGCAAAAAGTGTAAGTGCGGCATCGGAATCTGTGGAAAGTCATCTGATGGCACTTGCGGCAGAAGAAAGCAGAGAGCACGGGGGAGCAGTATATGAAATGAAAGGATTTGGTGAGAAATAATGAATAAGGAAATATGGAATCGAACTGAATGGTTTAGAAAAGACAGATTTGGAATGTTCATTCATTGGGGATTGTATGCAATTCCTGCACTTGGTGAGTGGATTATGTCTGAGAAAAGAATGAAAGTGGAAGACTATGAACAATACTTTGAGCAGTTTGATCCAACGGATTATAATCCAAGAGAGTGGGCGAAGCTTGCCAAAAAAGCAGGTATGCAGTATGCGGTACTGACTGCAAAGCACCATGATGGATTCTGTCTGTTTGATTCTGCTTTGACAGATTATAAGGCTACAAATACAAAGGCAGGGCGAGATCTTGTACAGGAATTTTTAGATGCGTTTCGTGCAGAAGGGCTGAAGGTAGGACTTTATTTTACACTGATTGACTGGCATCATCCAGATTATCCGAAATATAACGATGCTTTCCACCCAATGCGTCAGAATGAGGCATATAAAGATGAAAAGATTGATTTTAACCGCTATTTGGACTATATGCATGGACAGGTAGAGGAGATTGTCACAAATTATGGAAAATTGGATATTTTATGGTTTGATTTTTCCTATGACGATATGTGTGCGGACAAGTGGAGAGCAGAAGAATTGATTCAGATGGTTCGAAAACATCAGCCGGATGTGATCATTGATAACCGCTTGGAAGGTTCAGGAGAGAAAAATGGAAGTATTGTAACGGAGACACCAAACAGTTACAGCGGAGATTTTGCAAGTCCAGAGATGATCATACCGCCGGGGGGGATGAGAGATCTCAAAGGAAATCCGATTCCGTGGGAACTGTGTGCGACATTGAACAATCATTGGGGATATTGTTACCATGATCATACATATAAAACACCACAGACGGTAATCCGCAAATTGGTAGAGTGTGTCAGCAAGGGGGGCAACTTTATTTTGAATGTGGGACCGGACGCAAAAGGGAAAATTCCAAAGGAAAGTCAGGACGTATTGGAGGCTGTTGGAGAGTGGATGAAGGACAACGGAGAAAGTATTTACGGATGCGGAATTTCTGAGTTTGACAAGCCGGAGTGGGGACGTTATACTCAGAATAGGAAGACTGTCTATGCTCATATTTATGAAACTCCGCTCGGAGCATTGCCACTTTATCAGATCAGTCCTAAGCAAGTAAAAAAAATTACATTTTTGTCAAGTGGGGCAGAAGTACAGAGAGGAGAGGCGTGGAATACAGCAATGTATTCAGATACACCATTTGTAGCTTTAGGGGAAAATCCAGTGTTCAGTTATCCGCTTCCAGATGAATTGGATACTGTATTGAAGATTGAATTGAAGTAAAGGAGAATTATGGTGAAAAAAGGAATGAAGAAATTTCTTGCAGGAATGTGTGCAGTTCTGGTTATGCCGACAGGAACCGTACAAAATGTTCTTGCCAAACAACCGGAACAGGTATTGCCAGTGTCCGAAGAAAAAGCGATGAATCAAGAGTTGAAACTATGGTACAATTCGCCTGCGAACATTAATACGGCAGAATCAAGTAGCGGCGAATGGATGCAACAGTCCCTGCCTTTGGGCAATGGAAATCTGGGGAATTTAATTTTTGGCGGGATTGCAAAGGAAAGGATTCATTTCAACGAAAAGACATTGTGGACAGGCGGACCGTCACCAAAACGTCCGGATTACCAGTTCGGGAATAAGGCGACCGCCTATACGCAGGAAGAGATTCAGGAGTATCGGAATTTATTAGATGACAAATCTAAAAATGTATTTAATGATGACCCAAGTCTTGGAGGCTATGGAATGGGAGCGAAAATCAGGTTTCCGGGAGAAAATAACCTGAACAAAGGAACTTATCAAGATTTTGGAGATATCTGGCTTGATTTTTCAGAGATGGGAATCAATGATAAGAATGTAAAGGATTATCGGAGAGAGTTAGATATCCAGACCGGAATTGCGGCGACAGAGTTTTCCTACAAGGATGCGACGTATAAGCGGGAACATTTTGTGAGTAATCCGGATCAGGTGATGGTCACAGAGCTTTCGGCATCTGAAAAGGGAAAGCTTGATCTGAAAGTAAAGGTGAAGCTCAATAATGATGAACTAGAAGGAAAGACGACATTTGATAAAGAGAATCAGACATGCACGATCGAAGGGAAGGTAAAGGACAATGATCTGAAGTTTTGCACAACGATGAAGCTCGTTCTGACAGGTGGAAAACTGAGTGTAGATGAAAAGAATCAAGTCTATCAGATTCAGGATGCAGATCGGGTGATGATCGTGATGGCTGCAGAGACAGATTATAAGAATGATTATCCGACATATCGGGATAAGAACAAAGATTTAGAAAAAGTAGTCGCTGACCGTGTGAACAATGGGACGAAGAAATCCTATGATGAGTTGAAGGAAACGCATATTGCAGACCATCAGGGATTGTTTGACAGAGTAAGTCTGGATTTGGGCGAACAGCGCACATCAGTTCCGACAAACCAACTTGTAGATGAATATCGAAAAGGCAACTATTCACATTATCTGGAAGTGCTTGCATTTCAATATGGACGTTATCTGACAATAGCAGGTTCAAGAGGAACACTTCCAAGCAATCTTGTTGGATTGTGGACGGTTGGAAAGTCTGCCTGGACGGGGGATTATCACTTTAATGTAAATGTGCAGATGAATTACTGGCCGGTCTATGCGACGAATCTTGCAGAATGTGGGACAACATTTGTAGATTATATGGACAAGTTAAGAGAGCCGGGACGTCTGACTGCGGAAAGAGTGCACGGAATTGAAGGAGCAGTGAAAAATCATACTGGATTTACCGTACATACAGAGAACAATCCGTTTGGTATGACAGCGCCGACGAATGCACAGGAATATGGCTGGAATCCGACAGGGGCTGCATGGGCAATCCAAAATCTTTGGTGGCATTATGAGTTTACACAGGATGAGGCATATCTGAAGAATACGATTTATCCGATTATGAAAGAGGCAGCTCTGTTTTGGGATTCGTATCTCTGGACATCGAAGTACCAGAAAATTAACGATGAGAACTCGCCATATAACGGACAGAACAGACTTGTAGTTGCACCAAGTTTTTCAGAGGAGCAGGGACCGACAGCAATTGGTACAACTTATGACCAGTCACTTGTATGGGAATTGTATAATGAATGTATCAAGGCAGGAAAAATTGTCGGAGAAGATGAAGCACTTTTGAAATCATGGGAAGAAAAGATGCAAAAACTGGATCCGATTGAGATTAATGATACAAATGGAATCAAGGAGTGGTATGAGGAGACACGTGTCGGACAGAAGAACGGTCATAATAAATCTTATGCACAAGCAGGAAATCTTGCAGAAATCGAAGTTCCAAACAGCGGATGGAATATCGGACATCTGGGAGAACAAAGACATGCATCTCATTTGGTAGGTCTGTTCCCGGGAACATTGATCAACAAGGAGAATGAAGCGTATATGAATGCGGCAATCCAGTCTTTAACAGAGCGTGGAGAATACTCTACCGGCTGGTCAAAGGCAAATAAGATTAACCTTTGGGCAAGGACAGAGAATGGAGAGAAGGCATATACACTTTTGAATCATCTGATTGGAGGAAATTCTTCTGGGCTTCAGTATAATCTGTTTGATTCGCATGGTTCCGGCGGTGGAGATACTATGTTGAATGGAACTCCGGTATGGCAGATTGACGGTAACTTCGGTCTTACTTCCGGTGTGGCAGAGATGCTTGTGCAGTCACAGTCCGGCTACACACAGTTTCTTCCGGCAATTCCAAGCGCATGGGAGAAAGGTGAGGTACAGGGATTAAAAGCAAGAGGCAACTTCACAATCGGAGAAAAATGGGCAAATGGCATGGCAGAGACATTTACGGTATGCTATGACGGAGACAAAGAAAGCAGTACATTTGTAGGCTCTTATCAAGATATCACTTCTGCAAAAGTATATGCCGATGGAAAAGAAATTGCAGTGACAAAAGAGGAAGAAACAGGTCGTATTTCTTTTGAAGCGAAAGCAGGAAAGACTTATACAATTGACATGTCTGAGACAAATGTGGAGGAATTGAAAGAGCAGGCAACAGCATTTTTAAAACAGCTTCATCCGGATCTGCTCAAGATTAAAGAAGAACTGCAGTCAGCAATTGACCACTCTTTAAAAGAACTGGGAAGTATTCTGACAAAAGCAAAACAGATGGATCAATTATACCGCACATATCTGCAAGAAGCAGAGAACGTATATTATCTGACTGATCAGGAAGGACTTGCCTACAATGAGATTGATACTATTTACAATCAGTTGAGAGAATTACGCAATACGTTGCTGGAAAACACAGGGGATATGGAATACTATCAGAAGGCAGAAAGTCAGCTTACTGATACCGCGGCACAATTAGAAAAACAGATGGAGAACCGGGTGATTTCATTTAGCAAAGATTCCGGAATCATTGGGGAGGATCAGACACTTGCCTTGAGTAAGAGTGAGAAGGCTGCAAATTATGAGATCCGCTATACAACAGATGGAAGTGTTCCGAGAAAGACATCAGAAAACTACGAGAAACCACTTCAGTTGAGTGATCAGGAGGACACCGTTGTCAGAGCAGCATTGTTCTATAAAGAGCAGAGAGTCAGCCCAGTATATACGAAGAAATATATGACAGAAGGTATTGCTATAAATGATGTGACAGTATCACATACAACAGATTGGGGTGCGACTTATACAAAGGAAAAGATGATTGACGGAGACTCATCTACAAGATGGGCATCTAAGACGGTAGACAACTCTAAACAGATGGAAATTACATTGAAGCTGGCAAAAAAAGAACCGATTAGCCAGATGAAATTCGATTTGTTTGTATCTGATAAAAATGGTATTGGTGCTTTTGAAATTCAAGCGCTTGTAGATGGAACCTACCAGACAGTGTACGAAGGTACAAAGATGGGGGATATCAATGACAAGGTAGGCGATGTAGATGGTTCAAGTGGCGGCTATCACGCTTATTATTTGGCTGAATTCCCAGAAGTGACGACTGATTCTGTAAAAGTCATCTTGAAGGCAGGATTTGTAGGAGAACCGTCTCTATATGAGGTGACACCGCTTAATGTTGGCGTGGGGGCAGATGGGGCAGGTGATGCCACAGAATTAGATAGAATGCTTAAATTGGCAGAGGCGGCAGACAGAACCTCTGAATATTATGTGAATGCACAGCAGACATTAAAAGATGCATTTGAAGAAAGCATTTCAGATGGAAAAGAAATGTCGAAAGCGTCACAGGATGTGATAGATTCCAGAACTGAATTTTTATCAAACAGATATGATCGTCTTGGATTTGGAGAGACGGATAAATCGTCGTTGGAAGCACTGATTGCTCGGGCGGAAGAAGCGCTGAAAGGCGAGTATACGAATGAGTCTTTGTACCAGTTAAAGAAAGTGCTTGCAGAAGCAAAAGAAGTCTTGGCTGATGAGAGTGTAAAGCAGCCTACAGTCGATCAGATGACAGAGAAACTGCAAAAGGCATTAGGTAATTTAGAACAGGATGGATTTGAAGAGATACAGGTTCCTGCTAGCGAGTTACAAGGCTCTGGGAAATGGATTCAGGCAGGTAATTTTAAGGCGACAGCAGATGATAATGCAGGAGCATTGACCTATGAATTTAGCGGACACTCTATACAGGTCCCGACTGTAAAAGGAAATGACCACGGAGTCATCCGAGTGACGATTCAGGAGCAATCCGGCAAGCAAGTCTACCGAGAAGAAATTGATACATATGCGGCAGAACGAGCAGAGGGTGTAGAGCTGATGCAGGCAGAATTTTCAGAAGGTACATACACGATTCAGTTTGAACGTGTCGGAAAGAGTTCACAGGCGCCGAATACCAAAGGATGGGTTGAGGTTGGTGCACTGACAATTCGGAAAGAAAAGAAAGAAACTGTAGATAGAAGCAGGCTTGAAGAAGAATTGAAGATTTGCGAAGGTCTGAATGAAAAAGAGTATACAACAGAAAGCTGGACTGCACTTCAAGAAGTTGTAAAAAGTGCAACAGAACTTTTGGCAAAACCAGATGAAGAGACCTGTACATCTGAGATGAACGATAAAGCAGCGGAAGTAGAAGCGGCAAGAGCAAATCTCCAGAAAGTGACGGTAGATATATCGGAACTGAAAGAGGTCATTGAGACAGCGAAAGCAATTTCTTCGGAGGGATACACAAAAGAAAGTTTTGAGGCACTGAAGCAGGGTATCAGAGAAGCAGAGGCATTGTTAAATGGCACATATACACAGGATGAGGTAAATGAAAAGGCAGCCATTTTGAAACAGCGAATCAGTGGACTGCGTGCGGATAAGACGGCGCTTCAAGAAAAGTATGATAAGATTAAAGATATGACACAAGGTCAGGCGACAGATGCGTCATGGGAAGAATTTACAGGACTTAGAGAACAGGCGAAAAATGTATTGGACAATCCAAATGCAACACCGAGAGAGGTATCTGAAATCTTAGAAAAGCTGAACAAATTTGAATTTACATACAAGGATAAAGATAGCGGAGAAGAAGATAAAAAGGATCCGAATCCGGGCGTTTCGGGAGATTCCGAACAACAGGGAACTTCTGATACATCTCACAAAAAGGAGAGTGTAAAAACGGGAGACACTACAGCCGTTGCTGTTCCAATCGCAGGAATTGTGGGAGTGGCAGTATTGTTGTATGTGATGAGAAAAAGACGAAAAATAGAATCATAATATGTAAAAGCGGCTATGAGGCAAACTCACAGCCGCTTTCATTATTCGTTATATCTGATAGCAATACGCTCCATTTTCTTTGACTCCATAAAAATCGGCAAAGGAAAGATGGAAAATATCTTGTTCTTTTCCGGATAAATCAATCTGATTTTTGATTAAATACTGATAAATACCGGAATAGTCAATTTTTCCCTGTAGTAAGATGCTGTCAAGCTTCCCATCTCTGATGATGGCACGTCTGTAATTGTGAGCATCTTCCTCCTCAAGCACGATATCGCCTTCCTCAGCAACACCGCGACCGAGGGAGAGTGTGACAAGTCCGTAGAAGTTCATTGTGTTTTTCATGGCGTAGCGGTCTGTGTATTCCGCCTGTATTCCGCACATATTGAGCGCAGCAACCTGTCCCTGCTTCATTGCATTCGGCCAGATTCCGGAAAGACCGGTTACATCTCCTGCTGCAAAAATATTTGGGCAGTTTGTTTCCATGGTGTCAGAAACCTGAATAAAACGGTCTACATGGATTGGAGTATCAAGGGCGCATTCAACGGCAGGGCGCACACCGGCTGCAACGATCACCAGATCACAGTCAATTTTCGTTCCGTCATCAAGGAGAACAAAATCAATTGCGCCGGATTCGTTTATATGTGTCTCTGATGCTTTTTTGCCGAGAAGGAATTTGCAGCCATGTGATTCGAATAAAGTTCTGTACGCATTGCCGGCGGTCTCATTCAACTGAATCGGAAGAATGCGATCTGCCATTTCTACCACGGTGACATCTTTCCCCTGTTCTAAAAATGCATATGCAGCGTCCATGCCGACCAATCCGGAACCAACTACAAGGATGCGGTTCGCCTGATCAGCAAGAGGTCGGATTGCCTGTGCATCAGACAGGTGACGAAGGCCAAAGACATTGTTAGCTTCCCGAAACTGTCCGACTGGAGGAATAAAGCTGTTTGCTCCGGTTGCGATCAGCAGACGGTCAAATGAACAGCGTGTGTCATCTTCGAGAATAACTGCTTGTTCTGCCACATCGATGGTGCGGACAGATGCACTATTTCTCCACTGAATCCGATAAGTCTCAAAAAAGTCCGGTTCTACAAAGGACAACGTATCCTCATTCCGTTCGTGGCTCAGATAGCGATGGAGCATACAGCGGGAATGTACATGCTCATCCGTTGAAATCATCGTAATATCTGCATCTGGGTCATTTTCACGGATTGTTTTTGCGGCGGTAATACCAGCAACGCCGACTCCGATAATTACATGAATCATAAAGACACCTCCTCAACATAGATTGCTTTCTTTGGACAGGATTTCACACAGTTTGGTTCTGTGCCGTCCTCCATACAAAAATCACATTTGATGACTTTTGTGTGGGTTGCAGTATCTGCTTTTAAAACGCCGTAAGGACAGTTCATGACACACATAAAGCAAGAGCCGCATTTTTTTTCGTCGTAAGAGACAATTCCCGTTTTCGGATCTTTGGAGAGGGCGCCGCTCATGCAGGACATGACACACTCCGGTAGATCACAGTGTCTGCAGAAAATCGGGCGGTAACTGCCGTCCGGCATTTTCTCAATGTGATTTCGAGATTCATTGTGAATATCCGTAAGGTCTAAGTCATAGACGGTTCCAGGGGTACCCCGGTGTGCCTGCATGCATGCGACGGTGCAGTTTTTACAGCCGTCACAGAGAGAGGCATTGATCATAATTCTTCTCATAGCAGCACCTCCTATATCTGTAAGCCCTGACGTTTTTCTAAAATGATCTGTTCCAAAATATCGGCAGAGGCTTTTGCGTCATCGTTGATGATCACCTGTCCTCCAGTCAGTTCTTTCATATCCTCTGTCAGAACCTTCACGGCAGTCTTGCTTCCGGTTACAAATGGAGGAAGTCCAAGGTGAAGCGGAAGACCGAGAGCCAATCCGAAACATCCGTCAGCAAGTGCCTGCTCTTCCAGCCATTGAGCGGCAGACAGAACGAGCGGAAGTTGAGGAAGGTCAACACCAAGTTCTGCGGCAATCTCTGTCGCAACAATTTCAAGACGCCCGATTGCAAGGCAAGGACCAAAATTCAAAACAGGCGGAATATTCAGTTTCTGACAGACTGCACGAAGACGAGGTCCGGCTAATTCAGCAGCCTCCGGTGTCATCAGACCACAGTTTTCGATTCCTCCTGAGGAACATCCGGCTGTCAGCACAAGAATGTCACGCGAGATCAATTCTTTTGTAAGTTCCACACTTAAGACATCGTGTCCGCCGGCTGTTAAGTTGGAGCAGCCTACGACACCGGCAATTCCCTTGATTTCACCTGCTGCGAGCAGTTCGATGAGAGGAGTCCATTTCCCGCCGAGGAAGGATTTTAAAGAGCCTTCGCTTACGCCGGTTAACGTATGGTCATTTCCATGATCTTCCATCAGATTGAGCGGAACGCATCCTCGTCTTTCTTTGTAAGCTTCCACAATTTTATCGATGATGAGATCACTTTGTTCTGCGCGATGTTCAAATTCAAATGGCATCAATTCTGCATTTGCTTTTTTCGCCACATCATCCAGACAGATTTGTTTGATCTTCAGCTCGTCACAGATTGGCTCGATACCCGGAAGTGTACAGTTGAATTCGGATAAAACTACATCAATTGCTCCCGTTGCGAGAATCGCCTCGCTTGTGTAGTTGTTGCCTGCATGTCCGTCGAATACTTCTGTATAATGAGCGCCGCGGAGTTGTAAATCCTGTCCGACACAGGTACATCCAACTAACTTGAATCCTTTTGCACCAGCTGCCAAAGCTTTCTTTTTCACCTCTTCAGAGATGAGTTTTTCCTGCAGATCAACAAAAATCGTGTGTTGATGTCCGGTGATCATGATATTGATGTAATCAGGATCAATGACACGAAGTCCGACCGGAGCAAGGCGAAGTTCTGGCTGCCCAAGAAGGACGTCATTGAGAAGATTGGTCAGTGTCAGTCCGTATACGCCGGTTGAAATTCCAAGTTTTAGACAGTCAGTCAGCATATCGACAGGATCAGAGTTTAAGTTTGTGGAACATTTAACCACGCCTTTGAATACCTCTGCCTTTGCGCCGCCCGGCATGATACCAAGCTCTTTCCAGCGCTTGATGCGTGGAGCATATGCAATCTTTTCAATCAACTCAGCGGATATATATTCTGGTTTGTATAAGTCCGCAAGAACAGCATCGGCAACTTTTTCGGCTTTTACATAGATATCATCATCTGTAATACCGAATAATTCAGCAAGATGCTCCAATGATTCCAATCCTTTTAATTCACCACGGATCTGAGCAGTTTTTTTCAAATTCAATGCAGTATTTTCTACAATATGTATATAACATCCACTGCCAGAAGCGACTGCTCTTAAAAAGTTTCTTGTGACAATTGTGTCTGCGTTGGCGCCACAGATTCCTCTTGGAGATTCCGGTGTAATACGGCAAGGTCCGTTGGAGCAGAGACGGCAACAGACACCTTGAAGACCAAAGCCGCATTTGGTGCTCTGTCCGTCTACGCGGTGATGAGAAGTCTCCATTGGAAGAGAGCGGATAAATCCTTCTAAAGGTTTATCTGCACTGCTGCAAGTTGTACATCCATAACATTGATTCATTGTAAAATCCTCCTTTTTAAAACTTGACTAAAATAGTAAAGATTAAAACCGAAAAATATGCCTGGCACATTTTTCGAATATACAAATTATCCGAAAAATAATTCGGATAAAGATTTCTGACGCATCTCCTGCAAAAGCATGGATTGCAGGCGGCAGAATTCCCGATGTACCAGACATGGTTTTTGCTGACTGTTCATAGAACAGTGGTAGCCTTTCTTCATACACTCCAAAAGCAGAATATCAGGATCTACGGAAGCACAGATGTCATAGAGAGAAATCTCAGACAATGCTCGGTTTAGGCAATATCCGCCATTTGTGCCGCGACAGCTTTTTAAAATCCCCTGTTTTTCCAGCTTTCTTGTAATCTTGTATGTCATTGCAGAAGGAAGCTGTTCCGCTGCACAGATATTTGAGACGCTGACAAGCTCTCCGCTTGAGAGTGCACGTATAATTCGAATTGCGTAATCGCATTCTTTCGTAAACAGCATAAAATCATACCTCTTGAGTAATTTAGTTTTTTCTTGTTCGGGTTGTATTTACTATATAATACTGGATTTAAATGGTCAAGTATATGAGGGGGACTTGTAAAAAATCGGAAATATATACAAAAAAAGGAATTGTTTGTCTATGTTTTAACAAATAAAACTATGCAATATAGACAAAACAAAGCATTGCGTATTATAAGAATCTTCGAAGAGGAATGGTTATTACACGCAGTACGGCATAGAAGACCTGTTTCCCGAAACTTAAATCTTTGGAGTGATAGTTTTCACCGTAATCATATTCTCCGTCACTTCCCATTGTTTTGCTGTATGTTTTGTCACGTTTCATCTCATCTTTGATGATGGAATTTAATTCTGGGCAGTCTACTGCAAGCATCAGTTCGGTGTCTTGATAAGTGCTTCGCATATCCATATTATAAGACCCTACAATGCTCATGCGGTCATCAATCAAAACAGCTTTTGTGTGACAGGAATGTTCTCCCATAAATTCATAGACACGGGCGCCTGTCTCCCAGATGTTCTTTTTCTGGTTTAGATAATCTGTGCATCCCCAAGGATTTGCACCGCTTGCCACATCATTTGTGATGATTTCCACCGGAATCTTCTTTTCGTGAAGTGCTGTCAAATCCTGATACATCTCTTTTCCGCAAATAATATAAGGGGTGTAGATATGCACCTGTTCGCCTTGCATCATGAGCTGATGGATAGAATACCACATCCAAGGTTCTTTGTTCGCGGACTCGATTGGATTGGAGAGCAAAGAGACTTTATTTGTCTGCAGTGTAAGTGTTTCATAGTCCCATGTACTGTAAGCATCCGGATATTTTTCTTTCAGAGAAGCGTATCGATTTTCTAGTTTTGTTTTGCAGTCTTGAATCTTTTTGGTCATTTTTTTGCACCTATATTCTTTGCTGTCAGAAAGAGACCAGACAGATTCAAAATAGTCAGTGAGCTGGAGGATGGAAGAAGAGTCGTTTTCAGCCGTCTCATAGACAAATAATTCACGATCAATATTCTTGGACTTGGAGTAGTCGCCGAGAAATAAATTTGTCGTATTTCTTCCGCCGAGCAGATACATTTTCCGGTCGACAATGACGTATTTGTCATGCATCCTTGCCTGTAGGTTCCAAGGTTTTAAAAGATTTATAGGATTGTAGATACGAATGGATACGTTTTCGTGCGAGGCAAGTGCCTGAAACCAGGGATTTCGTTTTACATCTAAAAATCCGCTGATCCCGTCAACGAGAATGCGAACTGAGACGCCACGGTCAGCAGCGTGCAGCAGAGATGCCATCATATCCTGCCCAGATTTGTCCGCATTAAAATCAAAAGTAGAAAGGATAATTTCGTCTTTTGCCTCATCAAGCATATGTAACCGATACAATAAGGCATCTGTGTTGTCATTGATATATGCAACCCGTTCCGTACCGGCAGTATCACTGTAAAATGACCGTCTTGCGAACTCGTTCTGATAAGATGCAGAGACCTTCTTGTGCTGAATATATGGGATGGCAAGCAGTGCAATATAAATTAGTAAAAAGAGAAGTAAAATCTTTCCGATTGGTAAGTTTCTGAGTGAAAATAAGTGTTTCTTTTCCATAATAAAAATCCCTCCTGTATGCTAGTATAAATCGAAATATGCCTTTTGTGTTGGATTTGAAATATTAAATTTTTAGAAAGCGAGCTAATGTTTATAGGGCAGAGTGGGAACAGGGAGAAAAAATAAATTGACATTTACGGATGAAGCACTTATAATACAAACATATTAGGTGTGTAACTGTACGGCAGGCATTAACCTTACATGAACGTTATTTTGGATGTTTTTGTAGGTTAATGCTTTTTTATTGTATAAATATATCTAAAACTCCAAAGTATCTTCATAAGAGCCAAACAAGTCAACAAGAAAGGGGAAAAGAAAGGTGAAAGACAAGATTTTTGGTGTTTTACAGAGAATCGGAAGATCTTTTATGCTTCCGATCGCAATTCTTCCAGTGGCAGGTCTGCTGCTTGGAATTGGAAGTTCGTTTACAAATGAGACAACAATTGCCACATACGGACTTCAGAAAATATTAGGAGATGGAACGGTGCTCCATGCACTGCTTACGATCATGAATAAGGTCGGAAGTGCGGTGTTTGATAATCTGCCGTTGATTTTTGCGGTTGGTGTTGCAATTGGGATGGCAAAAAAAGAAAAAGAGGTTGCGGCATTATCTGCATTGATTGCATATTTTGTCATGAATGTAGCAATCAATGGTATGCTGGTAGTAACAGGGGAAATTACAGCGGATGGGCAGATAGCCAAAGATGTGCTGGAAGGAACGATTGCATCTGTATGTGGAATCCAGTCTCTTCAGATGGGGGTATTTGGAGGTATCATTGTCGGACTTGGTGTTGCGGCGCTCCATAACCGTTTCCACAAAATTGTACTTCCGAATGCATTGTCATTTTTTGGAGGTTCCAGATTCGTTCCGATTATCTCTACAATTGTGTATATGTTTGTGGGAATTGGCATGTATTTTGTGTGGCCGCCGGTTCAGAACGGCATCTATGCGCTTGGAGGATTAGTTACCGGAAGCGGATATGCAGGAACTTTGATTTTTGGTATTATTAAGCGTGCCTTGATTCCGTTCGGACTGCATCATGTATTTTACATGCCGTTTTGGCAGACAGGTGTCGGCGGAAGTATGGAAGTGGCTGGACAGGTTGTGCAGGGAGGTCAGAATATCTTCTTTGCCCAATTGGCGGATTCGGCGAATATCGCACACTTCAGTGCAGATGCTACCAGATATTTTTCCGGTGAATTTATTTTTATGATCTTTGGACTTCCGGGTGCAGCACTTGCGATGTACCGCTGTGCAAAACCGGAAAAAAGAAAAGCAGCAGGTGGATTACTGCTCTCAGCAGCTTTGACATGTATGCTGACCGGTATTACAGAGCCATTGGAATTTTCATTCTTATTCGTGGCGCCGGCATTGTTTGTCGTTCAGGTAATCTTAGCAGGTTCTGCGTACATGGTGGCGCATATTCTGAATATCGCGGTAGGACTTACATTTTCAGGAGGATTCCTTGATTTCTTCCTGTTTGGAATTTTACAGGGAAATGAAAAGACAAGCTGGATGAGAGTCATTCCGGTTGGAATTATTTACTTTATTTTATACTATGCGATTTTCACATTTATGATCAAGAAGTTCAACTTTAAGACACCAGGACGTGAGGATGACGATTCAGAGACAAAACTGTACACAAAAGCAGATGTAAATGCAAGAAAAAAAGGAAACCAAGTGACAGGGAATCAGGCGCAGGCAGATCCAGTGAGCGCATTGATTACCAAAGGACTTGGTGGAAAGGCAAATATCAGAGATGTGGACTGCTGTGCAACAAGACTTCGTATTACAGTTAAGGACGCAGGAAAAGTAAATGAGGATGTTTTAAAGCAGAGTGGTTCCAGAGGAATCGTAAAAAAAGGTCAGGGAGTGCAGATTATCTATGGACCACAGGTAACCGTGATCAAGGCGAATCTGGAAGACTATTTGGAAACAGCAGAGGATAGTTTTGAACAGACAGAAGAGGTGATTGGGAGTCCTTCTTCAGAGGAGAACGCTGTGACAGAGAAAACAGTCAAAGACGAAGGAAAAGTGACAGAGACAATCATCATATCAAGTCCGATTACTGGGAAAGCGATGGAAGTAGCAAAGATACCGGATGAAGGATTTGCAGGAAAGATGATGGGAGACGGTGCAGGTGTGACACCAACAGAGGCAGAAATCGTGGCACCGGAAGATGGTGTGGTTGCATTTGTATTTGAAACAAAACATGCACTTGGATTCCAGACGGACTCAGGTCTTGAGATGCTTTTGCATATCGGAATCGACACAGTTGCACTGAATGGACAGGGATTTGAAGTGTTTGTAGAAAATGGTCAGAGTGTGAAAAAGGGAGAACTGTTGATGAAAATAGATATCTCATATCTGACAGAACATGCGCCGTCTCTGTGCTCACCGGTTCTTTGTACAGATTTGAAAGAAAACCAAAAAGTGAGACTGCTTGCTAAAGGCGAGGTGAAAGCAGGGGAACCATTGTTTGCAGTGGATTGTTACGAGAAATAAAAAGTTTGGAGCGGACCGGAAAGGTCCGCTTTACTTTTTTCATGGATTTTGTTACCCTAGTATCAGAAGAAAAAATCTGGGGGAATATCATGTACAGGGTGAGCAAAGTCTTAAATAATAATGGTGTGATAGCAATTAATATGGAAGAAAATATAGAATATGTACTGTTGGGAAAAGGGATTGGCTTTGGAAAGAAGATCAGTGAGAGGTTCGAAGCGCCAGAAGGATGTGCGAGATATTCTCTGCGGGAGAATACGGAGCGGGGCAGCGCGAAGGAATTGGCAAAAAGTATCGTTCCGGAATATTTGGAAATTGCCAATGCGATTCTTGTAGAAGCAGAAGAAAAGTTCGGACGTATCGACAGAAGAATTCTGTTTCCATTGGCAGATCACATTTCTTTTGCGGTAGAGCGAATCAGACATGGAGAGCAGATCAGCAATCCGTTGACAGAAGATATCCGGGCGCTGTTTGGCAGTGAATATCAGGTTGCATCCAAGTTAAAAGAGATTCTGAAAGAACGGGTTTCCGTGGAGATTGATGCACATGAGATCGGCTACGTAGCGCTCCATATCCATTCTGCGATTGAAGATGAGAATGTGTCGATGGCAATGCAGATGGCAAGGGCAGTTCGAGAATGTGTGAAAATATTGGAGCAGGAGACCGGAAAGAATATTGATGTGAGCTCGCTTTCCTATAATAGGTTGATGAACCATGTAAAATACATGTTCATACGGGCAATCAAGAAAGAGAGCATCAAATTGGATATGAATGATTATATGCAAGAGAATCATCCGGAAGCATTTCGTCTGGGCACATTAGTCTGTCAGGATATTGAAAAAGAGTGTGCGATTCGATTGGAGAAGATGGAAGTGGGATATCTTGCGATGCATATCGAGCGAGTATACTCTGGCATATCTGAGTAAGATGTGAAGAAAGGAAGGTGGATTTTATGCGTATTTTAATCGCAGAAGATGAGAGAAATTTGAATCAAATTATCACAGAACGTCTGAAAAAAGAGCACTACAGTGTAGATTCGTGCTTTGACGGAGAGGAGGCGCTCGACTATCTTGCCGCAGCGCCTTATGATGTAGTGATATTGGATATTATGATGCCAAAGTTAGACGGACTGTCAGTCCTAAGAAAGATGCGAAACCGAAATGAAAATACACCGGTTTTGCTTTTGACGGCAAAAGACAGTGTGGAAGATCGGGTAAAAGGGTTAGATGCAGGGGCGAATGATTACCTTGTGAAACCATTTGCGTTTGAAGAATTATTGGCAAGAGTCCGTGTGCTTGTGCGAAAAACCGCTGCTGTGCAGAAGACCTGCTATGAAGTCGGCGGTCTGGAAGTACATGTGGATACGCATCAGGTACTGCGAAACGGAAAAGAGGTTGCACTTTCCAGTAAGGAATTTGCATTGCTTAGATATATGGTACAGAATGAAGGAATCGTGCTTTCCAGAGAAAAATTGGAGCAGCATCTTTGGAATTATGATTATATGGGCAGCTCTAACGTGGTGGATGTATATATCCGGTATCTGCGCAAGAAGATTGACGAAGGATTTGAACCGAAACTGATCCATACCGTTCGGGGAGCAGGATATGTATTGAGGGTGAGTGGATGAAAAAATTATCATTAAAAGTAAAATTAACACTTTTGTATACCGCTTGTATGGTTTTTATAATTGGAGTTATCTTTGCAATTTTGTTTTCAATCAGTAATCGGGAGGTGCTGGCATCCACACAGATGAAACTGAAAAACCGAGTTCAGGAGAGTATGGATGAGGTTGAGTGGGATGATAAAGAATTGGAGATTGATTCAGATTTTTATCAGGTGGAAGACAATGTATATCTGGCAATGTATGATCAAAACTCTAATTTCCTGTATGGAAAACTGCCATCTGGATTTACGCAGCCAATGGAGTTTTTAAACGATGAGGTTCAAAGAATAAAAGAACATCAGAAAGAGTGGTATGTATATGACCTGCAGCTTCAGTTCAGAGGAAACAGTGTCTATATTCGTGGAATCACCTCAGTTACTGATGCGGAAGAAAGTTTTTTGATAACGATCCGCATTGCGTTGATATTGCTTCCGTTGACGGTTCTAATAGTCGGAATCTTAGTGTATCGAATGGCGAGAAGAACATTGCTTCCAGTAAAAACAATCACAGAGACAGTGCAGGAGATTCGCCAAGATACGGATTTGTCAAAAAGAGTTGGACTATATAAAGGAAATGGGGAAAAGAATCGGGACGAAATCGTATATTTAGCACAGACATTTGATGAGATGTTGGAAGAATTGGAAAAAGTATTTCAAAGGGAAAAACAATTTACATCTGATGTGTCGCATGAATTGCGCACGCCTGTAAGCGTAATTTTGGCACAGTGTGAAGAATGTCTGTCAGATGAGAGCTTTAATGAACAGCAGCATAAGCAGGTGGAGTTGATACAGAAAAAAGCGCGGACAGTAGCGGAGTTGATATCTCATTTGTTGATGCTTTCAAGGGCGGATCAGGGGAAAGTGGAACTACATCCAGAGCATGTGAATGTAAGTGAGCTTTTGGAGATGATTGTGGAAGAGCAGCAGATACTTGCTAAAGAACGAGATATGACGATTCAGGCGAGGATTGAACCTGGTCTATATGCAGAATTAGATGAGACACTTTATATCCGAATGATGGATAATCTGTTTTCGAATGCAATTGCATACGGAAGAGAAGGTGGAATCATAGAGGTAACTCTGAAAGAAGAAAAAGAGGGGTTGTGCGGCAAGGTGACAGATGATGGTATCGGAATTTCCGGGGAACATCTCGCGCATATTTGGGAGCGGTTCTACCGCATAGATGTGTCGCGCACAGGAGGGAATCATTCTGGGCTTGGACTGTCTATGGTAAAATGGATTGTGGAAATACACGGTGGAAAAATAGAAGTGGAGAGTATGCCGGGAGAGGGAAGCACATTTACCTATGTATTTCCGCAAAATTAAAAAAGTTATAGTTTTTAATCTTTCTTTAATCTTCAGTGGGTATACTAACCACATAAAAACAAAAAAGAAGGAGATATAAATTATGAAGAAAAGATACATTGGAATGATAACAGGTGGAGCAGCGGTAGCAGTTGTGTTGATTGGAGGCGTATCAGCATATGCAATATGGAATCAGAGAGATATCGGAGAAGAGCAGGCAAAACAAATTGCATACAAAGATGCAGGGATTTCGGAAAAGGATGTGGATAGAGTACACATTTTAAAAGATCGAGATGACGGAAGATACGTATATGAAATTGGATTTGTAGAAAGTACATATCAGCACGATTATGAAATTGCAGCTTCAAACGGAAAAATTTTGAGCAAAGAAGTAGAACAGGTAGAATTCGTTCAAAACAGAACAGGGAATTTACAACAAGGACAGCAAGGGACACAGGAACAAGCAAACATGAATGAGCAGCAAACAGCTCAAACAAATATAAATGGTCGGCAGACGGTTCAGGTAAGTATAGAATCCGCAACTCAAATGGTGCTTGATAAAGTTCCGGGAGCGACGAGTGATCAGCTTAGAATCAACTTAGATTATGATGACGGCATCAGCAAATATGAAGGAGAATTACGTTATGAAGGCTTCGAATATGATTTTGAAATAGATGCCAGTTCTGGAACATTTTTAGAGTGGGCAGAAGAAAAACAAGATTTGTGGGACTAATAAATTAAGAAAGTTTTTTTGCAGTGAAGTTGTTTTTTGAAATGGAGATCAGGATTGCTTATACTAAAAGAAAAATGTATGTGGGAGTGGAACTGTTATGACAAAAATATTTGCACATAGAGGGGCGAGTGGCTACGCACCAGAAAACACGCTGGAAGCATTTGCCCTTGCAATGGACATAGGCGCAGATGGAATCGAGTTGGATGTACAGATGACAAAAGATGGTGAAGTTGTCGTAATCCATGATGAGACGATTAACCGTGTAAGTGACGGCAAGGGAAGGGTTAAAGATTATACGCTGGCGCAATTGCGAGAGTTTTCATTTGATAATCATATGGAAGGCTATGGGCATGTTTCCATTCCTACCCTAAAAGAGGTATTGGAGTTGGTGAGACCAAGTAAGATGGATGTCAATATTGAATTGAAAACGGGAATTTACTGGTATCCGACTTTGGAAGAAAAGGTGATGGAAATTGTAAAAAACTGTGGGATGGAGGAACGGGTGATCTATTCGTCATTTAATCATTACAGTGTACAGAAAATTCGACAGCTGGATTCGAAGGCAGAGAGTGCCTACTTGTACAGTGATGTGATATTAGATGTGGAAAACTATGCAAAAAGAACCGGTGTCTGTGGATTGCATCCAGCTGTGTATCATCTCAAAATGGCTGGTTTTATGGAAAAATATAAGGATAGTAGTTGTAAAGTGCGAGTGTGGACCGTAGATGATATACAGGATATGCATTTGTTTATCCGGCATGAATTGGAGGCAGTGATCACGAATTATCCAGATAAAGCACTAGAAATTCGCAGAAAATATGAACAACATTTTTTGCATTAAAATTAAGAAAAGAGGAGGAAAAGGTGGAAGAATTTAAAAAAGTTTTTAGAAATTGAAAAAATTACTAGCAGTATGAGGAAGAGTCGTATACAATAAAAATGAATAAAAAGAGTGAAAATGTATGCGGTTGCTTTTGAATGATACAAAAGCATGAAAAGGGAATCCGGTGAAAAACCGGAGCAGTCACCTCTACTGTAACGCGGACGATGAGACAATAGGCCATTGACAGAATAATGTTGAGAAGGTGTTTTCAAAGAAAGATGCGAAGCCAGGAGACCTGCCGTATATAGGAAAGAATGTTTTTAGGTTGGAAAGAATGTTTCTTTTGGTGATTGCATAGGCATAATTATGTGCAGATTTGGAATCACTGTATGTGAGTAAAAAAGCAGTCTTTCAGAACAGAAAGGCTGCTTTTATGTACAAAGAAGGGACGAGACAAAAAGAAAAGGAGGGCAGAAAGAAGAAAACATTCATCTGAAAAAAAGAGATAGGAGAATGGAAAATGATAAGAAACAGAAAAAAATGGCACAATAAAGTCGTGAGCATTATGCTTGCGATGCTGATGGTTGTCTCTGTAGTTGTTCAATATCCGTTGAACAGTATTGCAGAGAATGTGCAGACAGGCAGTGAAGAATATTTAGGTGTTCAGACAGAGGCAAAGGTCTATGATGATTTCGAGAATGACATCTGGCTGCAATATCAGCAAAAAGAAATGCAGGTTGGAGATACCACAAATTTACGGCCTTGGAGAGTAGAACAGATTATCTCCAATGCAGTTGCAAATGACGTTCAGCGACCGGTATTTCATTTTGAGATCATCAAAGGCGACAGCATTTCGCTGGATACAGAAAGTTCCACTGAAAAAGCAGTTGTGACAGCGAAAAAACCAGGGACGTCAGTAGTGAAGGTAACCTATGATGCAGTTGGATATGGTGGAAAAACATGGGGAGCAATCTCGCCTGTGAACACAGCATATGCGGTGTTTACAGTGGGAGAGACAGGGACAGCTACGATTAACTGCAGTGAAAAGCTGCAGAATTGGCGTCATTATGATACCATTTATTATAATGAAGGCGATACGGTTCCGTTTACTTTTGAGGCATCGGCAGACGGCGCAGAATCTTTAAAAGTGACATTGAATGGCTTGGAAATCCAAGGAGATGGAAATACATATACTGCAAACTTAGAAAACCGGAGTAATATCATCGGGATTGAAGCGACAGATGCGGATGGTAATGTAAAATCGCTGTATCGTGTCGTTGATGCAAGATTTATTGAGATCAATGTAGAGAATAAGACGAATCCAGATGCGTCATTGGAGCCTGGTGACACAGCAAATATCAGTTTCCGCGGTGTGACAATGCCAGTGTATAAGCTGGCTACGATTTATAATCCGGTCTGGACATCGAACAGTGCATGGGGAAAATCCGATGCAACATATCTTTCTTACAGCAATGAGACATTAGGCGAGTTTAAAGGTCAGTGTCAACAGTGGGATCTTGCCACGAACAATGATTTTGATGTAACCTTCGAGGAAGCAGGAGAGTATACATTCACAAGTCAAAACGGAATTTTTTCTGAATGGTGGGGAAGTCCCCTCGGAGCAGATATTACTGCAAATGGCTCAGGGGAACCAAACTTAAATGCACCTGTATTGAAAGACTGGTTTTCGACACTGCCAAGCTTTACTGTGTCGGTTAAAAAAGATGTTCCGGTTGAAAACATTACGTTAGATCAGGAAACATTAGAGCTGCAGGTTGGAGATGTATCATCTCTGCAGGCTACTGTGACACCGGCGGATGCAACAAATCAGACAGTGGAGTGGAGCAGTGATCATACAGATGTTGTCACAGTAGATCAAGATGGCGTGCTAAATGCAGTGAGCGCAGGAAAAGCTGTTATCACAGCAAAAGCGGGGGAAAAGACAGCAACTTGTGAAGTGACAGTGAAAGAAAAGAGTGAACAGCCGGAAAAAACACCGGTTGGAACTGTGACAGTAAGCATTCAGGATATGATTCCGACACCGGATGGGGAAGACTGGCCGGAAGCAAAAGGTGTGATTTTGAAAAATACAAATGTGTCTATCTATGAAGATGATTCGATGATGGATGCGATCGTGCGTGCGTGCGAAGAAAATGGAATCAAGATTTCTTTGAATGCGTCAAAGACATACATTACGGCTGTGGATGGCCTGGAGGAGTTTGACCGCGGAGCGGCAAGCGGCTGGATGGGAACTTTAAACGGTTGGTTTACAGACAAAGGGTTTGCATCATTTACAGTGGCAGACGGGACATTTGCAGATGGAGATGTCATTACGTTGGAATATACAACGAACTATGGAAGTGATTTGACAGATACAACAGATGTAACTGGGGAACTAAAATCACTTGGAAACAACGCAGGGGATTTATCGCCGGAATATAAGCGGGATGTATACAAATATACTTTGACAGTTCCGAAGGATACAACGGAGGTTTCGTTCCGACCGGAGAGCTTTAACAGATATAATAACGTTGCGATTCGTGTGGGGGACAAATCATACCGCTATGGAGACGCCATTCCGGTATCAGAGGGAACTCAAATTAAAATCATATCAACACCGACGAGTTTTATGAGCTTGCTGGGGCTGAAAGATGGAGTTACATATACAATTACGGTAAAATCTTTAGAAGAGCCGGAAAAAACACCGGTTGGGACTGTGACAGTAAGTGTTCAGGACATGGTTCCGACTCCGGAAGGAAAAGACTGGCCGGAAGCAAAAGGTGTGATTTTAGACAATGTAAAAGTATCTATTTATGAAGACGATACAATGCTTGATGCGATCGAGCGTGCATGTGTGGAAAATAATATCGAAATTTCATTTGATTTGAGCAAAACATATGTGACCGGAATTGATGGCTTGGAACAGCTTGAGCGTGGTGAAAAGAGTGGCTGGTTTGTAACATTAAACGGATGGTTCACAGATGATGGGGCAGGTAACTTTACGGTTGCAAACGGAAAATTTGCAGATGGGGATATCGTTACAATGGAATATTCCCTCGACTATGGAAACGATCTGACAGACACAACGGATGTTACAGGAGAATTAAAATCACTTGGAATTAATACAGGTGAACTTGCTCCACAATACAGCAGAGATGTATATGAATATACATTGACAATTCCGAAAGATACAAAGCAAGTGTCATTTGCACCAGAAAGCTTTAACCGCTATGACAAAATCACAATTCAGTCAAATGGAAACGAATACCGTTATGGAGCAGCGATTCCGGTAGAAGAAGGGACTATTGTAAACATCACTTCGGTTCCGGTAAGCTACACGACACCAGTGGAACCGGATGCAAAAGTGACATATCAGGTGACTGTAAAGTACGAGGACGATTCACAGAATCCGGATCTAGAGAATCCAGATCCGGAAAAACCAGACCCACAAGAGCCTGAAAAAGAAGAAATTACACTCACAGATACACAGTATGGAGTGAGTCTTACAGGAAAAGAATTGACAAAAGACATGCAGCTTGTTGTCTCCAAATTGACAAAAGACGATGCGGCAGTAGATGAGATTCGAAAAGCCATTCCGTCAAGCAAAGGAGTATTTGCACTGTATCATGTAGAACTTCGTCAAGATGGAAAAGAAGTTGTGTTATCGGATACAGCGAAGCTGAATCTTCCGGTCGGTAAAAAATATAATGGAAATACAATGGATGTATTACTATATACCGGCGGAGAAGTGAAGAAACTTAGCGGAACTGTTACAGATGGTTATATTACTGTGAAAGTGACACAATTAGGTGATTTTGGTGTTGTGACGGATATGGCAGGAGACGGAGCAAGTACAACAGACAAATTAAGTTCAGCAGATGGCTCCGGCAACAGCCAGACAGGCACTGTAAAAACCGGTGACAGTGTAAAAATAGAGTACCTGGTATACCTAATTGCAGCATGCGCGGTTGTGATTACTGCAGTTGTTGTAGTCAAAAAGAAAAGACAAGGAAAATAAAAATGAAAAAAAGAAATGTTAGAATAATAGCGTTGATGCTTGCTGCGGTGATTGCAGCAGGCAACCCAATGCCTGTTCGTGCAACGGATTTTGAAATCGAAGAAGAGATTATTTTAGGAGGAACCGGGGGAGAATCAACGGCGCTGTATGAAAAAGAGTCGGAGGAGACTCTTTTTCAAGGGACGGTGGAAGTTTCAGAAAATGAAATTGCAGACCAAGATATGCAAGCAAGTCTTGACAAAGCAGCAAATTATCTGAAGACTCACGTGACGAACCCGGTCGTGAACACTTTGGGCGGAGAATGGTCTGTGCTTGCAATGGCAAGGTATGGGAATCTGCCGGAGGAGACAAAAAAGAATTATCTGGCAAATTTGTATCGGATATTGGAGGAAAACCAAGGCGTTCTGGACAAACGAAAATATACAGAATATTCGAGAGTAGTGCTGGCGCTTACGGCAATCGGGGTGGATCCTTCAGATGTCAACGGATATAACATGTTGTATCCGCTTGCAAACTTCAAACAGGTAAACTGGCAGGGAGTCAACGGTACGATTTATGCGTTGCTTGCGCTGGATTCGAAGAACTATGAGATTCCAAAACTTACAGAAGAAGATTTGGGAAAAGGGCTGGAGCAGACGACAAGAGAGAAGCTGATTCAGCAGATACTGGATAAGCAGTTGAGTGATGGAGGATGGGCGTTAAGTGGAACGAAGTCGGATGCAGATATGACTGCGATGGCAATCCAGGCGCTTGCTCCATATTATGAGAAAAACAGTGAAGTTAAAACCGCGGTGGAGAAATCGCTTCAGACATTGAGTACGATGCAGGACGAAAATGGCGGATTTGCAAGTTTTGGAACTGAGAATCTAGAAAGTGCAGCTCAGACTGTAATCGCACTTTCCACATTGAATGTAGAGCTTTTATCAGATGAAGCATTTGTAAAAAATGGTAAATCCGTATTAGATTATCTCCTGAGTTATCAATTAAGTGACGGTGCGTTCAAGCATACTCCACAGGAGAATACAGCAGATGCGATGTCTACAGATCAGGGCACGATGGCACTTGTCGCATATAACCGGGCTGTAAGCGGAAAAAATACATTATATGATATGACTGATGTGCAAAACGGCGGAGACGAGGAGGAAGAGACTGCGGAAAATATTGCACGTTTTCGGGCAAAACTTGAGGCGCTTCCGGCACAAATCCGAATCAAAGATCAGCAGACAGTGTATGCATTGATCAGCGAATTGGATCAGATGAAAAAGTTTGCAGAAAAAGAGGAATTTCGCGGTCGATTGCAAGAGAAACTAGAGGAAATCTCGGAGCAGATAAAGGTAGTAGAGAGTCTCGATGAACAGATATGGAATGAAATCAATCCACTGGCAGTTACATTAAAAGATGCTGAAAAAATTGCAGAACTACTGAAAATATACGAGAGTATCCCAAAAGAGAATCTTGAGTATGTAGAACACAGAGAGGATTTGCTGCAGGCAGATACAATCGTAAAAAAATTGCAGAATGGGATTTTGGCAAAAGAGATTTTTACAAATGTGAAAGACTCTAGTATCGATTATGTATATGAGACCTGGAATTATACACTCACACTGAGAGGTGCGAACAATTATGAACCTGCGGATATGAAAGCCGGAGTGACAAGCGAAAAGAAAGATGGGAAATACTTTTTTACAACTGAGGAGAGCGGAATACTTCCGGGAAATATCGACCTAAGTATCAAGTGCAGCGGATTTACGAGCAAAGATTATGTGCTTTATAAGCAGGAGAATGGAAAGTCTGTTAAAGCAGGAACTGCAACTGTCTTGGGCGGCTATCTCACCTGCAGTATTTCAGAGGGCGGGACTTATTATATTCAAAGTGAGCCGGAGAATGCAGGAACAATCGAGCCTGTGTTTACAGGAACCAAAAATCTTCAGGAAATAGCAGAGCAGGTAAAGGAGACGTCGAATAAAAAGACGACTGCAAAAGCACAGGCGACATCCAAGAAAGATGACAGTAAAACTGTAAAAGCAGAAGTGAAAGACAATGTTGTTGCAAAGTCAGAACTTGCCCGTGTCAAAGATCAGGATAAGAACCTTCAGATGGAAGGGAAAATGACCGATGGAACGACGTACACATTCACATTGAATGGAAAAGATATCAAGGAAGAGAAAGAGATCAATATTGAACTGAAACGTACAAGTCCATATGATGATGAGATCAAACAGCTCTCGGAACATCCGGCTGTGCTGTATTTTGAACAATCAGGAACATTTCCTGGAGTTATACAGGTGGAAGTGCCGGTGGAAAAAGAAGACGGAGAATACTTACTTTTATATTACAATCCGAAAGAACAAAAAGCGGAATATGTACAGAAAGTGGAAGTGAAAGATGGGCAGACCAAGTTCTTGATTGAAAAAGGCGGAGCGTATTTCATCGATAAAAGGGCGAGAACAAAGTCGCTCAAGGATGATACAAAAGAAAAAGACAATTTTATTGATACCGATACAGATGAGATTATTCTTCAGGGGACAAAAGAAGAGACGAAATCCTTGTCTGTGCCATATATTGTCGGGGCGCTCATTGCATGCGCAGTGGTTGCATCGGGACTTGGATATTCGTTCACTCTAAAAAAGAGACGCAGAAGGGACAGAGATAGTGATGAAGCATAAAGTGAAAAGGGTCATAGGGCTGCTTTTGATCGCTGTGTTGATGAGCAGTGTAGCGACAGGCTGTGGAAAGACAACGCTTACTAATACAGTGCAGAATGAAAATAAGCAGAAGGATTCAGATGCATGGATGGAGGATGATGCCTCCGGTCAAAAGGATACGGATAAAAGTGAGACTTCTAAGGAAGAAGAATACTATGATGTAGACAAGATACAAGACGGGGAAGTTGACTATTCCAAATATGAGGAGAAAAAATCATCCAGAGCAGCAAGTGGAAACAGCAACAGCAATGTTACATACAGCGATGGGACCGGAAGTGGACAGGATCAATATCAGACAAATCCTGTTCCGGAAGGAATGCAAAATCCGGTGGAACCAGGAGAAATCACAATTGACAAAAGCAAGAAACAGACCTGCTATCTCACCATTTCCTGTGCAACGATTCTTGACAATATGGAAAATCTGACAGAAGGGAAAGAAAAACTGATCCCTTCTGACGGAGTGATCTATGCGACAAGAAAGGTGACATTTTATGAAGGAGAGAGTGTCTTTGATGTCCTTCTCCGCGAGACGAAAAATAACCGTGTGCATATGGAATATTCCTTCAATCCGTTGTTCAACAGTAATTACATAGAAGCGATCAATAATCTGTATGAGTTTGACTGCGGTCAGAAATCCGGTTGGATGTACAATGTCAATGGGTGGTATCCAAACTATGGCTGCAGCAGATATATAGTTCAGGAAGGAGATGAAATCCAGTGGAATTATACCTGTGATCTGGGAAGAGATCTGGGGACAAGCTGGATGGATCAAAATGGGGAAAGATAACTTTGGTACGTATCATCCGATAATTAATTTTGTTTATTTTGTATTTTTGATAGGGTGCTCCATGTTTTTGAGGCACCCTGTTTTTCTGGGGATTTCCTGTGTGAGTGGTTTTATTTACTATATTTATCTCAAAGGAAAGAAAGCATTCAAAACAGCTCTATGGCTGATGATTCCTGTATTCTTGATCTCAGCACTTGTAAATCCTCTTTTTAATCATGAGGGAGTGACACTTTTGTTCTACTTTCGAACGGGCAATCCCCTGACGTTAGAATCCATTGCATATGGTTTGGCATCCGGCGTGATGCTTGTGTCGGTATTAAACTGGTTTTCCTGCTATCAGGTCATTATGACCTCGGATAAATTCATTTATCTGTTTGGGAAACTAATTCCGGCAATGTCATTGATTTTATCTATGGTGCTTCGCTTTGTTCCGAAGTTTAAAAATCAGATTACAAAGGTTTCAGATGCGCAGAAATGTATCGGAAGAGATGTGACAAACGGGAATACGCTTACGAAGGCAAAACACGGAATGAAAATTCTTTCAATCATGACGACGTGGGCATTGGAAAATTCAGTGGAGACAGCAGATTCGATGAAGTCGAGAGGATATGGACTGCGTGGCAGAACTAATTTTTCCATCTATCGTTTTGATACGAGAGACAAATGGATATTTTCGGTGATGGCTGCAGCAGGCCTGATTGTGCTTGGCGGAATTGTAACAAAAAAAGTATATTTTTTATATTTCCCAATGATGGAGGGAAATCCGTTAAACTGGGAAACACTTTTGATCTATGTCATTTATGGAGGAATGTGTATGCTTCCTATGGTGATTAATATTGTGGAGGATATAAAATGGCACTATTTGAAATCAGAAATCTGACGTTTACTTACCCAGAGGCAAAGACACCGGCTTTGCAGGAGGTGAATGTTGCAATTGAACAGGGAGAATTTATTGTCATCTGTGGAAAATCCGGCTGCGGAAAGACGACATTGCTTCGGCATTTTAAAACTGCACTGACACCATATGGGACAAGAAGTGGAGAAATTCGATTTTGCGGGGACGCTTTGGAACAGGTATCTGTCAGAATACAGGCAAGTGAGATCGGATATGTTCTTCAGAGTCCGGACAATCAGATTGTGACAGATAAAGTGTGGCATGAACTGGCATTTGGACTTGAAAATCTCGGATATGATCAACAGACGATTCGGCTTCGAGTAGCTGAGATGGCGAGCTTTTTTGGCATTCAGAACTGGTTTGCGAAAAATGTGGAGGAACTGTCGGGAGGACAGAAACAACTTTTAAATCTGGCTTCTGTGATGGCAATGCAGCCGAAGGTGCTTGTGCTTGATGAGCCGACTTCACAGCTTGACCCGATTGCGGCGAGTGAATTCCTTGCAACGATACGGAAAATTAATCTGGAACTTGGGACGACGGTGATCATCATCGAGCACCGTTTGGAAGAAGTGTTTCCGATGGCAGATAAAGTGCTTGTTCTGGAGGAGGGACGACAAATTTTGTATGATGAGCCAAGGCAGGTAGGAAAGGCGCTTGCCGGAAATGATCTGTTTCTTGCAATGCCAAGTCCGGTACAGATCTATGATGGAACGGGACAGGTCGGAACATGCCCTTTGACGGTCTGCGAGGGGAGAAACTGGCTGAAGGCACATTTTGAAAAAGAGCAATCTGGATTCTGTGAGACAGAGAACGAAAAAAGTACAAAAGGAAAAGATGAGGTTGTTATCGAGGCAAAGGAAGTGTGGTTCCGATACGAAAAAGAGATGCCGGATGTCGTGAAAGATCTGTCCCTGCAGGTAAAAAAGGGCGAACTTTTCTGCATGTTAGGCGGAAATGGAACTGGGAAAAGTACGACATTATCACTTTTATCCGGAATTCGAAGACATTATCGAGGGAAAATCCTGCTGAAAGGAAAGGATATTCACAAGCGAAAGGAAAAAGAATTGTTTCATGGTTTGATAGGGGTGCTTCCGCAGAATCCGCAAAGTCTTTTTGTGGGAAACACAGTCCGTGAGGACTTGTGGGAAATGTTTTCTGGATTTCATATCCAGCGAAAAAAGGAATATGAAAAGCAAATGGAGCATGTGATTGAAGATACACAAATCGGTCATCTGCTTGATATGCATCCGTACGACCTAAGCGGCGGCGAGCAGCAAAGGGCGGCTCTGGCAAAGGTGCTTCTCCTGGAGCCTGAGATTTTGCTTTTGGATGAGCCGACAAAAGGTCTTGATGGTTTTTACAAACAAAAACTTGCGGATATTTTTGAGCGTCTGAAAAAGAGAGGTGTCACAATTCTGATGGTGTCGCATGACATTGAATTTTGTGCTTCTTATGGAGATACGTGTGCAATGTTCTTTGATGGAAGTGTTATAACTTCGCAAAGTGCAAAAGCATTTTTTGTCGGAAATAGTTTTTATACAACAGCGGCAAACCGGATGGCGAGACAGTTATATCCGGATGCAGTGACAGTAAAGGAAGTGATAGAAGCATGCAGCAAAAACAGGCGACAGGAGTAGATACAAAGGCGATGCTGCCGATTTTTTCTTGTGGATTTATGGTTGTTGCTGAACTGTTTCTGCCGTGGTTTTCCATGCCGGTCTTGAAATACTCAAAACTCCAAACTTCATATACGTTGTGGAATGTGTCAGAATGTGTGGATAATATACAGAAAAGTATCCGTGGAGGAGGAAAACTTTCCATGGAACTGTTGACGGCGGAGGAAATAAAAACGATTGGGCAGTGGAGTATTGCCTTGCAGGTCTTTGCGGTTATTTTGACAGTTCTCCTGATTGGTGCTGCGATTGCAGCATATAAGTGGAAGAAAAAAAGTGTAGTATATATGCGTCTCACCTTTTTGGCGGCGGCAATTTTGCCGGCACTAGCATTTGCGGCAAGCATGCAGGGGAACCTGTTTCTAAATGAAAAGATCGGACGAGAGAGTCATTTTATCAATTTGACGATACACAGTTATCTACAGCTGACAGCATTTCCATATGCACAGTTGATTCTTGCTTTAGTGATGATTGCAGCAGTCGGAAAGCTTTTGGATACGCAGTTTGAGTATGAGGCGATTATGTATATACAGAGAAGTGTGCGTGAGGATAAAAAAATCGGAAAGCGAACCAAAGTCTCCATTTTTTTGATTTTGTTTGCGATTCCGTGTTTGATTTTTTTCGGAATCTTTTTCCTGAATGACAGAAGCGCATCTTTCATTGCTTTGTGTATTATTGGGCTTGCAATGATACCGTTTTGCATGATTTTTGAAGATCGGAAACCACAGGCAAGGGAAGTGCTTTTGATTGCGGTTATGGCTGCGATTGCAGTTGTTGGGCGTATGGCATTTTTCATGCTGCCACAGTTTAAGCCGGTGACAGCCATAGTGATCATAACCGGAATCAGTCTCGGCGCAGAAGCAGGTTTTTTGACAGGCGCGGTTGCGGGATTTGTCTCTAATTTCTTTTTTGGTCAGGGACCGTGGACACCGTGGCAAATGTTTGCGTTTGGCATTATTGGGTTTCTTGCAGGCTTATTGTTCCGTGGCAAACGGGAAAAATATAAGAAAAGCAAGTTGATTTTATGCCTGTATGGGGGAATTGCGACACTTGTAATCTATGGCTTTTTGATGGATACGTCTTCCATTACTATGTTTGGCACTGGATTTTCGTGGAAGGCGCTTGCGGCAATGTATGCAAGTGGTCTGCCGTTTAATATCGTGCATGGGATTTCCACAATGGTGTTCCTGTTCTTTCTGGCGGGACCGATGGATCGAAAATTAGAGCGCATCAAGAAGAAATATGGAATTTTATAAGGAAATAGTTTAGAACCTTCCGTTTTGAGAAACAAACACTTGGCGGTTTTTTTGATTTGCGTTATAATCGTACTATCAAAGTAGGATGAAATCACATTTACAGGAGATGATACAGATGATAAAAGTACAGGAATACAGAGGACATATCCGCAATTGGGAAGAACTCTGTGAGCGGCTTGGGATTTCTCTTTTGCTGCCGCGCAAAGAACGGGAAGAAGAGATTTTGGTGAAAGCATATGAGACATGGGGATATGAGATGGCAGATCACATGCACGGCATGTTTGCATTTGCCTTGTGGGATGAGGAGAACAGTCAGTTGTTCTGTCTGAGAGACCCGTTTGGAACAAAACCGTTTTACTATTATGAGACAGAAGATGGAACACTTCTTTATGGCACAACAATCCGAAAGATCATGGAGCAGCCGGGATTCAAAAAAGAATTGAATGAGGAGATGCTTCAGCTGTATTTGAGCCTGACATATGTTGCGGGTGAGAATACATTTTTCCGCGGATTAAAAAAATTGATGCCGGGACGTTACTTGATCTGGAAAGATGGAGTATTAAAGATTGAGCGATACTGGAGTCCGCAGTTTCATCCAGATGAAAGTAAATCATTGGAGGACTGGGCAGATGAGATCCATACGACACTTCAGGAAATCATGCCGGAAGTGAAAGCAAAGGATGAGACGGTAGAATCGTTCTTGTCCGGCGGCGTAGATTCTTCCTACGTGCTTGCAATGTCTGAGGCGGAAGTAGCAGATTGCTGTGGATATGAGGAAGAGAGATTTGACGAATCAAGGATGGCAGAAGAGACAGCAAACCTTCTTGGACGAACATTTTCCAGACGCGTTATCACGCCGGAGGAGTATTTTGAGATAGTACCTTATGTCATGTACAATATGGAGCAGCCACTTGGGGATGCGTCAGCAATTGTTTTTGCAATCGGATGTAAAGCGACAGCAGAGCATACGAAGATCTGCTACTCCGGTGAAGGAGCAGATGAGTTCTTTGGAGGATATAATATGTATCGCAATGCAGAGCGATATGGTGAGAATCTGAAGGATTTTTATGTTGGAAACACGAATATCATGAAAGAAGATGAGAAACAAAAGATTTTGAAGCATTATGATCCGGATGTGCTGCCGATTGAAGTTGCGGCTCCGATTTATGAAGAGATGGAAGGGTTAGACCCACTTTCGAAAATGTCCAATGTCGATATTCAGATTTGGTTGGAAGGAGATATTTACCTCAATGTCGATAAGATGAGCGAGGCGGCGGGATTGGAGATCCGTATGCCGCTGACAGACCGGAGAATTTTTGACATTGCATCGAGAATGCCGTCTAAATATAAAGTCAATGATGAACAGAACAAGGTGGCATTTCGTACTGCAGCAGCGAAGGTTCTTCCTGAGGAGATTGCTTTCCGTAAGAAACTTGGATTTATTGTGCCGATTCGAATTTGGATGGCAGATGATCGTTATAATCAGGATGTGCGTGCGAAGTTTCACAGTGAGATGGCAGAGAAATTCTTCAATGTGGACGAGATTAACGCAATTTTTGATGAGTATGTAAATGGAAACTCTGACAATTGGAGAAAAGTGTGGACAATTTATACTTTCCTTGTATGGTATGAGGAATATTTTGTGAAACGGTAAGGGAAATAAAGCGTTTTTATGTAGAGAGGGAGTGGCTGATTTCGAGCCACTCCCTCTTTGATGAATTTCGGGTATATAAAAAGACCGGCACCAATGTGCCAGCCTGAGAAAGGAGAAAAATATATGTAAACGTTTTAAAACGTAATTGTTAGGCGAAGTCCAACAGCCATAAATAAGGTTTTAAATACAACCGTTGTCTTCTTTGATTTGATAAATTTATTATAAGGGATATTTGTGAGTAAAATATGTCGAAAGAAGAAAAGAATTATGAAATTTCTAAAGAAAATCCTAAGGGATTCTTTCTCGCTGGTTAATAAATATTCTGATAAGTTAACCGACCTTCAATTGTGCATAGCGATTCTGTTTGCTATGATATAAATAAGCAAAGGCCCTTGCAAATAAAAAATGGAGGATGAGGATTTATGCAAATTGGAACGGTAATCAGAAAGTATCGAAAAGAAAAGAATATGACACAGGAAGAGATGGCATCTTATCTCGGCGTGACAGCACCTGCGGTGAATAAGTGGGAGAATGGAGTTTCCCAAACAAAAGGATATTAAGGAATAACCTGTGTTTACCTGCTTGCGAATAAAAGAATAATGCTATTAAGTTAGCGATACTGCATAAATGTGCTGGTATCTCTTTTTCATTGGCTTGAAACAACAGACTATTTCATTTTTGCTTGATTACTCTAAACTTATCGGGATATGATTTGTCAAGGGCTTGTTGCGTAAGCAATGCTTAGCACCCTTTACAAATTATGGACGGATAAGTAGCTTTTCAAAATCAGAAAAAATAGTAATCTTAAGATTTTGAAACATTGTAGCAGGTAGTGGAAAATGGTATAATGTAAATACAGAGAAACATATAAATTGGAGTTTGTATTTAACAATCAATAAATTGAAAGGGCTTAATCTTATGAGTAAACCAAAGAAGGTAATTTGGGTAATATTGGGAATAATTATTTTTGTGTTTAGTGTTTTTTTAGGGCTTGGATATTTAGGTCAAATAACAGGTGGAAATAGTTTAATCCAAAGGACAGAAATGAACGATAAATATGTTCCGGAAGAAATAACAAAATATTATCCAATAGAAAATTTAAACTCAAAAGAAAATTTACTTTCTGATAAAAATTATGCAAACTCGATACAGGATGCTTTGTTAAGTGCCTCTATTGAATTTGAACAAGGCGAAGAATATAAAGCACATATTGATAAGATTATAAAGGAGTTTGAAAACGAAAACTATAAAAGTGTTTTGTATATATCAGAAAAAAACGATATAGAGTCAAGTCTGACATTTTCAAAATTTAAAATTAAGGAAGTAGATGGTAAAAAGAGATATGCTTATATTACAAGTGTACATGAGGTTATAAAGAAAGACCGCCCGTATGACAAAGATACGATGTCGCTACTAAAATCACAGTTAGCATTAAGTGATAGCTTGCAAGACTTAAATATCAGTCCAGACAATAGTCGTTTTTTATATGGATTTGTACATGATGAAGATATTTACAATACAAAAATAGAAAATAAAAAACCCGATGAAATTATTTATTTTGAACTTTGTGAAAAGCCTTTCTATTTTTGGTATTATGAAAATTTTCAAAGCGATAAATCTGGAAAATCTTTAAGTATAGAAATTGAAAGATAATAATAGAACAATTCCAGGTTGTAGAGGTGATTAGAATGAAGAAACTATATTGCATGAACTGTGGTGCTGAAATAAAAGGAGGAATACCTAACGAATGTTCTTGTGGAGCTGAATTTGATTTGGCAGATACAAAAAACATAAAAAAAATAATTACAAGCATTATATTCTTTGTAATATTAATGTCTCCACTGATTATTCTTATTCACTTTGGCAGACAATATTTACAAGCGTCAATTATTTTATATGCTTTACTCCTGATTCTAGGTATTTTTGGGTGTCGTATCGTACAAACTATTTTAGTTCGTCTTGGGTTAGTAACTATGACGAACATTGAAATTAAATAACAACAATAACATCTTCACAACTCTACTGAGCAGGAAATCTGAAAAGGTCTCCTGCTTTTTTAACTGGAAAAAAAGATTAAAAATCTGATTATCCGCATGAACACAGGGACATTAAGCAATGTGAATGAAAATACAAAAGAAATTTATCACTAATTTACTACGATTGAAAGAACCTTGATGCGACAAAGAAAAATTGCATAAAAAAGGCATTTCATACAAGATATGAGATGTCTTTTTGTTGATGTAACATAGCATAATTTGTTCTTTTTCTGCTTGATTATCTATCATTTTTTAGAGCATGAATTGTCAAGAGCTTGTTGCGTAAGCAATGCTTGCACTCTTGATAAGGCATGGGATAAAAAATATTCTGACAGATAGCAGAAAAGTAATGAACTGAAATGAGGTAAGTGCTATAATATATTTATCAATTTTGGAAAACGTGGAGAGATATATGGAAAAGATATTAGAAAACACATTATTACTCATGATACTGCCATGGATATTTGTCTGGGGAATACTATGTATCTTAGAAAAGAGAAAACGGAAAAATGAAGACGGAAATAAAGATGAAAAAAGATATGTTATACAAAATGATAATATATTCTTTCCCCTTTTTTCGTTAGGTATGTTTTTATTTTCATTTTGCCTTTTTTATACGGTGTTTTTTACTGAATTTGATATATCAGAAGTAATATCAGTTTCTGCCTTTGTCATATTTTTTGCTATTTTAACATTAGATAGTGTAATCTGGAGAGTAATTGTAGATGGTGATATAATCAAATACCGTTCATTTTATGGGATTACTAGGACATATAATTTTAATGATATTACCAAAGGAGTTTATACTAAGAAAGGTTCTTTAAAAATATATATTGAAGGGAAAAGAATTTTTACATTTTATGATAGTTTAGAATTTTCTTTGTTTGAAAATCAAATGAGAAAAAGAAAAATTCCTTTAGAATATAAACGCAAAGAAAAATAATAAGGAAATTTTTTAGAATTAGTTTAATAATATTACCACTTTAAAGACGGAGTGATCCAGACACGGTGGCAGGAAAATCTCTCAGATTTTTCTGCCATGTCTTGCAAGTGGCTGGTTCACTTCGTCTGTGAGCGAGCCGTGGCGAGCGAAGATTAAGCCCCCGTTATCTAACAAGGGGGGTAGAAAAAACAAGAGACAAGAGACATTTACAAACGGAAAACGTTGTATTTACAAGGTAAAAGTGCATTTTATAAGGTGTGATATAAAAATTACCTATTTCACAAAGGAAAACACTATCTAATTAAATATTACAATAATTTAATTTTTGTGGTAACAATGTGTAAGCTTTTATGGAGGAAAGATATGGATTGTGAAATGACTGATATTATTGCTATTATTTCAAGTATCATTGCCGTTGGGTATTCAATTTATTCCATAGTTACGAAAGGTTATATTCGTCAATACAACCTTAAAAAATTTGAGCATTTTTCTTTAAATCAGAAGAAAGTTTGTATTGCTTTCAATTTTATTATGACACTTATAATTGGAATAAGTGGAGTTTATATATTGCTATTATACTTTTCTTAATGGGATTGAAAACATTATTGTAATTAAAAATCACTGGCTTAAATATTGTTGTTCTGATATGAAAAAATATAGAGATTGCATGAAAGGAAAATTTGAATGTTAATTTTAGGAATTATTGTTGTTATTGTCAGCTTATACCTGTTGTATCTAAAATATAGGGTTGTTTTTACTGGCGAAAAATGCAAAGGAAAAATAATAGGTATTGTAGACCAAAACGCTGGGTATGTTGTTGGTGGAGCTTTTGTAAAAAAACACGCCTACATTATAAAGATTAAGAATAAAAAATATTATACGGCACACGGTTGTATCCTGTTATCACTGGGAAAAAGAAAAATCGGGAAAGAAATATTTGTATTTAAGAATGAAAAGTATGGAAAAGAGGTTTTCAAGTGTTTTGATTTTCGTATAGAAATCGTAACTCTTTTGACGTGTTTATTGGGGGTATTTCTGATTTATGAGAGCTTACAATAAAGGTAAATAATTTCATATTCATACTCATAAGCAGTTGGTCTTAGGATTGACTGCTTTTTCTATACAGATTTTTATTAACAGGCAATTATCAAGATACGGTAGTTGCCTTTTTTGTATAATAGGAAATTCCGATTTTTGTTGGAACAATGAATGAAAATAGCCCGCACAAAGTCGGGCATGAGAACAAGATGACGCTCGTTAGAAGATATAAAAACCTTCTATACC
>NZ_JBQKED010000019.1:0-60205 GCF_052121495.1 Faecalimonas sp. LCP19S3_D12 | reverse complement strand
GGTTTTTCGACAATTCCATTATACCAAAGGAACGTATTTATGCCTTTTTAATTGGCTGAAATATTGAATTTTCAAGGTTAATCACACCTTATTGGTGTGGGAAGTTTGAGTCAGTAATAAATATTTAACAGCCCATGGGTGCGGATAACTGTTACCGTTATGATAAAGACAGTAAGAAGAAAACAGAGGAAGTGGAAGCATTAAAATTTCAGCAAAAATGGAAAATATGTATTTGAAATGCACGACATCAAACAAATAGAAATGCCGAATGGATATAAAGTTAATGCATTATTAGTGTATGAAATTTATAGGGATGGTACATATCCAGGAGTAACCTATGGCAATACAATACTGATTTTTAATCCTATCATTCTTAAATAAAAATCTCCCACAGAGTCTAGTGCTTTTCTACAGTTGGTCTTCTGTGGGAGATTCTTATTTACTTTCCTTTTATTCTACATCAATTACTTCCACTGTGACTTTATCTAGTTTCCAAATATCATCTACATATTCCTGAATTGTTCTGTCTGATGTAAACTTTCCACAAGACGCTGTCTGGATCAGTGCTATCTTAGACCATCTGTCCTGATCTCTGTAAGCTTCTTCCACACGTTTTTGTGCTTCTGCATAGCTTCTGAAATCTTTCAGGATAAAATACGTATCTGCACGGTCGCTACTGTTTGTATTCAACAGTGAGTTGTACAAATCACGGTACAGTTCTCTGTCACCGTTTCCGTAAGTTCCGTCTACAAGCTGGTCTACCACCCGTTTGATATCCCAATCATTGAAGTAAATGTCAATCGGATTGTATCCACCATTGTTCTCATAGTTAATGACTTCATCCGAACTCAACCCAAAGATAAATGCATTTTCCATTCCGACTTCTTCCACAATCTCCACGTTTGCGCCGTCCATTGTTCCAAGTGTCGGAGCGCCATTTAGCATAAATTTCATGTTTCCGGTTCCGGATGCTTCTTTTGATGCCGTTGAAATCTGTTCACTGACATCTGCTGCTGCGAAGATCAGCTCTGCATTGGATACTCTGTAATCTTCGATAAACACAACTTTAATCTTTCCATTGATGCTTCTGTCGTTATTGATCACGTCTGCAACCGAATTGATCAGCTTGATCGTCTGTTTTGCACGTCTATATCCGGCTGCTGCTTTTGCACCAAAGATAAATGTTCTCGGATAGAATGACATCTCCGGATGCTCTTTGATCTGATTGTACAGATACATCACATGTAAAATATTCAATAACTGACGTTTGTACTCATGAAGTCTCTTCACCTGAACATCAAAGATGGAGTTCGGGTCTACTTCGATTCCGTTGTGTTCCAAAATATATTTCGCAAGACGAACTTTATTTTGATACTTGATCTCCATAAATTCTTTTCTCGCTTTTTCATCTTCCACAAGTGGTTTCAGTTTTGCCATCTCCTGCAAATCTGTGATCCATCCTTTTCCGATATGATCTGTCACCCAGTCAGCGAGAAGTGGATTACCATGCAGCAAGAAACGTCTCTGAGTAATACCGTTTGTCTTATTGTTGAATTTCTCCGGCATCATCTCATAGAAATCTTTCAGTTCCTGATGTTTTAAAATCTCCGTATGAAGTTTCGCCACACCGTTTACAGAATATCCTGCTACGATCGCAAGATGCGCCATCTTCACCTGTCCATCATATAAAATCGCCATACTGCGTACTTTATCTTCATTGCCAGGATATTTTGCACGGATTTCATTTACAAATCGGCGATTAATTTCTTCCACAATCTGGTAAACACGAGGTAACAGTCTCTGGAACAGGTCGATTGGCCATTTTTCAAGCGCTTCCGCCATAATCGTATGGTTTGTGTAAGCACAAGTCTTCGTCGTAACCTCCCACGCTTCATCCCATTCCAGTCCATGCTCATCCATAAGTAGTCTCATAAGCTCTGCAACCGCAACTGTCGGATGCGTATCATTCATCTGAATCGTCACTTTTTCGTAGAACTTATGAATATCATCATGGTCTCTCAAATATTTGTCAACGGCTTCCTGCAAACTTGCAGAGATAAAGAAATACTGCTGTTTCAGACGAAGCTCTTTTCCCGCATAATGGTTGTCATTTGGATACAGTACCTCTACAATCGTCTTTGCAAGATTCTCCTGCTCTACAGCTTTTTGATATTCTCCACGGTCAAATGAATCCAAATGGAAGTCTGTGATTGCCTTCGCATCCCAGATGCGAAGTGTATTTACAAGGTTATTGTTATATCCGACAATCGGCATATCGTATGGAATCGCAAGGACAGACTCAAAGTTCTCCTGAATAAACATATCCCTTCCTGTCTTTGAATCTTTTTCCACACGGATATTTCCTCCGAAACGCACCTCTTTTGCGTATTCTTCCCGTCGGATTTCAAATGGATTTCCTTCTTTTAACCAATTGTCCGGTGTCTCTATCTGATATCCATTCTCTATTTTTTGTTTGAACATACCGTAATGATAGCGGATTCCGCAGCCATAGGCTGCGTATCCCAAGGTTGCAAGTGAGTCAAGAAAGCATGCTGCAAGACGCCCGAGTCCGCCATTTCCAAGTGCCGCATCTGGTTCTTCATCTTCAATCACATTCAGATTGATTCCCATCTCATCCAGTGCTTCCCTTACTTCCTTGTAAGCAGTTAAGTTAATCAGGTTATTTCCCAAAGCCCTTCCCATCAAAAATTCCATGGACATATAATATACCGTCTTTGGATCATCCTTTTTGTATTGTTCCTGCGTCATCAGCCATCTGTCGATAATCGCATCCTTTACAGCATAAGACACTGCCTGAAACAACTGCTGCTGTGTTGCCTCTTCCACTGTTCTTCTATACAATCTCTTTACATTGTTTTTGACAGTTTTTTGGAATTCCACCTTATCAAATTTTTCACGGTACATAATCACAACCTCCTATTTTTCTACTCCCATAGTCATAGTTTCACCGTTGATGTTCCATTCTTTTGTATATCCGCTAGGTGTTCCTTTGACTACTTCTGTAGCCAAAACTTCTCCGCCAATTTCAGTTTCATATTTTTCAAATACAGCCTCTGCCTTTTCTGTTCCCTGATAATATAGTTTAATCTTATCTGTCACTTCAAAGTCTGCTTCTTTTCTCATTGTCTGAATCTTGCTGATCAGCTCTCTGACAAACCCCTCTTCCAGCAATTCTTCTGTCAGGTTTGTGTCTAAGACAACTGTGATTCCATTATCACTCTCAGATACATAGCCTTCCATCTGAGCTGTATCGATCAAAAGATCCTCTCTGAACAATGTCACTTCCTGTCCATTTACGTCCAATTTCAAAGCTTCTGTCGCATTCAGTTCATCCATTGCCTGATTTCCGTCTAAGTTTGCTAGAGCTTCTTTGATTCCGCCCAGTAATTTACCGTATTTTGGTCCTACTGTTCTCATCTGTGGTTTAAATGTATAAGAAGTAAAGTTTCTCACATCATCTGTGAATTCCATCTCTTTTACATTCAACTCTTCTTCCACGATTTCCTGATAAAATTCAGGTAATACTACATTGGATTTTACAAACATCTTTCCAATTGGCTGACGGTTCTTGATATTTGCTGTATTACGGCACGCACGCCCCATAACAACCAGTTTCAGAACTTCGTCCATGTTTGCTTCCAAATCTTTATCGATATAAGCCTCGTTTGCAGCCGGATAATCACATAAGTGAATACTTTCCGGAGCATTTGCATCAATGCTTCTTACAAGGTTCTGGTAAATGTCTTCTGTCATGAACGGGATCATCGGCGCAGCCACTTTTGCCACTGTCACAAGTGCTGTGTAAAGTGTCATATATGCGTTGATCTTATCCAGCTCCATTCCTTTTGCCCAGAAACGTTCACGGCTTCTTCTTACATACCAATTACTCATATCATCTACAAAATCCTGCAATGCTCTTGCACTTTCCGGAATTCTGTAGTTTGCAAGATTATCATCTACTGTCTTGATCAGTGTGTTCAGTTTTGACAGTAACCATTTATCCATAACAGATAATTTATCATATTCCAAATTGTATTTTGTTGCGTCAAATTGGTCGATTTCCGCATAAAGTACGAAGAATGCGTAAGTATTCCACAATGTACCCATGAATTTACGCTGTCCTTCCACAACCGCTTTTCCGTGGAAACGGTTTGGCAGCCATGGCGCGCTGTTTACATAGAAATACCAACGAATTGCATCTGCTCCGTATGTCTCTAATGCATCGAACGGATCGACTGCATTTCCTTTGGACTTACTCATCTTCTGTCCGTTCTCATCCTGTACATGTCCGAGAACGATAACATTCTTATAAGGCGCTTCATTGAAGATCAATGTGGAGATCGCAAGCAATGAGTAGAACCATCCACGAGTCTGGTCAACCGCCTCTGAAATAAAGTTTGCCGGGAACTGCTGCTCAAATAATTCTTTGTTTTCAAATGGATAGTGGTGCTGTGCAAATGGCATTGCTCCACTGTCAAACCAGCAGTCGATTACTTCCGGAACACGGTGCATCTCTTTTCCACAGTGCGGACACTTGATTGTCACAGCATCGATAAATGGGCGGTGAAGTTCTATGTCATCCGGACAGTTGTCGGACATCTCTTTTAATTCTGCAATACTTCCAATTGAATGCATATGTCCACATTCACATTCCCATACATTTAACGGAGTTCCCCAGTAACGGTTACGGCTGATTCCCCAATCCTGAACATTTTCAAGCCAATCGCCGAAACGTCCTTTTCCGATACTCTCCGGAATCCAGTTAATCTTGTTGTTGTTTCTGATCAAATCCTCTTTTACCGCTGCCATCTTGATGAACCATGACTCACGTGCATAGTAGATAAGCGGTGTATCACAACGCCAACAGTGTGGGTAGCTGTGCTCGAAGTTCGGAGCATCAAATAAAAGATTTCTCTTCTCCAGATCTTCTAATACAAATGGGTCTGCTTTTTTACAGAATGTTCCTGCCCAAGGTGTCTCTTCTGTCATCTCACCTTTTTCATCTACTAACTGTAAAAATGGAAGGTCATATTTACGTCCTACCTGAGCATCATCCTCACCAAATGCAGGAGCAATATGAACGACACCTGTACCGTCTGTCAATGTTACGTATGTGTCACATGTCACATAGTATGCTTTTTTATTCAGTTCCACAAATGGGAATAACGGTTCGTATTCTTTTCCTTCTAAATCTGTACCGACATAGCTTTCCAATACTTCGTATGCAAGAGTTCCCTCTTCTGCAAGATTTCCAAGTACAGTGTCAAGCAATGCCTCTGCCATATAGTATGTGAATCCGTCTGCTGCTTTTACTTTTACATAAGTCTCATCTGGGTTCACACAGAGGGCCACGTTTGACGGCAATGTCCAAGGTGTTGTTGTCCATGCCAGAATATAAGCGTCTTCGTCTTTTACTTTAAATCTTACGATTGCGGATTTCTCTTTGACATCTTTGTAACCCTGCGCTACTTCGTGGCTGGAAAGCGGAGTTCCACAACGCGGACAGTAAGGTACAATCTTGTATCCTTTATATAACAATCCTTTATCCCAGATCTGTTTTAGTGCCCACCATTCTGATTCAATGAAATCATTGTGGTAAGTTACATATGGATTTTCCATATCTGCCCAGAAACCAACAGTCGCAGAGAAGTCTTCCCACATCCCTTTGTATTTCCAGACACTCTCTTTACAGTGTGCGATAAATGGCTCCAAACCATACTCTTCAATCTGTTCTTTTCCGTCTAAGCCAAGCATCTTTTCCACTTCAAGCTCTACCGGAAGTCCGTGTGTATCCCATCCTGCTTTTCTAGGTACCATGTACCCTTTCATTGTACGGTATCTCGGAATCATATCCTTGATAACACGAGTCAACACGTGGCCGATATGCGGTTTCCCGTTCGCTGTCGGAGGTCCGTCATAAAACGTATATGTCTCCCCCTCCTTGCGATTTTCCATACTCTTCTCAAAAATCTTGTTATCAGCCCAAAACTTTTCTGTCTTCTTTTCACGATCTACAAACTTTAAATCTGTGGATACTTTCTGATACATTTCTTCTTCCTCCTTCTTATTTGGGGACGTAGTATTTTTCAATTTTACTACGTCCCTAATTGACACATGCCCTGTCCCTTTTTGAATTTTGATACAAAAAAACTCCCATCCTGTAATCAGGACGAGAGCTGTAAAACCTTCGTTATACCACCTATTACACCATACTGACATATGCGTTCCTGCTAACGGTGGAATCCCGGCAGTGCCTATTGGATCATTTCGTTCAGCCACTGCAACTCAGAAGTGATCTTCAAATATACTCTACTCGTATCAGGCTCTCACCATCCCTGACTCTCTTTGACTTTGAAATATATCCTACTGTCTTCGTCAACGTTTTTTCATATACCACTAACATTATAAAAAGAAACCCTTGGTTCGTCAAGGGTTTCTCTATTTTTTCTCTTATTTTGCCACTTCTGAGCCTTCAATCACTTCTCCTGCTTCCACACGATTGATCAAGTCCTGAATATTTGCAACCGATTCCTCATCCGGATATGTGACATAGAGTGGACCTGAGCTAGCTGCAGAGTAACATATATCTTTTCCACCAGTTCCTTCTGCCGCTACTGAATAAATATTCCAGCTTCCGCCTCTATTCAATTGTGTTTTGATCAAAGATTGAATCTGTTCCTGAGACATGTTCGTCTCTACATTTCCACTTACATCGTCAATAATTGAATTTGCTTTCATAAGCATCTGAGGCGAAATCATTTTTTTAATCATCGCAGTGATTACCGCCTGCTGGTTCTTTCCTCTCTGATTATCTCCACCAGGTACATTCTCACGTTCTCTTGAAAATGCTAATGCTTCTTCTCCGTCAAAATGATTGATTCCCTGCTGTACATCCATGACATGTTCTGAGTTCTTACTTGTCGTAAATGCATACTCAGAATATACATCCACGCCACCCAAATGATCAACAATATCAATCAAAGATGTAAAATTAATTCTAGCAAAGAATGGAATCTCTGTCTCATATAGATCCTCTAATGTTTCCATTGAGACATCTACACCATACGTACCTGCATGTGTCAGCTTATCGTCTTTTCCCCCGGAAACTCCCGGAATCGGCACATAGTAATCTCGCGGTGTAGTGACCAAAAGAATCTGGTGTGTCTTTGGATTCACTGTGGCAATGATATTCACATCACTTCGGCTTGTCTGTTGGATCTCACCATATACGTCAATACCACTGATATATACGCTGAACGGCTCTTGTATGCTCGCATCCACTGACGTGCTGGCAAGTTCTTTCTTAATCTTGTGCTCATAAATAATACGAACACTCTTTTTATATCCTACAAAGGATTCTGAAATATTATCTGTATAGCCTTCATTGTAAATAATTGCATCTACTTTTTTATCATGTAATGCCTCAGCCTGTTTCTGAAGATCTTCATATTCAACTACATCTATATCTGTTCCAAGCTTTTCTGAGACCATCTGGACTGCTGCTTCCATATCTGATCTTCCCATCTTATACTGAACCCCAAATGTATAATTCTTTGTATCCTCAATATCTTTTGCTGGATCATCTTTTAAAACAGCCACCACCATATTGTCGATCTTATAATTGCCACCAGAAATCTTTTCTAATGCTCCATTTGCCTTTCCAATATAAAATGTACTAAAACTAATTACTACAATCAAAATCCCACTTAAAATCTTTCCACCGATTGCCTTCTTCCTTCTATTCAATTGTGTAAATAACGTGAGTCCAAACAATAATAATAAGATAATTACGATTACAGCCATGTACTTCAATGGAATAATTCCAATAATTTGGAGCATTCCAACAAATATCATAGATACAATTGCCTGAATGACCACAAGAGACAATCCAACTTTATGTGGCTTTGCTCTTCCTCTGCGTCTTACATTTTTTCTATTTCCATTCCCTTTACGCCCTCTAGTTCTTGTTCTCGCATCTCCATCTAAATCCTGACGTTCTCTTTCAATTTCTAGTTTTCTTTTTTTTCTCTGCTGTAATTCTTCAAACGCCTCTCTTTGCTCTTGATTTCTTCTTTTTCTACTCATTTAATGAATCCTCTTTCGCATGTTTCACATTTTGCTTCATTTAAACTCAATGATTATATCACATTCTGTCCAAAATTACGAACATTTTAAGAGATTTTTAATGATTTCTCTGCTCTGCCTTTCTTCTGCGCCGTCTCATACGAGCTCTTTTGCGTTGCTCTATTCTCTTCTTTCTCTTATGCGTCAATACACTTATTAATATAGTTACCAAAAGAATTATTACTACTGCCGTAATCAATACAATTTTAACAACTATTGGTATTCCCTTTTCACTCTTTGGCGTTTCTTTCTTCAGATTTTTTCCCTCAATTCCGTGTATTTTATTATAGCACTTCTCAGTAACCATCACTGGAACTTTTCCGACTTCCTGTCCTTCATAAAAATAGGTCAAATATCCTTTCTTATCTCCAAGCTCTACTGGCTTTTGCAAGGCAACATCTAGCTTGTCTAACGTAACTCCTGATGGAAGCATCACATAAGAACTTTCTTCCACAGACTCTACATCATCTTCTGTCACACACTCTTTCGTTACCGGAACCTTTGAAAAATTATCAAACGCATAATCCAGCATTGCTCTCGTATCTACATATGCATTCTGTCCGCCTCCGTGAACCCTGAGAGTAACCGCCACAAGATTCTTATCATCCTTTGTCGCAAATGTTACAAGTGTCGTCAATGCCTGATCTGTATATCCTGTCTTTCCTCCTACACAGTACTCATAATAATTGCGGTTTCCCTGAAACAGCATCTTATGATTCTGCTGAAATGTTCTTGATTCGCTCGTAAGCGCAGTCGGTCCAATTGTGTATTGACGAGTACCTGTTATTTTTCGAAACTCTTCATATTTAAATGCGGCAGATCCGATCAAAGCCATATCATGTGCCGAAGTATAATGTTCATCATTATGAAGTCCGTTTGCATTTACAAAATGTGAATTTGTGCCTCCCAGTTCAGTCACTTTCGCATTCATCATATTGATAAAATTATCGTATCCGCCATTTACACTGTTTGCAATGGCATAAGACACCTCGTTCGCCGAAGCAAGAAGCATTCCATACAAGGCATCTTCCATCGAAATCTCTTCGCCAACTTTCATTCCAATATGTGCATCTCCATATTCAAGAAAATCAATACAATTCTGTGTGAATTTCACCCGATCTGTCAACTGGCTGTTCTCCAAAGCGACCAATGCAGTCAAAATCTTTGTAATGCTCGCCGGATAATGCTGATCATCTATTTTCTTTGCATAGAGAATGGCGCCACTATCCATATCCATTACAATTCCCGATTCGCTGTAAATATTCGGTCCGACAGGCCATCCGGCTAGCGCATTCGAATCCACTTCCTGATTATAGACACTGTCTACTTCTTCCGCCGGAATCTGCTGGTCTACCTGTATCTTTGCTGCATCCACATTCATTCCCACGGTTCCCATCACTAAAATGCCGGCAATCAGACCCGATAACAGCCTTTTTCTAAATCTCATTTTCTTTTCCTCCACAGTATGTAACTTAAAATCTATTTTGTATTATAAATTATTTCTATATTTCCCGCAATAACAACTTATTGTGGTATAATAGGGATATCAAATAAATCTGGAAAGGGGTTGTTTTTATGAGTAAACGAATTATTACAATCGGAAGACAATTTGGAAGTAACGGACGTCTAATCGGGATTGCGTTGGCAGAACGTCTCGGAATCAACTGTTATGACAAGGATCTAATCAAACTTGCCTCAGAACACACAGATATTCCATATGACCAACTGAAACTGGTAGACGAAAAAAGAGAAAAACCTTGGCGGTATCAAGTAGACGAAAACAGCAATATCGATCGTCACTATCGTTACGGTCACATTGATGAGATTCTGTTCAACCTGCAATCAAAGATTATCAAAGAAGTGGCTTCAAAAGAAGACTGCATTATTGTTGGACGCTGCGGTAATTATGTACTCCGCGATGAAGAAAGATGTAAAAATATTTATCTGTACGCCCCTTTAGATGTCCGTATCTCAACCATTATGGAGCGATACCATCTAGATGAAAAGGGCGCTCACTCCTTAGTGCGCAAGATGGATAAGGACAGAAGCTACTATTTCAACTACTACACCGACCAAAGCTGGGATGAGATGAACACTTATGATCTGAGCATAGACACAAGTTCATTTACCGTTGATGAGATTGTTGATCTGCTTGAGATGGTTTATAACAAATTGTAAATAACTGTATGGCTCGAACGATTGAGCCTTGATATGACAACAAGGGAGATATCATCGTGTATCTCCCTTTAGTTTTCTCTTTTTTAATTTTTTACTTTATTTCTCAACTCTTTTATACTTCTCAATCACAAGTGTGAGACAGATGAATGCTCCTACGAAAACAAGCTGTATGATAACTGCCTTAAAAAATTGCTCTCGTGCCGAGACCGTCATATGTGCAAAATTAGCGAGAAGATCGTTCGCTTTTTCGTACCAGTATACCGGAAGAAAATGACTTACAGCTTTTACATGACTTCCCATAAACTCAAGAGGTACAAACACCCCTCCCAAGAAGCACATTCCAAGAGAAATAATATTCGCAATTCCAGTCAACGCATCTCTGTTCGGAGCAATTGTTCCCATCAGATATGCCAGTGCAATGTCTACGAAAAGCATCGACGCCGAATTCAGCAGATAATACACAAAATTTTCAGATGTATAAAAATCTCTTCCATAAAATAAAATTCCAATCACTATTACAAATATCCACAGCGTAAGCCCTGCAAGGCTCAGGCACAAAATTCCTTCCAAACTCTGTCTTCTTCCTGAAACAGGGGATGCCGCCATCCTTTTTTTCAAATTCGGATTCTGAAAAACAATCAGAATATTTCCCATCACAAACCCAAACAATGCCAAAAATAAATACGGCATATATCGAAAATAATATACATACGGAGCATCTTCTATACTTTTTTCATCATTTGAAAACGTTACCTTCACGCTCTGTGTTTTCTCAAGAGCGCTCGCTGATTCTGCCTCCGTAAACCCTGATGCCTGATACGTTCTGGCATTATTAAGAAAGCTATTAATCTGCTGATCCACATAACTTCCCGAATATGTATCCGGAATCTTCGTCACAGAAAGTTTTTCGTCCCCCTCAATACATTTCTTATAAAAATTCTTTGGGATTCTGACCACATAATCCACTTCCCTGTAATACAGCTTTTCCTGTATTTCAGAAACGTCATTTTCTACAGGAATCAGATGATGCAGATTTCCAAGATACTCTGTCAGAGACTCTGCAAGACTTCCTCCATCCTCATCGACAATTCCAATATTCAACTTTTCCGCCTGATAGCTTGTTTCTGTCTTTCCCGCTGTGGACTGAAACAGAATCGTACATCCAAAAAAAATAGCAACATATAGCAGTATTAACATTTTATTCTGTCCGATAATCTTCATATATCCCTTAAATACTGTCATAACGTTCCCTCCTCACAACCAAAAATGAAACTGCAAGAATTACTCCGCACATTATAAATAATGTAAGAATATCATTTCTGAACCGTACCGAATCGTCATACACATTAATACAGTAAAAAGCATCTGAGATTACCGCCGCCGGATTCAGTTTATTCACAAGGGGTAATGCACGGTCAACAGCATATTTTATCTGTACATTTACAAGCCCAGCCAGTACACTGGTTACCATAGAAATTCCAAGCATGATTCCAATCTTTATCCCCTCGCTGAATTTTCCGATACTGCACACCAGAATTCCCATACTCACTCCGATCACACAGCCTGCCATCACAATCAGAACCATTTCCCCCATACTTCCCTGAAATTCCATTTGAAGTACATATTTGCAGTAAACAATTAAAATCATTACATTCAAAAAATGAAGTATAAAAGAAGAAAACAGTTCCGTAAGTATCATTTTCAATCTGTGTATTGGAGATACACATTGTCTCGCAGCCAAAGCGCTTAAATTTGCCTGCAGCCACATCGCAGAGCCAAGCCCGACAAAACAGCCATACAGGCACGCCATCGCAACCAGCGCATAAAAGAATCCCATGTTTCCGTTGGTCGTCCTACCGCCTGCGGAAACATTCTCTACCAGCTCCCGATAATCTGACATTGCGGCAACCGCCTTTTCCATATTTTCCGGATGTACATCTGCCACTGTTTCCAGTGTATCCTTTCCATTCAGATAGCTTTCCAGAAGGCTTTGCATAATACTTTGAGCAAGTCCGTTTTTTCCCACCTTCAGATAAGGCGTTTCTGTTCCATAAAAAATTCCAGAGATTTTCTGATCCTCAAGCTTCTGAAGTGCTTCTTTTTCTGTCATTGTTTCCACATGGATCAGAGTTCCTTCTTTACTGACTTCTTCTAGAAATGCCGGAAATGCAGAATCACCCTGATTCTCTTTTACAAAAGCTGCCTGAACCGTCTCAAAGTCTGACTCTGAAATGTTTCCAAACGCAAAATAAAACAGCGTTCCGAGAATCAGCGGAAAAACGAAGGGCCAAAATAAAATACTAAAATTTTTTACTTTTCTGATTACACTGTATTTTATCAAATGAAACATCTCTCTCCTCCTCTAATCACGAAGTTGTTTTCCTGTAATTTCAAGAAATACATCATTCAGAGTTGGTAACTCAGAATAAACTCTTCCAAAAGTCGCACCTTGTTCTTCCAGACAATGAAGAATCCTCACAAGATTATGTTTCGCTTCTGTACACTGTAGTGCAAGCGTATTATTTTGATAATTCACGCTAAATACATGCGGTAGCTCTCTGATTCTTGCAATCTGTTCCTCCCTCAGCACAACAGCCTCAATTGTCACCTTTTCACCTATTTTAATCATTCCTGTAAGCTGTTCCTTTGTACCGACAGCAACACTCCTTCCATGATCCATAATGGCAATCCTGCTGCAAATCTGCTCTACCTCTTCCATATAATGAGAGGTGTAAATAATGGTTGCTCCCTGTTTGTTTAGTTCTTGAATCCCCTCAAGTATCCTATTTCTGCTCTGAGGGTCCACCGCCACAGTAGGTTCATCCAAAATAATCAGTCTAGGCTTATGTGCAATGCCACAAGCAATATTCAATCTTCTAAGCAACCCACCAGACAATTTCTTTGGCCTTGTCTTCCGATAATCTTCAAGTCCCACAAAGTTAATTACCTCCTCTACAAGGCTTTTTCTTTTTTTCTTATCCCTGATATAAAGTCCACAGAAATAATCAATATTTTCATATACTGTCAACTCATCAAAAACTGCCACATTCTGAAGTATGATGCCAATCTGATTTTTCACCTCATAATTATCCGGCCTCATTTCCTGTCCAAATATCTGTATACTTCCCTTGTCATATTTCAAAAGCGCCAACATGCAGTTGATTGCTGTTGTCTTACCGGATCCATTCGGTCCCAAAAGTCCAAAAATCTCACCTTCTTGAATATCTAAATTCAAGTGATCCAATGCAACTAAAGAACCGTACCTCTTTACAAGATTTTCTATATGTACAATTCCATTTTTTTCAAAATTCTCTGTTCCACTCATATATTTCTCCTCCTTCCGAACGAATTTCTATTATTTTCTTTCGCCGGATCTTATATGAAAATTATAGACTTTCTACTTTCTTTTTGGTAGTGAATTCTGTCACTTACCCATATGACAAATGTCACTTTCTTTTTTCTCTTTTGTTTTTTTCTTTGCCCCACTTCTTATTTTGTATTATACTAAAATTATCCAAAACAGTCCTCTTTATGTAACCGGCTGTATTTCGAGCTAAATCTATTTTATCAGGAGAATTTGTACTATGCGTCATCTTGAAAATACAGGATTATTAATATTATCTAGTTTCTTTTTCCTATTTTACATAAAACCGGATTATTTTTTTATATGCTCCTTTCTCCTTTGTCTGAGTCTGTGCTGTGCAAATTATTTTTCGGAATCCAAAAAACTTCATCTATTTTTATGTATTGCATTTATTATGGGTTCTTTTCTAATCCCCAGGATGATTGTGTTTTTTCCTGCTATATTTTATGTACTCATTTTGGATCAGCATTATATTTTTGCCTCTGCATGTGGTTTTCTTTATTTTTATAACATATGGATCAAAGGAGAACATACTTCTCTTTTTGTCTTTTGGGGAGCATTGCTTTTTATCTTTGCTTTTTGTCTGCAAAACCGTACTGAAACGACTGAACAACTAGAGCAAAGCTTTATGAAACTCCGGGATGACAGCACAGAAAAAAATCTCCTTCTTGAGGAGAAAAATCGTATGCTTGCAGAAAAACAAAATTATGAAATCTATGCAGCCACACTGAAAGAAAGAAATAGAATTGCCCGAGAAATTCATGATAATGTAGGTCATCTACTCTCCCGCTCCATTTTGATAACAGGTGCTGCAAAAGCTATTAATACCTCGGAAACACTTTCGCCGGTTCTGGATAATCTGGATCATTCGCTGAATCAGGCTATGACAAGTATCCGCACCAGCGTACATGATCTTCATGATGAATCCCTGAATCTGAAAGAAGTTTCAGAAAGTTTAACCTCCGAATTTACTTTCTGCCCTGTAACCCTTGATTATGACATGGGATTTGAAGTTCCTCGGGAAATTAAATACTGTTTTATCAGTATCATAAAGGAGGCACTTTCTAATGTAACTCGACACAGTAATGCCACTCTCGTACAGATTACCATGCGGGAACATCCTGCTCTATATCAACTCTGTATTGAGGACAATGGCACGCTGTCAGAAAACATGACTATTTCAACGCATGGCAGTAACACGCACTTTTCCAACAAAGGAATTGGTCTTTCCAATATGAGAGAACGGCTCAAAGTTCTAAACGGCAACCTGCAGATTACCGTACAACAAGGATTTCGACTTTTTATTACTATTCCAAAAGAACAGGAGAATTAACACTATGAATATTGTAATTATTGATGATGATATTTTTGTCTCTGGCGCATTAAAAACCATTTTGGAAGCTAGCGGCGACATTACCGTTTCCGCCACTGGAACAGATGGGAAAGACGCTGTGAAATTATTTAGAACATATAGACCTGATGTGCTTCTTATGGACATTAGAATGAAAGAACTCAGCGGACTTGACGCGTCCGCTGAGATACTTGCCGAATTTCCTGATGCAAAAATTCTCCTTCTCACCACCTTCTCTGATGATGAGTATATTGTACGAGCATTAAAGCTTGGTGCTAAGGGATATCTTCTAAAACAGGATTACGAAAGCCTCGTTCCGGCACTCCATGCAGTTTACTCCGGCCAGACTGTTTTTGGCAATGAGATCATTTCCAAAATTCCTGAACTGCTCCAAGCTGATTCTGGGTTTGATTTTGAAGACTACAATATCAGTGAGCGAGAACTGGAGATTATCCGTCTCATTGCCGATGGTCTCAGCAACAAGGAGATTGCCTCACACCTTTTTCTCAGTGAAGGAACTGTTCGGAATTATCTGAGTTCCATTCTGGATAAACTTAATCTGCGCGACAGAACACAGGTTGCCGTATTTTATTATCGGCATAAATAATTTACTTTTTCTTCTACATAGGTCAAAATTACTAACTTGCGATTCTTTTCTCGCTCTCTTCTCAAATATTTGTCTCCCCATTTCCCTTACTGAATATTTTATAGTAAGGGAAATGGGGGATTGGTGATATAAAAAGGAACGTGAAGGAAAAGCACAATCCAGACGGTTCGACGGTTGTGTCAAAAAATATTACGGAAACATTACTCCGTATTTGCACAACACTTAATTGCCATATATTTTTAGATCATTACTTTTGGATGGGTGTTGACAAGAAACTTAAAACATGTTATAAATAAACGGTTCATCGGAGGGTGAGCAACACTTATGAGGTTGTGAGCCGGATAAGATGGCAGGTGAAATTCCTGCTTCTCTTATCCGGCTCTATTTTTTTCGACAAAGGAGAGTATTATGAACCAGACAAAAGAACAAAATTTGATTCAGGGAAATATTTTGAAATCTCTGATTTCCTTTGCACTTCCAGTCCTGCTGACACTTTTTTTGCAGGCCATGTACGGTGCAGCCGACCTGATTATTGTAGGGCGGTTTGCGAATACCTATGAACAGTCCGGTGTGGCATCCGGCAGTCAACTTTTTAACATGATTACCATGGTTATCACCGGATTGACTATGGGTATGACGGTCTTTGTGGGTGATTGCATCGGTGGCGGTAAGCCGGATAAAGCCGGACGGGGTGTTGGCACCGGCATTTCCATTTTTGCGGTGCTGGCAGTTGTGATAACCGCTTTGGTGGTTCCATTCAGTGACAATCTGTCTATCTTTCTGCATGCTCCATCAGAGGCTTTTGCTCAAACCAGCGGCTATGTTCGAATCTGTGGTATCGGTACCATTTTCATTATCGCATATAATGTGATCGGTGCTATTTTTCGTGGGATTGGTGATTCCAAAACACCTCTGATTACGGTAGCCATTGCCTGCGTTATTAATATTTTTGGCGATTTGCTGTTGGTGGCAGGCTTTGACATGGGTGCTGCCGGTGCTGCAATTGCAACAGTATTTGCCCAAGCCATCAGCGTCATATTTTCTCTTTATTTTATTCGTAAAAAGAATCTGCCATTTACATTTTCAAAAAAATACATTCGGTTTGACCCTGCCTGCTTAAAAAAGATCCTGTTGGTGGGGGTACCCATTGCTTTGCAGGAAATGCTGGTGCAGTTTTCCTTCCTCTTTATTCAGGTGGTGGTCAACCGTATGGGTGTCATGGAATCTGCCGCTGTTGGCGTTGCGGAGAAGGTCTGCGTTTTTCTGATGCTGGTGGCATCCGCCTATATGCATTCCATTTCTGCCTTCGTGGCACAGAACAATGGCGCAGGAGAATTTGAACGCTCTCGCAAAGCTTTGTTCTATGGTATCAAGACAGCATTGATTGCTGGTTTCGTCATGGGAATTATTGCATTTTTTGCGGGCGGTTTGTTGTCTTCCATTTTCTCCGGTGAAGGAGAAGTGATTGCCTTCGCCCACGATTATTTGAAAGCCTACGCCATCGATTGTCTGCTGACTGCTGTTCTCTTTTGCTTTGTTGGATATTTTAACGGTTGCGGGAAAACCATATTTGTCATGGTACAGGGTGTGGTCGGCGCCTTTTGCGTAAGAATCCCTGTGGTTTATCTGATGAGTCAGATAGAGGGGGCCTCCCTGTTCCACATTGGTTTGGGAACTCCTATTTCTTCGATGGCTCAAATTATTTTGTGCATTCTTGCATATCGGTTTTATAAGTATCATTCTTCATCTAGAAACCGATAGCCTCTCGGCAGACAGAAGCCTTTTTTTATCTCATCAGGCATTTCATGTGCTGGCAGCAATAAAGCGGTTTTATTCCTTCGGAACCCTTTTTGATTATAAAATCCGACTCCACCGGGATGTGTATTCAAAAAAATATTTTGATCTTTCATTTGACGCGAGAGCTTGTCCACAACATTCCATCCTAAATGAAGTCCCTGATAATCAGGATCAACAGCCACATTTAAAATCAGTGCATACGCTCCATCGGAAATTGCTCTCGCACAGCCGATTAATGTTTCGTTATCGTATGCATACTGTACATACTGACTTTTAGAAAATGTGTCTTTTGTCACATGTTCGTTTCGTTTCCCTCCAAAAGCTTTTTCTAACAGCGCATTTACCTGATGATAATCGGCACGGTCAGATTTATCGGAATAAAAAACCTTAAATTTTTGTTTATCCGATTTCTTCCCGACCGGAAACATCCCAGTAAAAGGCTCAAATTCCGTTTCATACCGATACCCGATTGGCAGGTATAATCCACTTTCAGTCAGTTCTTTTTCCTGTGCATCACTTAACGCTTTTCCTACATATGTAAAAGAATTTTTGGAGCGCCGAAAACCAATTTCTTCATACAAATCCAGTTTATCCGGCGTGGCTGTCACAAAAATTTCCTGTCCCTGCAGTTTTAAAATCATTTCACGGATAAGTTTCTTTTCCGTTTCCACCTTATCAGCCCATACATCACAAATCAATGCCCAATCATATCCGTCAGACAGCGCACAGATTGCTCCTGTCTTCTTTTTATCACAATATGAAAAAAGCTGAATCTTACTTCCACTTCTTTCTTCCCTATATTCAATGCCCATGTAAAACACTCTCTTTCTCAGTCATATCTCAAATTTGTTAAATATAATATTCCGGATCCTCCAGCCTGTTCATCTTTTTAAAAAATTCTCTCACTCTGTCATGCTTGGGATGATCGAATACTTCCTTGGGCGTTCCCTGTTCCAGTATTTTTCCACCATCCAAAAAAACTACTTTTGTAGCCACATTCCGGATAAAGCTCATCTCATGGGATACTAACAGCATAGTATATCCTTCTTTTGTTGCTTTCCTTATAATATCCAATACTTCCCCCACAAATTCGGGATCCAATGCGGACGTTGGCTCATCCAGCAACAACAGTTCCGGCTGCATTGCAAGTGCTCTCGCAATTGCCACACGCTGCTGCTGTCCACCGGATAAATGCTTTGGATAATGGTTTTGCCAGTCAAAAAGTCCAACATCCGCCAATCGCTTAAGCGCAGTTTCTCTTGCCTGTTCTTTGTCCATCTTCTTGACTACCGAAAGTCCTTCCATCACATTTTCCAACGCCGTTTTCCGGTTAAAAAGATTAAAGTTTTGAAAAACCATTCCCGTAAACTGGTTTAATGTAAGTAAATCCTTTCCCTTGGCAGTGACCAGATCAATCTCATTTCCATCACTCAATACAATTGAACCGGATTCTGGTTTTACAAGCCGGTTAATGGAACGAAGTAAGGTGGATTTACCAGTTCCCGATGGCCCGATGATACCAATGATATCACCTTTTTCAATAGTGAGATCAATGCCGTCCAGTACGAGGTTGTTTTTAAATTTCTTTTAGGTTTTTATACAAGGGCATAATCATAAAACACAACAAAACCGAGCCAACCTACACTAAAACGTCGCTATTTCTTTGTGAAAAGCGACGTTTTTTTATGGCCCGGACTGAGAAAGGGGGGAATATTTTTAAGCTGGCCGGGCCGGGAGGTCTGGCCTTTTTTCATCTCATAAAAAAGGAGGTTAGCAAATGGCCGATGAAAAAGTGAATATGGGCCCGGAGGAAAACAAGGCCCAGGAAACCCTATCCCCACCCGGCCAGGGTGAGTTGCCCCCGCTGGAGGAAAATAATACACCTGCTGTTTCTGGCGAAGATAAAGCGGCCCCCGATCATGTGGAGCCCGATCCGCCGTCTGCCGACAAGCACACACAGCAGACTGTTCTTCCCGGCATGGGCGAAGATACACCCGCCCCGTCCGGCAAGGTGATCAACCTCTCGGACATCCAGGCCGCTGATAAGGGCGGCAAGGAGGCTCCTGCCCCCGCCCCGGAAAAGAAAGCGCCGGAGGCAGAACAGCCGAAAAAGCGCCGGGGCCGTCCCCCGAAAGAGCAAGCCGGGGTGCCTGCGGGAAAAAAGGAGAAAGTAGCGGAGCCCCGCGCAGGCCGCCCGTCCAAGGTTGACAAGGCGGCCCGTGAGGAGGCTCCGCCCTCTGTTCTGGACAAAGTGTCCAGAGGTAAGAAAGCAGACAAGGGCAAAGAAACGGGCTCCGGCGGTGCGCCTGCGTCTAAATCTGCTAAGGCTGTAAAGCCGGGCAAGGCCGCCCCTGTCAAGGAGGCTGCCGCCGTTCCGATGCCAGAGATCAAACTGCCGCCCACGCCGGAAGTCCCGCCCCGTCCTGTGGAAGAGGGAAAAATCGTCTATCTGAAAATGACGGAGCTTCATCCGTTTCACACATTCCGAGAGCACCCCTACAAGGTGCAGGACGATAAGGCGATGGACGATCTGGTGGGGACGATCAAGGAACACGGCATTATGACCCCCGCCACCGTCCGCCCGGAAAAAGACGGCAAGGGCTATGAGATTATCGCGGGCCACCGCCGACACCATGGCGGCACACGGGCCGGGCTGGAGGAAATGCCCTGTATCGTCCGGGAGATGACCGATCTTGAAGCTGTCCGGGAAATGCGGAACAGCAACAAGCAGCGCGGCGACCCTCTCCCCAGCGAACTGGCAAAGCTGTTGGATTTGGAGCTGGAGGCCATTAAACGCCAGGGAGCCCGGCCCAAAAATGACAAGGAGGCGGAGGCCCTGGGTAAGCTCTCGGTGGAGATTGTGGGCAAGGAGCATGACATGAACTATAAAAAGGTGCTCCGTTATGTCCGGCTCAACCATCTTGTCCCGGAACTTCTGGAAAAGGTGGACGCAAAAAACATGGGCTTTATGCCCGCCGTGGAGCTGTCGTATATCAAGCCGGAAAACCAGCGGCTGATTGCCGTGTCCATTGACGGGGAGCAGTCCTCGCCCTCGGTCAAGCAGGCAAAGCGGCTCCGGGAGCTGGATCAGGAGGGATTGCTCAACGGCGATGTCATTGATGGTATTTTGAGCGAAGAAAAAAGGGAGGTTGACAACGTGATTATCAGCACCGATGAACTCAACAAGTATTTCGGCAAGGAGGTCACTCCTGCCAAAATGAAAGAACAGATCATGGCCCTGCTGGACGAGTGGAAAGAGAAACAGCCGCCCGAATTGGCAAAGCCGGAGAAAAAGAACGAGCTCGACAAGTGACCGAGCCCCGCTTCTGGACACTTTGTCCAGAGGTAAACGCTCCCCGTTTGGGATGGGCTCGGTGGTGATATATCCCCCGTCGCCGGGTATTTTTTAGTACAGCCGGGAACGGGCCGTCAAGGGGCGGAACGCCCGCCGTATTATGCGGCGGCTTGCCCTTTACGGCCTGCCCCGGCTGTGCTATTCCCGGCAAGGCGGCGGGGGGTATATCCTCCAGAGCCGCCCCCTTTCCCATGAATGGGAAAGGGCGGGGGGATAGGGTTGACCCTACCTTATTATATAGGGAAAAGAAACGGAGGTTTTGATTATGAAACGACCCCTTGCGTATGTGACCGCTGCATGGCGCGGCGATGCGTGCGAGGTTACGGAACAGGCAGCTAAATACTGCCGCATTGTTTATGACGCAGGCTATTCCCCCATCTGCCCTATGCTCTACCTGCCGTTGTTCCTCAATGACGCAGTGCCGGAAGAACATAAAAGCGGTATTGATATGGGGCGCGATCTGCTCCGGCGTTCCCGTGTGCTGGTGGTGTGCGGGAATTATGTCAATGAAGCAGTGAAGAATGACATCGCCGTTGCCCAGCGGCTGGGGATCACCGCCACCACCTTGGAGGGCATCCTGACCGTCAAAGGCCAGAGGCGCTGACATGGCAGTAATTGAGGCGTATGTAACCAACCTGGGGAAATATAACGAGGGCGAGCTGGCAAGCGCACTTCTGAAATTCCCCACCACCAGAGAGGCGGTGCAGGAAGTCCTAAAACAGATCGGCATTGATAATATCCGCTATGAGGAGATTTTTATTGCCGATTATGACGGCGACCTGTCGGAGCTTAACGCCTGCCTGGGGGAATATGAAAGCATTGACGAACTCAACCACTTGGCCTGTCTGCTCTCCGAGCTGGATAAAAGTGATTTGGAGAAGTTTGAGGCAGTTGTTGCCAGCGGCGAGCATACCTCCGGCGCGGGCGACCTCATAAACCTTGCGGAAAATCTGGATTGTTACGATTTCTATATCGGCGTGTCCGATGATGAAACCCTGGGCCGCATTTATGCGGAGGACATGGAAATGATCGACATTCCCGAAAACCTGCGGGACTATTTCGATTATGAGGCGTATGGCCGGGATATGCGGATCAATGAAGATGGCAGCTTTGTCAAAGGCGGTTTTCTTCTTCCCAACGGCAGCCAGTTTATCGAATACTACCACGGGCGGGAGGACATTCCCGACGAACACAAGGTTTTTGCCTATCCACAGCTCTCCATCCGGGAACAGATGGCGGCTTATAAAGAAGTCATTGACCGTTTTCCCCAGGCGGCGGAACGCCCACACCCGGAGCAAAGCCATACAGACCGATAGCGGCACTTTTGGACACTTTGTCCAGAAGTGCTTTTTTCATGGAAGGGAGGGATTTGGCTGGTAGATGAAGATATTTCCAGAAGAACCATAGCGGTATCGATCAAGGCAAGCAAACTCACGGCGCGGGGGCTTGCCTATGTGCTGGGAGCGATTGCCCGGAAGATTGGCAAACACCACCGGGCCAAACAGACGCCCCACGGCAGGCAGACGGTGCGCCAGCTCATGGGCCACGGGGCCGCCACAAACAGTATTGAAGTAGAGGCCCCCGCCCTCTTTGACCGGGTAGCCCGGAAATGGAATGTGGACTATGCCTTTTATCAGGTCGCGCCGGATAAACACCTGCTGTTTTTCAAGGCGGGGCAGGCCGACGCGATCACCGCTTGTTTCTCCGAGTATTCCAAACGGCTGCTAAAGCGCACAAAATCCACAAAAGCACCGATCCGGCAGCAGCTCAAAGAGGCCGCCGCTGAACTGGCCCGCCAGCCGTCCCGCCAGAAAGAACGCGCAAAGGAGGCGGTGCATGAGGACAGATAGCGTCAAGAAATATGTAATACCAAACATCCCGTACCTGTTCATTGGCTGGGCCTGTCTGAAACTGGGGACGGCCTACCGGCTGGCCCCCGGCGTGGATCTGCCCCATAAGCTCATGGGCCTGGGGCAAACGATAGGCCCGGCTTTTGCCGACTTTGCGCCGGGGCTTGATCCCCTCGATTGGCTCATCGGCATTGTGGGCGCGGTGGGATTCCGCCTGCTTATTTATGCCAAAAGCAAAAAGGCAAAAAAATACAGGCGGGATGAAGAATACGGGTCGGCCAGATGGGGCGGGCCGAAAGATATAGCCCCATTCGTCGATCCCGTCTTTGAAAACAATGTTATTCTTACCGGGACGGAGCTTCTCACCATGAACACCTGCCCGAAAAACCCGGCCAACGCCCGCAATCTCAATGCCTGTGTGATCGGCTCGTCCGGCTCCGGCAAAACCCGGTTCTGGCTCACCCCACAGATTTTGCAGGCCAGCGCGAAGAAAAAGGACGGATGCAGCTATGTGGTGGTCGATCCCAAAGGCGGGGTGCTCTCCCAGGTGGGAGCCTTTCTACAACGCAGGGGGTATAAGATCAAGGTTTTTAACAGCATTGATTTTTCAAAATCCATGCACTATAACCCGTTGGCGTATATCCGCAGCGAGGCCGACATTTTGAAATTTGTGGACGCTTTAATCAGCAACACAAAGGGAGAGGGCAAAGAGGGCGATCCATTTTGGACGAAGGCGGAAACGCTTTTGTATTGCGCCCTGATTGCCTATATCATTTTCGAGGGCCCCGCCGAGGATCGGAATATGAATACATTGGTGGATATGATTTCCGGCATGGAGGTCAAAGAGGACAACGAAAACTTTATGAACGCGGTTGACTATATGTTTAAGGGGCTGGAAAAGCGAAAGCCGGATTGCTTCGCGGTCAAGCAGTATAAAAAGTACAAACTTGCCAGCGGCAAGACGGCAAAAAGCATTTTGATTTCCTGCGGCTCCCGTCTGGCCCCCTTTGACATCCCCCAGCTCCGTGAGATCATGGCCTACGATGAATTGCAGCTTGACCGTATCGGGGATCGGAAAACAGCGGTTTTCTTCACGATTTCCGACACCACGCCCACCTATAACTTTCTGGTGGCTCTGGCCTTTTCGCAGATGTTCAATCTGTTGTGTGAACGGGCGGACAATGTTCACGGGGGCCGCCTGCCCCATCATGTGCGGGTGCTGTGGGACGAGGCGGCCAATACGGGCCAGGTGCCCCAGCTTGAAAAGCTGGTGGCCGTCATTCGTTCCCGTGAAATATCGCTGACACTCTTTTACCAGCAAATGGCGCAGTGCAAGGCCATTTATGACAAGCACGCGGAAACGATTTTAGGCAACATGGACAGCGTGATTTTCCTGGGCGGACGGGAAAGCTCCACCATCAAGGAGATTTCCGAGAACTGGCTGGGAAAAGCAACCATCTATATGCAGACGGACGGGCGCTCCAAAGGCCAGTCGGAAAGCTACAACCAAAACACCCAGCGGCTGGGCCGGGAACTGATGACCCCTGCCGAGCTTGCTACCATGCCCGGTGACAGGTGTATCTTGCAGCTCCGGGGCCTGCCCCCGTTCTATTCCCCAAAATACGATTTGAAGCAGCACCCGAACTACAAATATACGGCTGAGGCCGATAGAGTCAAAAACGCTTTTGACCTGGATAAGCTCATCAACCGCCGCAGGCGGCCTGGGCTGAACGAGGTTTGTGAAGTGTACGAGGCGGACGGGACAGATGCAGCGCCCATAAGCGAGGACGAGGACATCCTCAATTATGACGATGTGGACGACCCGGACGCCTTTGTATAAATCCCACTTCTGGACAAAGTGTCCAGAGGTCGTAACCTGCCGCCTGTATGGGCGGCTTTTTTTATGGCCGGGGAAAACCCCGGAGAAATGGAGGCTATATGCAGTTCTTTTCTTCCGCTATTGATACTTTGCAGACCCTTGTTGTGGCTCTCGGCGCTGGCCTGGGCGTGTGGGGCGTTGTCAATCTCCTGGAGGGGTACGGCAGCGATAATCCCGGCTCCAATGCTCATGTGCGGTAAAGTAACACATAGCTTTGATAGATAGCCACCTACTATTCCAAACCCCATAATATCAAAAAGCAGGACAAGCATAGCCGTTTGCTCTGCTTTTTTTATATTACATTCTTGACAGCCGCCATATATCGTATTATACTGTACTTGTTAAATCAATACAGTTAAAGACAGAAAGGCGGTGGGACTTTGGAAATTGTTGTGAGTAACAAAACAAGTCGCCCTTTGTATGAGCAAATTTCAACGCAAATTAAATCACAGATTATGAATGGTGAACTGAAAGCTGGGGAAGCACTTCCCTCTATCCGTTCTCTTGCAAAATCCTTGCAGATAAGTGTTTTGACTGTTCAAAAGGCATACGACCTGCTTCAATCAGACGGTTTTATCGAAACGACAGCCGGAAAAGGTTGTTATGTATCAGTACAAAATCAAGACTTCTATCTTGAAGAACAGCAAAAGAAAATCGAGGAACACTTTAACGAAGCCATTGAAATTGCCCGTACAAGTGGAATACCACTTAATAAATTACTGAATTTGTTGACACTATTGTATAAGGAGGATTGACAATGAACAATGCTTTGACTATTTCGGGTCTTACCAAAACATATAAAGATTTTGTTTTGGACAATGTTTCTTTTAGCGTTCCAAGTGGGTCTATTGTCGGACTGATTGGAGAAAATGGCGCAGGAAAGAGCACAACAATAAATGCGGCTTTGGGGCTTATCCATAAAGAAGCCGGTCATGTTTCGGTATTGGGAAAAGATGATCTGGACAATGAAACAAAAGAACAGATTGGAGTAGTATTTGACGGAAGCAACTATCCGGAAATTCTTTCTCCCAAGAAAATCAACCAGATAATGAAAAATATCTATGGCTCATGGGACGAGCAAGCCTATTTTCGGCTGCTGAAACAATTTTCCTTGCCCCTTGATAAGCAGATTAAACAGTTTTCCAAAGGTATGAAAATGAAGCTGGCTATTTCCGTAGCCCTTTCACACCATTCTAAGCTGCTGATTTTGGACGAAGCAACCAGCGGGCTTGACCCTGTTATCCGGGACGATATTCTGGACATGCTTTTGGATTTTGTGCAGGACGAAGAACACTCCATACTGGTATCTTCCCACATTACCAGCGATTTAGAAAAAATTGCCGATTACATTGTTTTTATCCATGAGGGAAAAGTTGTTTTTTCCAAACCGAAAGATGAACTGATTGAACAATATGGCGTTATAAAATGCGGAGCAGCACAATTTGACGCATTGGATAAATCGGATATTATCACATACAGAAAAATGGATTACGAATGGCAGATTTTAGTTTCTGAACGGGATAAAATGCAGAAAAAATATCCAAAAGCATTGATTGTACCCGCTACGATTGATGAAATTATGCTTCTCTATGTAAAGGGGGAAAGATGATGAAAGGCGTTTTACTAAAAGACCTCTATATTGCAAAGAGCAATATCTTTGTAACTATCGTCAGCTTGATTGTTTTAGGTTTTGGATTGTCTTTTTTACTGGAAACAAGCGCACTTCTGATTTTAGCCCCGGTAGCTTCCACAACAGCGGTTTTTATCAGTATCACAAGTGACGCAGGCTCAAAATGGAATAAAAATGTGATTACCATGCCCGTATCAAGAAATCAGATTATCAGAGAGAAATTTATCTTTTATATCTTGCTTGCGGTAGTCGGTCTAATTACAGCACTTATTCCATGTATTGTGCTTATGTTAGCGGGAGCAGATATAACAGTTCATTCTTTGTGCTTATATGCCGCTATCGGTATGAGTGCCACTTTATTGGCGGGCGGCATTAGCTTACCATGTGCCTATTTGTTTGATCCGGAAAAATCCCAAATTGTTTTTATGATGTCCTTTATGGCATCGACAGGTGTTATTGTTGGGCTTGTACTTCTCACAAACCTCTTTATTCCTGTAAAAGACAATATCCAGTTGGCTTTTAATATCGTGCTTGTAATCTCTATTGTGTGGTTTTTTATCTCATATCGGATTGCAGCAGCAGTATATAAAAATCGGGATATAGTTTGATAACACAGTAGCAGAATAGCAAATCCAGCCGAGCCAGTCAACGGCAAGTGAATGAGCTTCGCCCACCGTTGACAGCCCCGACTGTCCTTGCTGGTGGGTAATCAAGGGGCGACAGCAAAAAGTGCTGCCGCCCTTTCCCATAATTGAAGAAAGGGGGATTTTCCATGACCGAACAGGAAGCCTATCAAGAACATATCCGCTATACCCATGATACCTATTGCCGGATTGTTATTCGCCATGCGTCCTTTGACGCTGCCCGTATGCTGGCAGCGAGGTGGAGACGGGAAATCTCCCTTGAATACTTGACCGAAGAAAAGTTTGTCCCATTAAGCACCACAGACGAGTATTTTCAAGTGCCGGACTATGGCGAAACTTATCCGTTTTCTGTCCGAGGGCAGACGATACTTTTAGATAGCTGTTCTCTTGCGGCTGCTCTTGCCCGATTGCCGGAACAGACACAGGAGGAAATCTTTTTGTATTACTTCCAGCACTTGACACAGAAAGAAATCGGAGAACAAAGCGGCTGGACACGCAGCACAATCGGGCGGCATATTCAGCTTGCCTTGAAGCGGCTGAAAGAGGAAATGGAGGTGCTGTCCTATGAGTAACCGACTTCTCCCCTATGACACGATTATAAAGGCACATGAGGGCGACCCCATAGCGATACACGCTGTCCTTGACCGCTACGCCGGATATATCCGCTACTTTTCCAAAATGAACGGCTATTATAACTCTGATATGGAGGACTACATCAGAACAAAGCTGATTGAAAGCCTGTTCAAGTTCCGGCTTGACCGATAACATAAAAACTGAATATCCCGCCGCCTCGCAGCGGCACACAAAGCAGTAAATCCGAAAAAGATTTGCTGCTTTTTTGCGCCCATTTTTGGCAAATTTCCAAAAGTTCCGTATTAGACAGTGAAGCCAAAAAAGGTTGCCGTTTTTTTCAGACAGCGGGCAAAACACCGTTTCCAAAACGCCTTATTGTCGGGAAAGACCGAGCTGCCGGAAAAGTTCTTGCCGGAAAGTCCGTCATTTTTGCTTTTTGCGGTGTTGTAGGGAGTAAGGGGGAGAATGCCAGCCCGCTGCCTTTTATAAAAAAACTGGTTATAGATTTCCCGAAAAAGTGGCAGTAGCAAGTGAACGGCAGTCCGGCAGTTTCTTAGAGCAAGATTCTACCGCAGTACCAAAATTCGCTTTTCGCTCATTTTGCCCCTGCTGGAATCCTGTTGGGGAGTGCCTTCCCCAAACCCTGCTTATGCGGCTTACGCCGCTTAAAAATCCCTCAAAATAATTTTTCGGATTTTTCAAAAACAGTTCCGCTTTACACCCCGTTTTTCTCCTATTAGTGAGAGGACACCACGCACAGAAAGGAGGTTTTACCATGCGAAAACGATACAACACGCCGCACCGCAGCCGGGTAGTCAAGACACGCATGACCGAGGAAGAATATGCCGAGTTTGCGGAAAGGCTTTCTGCCTGCAACATGAGCCAAGCCGAGTTTATCCGGCAAGCCATAACCGGGGCAGCCATACGCCCCATCATAACCGTTTCCCCCGTCAATGACGAGCTGCTTGCCGCTGTTGGGAAGCTGACCGCCGAATACGGCAGGATCGGCGGCAACTTAAACCAGATAGCCCGGACGCTGAACGAGTGGCACAGCCCCTACCCGCAGCTTGCCGGGGAGGTACGGGCGGCGGTTTCCGACCTTGCTGCCCTAAAGTTTGAAGTCTTGCAGAAAGTGGGTGACGCTGTTGGCAACATTCAAACATATCAGCTCTAAAAATGCCGACTATGGCGCAGCGGAATCCTACCTCACATTTGAGCATGACGAGTTTACCATGAAGCCCACCCTTGATGAAAACGGGCGGCTGATACCGAGGGAGGATTACCGCATTTCTTCCCTTAACTGCGGGGGCGAGGATTTCGCCGTTGCCTGTATGCGGGCGAATCTCCGCTATGAGAAAAACCAAAAACGAGAAGATGTGAAAAGCCACCACTATATCATCAGCTTTGACCCACGGGACGGGACAGATAACGGATTGACCGTAGACTGGGCGCAGGAGCTGGGCGAGCAGTTCTGCAAGGCACATTTCCCCGGACACCAAGCCCTTGTATGCACCCACCCGGACGGGCATAACCACAGCGGCAATATCCATGTGCATATCGTCATCAACTCCCTGCGGATTTATGAAGTCCCGCTTCTGCCCTACATGGACAGACCAGCCGACACAAGGGAGGGCTGCAAGCACCGCTGCACCAACGCCGCTATGGAATATTTCAAGAGTGAAGTCATGGAGATGTGCCACCGGGAGAGGCTTTATCAAATCGACCTCTTGAACGGCAGCAAGGAACGGATAACGGAACGGGAATACTGGGCGGCAAAGAAAGGGCAGCTTGCCCTTGATAAAGAGAACGCCGCCAGAGAAGCCGCCGGACAGCCGACCAAGCCCACAAAGTTTGAAACGGACAAGGCGAAGCTGCGCCGGACGATACGGCAGTCACTTTCCCAAGCCGCCAGCTTTGACGAGTTTTCTTCCCTTTTGCTGCGGGAGGGTGTGACCGTCAAGGAGAGCCGAGGGCGGCTTTCCTACCTCACGCCGGACAGGACAAAGCCTATCACAGCCCGGAAGCTGGGGGACGATTTTGACAAAGCTGCTGTCCTTGCCCTGCTCACGCAGAACGCCCACAGAGCCGCCGAACAGACCAAAGCCATACCCGAATACCCTGCCGCAGTTAAAAAGCCGTCACAAGGGGAAAAAACCACAAAAACCACCCCGGCAGACAACACCTTGCAGCGCATGGTTGACCGGGAAGCCAAGCGAGCCGAGGGCAAGGGCGTGGGCTATGACCGCTGGGCGGCAAAGCACAACCTAAAGCAAATGGCAGCTACCGTTACCGCCTACCAGCAGTACGGCTTTTCTTCCCCGGAGGAACTGGACGAAGCCTGTTCTGCCGCCTATGCCGCCATGCAGGAAAGCCTTACAGAGCTGAAGCAGGTGGAAAAGACGCTGAACGGAAAAAAGGAGCTGCAACGGCAGGTGCTTGCCTATTCCAAGACCCGCCCTGTCCGGGACGGGCTGAAACAGCAGAAAAACGCCAAAGCAAAAGCAGCCTACCGTCAGAAGCACGAAAGCGACTTTATCATAGCAGACGCAGCCGCCCGCTATTTCAGGGAGAACGGCATTTCCAAGCTGCCGAGCTATAAAACCCTGCAAGCAGAGATTGAAAGCCTTATCAAAGAGAAAAACAGCGGCTACAACGATTACCGGGCAAAACGGGAGGAATACCGCCGCTTACAGACGGTCAAAGGCAATATCGACCAGATTTTACGCCGGGAGCGCAAGCCTGTGAAAAGGCAGGAACAGGAGCGATAAAAACCACCCCAAAATGTACCCGAACCCATACAGAACAAGGGGGCTGCCCCGTACCCTATCCGCAATACCAAAGGATTTTTTAACGGGCTTACAGGGCAGAAAAACCCCGAAAATGATACCGAGATGATACAGAATTACCGCCGATACCGCCACACCAGCGGAAACGGCAGAAAGGAGCGCACCCATGCCAAGAATGAGCAAGAAACGGCGGCTGGAATGGTCTTTTTTCCTGCGGCAAGTGAAAGTCGGGAATACCACCTGCGACCGTATCACATACAACGACCTCTGCCGGGGCTGTACCCATAGCTGCAAGCAGAGCTTCCGGGCGGTTATCATACTCTGCCCCCGCTACTACTCCAAACGCCGGAAAAAGGAGGACAGGGACAATGGCAGATAACCGCAAGTATTACTACCTCAAGCTGAAAGAGAACTTTTTTGACAGCGACTCCATTGTGCTGCTGGAAGATATGAAAGACGGGATTTTATATTCCAATATTCTCTTGAAACTGTACTTAAAATCGCTGAAAAACGGCGGGAAGTTGCAGCTTGACGAGCATATCCCCTACACAGCACAGATGATAGCGACACTGACCCGCCACCAGATAGGGACGGTTGAGAGAGCTTTGGAGATTTTCCGGCAGTTGGGGCTTGTGGAGCAGCTTGACAGCGGGGCTTTCTATATGACCGACATTGAGCTGATGATAGGACAATCCTCTACCGAAGCCGAGAGAAAACGGGCTGCAAGGCTGGAAAACAAGGCACTTTTACCGCCCCGGACAAAAGGCGGACATTTGTCCGACATTCGTCCACCAGAGATAGAGATAGAGTTAGAGAAAGAGATAGAGATAGAAAAAGAGAGAGAGGGAGAAACGGGACACCCCGCCCCCGCCGCTTATGGCAGATACAACAATGTGATACTGACCGATACGGAGCTTTCCGGGCTGAAAACAGAGCTGCCCGACAAGTGGGAGTATTATATTGACCGGCTTTCCTGCCATATCGCTTCCACCGGAAAGCAGTACCATAGCCATGCAGCCACCATTTACAAGTGGGCGCAGGAGGACGCTGCCAAAGGCAAGGCTGCCCCGATACAGGGCATACCCGATTATTCATGCAAGGAGGGCGAGAGCTTATGAAAAACAAGATTGAAGCTATGATTATGGATATTACAACCACTACCGCCGAAGCGGAGGACTACACAGGCGAGGACGGGCTTTTATACTGTGGCAAGTGCCATACGCCCAAAGAAGCCTACTTTGCAGAGGGAAAGACCTGTTTCGGGCGTGACCGCCACCCAACAGACTGCGACTGCCAGCGGGCAACCCGTGAAAAACGGGAAGCCGCCGAAAGCAGACAGAAGCACCTTGAAACAGTGGAGGACTTGAAACGCCGGGGCTTTACCGACCCTGCTATGCGGAACTGGACATTTGAGCATGACAACGGCAGAAACCCGCAGACCGAAACCGCCCGTTTTTATGTGGAGAGCTGGGAAACCATGCAGGCTGAAAATATCGGCTACCTGTTTTGGGGCGGCGTGGGGACAGGAAAAAGCTACCTTGCCGCCTGTATCGCCAACGCCCTTATGGAAAAAGAGGTTGCCGTCTGCATGACAAACTTTGCAACAATACTCAATGACCTTGCCGCCAGCTTTGAGGGCAGGAATGAGTATATTTCCCGCCTTTGCAGCTACCCCCTGCTGATACTTGATGATTTCGGTATGGAGCGAGGGACAGAATACGGGCTGGAACAGGTTTACAGCGTGATTGACAGCCGTTACCGAAGCGGCAAGCCGCTGATCGCCACGACCAACCTCACGCTGGAGGAATTGCAGCACCCGCAGGACACGCCCCACGCCCGTATCTATGACAGGCTGACTTCCATGTGCGCCCCCGTCCGCTTCACGGGCAGCAACTTCCGAAAGGAAACCGCACAGGAAAAGCTGGAACGCTTAAAGCAACTGATGAAGCAGCGAAAGGAGAGCCTATGACAGAAACCAAACAGACAAGCACCACCAAAACAGACCGCCGCCCGGACTGTGTAACGGAAATCCGCATGGGCAACTCCGTCCTTACCGTTTCCGGCTTCTTCAAGCAGGGCGCAACCGACACCGCAGCCGACAAGATGATGAAAGTGCTGGAAGCGGAAGCTGCTACACAAAAAACGGCGATTTGACCGACCATAAAGAAGCAGATTTGACGCTTTTGCCGCTATACAGACAGCCGCCCCATGTGGTACAATCAAGGTACGGAATAGTGGGGCTGGCTGTCGGAAACGGAGGATTTTATGTTAAGACAGACCAACCAACAACCAATTACCGCCCTTTACCCAAGACTTTCCCATGAGGACGAGCTGCAAGGCGAGAGCAATTCCATTTCCAATCAGAAGCGTATCCTTGAAACCTATGCAAAGCAGAACGGCTTTTCCAATCTGCGCTGGTACACGGACGACGGTTATTCTGGTGCGAACTTTCAAAGACCCGGTTTTCAAGCCATGCTTGCGGACATTGAAGCCGGAAAAGTCGGGACAGTTATCGTAAAGGATATGTCGAGGTTAGGGCGAAACTACCTGCAAGTGGGAATGTACACGGAAATGATTTTCCCACAGAAAGGTGTCCGCTTCATCGCTATCAATGACGGAGTGGACAGCGCACAGGGCGACAATGATTTTGCCCCGCTGCGGAATATCTTTAACGAATGGCTGGTGAGAGATACGAGCAAGAAAATCAAAGCAGTGAAACGCTCAAAAGGCATGAGTGGCAAGCCTATCACAAGCAAGCCTGTGTATGGCTACCTCATGGACGAGGACGAAAATTTCATCATTGACGAGGAAGCTGCACCCGTAGTCAAGCAGATATACAATTTCTGCCTTGCCGGGAATGGTCCGACCAAGATAGCCCGTATGCTCACAGAGCAGCAAATCCCCACGCCGGGAACGCTGGAATACCGCAGGACGGGCAGCACCCGCCGCTACCACCCCGGCTATGAGTGCAAGTGGGCGACCAATACCGTTGTGCATATCCTTGAAAACCGGGAATACACGGGCTGTCTGGTAAACTTCAAGACAGAAAAACTTTCTTACAAAGTCAAGCACAGTGTAGAAAATTCCCCGGAAAAGCAAGTGATTTTCGAGAACCACCACGAGCCTATCATAGACACGCAAACATGGGAACGGGTGCAGGAGCTTCGCAAGCAGCGCAAACGCCCCAACCGCTATGATGAAGTGGGCTTGTTCTCCGGCATACTGTTCTGTGCGGACTGCGGCAGCGTCATGTATCAGCAGCGATACCAGACAGACAAGCGCAAGCAGGACTGTTATATCTGCGGCAACTACAAGAAACGCACCCATGACTGTACGGCGCACTTTATCCGCACCGACCTCTTGACCGCTGGTGTACTCTCCAATCTGCGGAAAGTGACAAGCTATGCGGCAAAGCATGAAGCCCGGTTTATGAAGCTCTTGATTGAGCAGAACGAGGACGGGGGCAAGCGCAGGAACGCCGCCAAGAAAAAGGAACTGGAAGCCGCCGAGAAACGCATAGCCGAGTTATCCGCTATCTTCAAGCGGCTGTATGAGGACAGCGTGACCGGGCGCATATCAGACGAGCGTTTCACAGAGCTGTCGGCAGACTATGAAGCAGAGCAACGGGAACTGAAAGAAAGAGCCGCCGCTATCCAAGCGGAGCTTTCCAAAGCACAGGAAGCCACCGTGAACGCAGAAAAGTTTATGAATGTTGTTCGGCGGCATACCAGCTTTGAAGAACTTACCCCTACTCTGCTGCGGGAGTTTGTAGAGAAAATCGTTGTGCATGAGTGCAGCTATGACGAGAACAAGACCCGCAGACAGGACATTGAGATTTATTATTCTTTTGTTGGCAAGGTGGACTTGCCCGAATAACCGCCCGACCTATCCGACACAAGAGCTAAGTGCCGGATAGGAACGGCAAAATTTTTTACACTTCTATTACTTCTTTATCGCACATCAGTAAAAAGCCAGGGCATGAAGCAGTTCATGGCTAATTAAAGGGAACAAAAAGAAAGGAAAAGCACAATCCAGACGGTATCAGCGGCAGTCTACAAGAATAAATTGTGATTACACAAGATTGGTGCTATAATAAGAGAAAAGTTCCTGCCGGGGCAGCCGCCCTGGTGGTATGGATAGGAAGGCAGGAAAGCAATATGCACATCAGCTATAAACCACTCTGGCATACACTGTTAGAGCGTGATATGAGAAAAGAAGATTTAAGGCTTGCCGCCGGTATGACAACGAATATGATTGCCAACATGAGCAAAGAGGGAAAGCACATCAGCATGGACACATTAGCCCGTATCTGCGAAACGCTGAATTGTGAGATTACCGATGTGATTGAGTTAGTACCAGACGAGCCTGCTTCCACAGGAGGTAAGGAACATGAGCGAATTGAAACCAAGAATAACGGAAAACGGAATTGATTATATCCTTGTCGGAGATTACTACATCCCGGACTTGAAACTGCCGAAGGAACACCGCCCTATTGGAAAGTACGGACGGATGCACAGGGAATATTTAAGGGAAGTCCACCCAGTCAGATTGAATACATTGATACTGACCGGAGAATTGTGGACATATCTTGCAGACCTGAACGAACAGGCACAGGAACGGTTAGATACCATCATGGAGCAGATGAAAGCTGCCGAGGGCGTGACCGAGGAATTAAAGCGTACCTGTCAAATGGAATGGGTGCAGCATTGCAATAACATTCACAACCGGGCAGAAGAAATTGTTTTGCATGAGATGATTTATTCATAACGATATGGTAGAATAATTATGATAAATCGAAATTTGGGGAGGAAAATTATCATGAATGATTTGAAGGTATCAGATATCATGTGTAAATGGTATATATGGGCTGTAGTTGGATATGTTATTGGAAAAATTTTAAGTGACACATTAGGGGGACTTATTGGTTTGGTAATTGGGGGTCTTATAGGCTGTTACATACAAAAAAATCATAGTAAAAAAGATGATTGATATGAAAAATTGACTTTTCCAACTTTATTATGATATACTATACTAAATTTTCAAAAAAAATATATATGTTAACTATATAGTAAATTTATCAGATATATTATATTTGGATAGTATTGATATAATCGTATATCTATATTCTTAAAAAATTGGAGGGGTTTATATGAGGAAATTTTTTGACAATTATGGATACAAATTGCTGGTTATCATAACTGTAGCGTTGGTATTTGTAGGTTTTCGTGACTTTTTTAGTCAGTTTGCGGAGAAGGATAAATCCGTAGCGCTGTTTCCAGCGTTTTTGACTGCTTCGAGTCTGGTACTATTGTATGCTGTGCCGACTGCATTCTTTGTACGCCATTTGGTTAACAGATTAAATGTTTCACGTAAGGTTGTTTTGCTAAGCTTTATACTAGGATTTACAATACCGCTGTATCTAGGTGGTGAGGGGAACGCTCTAATTTCACAGGTTTTATTTTCGACAAGTGTTCCAAGAGCTGTGATTGATAGTTGGGGAGCTGCTTTAACAGCACCATTTACAGAAGAGATTGCAAAAGGTTTAGTTGTACTTTTAGTATATTTACTATGCAGAGGAATTTCATTAAAGGAAGCATTTGTGTCAGGCATGATTTCTGGATTCGGTTTTCAGGTTTTGGAGGATTGGGCGTATATTTCTCAAGCTACTTTTGGAGAAACAAACAGTGGATTTTCAATAGCTTTCGAGAGAGTGTCAAATGCTCTTGGCAGTCATATGGCTTTTGGAATAGTATTCGGTGTTGGACTTATAGCCGTTATTAAAAATGTGCCTGCAGTACCAAGGCTTAAAGCACTTTGCTTAATTTTGGCACCGGTTATCCTGCATTTTATATGGAATTCTCCACTTGAAGGAGATTGGGTGAATCCTTTGTTTGGAAGTATTAACTTAAATCTTGCTTATTATGTATTCACCATTGTGAATCGCTTGGATGACAATGACAATATACTAGCGACGAGAGAATTTGATAAAGCTGCAAAATTAAATTGACATTGTGTTCAAAAAATATAAAAATTGTTTAATAATAAGCTAATTAAAAGATATAATTAATAAAAATATGTTTAATAAAAAAGCTAAAATAGGAGGGGGTTTCCCTCCTATTTTTTAGATAACTTCCAGCTTGTCTTTCAGAAATTCTAACTGAATAATCACAGCACGAACCGCTGCTACATGGAAGCTAACAAACCATGCAACAGCGGTTTTTCTTTACCGTTTTTTCCTCTGGCTGATAGGCGTTCCCATTTTCTTTGACTTTTTGAGAATACGAATGAGCCAGCGAAATTCTTCGTCTGACAGATTTTCATAGTTGATACCGAGCTGCTTGCAGTAAAGTACAACGAGCTTTTCATCCCGGCTGCCCTTGAAATTTTCGACCGCTTCCAGATTTTCTTTCAGTTCATCAGCAACGGTAGTTTGGGGCGCACTCTCACTGTCCTTTTTGTGGGCTTCCCGAATATCCCGGATAATCAGGTTGAGGTCATCCAGAACCATGTGACTGAAATACTCATCATCACTGATATGGGTAGCTTGCAGCACCTTCAAATGCGGGTCGTCTTCGCCAGGGCGATACCGTTCAATGATTTCATGCCGGACAGTATCGACAATGGCGTTGAGGTTTTGAATCTGCATGGTGGCAATCCCATCCACATAAATCTCAATGTCCGCAAGAAACTTGATAAAGTCCTTATGGGTGGCAAGTTCGCAGAGCAGACGGTTGTTAATCCGACCGCTTTTCAGAAGTGCTACCATCTCATCACTCAAATGCAGCTCCCTTAATGGCGTGTTGATCTCCGCCCGGTTCTCTGTCCGGCAAAAGAGATAATCGAGGGACACCCCATAAAAATCTGCCAGCAGGATAAGGTTGCCATGATTGATTTCCTTATAGTCATCTTTTTCATAACTGCCAAGAGCCGATTTTGAAATACCCGTTTGCTCAGCCAGTTCTTCCAGTTTTAATCCTTTGTTTAATCGTAAATCTTTTAGCCGTTCCTGTATTGTAGTAGCTCCGTTCATTGAAGCAGTTCCCCCTTTCTAACGACATTTATAACCGTTGAATTGATTATACCATATCAATTCCGCAATCGTGGAAATTTCTGATTTTTACCCCGAATTCCTACTTTGTGGACATACGGCACAGGGCACAAAAATGTTCTATGATACAGGTAGTTCATCGATGGATTATTCCAATCGAATGACCAGCCTATGTGGGATATGCTTCCCCGGCGATGTAGTGCCATGACTTTTGGCAGGGATGTGGAGGAACCCTGACCGAAACGAGCGTACCAAAGGGAGCGATACGCCGCTGTGAAATTCAGGGGAGGAACGACACCGGGGAGAACTGGCGAACTGACACCGAAATGATACCGAAACACGACAATCTGATAGGGGGATAGTCTACCCTATCGCTGATACTTCGGGAGATTTTAAGCGGCTCTATGACCGTAATTTTGCCGAAAATCACCCCGAAACCATACACTAAAACGGAAGGAAGCGCAATATGCCGAGAATGAGCAAAAAGAGGAAGCATGAGCTTTCCTTTTACCTCAATGACCGGGGGCGTGTCACTTACAACGAATTATGCCGGAAATGCCAGCATGGGTGCAAGCAGAGCTTCCGGGCGGTTGTGGTTGACTGCCCCCGTTATTTATCCAAACGAACCAAGAAAAAGGAGGGACTCACCGAATGAATTTTGAATTTATGACCATAGACACACCATTGCCGCCCTGTATGCCCTTTCCCAGAGCGTTGACAGGATTTCCAGTCAGCAGCACCGCAAAGGTCATGTACTGCCGGATGTTAGACGCTACGCTCACCAAAGGGCAGGAGGACGAGAACGGAATCCTGTTTGTCTGCTTCCCTGTCACAGCCATTGCCGCAGTCCTGTCCCGCAGCCCCATGACGGTCAAGCGTTCTCTGAATGAACTGGAAACCGCCGGACTTATCATGCGGGTGCGTCAGGGCATTGGAGAACCAAACAGGATTTATGTGCTGATACCGGGAAAGGAGGACGCTGCCCTTGCCTGATACCTCAAAGCTGGAAAAACTCAATCGGGAGTTGGAAAAAAACGAAAAGAAACTGCGGAAAGCCATCAATGATGAAAAGGCATTGCAGCACCAGTTGAAACAGCTTACCCGAAAGGAACGGACGCACCGGCTCTGTACCCGTGGCGGTATGCTGGAAAGTTTTCTGCAAGAGCCGGAACGCCTGACAGATGATGATGTCATGCTGTTGTTGAAACTCATTTTTCACAGACAGGACACGCAGGAATTATTGAAAAAACTGCTGGAACGGAAGAAGCCAGAAACCCCTTAGTTTACTAAGGGCGCAATTATACACCACCCAGAGGTTGGTGCATTGCGTTCTCCGAAGGCTCCTCGCCGGAGGGCTGTGATTTTCCGCATTCATGGTCTGCTCCAAATCATACAGGGGACGCTACGCTTCCCCTGCGCTGGCTGCCGCCAGCTACCCTTTTGTGTACTTGCCATCTGGGGACACCTTGCGTTGCAAGCTGTTCCCAGCCGACAAGTTTCATAAAATATGCTATCTTTTCGATAGTCGATGAAGTATAATGAAGATGACAACAAATTAGAATTTGAGGTGATGAAACTATGACTGAAATACAAATTGCATGGTTAGAATTGATGACAGTTGGAGGTCTTGGTGTAATATTGGTTCTACTAGGAGTTACTTTCAATATCATTGTAAAAAGACAGAATAAATTGTGTACAAAAAAGACAGATGGTATTATTAAACAATATGGGTTTCCTGGAAATGGAAGAGTGTACCCAATCGTTGAGTACTTTGTGAATGGAATTTGTTATAAAGCAAAGAAAAAATTTCGAGGAGTTAAAACAACGCAACTATCAGGAGTACCTGTACCGGTGAAATCAGAAGTCTATGAAGATGAAAAAGGGTGGCTACATGTAAAAACTGGAGCTATTGCGAATTTGCGTCAACTCGCGGAGCAGTTGTGGCCTATAAACAGTAAGATGGCAGTTTATTATAATCCAAACAATCCTAAAAAGTGTTATGTTGATAGACCAATTTCAAAAAGTTTTACTTCCATGATGTTTATTATAATGGGGACAGTAACAATACTCTTGAGTGTACTGGTATTCTTTTTGATGCAGTTATAAATTGCAAAAGATAATTGCTAATCAGACAACTTCCAGTTTATCAGCTTCACATCGGGTCAACTTGCCCCGAACTTTTACAACTAAATACCCGCCGCCCACACAGCGGCACACCGAGCAGGAAATCTGAAAAAGGTCTCCTGCTTTTTTTCTGCCCAAAATGAGGTGGTAAAACGCCACCCCATCCGCCAATCACAGAAAGGAGTGACACGAAATGCCCTGTCCGCATAACGAAATTTCTATTGTGCAGCGCAGCCAACAGCAGTCTGCGATTGCCGCCGCTGCTTACCAGAGCGGCGAAAAGCTGTTCTGTGAATACGACCAGCAAGTGAAGCACTACCCGGAAAAGCGTGGTATCGTCCACAATGAAATCCTGCTCCCGGCAAATGCCCCACAGAAATATGCAGACCGCAATACCCTATGGAACGCCGCCGAAGCGGTGGAGAAACAATGGAACTCCCAGCTTGCAAGGCGGTGGGTGCTTACCATCCCCAGAGAGATACCGCCTGACCAGTACGCTGTCCTTGTACGGGAGTTTTGTGAGCAGCAGTTTGTTTCCAAAGGCATGATTGCTGATTTTGCAATCCATGACCCCCATCCGCCGGGACACAATCCCCACGCCCATGTCCTGCTCACTATGAGGGCAATGGACGAACATGGAAAATGGCTTCCCAAGAGCCGCAAAGTTTATGACCTTGACGAGAACGGGGAACGGATAAAGCTGCCATCCGGCAGGTGGAAAAGCCACAAGGAGGATACGGTTGACTGGAACGACCAGAAGTATTGTCAAATCTGGCGGCATGAATGGGAGGTCATCCAGAACCGCTATCTGGAAGCCAATGACCGCCCGGAGCGTGTGGACTTGCGTTCCTATGCCAGACAGGGGCTTGATATAGTCCCTACTGTCCATGAGGGAGCTGCTGTCCGGCAGATGGAAAAGCGGGGTATCCAGACGAATATCGGAAACCTGAACCGGGAAATCAGAGCTGCCAACAATCTGATGAAGTCCATCCGGCAGCTTATCCAAAACCTCAAAGGCTGGATTACCGAGCTGGGCGAAAAACGGAAAGAGCTGCTTGCACAAAAGGCGGCGGAGGAAGCAACACTTCTTCCCAATCTGCTGATGAAGTATATGGCGATACGAAAGGAAGAACGGAAGGACTGGACAAGGGCTGGACAGAACCGGGGGACTTCACAGGACTTAAAGGCAGTCAGCGAAGCCCTGTCCTATCTCCGGCAAAAGGGGCTTTCCACTGTGGAGGACTTAGAAGCATTTCTGGAATCCTCCGGGAAATCAGCCGCAGATTACCGCAATCAGATGAAGCCAAAGGAAGCCCGAAGCAAAGTGATTGACGGGATTCTTGCCAGCCGGACAGACTGCAAAGAATGTAAGGCTGTCTATGAGAAGTACCAGAAGATATTTTTTAAGAAAACAAAGGAAAAATTCAAACAGGAACACCCGGAGGTTGCCCGGTATGAGAAAGCCGCCGCCTACCTTGCCAAGCACCCGGACGATAAGGACAGCACTCAAAAGGAACTGCAACAGGAGCAGGAAACACTTCTGGAAGAAATTGCAGCTCTGAAAACACCGCTGACCGAGGTACAGGAGGATTTGAAGAAGCTGCGGGACATCCGCTACTGGGTACGGAAAGCCACACCCGGCACAGAGGAAAGCAAAGAGCTGCCCAAGAAGCAGCCTATCAAGGAAGTCTTGCAGGATAAGGCAGACGAGAAAAAAGCACAAAGAACCGCCCCGGAACAGACGAAACACAGACAACAGGATATGGAACTTTAACAGGCACTTGCCATTTTCAAGCAGAGAATGTCAGGTGCTTTTTTCTTTTTAAGGAGGGATAGATTTGAATTTATTTGAAGCTGTGAAGCAGTCCGTCACAACCAGACAGGCTGCGGAGCATTATGGAATCCATATAGGTCGGAACGGGATGGCTTGCTGCCCGTTCCATCACGATAAAACCCCAAGCATGAAGCTGGATAGGCGTTACCACTGCTTCGGCTGCGGTGCGGATGGGGATGTAATTGATTTTACCGCCGCCCTGTATGGGCTGGGAAAGAAAGAAGCCGCCGTACAACTGGCACAGGACTTCGGGCTTTCCTATGAGGACTGGAAACCGCCGGGGAAGGTAAAAAAGCCCAAGCCCCGGCAGAAATCCCAGGAGGAACAGTTTCAGGAAGCAAAGAGCCGCTGCTTCCGTATTCTTGCCGATTATCTTCACTTGCTTCGGGCATGGAGAAAGGATTATGCCCCGCACTCCCCGGAGGAAGCCTTTCATCCACGGTTTGTGGAAGCCTTACAGAAGCAAGACCAAGTGGAATATCTGCTGGATGTGCTGCTCTTTGGGGAGACAGAGGAAAAAGCAGCTTTGATTACGGACTACGGAAAGGATGTGATACAGCTTGAAAAGCGAATGGCAGAGCTTGCCGCCGCAAACGCAGCAAGAACTAAAAAACACCATGAACGCCATGCAGCCGCCCCAGAGCATTGAGGAAATCAAGGCGGGGCTGGAAACTACCGAGAAAGGCGGTGTCCGTCAGAGCATACGGAACTGCCTGACCGTATTCCAGCGTGACCCGCTGCTTTCCGGGGCTATCGCATACAACATCCTGACTGACCGCAAGGACATCATAAAGCCCATCGGCTTCCACAGGGAAAGCACCGCCCTGAATGATACGGATATGAAGTATCTTCTTCTCTATCTGGAAGAAACCTACGGGCTTACCAATGAGAAAAAGATTGATAACGCCATTGGGATTGTGGCGAATGAAAACAAGTACCATCCCATCCGGGACTATCTCAATACCCTTGTGTGGGACGGGACAGAACGAATCCGTTTCTGTCTGCGGCACTTTCTGGGGGCTGACGCAGACGATTACACCTATGAAGCATTGAAGCTGTTCCTGCTGGGTGCAATCTCACGAGCCTTTCAGCCGGGGTGCAAGTTTGAAATCATGCTCTGCCTGGTAGGCGGTCAGGGGGCTGGCAAGTCCACTTTCTTCCGTCTGCTGGCAGTCCGGGACGAGTGGTTCTCCGATGATTTGCGGAAGCTGGACGATGACAATGTGTACCGCAAGCTGCAAGGTCACTGGATTATCGAAATGTCGGAAATGATGGCAACCGCCAACGCCAAGAGCATTGAGGAAATCAAGTCATTTTTAAGCCGACAGAAAGAGGTCTACAAGATACCTTATGAAACCCACCCGGCAGACCGCCCCCGTCAGTGCGTGTTTGGCGGCACTTCCAATGCCCTTGACTTCCTGCCCCTTGACCGTTCCGGCAACCGCCGCTTTATCCCCGTCATGGTGTACCCGGAGCAAGCCGAGGTTCACATTTTGGAGGACGAAGCCGCTTCCAGAGCCTATATCGAGCAGATGTGGGCAGAAGCGATGGAGATTTACCGAAGCGGCAGGTTCAAGCTGGCTTTCAGCCCTGCCATGCAGCGGTATCTCAAAGAACACCAGCGGGATTTTATGCCGGAGGACACCAAAGCCGGAATGATACAGGCGTATCTTGATAAGTACACCGGGAGCATGGTCTGCTCCAAGCAGCTCTACAAGGAAGCCTTGAACCATGCTTTTGACGAGCCGAAGCAATGGGAAATCCGGGAAATCAACGAGATTATGAACCAGTGCATTGACCGCTGGCGGTACTTCCAAAACCCAAGAATGTTTTCCGAATATGGCAGACAAAAGGGCTGGGAGCGTGAAAACCCGGCAACGGATTCCGGCAACCCGTCTGAAAAAACGATGGACGGTTTTGTGGAGGTCACAGAACAGATGGAGCTTCCATTCTGAAAATGACAGCCCGTTGCACCCCCTATTGCTATCCCGTTGCCGAGCCGGTTGCCGGGGAAAATCCCTTATTTCCGGGATTTTCTCCCCTATGACAACCAAAACAACAGAAAAATAAAAGAAAAGTATAAATAGTAACCACCGCCAGATTGAGATTGTTTGCAAGGTCTTTTGAAGCCTGTTGCCGGACTTCGTTGCCGACACCCTCTGTCTGGCTATTTTCATGTATGGAGGATAACTGCCTATGGCAAAAAACAAAACAGAGATTCATGTTACAACAGTGTTTGACGGGGAGCTGGACGCAACCGATGTGTTCGTCAGCCTGATTTCTCAGAAATACGGTAAATCAAATACAAAAGAATATCTTGCTAAAAAGAAAGATTTGAGGTATAATGAAGATGAGGTTCAAAAGAGCCAGATACCGTCTGGATTGTGTGGGTAAATGGCTATGATGAACGAAATGGAATATAGAACAATCGGAAATGCACTTGCTGGGGGCTATCGTGCAGCGGTCTATTGCAGGCTGTCAAAGGACGATGACCTGCAAGGCGAAAGTGCCAGTATCGCAAACCAGCGTGATATGCTGGAAAAATACTGCGAAAAGCAGGGATGGGAGGTTGTGGCAGTCTATCAGGACGATGGCTTCACAGGTCTTAATATGGAGCGTCCTGATTTACAGAGAATGTTGAGAGCCATTGAGCGCAGGCAAATCAACCTTGTTATCACGAAAGACCTCAGCCGACTGGGGCGTAACTATCTGCAAACCGGGCATTTGATTGAGGACTTTTTCCCAAGAAACGGTGTCCGCTATATCGCCATGAATGACGGTATCGACACCCTGCGGGATAACAACGACATTGCCCCATTCAAGAATATCCTGAACGAGATGTACAGCAAGGATATTTCCAAGAAAGTCCATTCCTCTTATCTTCTGAAAGCGCAGAAAGGACAGTTTACCGGGTGTCTTGCCCCGTTTGGGTATCGGAAAGACCCGGAGGACAAAAACCATCTGCTCATTGACGAGGAAACCGCCCCAATTGTGCGGTTGATTTTCGGATATGCCCTAAACGGTCATGGTCCGAACTATATCCGCAGACGGCTGGAGGAAGAAAAAATCCCCTGCCCCACATGGTGGAATCGGGAACGGGGGCTTCGCAATACCCGCACCAAATGGGAAAAGAAAGACCCGGAAAACGGGCGGTATATGTGGGACTTCTCCGTTATCAAAGACCTTTTGATGAATCCCGTCTACACCGGGGCGATTGCTTCCCAGAAAAAGGACTACCGCTTCAAAATCGGCACGATTGGGGAAAAGAAACCGGAGGACTGGATTGTGGTGGAGGGACAGCATGAACCGCTGATTGACCGCATGAGCTTTGACATTGTGCAGAACAAGCTGAAATCCCGCCAGCGTCCGGGACAGACCAATGAAATCAGCCTGTTTGCCGGACTGATAAAATGCGGCGAGTGTGGGAAGTCACTGACGATACGCTACACAAACGCCAAACATCCCCAGCGGATTTACTCCTGCAAGACCTACAATGCCTTTGGGAAGAACCACTGCACCCAGCACCGGATTGATTATGATACCCTTTACAGCCATGTGCTGCGGAAAATCCGGGAATGTGCCAGAGCCGCCCTGATGGATGGGGAAGCGGTTGCAAACCGCCTGACCAATACCTGTGAAGCCGAGCAGCGGGAACAGCGGGAAGCAATGGAACGCTCCCTTACAAGGGACGAGGAACGGATTGAGGTTCTGGACAAAATGGTCATGCGGCTTTATGAGGATATGATTGCAGGGCGTATCAGTGAGCAGAATTTCAACACCATGCTGGAAAAGACACAGACCGAGCAGACGGAGCTTAAAACAAAAGTGTCCGAGGGCAGAAAGCGGCTGTCCGATGAAGTCCAGCTTGCCAATGACGCAAAACAATGGGTGGAAGCCATTCAGGAATACGCCAACATCACAGAGCTGGACGCAGCCACCCTCAACCGCTTAATCAAAGAAATCGTCGTGCATGAGCGCATTGACGAAGATAAAACAAGACACATTTCTATCGAAATTCATTTTAATCTCAAACCCATCCCAGAGGTGGAACAGGTCACTGCCTGACCTGTCCCGCCGGGACGGTTCTCTTAAAAATACCATATAGATTTTTTGTACGCCGCCGCCCGCCATCGAGCAGAGTTTTACACCTAATTGGGGATAAAACAGCTCATGGCGGGCGGCGGCATCATCCTGCTGGGCACTACCCTGATCCCTCTGCTGTCCGGCCTGTTTTAAGGTAGTGGCTTATGGATTTTCTCACCGACTGGCTCACAGACTGGCTCAAGGAGCTGCTGATTGGCGGGATCATGGGGAACCTTGAGGGGCTCACCGATTACGTCAACGCCCAGGTCGGGGAGATCGCGGTACAAGTGGGGACTACCCCGGCGGCGTGGAACGCCGGGGTTTTCTCCCTTATACGCCAGCTTTCCGAAACGGTGATCTTACCGATAGCCGGTCTGGTGCTGACCTTTGTTGCCACCTATGAGCTGATACAGATGCTATTGGAAAAAAACAATATGCACGAGTTTGACGTGGCGAATATCTATAAATGGATGTTCAAAACCGCTTGTGCCATCCTCATTCTGTCCAACACCTTTAACATTGTGATGGCCGTTTTTGACGTGTCGCAGACGGTGATCGCCCAGGCGGGCGGGCTCATCCAGGGCTCTACGGACATCACGCCGGATATGCTGACAGAGCTGGAAACCACCCTGGAGGGGATGGATTTAGGGCCGCTTTTGGGCCTGTGGCTCCAATCCTCGCTTATCGGCGTTACCATGTGGGCGCTGGGCATTGTCATTTTTGTGTTGGTGTATGGCAGAATGCTGGAAATATATTTGCTCACCAGTTTGGCTCCCATCCCCATGGCGACGATCTCCCATCGGGAGGTTGGGCAAATGGGCCAGAATTATCTGCGCTCCCTGTTTGCCGTGGGCTTCCAGGGGCTGCTCATTCTGGTGTGTGTTGCCATTTATGCGGTGCTGATTCAGGGGATTGCCACAAGCGGCGACCCCATCGGCGCGATTTGGGGCATTGTAGGATATACCGTCCTGCTCTGCTTTATGTTGTTCAAAACGGGCTCGATTGCCCGCAGTATCTTTAACGCACATTGAGAAAGGGGTGTTATATGCCGAGAAGATATGGGCCGGATGGAACGGCCCTGTGGAATGGAAAAGCCCCGGAGGAATTTACCGAGGCGGATGTGTACCGCTTTATGGCAGAAACGGAGGACGTTTTGCAAAAGCGTGAATTGCTGGGCGGCAGGGTCGCTGCAAAAACGATAGCCCAGCAGTTAGCCGAGGGGCGGGCGCAGGCCGCCCGTGAAAACGCCGCCCGGCCCGCCCCGGTAAAGGGCAAGGAGGCCAGGGATGACCGATAAGGGCACCTCTGGACAAAGTGTCCAGAAGTCCCCGGAGCTCCCGGAGGGCCTGTTCCTTATGGATGGCATCGAGGGCCTGCGCTCCCTGCCCCGTCATTCGGTGGATATGCTCTTGACCGATCCGCCCTACGGCACCACACGGAACTTTTGGGATGTACCCCTACCGCTCCCGGAGCTGTGGGAGGCGGTCAAGTGGGCTGTCAAGCCGGACGGCGCCGTGCTGTTCTTTGCACAATGCCCCTATGACAAGGTGCTGGGCGCGTCCAATCTCCCAATGCTCCGCTATGAGTGGATATGGTACAAAAGCCGCTGCACAGGCTTTCTCAATGCCCGCCGCGCTCCGCTGAAAAAGACGGAGAATATTCTGGTGTTTTATCAGAAGCTCCCGCTTTACAATCCGCAGTTTGAGCAGGGCAAGCCCTACAAGAAAATTGCGGGCAATAACGGGAACAGCACCAACTACGGAAAGTTCACCCGTTCCGGCAGCGGCTCGGAGGACGGCCTGCGCTTTCCCGGAAACGTGCTGGCCTTTCCAGCCGTCCAGCGCACCGTCCACCCCACGCAAAAGCCGGTGGAGCTGTGCGAGTATTTCATCAAGACCTATACCCGGCCCGGCGAGGTGGTGGCGGACATCTGCGCGGGCTCTGCCACAACAGCGGTTGCCGCCCTCAATACAGGCCGCCGCTTTATTTGTTTTGAAACTGTCCCGGCCTACTATGCCGCCGCCACAGAGCGCGTCCGTCTGGCGCAGGCGGCGGTGGAGGCCGGGGAGAAAGGAGTGTAACTATCGAGAAGTATTCTATCATTTACGCCGACCCGCCCTGGCGGTATTCCGCAAAAAAGGTACAGGGGGCGGCGGAAAACCATTATCCCACCATGGGGATCGACGAGCTTTGCGCGTTGCCTGTGGCCGATCTTGCGGCCCCGAACAGCGCGCTTTTTTTGTGGGCCACATTCCCGCAGCTCCCGGAAGCCCTGCGGCTGATCCAGGCGTGGGGCTTTACCTACAAAAGCGTGGCGTTTGTGTGGCTCAAGAAAAACCGAAAGGCCGACAGTTGGTTCTATGGCCTGGGCTTTTGGACGAGGGGAAACGCGGAGATCTGCCTGCTGGCAACGCGAGGACACCCGAAACGGCAGGCGGCGAATATCCATCAATTTATCATTTCCCCCATTGAAGCCCACAGCAAAAAGCCGGACGAGGCCCGTGATAAGATCGTTGCCCTCATGGGCGATGTGCCCAGGGTGGAGCTGTTCGCCCGGCAGTCCCCGCCTGGCTGGGATGTGTGGGGGAACGAGGTGGAAAGCACCGTCCCGGACTTCTGGACAAAGTGTCCAGAGGTGGGCCTGTGAGCGCGATTACTCTGGGGAGCCTGTTCGATGGGATCGGCGTTTTCCCCCTGGCAGCGTCGCGGTGCGGTATCCGCCCACTGTGGGCCAGCGAGATCGAGGCTGCCCCTATCTCCATCACCCGGCGGCACTTCCCGGACATGGCCCACTTGGGGGACATCACCAAACTGGACGGCGGGGCCGTCCCGCCTGTCCATGTGCTGACCTTTGGCTCACCCTGCCAAAATCTTTCACAGATCGGCAGGCGGGAGGGGCTGGATGGGGCCAAATCCGGCCTGTTCTTTCACGCAATCCGTATCATTCAAGAAATGAGAAAGGCCACCAATGATCTATATCCAGTTATCACTATTTGGGAAAACGTCATGGGAGCGTTTTCTTCAAATGACCGGATGGACTTTAGAGCCGTGTTATCCGCTTTCACAGACGCCGAAATTCCAATGCCTGCTTCGGGAAGATGGGCAAACGCCGGAATGGTGCGAGGGGGATGTCCCGATCTCGCATGGCGGCTCATGGATGCCCAACACTGGGCAAGGCCCCGGCTGGCCCGGCGGCAGCGCGTCTTTCTCGTGGCAGATTTTAGAGGGCGACGTGCTCTCGAAATATTGTTTAAGCCCCGGTCAATGCAGCCACTTTCTCCGTCTGGCGGAGAAAGCCGGGTGCCCGCCCCCGGCGGAGATCGAGGCCCTTTTCTTGAAGCAGGGGGGCGAATACCCATCGTCCGACCCTTTCAAGGATTCCGTATGCGGGGAGCCGCAAAAGGCGGGCAGCACACCGCGTTCCGAAACAGCTTTGGACTGCCAACTGACCCTTTTCCCACCCTGCTGGCTGGAACAGTAACGCCCTTTGCCTTTTGGTATGAGGACGATCCGGCAGGCGGCTGTGTGCGTTTTCCCACAGAATTGGAGTGTGAGCGGCTGATGGGCTTGCCGGAGGGCTGGACAAAATACGGCGCGGACGGCAAAGAGATCAGCGCCGCCAGCCGCTATAAAGCCCTGGGCAACGCCATCGCCTTACCCTGTGCGGAGTACATTATGGCAGGGATCGCGGAAGTGCTGCGCTGAGATACCCCGGACTTCTGGACACTTTGTCCAGAAGTGGCCGGGCTGGAAAGGAAGTGAGCAAAATTCCCTATGTAAATGTCCCAAACGATTTGTCAAAGGTCAAGACAAAACTGGCCTTTAACCTGACGAAACGCCAGCTTGTGTGCTTCGGGATCGCGGCGGCGGTGGGCGTCCCCACCTATCTGCTGGCCCGGAGCACCATCGGCAATACCGGGGCCATGTTCCTGATGATGGCCGTGGCGCTCCCGGCGTTTTTGCTGGCGATGTATGAAAAAGACGGGCTCCCGCTGGAAAAGGTGGTGGGAAACATTATCCGGGCCCGTTTCCTGCGGCCTGGGATCAGGCCCTATCAGACGCAGAATATTTACGCCCCGTTTACCCAGCGAGGCGCTGCGGGAAAGGAGGATGCGATTGAAAACGGCAAAAGACCAAAAGCGCGGCCCCGGAAAGGCCGCTAAACGGAAAGCTGCGTTGTCTGCCCAGCAGACGATCCCCTATCTGGTGATGCACCCGGACGGGGTGTGCCAGCTCCCCGGTGGGCTCTACACAAAGACGGTGGAATACGAGGACATCAATTATTCCGTGGCTTCTACCGAGGATCAGACGGCCATTTTCGGAGGCTGGAGCTCATTCCTCAACTACTTTGATACCTCGTTGCCGTTCCAGCTTTCCTTTATTAACCGGCGTTCCCGTTCCCGGAGTAAGTACCGGGTGAACATCCCCCCGGCCCAGGACAATTTCAACAGCGTCCGGGCCGAGTTTACCGGGATGCTGAAAAATCAGATCGCCAAAAGCAACAACGGCATTGAGCGTTCCAAGTATATCACATTCGGCCTGCCCGCCGAGGGGATCGCGGAGGCCCGGCCCCGCCTGGAACGGGTGGAGGCCGATGTGACCGGCAATCTGAAACGGCTGGGGGTGCCCTCGGAGGCTATGGATGGGCAGGCGCGGCTGGCCCTGCTCCATGGGCAGATGCACCCCGGCAGCCGGGAGCCGTTCCGTTTCTCCTGGCAGGACATTCCCAAAACGGGCATGGGCACAAAGGACTATATCGCCCCGGACAGCTTCGACTTCCGGCAGTCCCGGACGTTCCGTGTGGGCCAGTATTGGGGCGCTGCGTCCTATTTGCAGATTTTGGCGTCCGAGCTCTCGGATAAGCTGCTGGCGGAAATTCTGGAGCTGGATGCGGAGCTGACTGTCACCATGCACGTTCAGACGGTGGATCAGCTCAAAGCCATCAAGACCGTCAAGGGAAAACTCTCCGACATCGGCAAAATGAAAGTGGAGGAACAGCGAAAGGCGGTACGGGCCGGGTACGATCCCGACATTCTCCCGCCTGACCTCATCACATTCAGCAAGGACGCGGCGGAGCTCCTGGCTGATCTCCAGTCCCGCAATGAGCGGATGTTCCTGCTGACCTTTACGGTAGTAAACCTTGCCCCCACCCGGCAGCGGCTGGAAAACGATGTGTTTACCGTGGGCGGTATCGCGCAGAAATATAACTGTGCCTTGAAGCGGCTGGATTGGCAGCAGGAGCAGGGCTTCGTTTCTTCCCTGGCCCTGGGCTATAACGAGGTGGAGATCCAGCGGGGCATGACAACCAGCTCCACGGCCATCTTCATTCCCTTTATGACCCGGGAACTCCGCATGGCCGGGCCGTCCCTCTACTACGGCATGAACGCCCTTTCCCATAACGTCATCATGGCTGACCGCAAAAAGCTGAAATCAGCCAACGGTCTGTATCTTGGCTCAACCGGATCGGGAAAATCCTTTGCGGCAAAACGGGAGCTCTTAAACGTGTTCCTCACCATTCCCAAGGATCGGATTCTGATTGTCGATCCCATGGGCGAATATGCGCCGCTGGTGCGGCGGCTGGGCGGGCAGGTGATCGAGATCGCCCCCGGCTCTCCCAGCCATATCAACCCCATGGACATCCAGCTTGATCTGGACGAGGACGAAAGCCCGCTTTCCATGAAAGCGGATTTTTTGTTGTCCCTGTGTGAGCTGGTGGTAGGCGGCAAGGACGGCTTGCAGCCCATCGAAAAAACCGTGATTGACCGCTGTGTGCGGCTCATTTACCGGGATATGGCCCTGGGGATCGGGGACGGCAAGCCGCCCTTGCTCCAGGACTTGTACGAGGAGCTTTTGAAGCAGCCGGAGCCGGAGGCCCGCCGTGTGGCAACCGCCCTGGAGCTCTACTGCACCGGCTCCCTCAACCTCTTTAACCACCCCACCAACGTGGACTTGACCGCCCGTGTGGTGTGTATCGTGTTGAAAGGGCTGGGGGAAAACCTGCGGAAGATTGCCATGCACATCACCAACGATTTTGTCACTTCGGCGGTCAATGTGAACTTCCATAACGGCATTTCTACCTGGTGCTATTTTGACGAGTTTCATATTCTGCTCCGGGACGCGCTTACCGCCAGCTACTTTGTGGCCGTGTGGAAGATGCTCCGCAAAAAGGGTTGCGTCCCCTCGGCCCTGACGCAGAACGTCAAAGACCTTTTGGCCAGCCGGGAGATCGAGGCCATTCTGGACAACACGGATTTTATGATCCTGCTGTCCCAGGCCCAAAGTGACCGGGCAATTCTGGCAAAGCAGCTCGGCATTTCGGAGCACCAGCTCTCCTACATTACCCACAGCAATTCCGGCGAGGGCCTGCTGTTCTATGGAGATGTGACCATCCCCTTTGTGGATCGGTTCCCCAAAGGTGAGATTTATAACCTGCTGACTACCCGCCCGGAGGATTTGAAGAATGAAGCGAAAACCGAATAAGCCCAAACAGGAGCCCAGGGAGCGCCCCGGCTCCTGGGAGAGCGCCGCCGATCCCGGCGGGGCTGCTGGGGGCGGCTCCCCAGGGGGTGCCGGGGCTGCGGACAGCGGCACTTCTGGACAAAGTGTCCATAAGTCAAAGTTCCGGCAGAAAAGCAAACAGGAGCAGGCCGCTGCGTCCAAGCTCCGCATGGAAAAGCGCAGGGAAAAGCTGGAACGGGCAAAGGATAAGCTGGCAAAACAGAAGCCCCCCAAAAAGCCCGGCCCGGTGCGGCGGATAGGCCGGGCCGCTGGCGGGGCCGTCCATGGCTTCGTACACGGGAAAATTTTTGAAGTGGAGCAGGAGAACGTCGGCACCGAGGGGGCCCACCGCTCCGAGCTGGTGGGTGAGTCCGGCCTGCGGCATGGCAAACGGTTTGTGCAAAAGAAAATCCGGCAGCACCCGGCAAAGGCTGTCCAGCGGGCCGAGTCCAAGTATGTTAAGGCTACGGCGGACTATCACTTCCGCATGGCCGCCCAGGAGCACCCGGAAATGTCCGGCAATTCTGTTTCCCAGATGTGGCGCAAGCACCGCCTGAAAAAGCAGTATCAAAAGCGGGCGCGGGAGGCGGCAAAGACGGGAGCGGCAAGCGCCGCCAAAAAGACCGCCGCCGCCACGGAAAAGGCCGGGGTAAAGATCGCGGGCTTTGTGAAGCGGCATCCCGTGGGGGTGCTGTTGGCCCTGGCCTGTGTGCTCCTGCTCTTTATGATGCAGTCCTGTTCGTCCTCTCTGGTGACGCTTGGCAACGCTGGGGCGGGTGCAGTGGGAGCGACCACCTACCCGTCCCAGGACGAGGAAATGCTGGCGGCGGAGGCGGCCTATTCCGGCATGGAGGCCGAGCTGCAAAACTATCTGGACAGCTACGAAAGCACCCACGACTATGACGAGTACCATTTTGACCTGGACGAAATTGAGCACGATCCCTATGTGCTGATCTCCATTCTGTCGGTGCTCCATGAGGGGGCGTGGACGGTGGACGAGGTACAGGGCACCCTGGAAACCCTCTTTGACCGCCAGTACATTCTCACCGAGGATGTGGTGGTGGAGGTTCGGTATCGGACAGAAAGCCGGACGGACAGTGAGGGCAATTCCTACACAGTGGAGGTGCCCTACAATTACTACATCTGCTATGTCACGCTGGAAAACAAAAACCTTTCCCATCTGCCCCTGGAAATAATGGGCGAGGAACAGATGGCCCGGTACTCCCTCTATATGTCCACCCTGGGGAACAGACCCGATCTGTTCCCGGAGTCAGCCTATGTGGGAAAATACATCACAAACCCGCCCGCTGACTATGACGTGCCGAAGGAATATCTGGACGATGAAACCTTTGCGGCCATTTTGGGCGAGGCGGAGAAATACCTGGGCTATCCCTATGTGTGGGGCGGCAGCTCTCCGGCCACGTCTTTTGACTGCTCCGGCTTTGTGTCCTGGGTGATCAATCATTCCGGCTGGAATGTAGGCCGCCTGGGAGCCCAGGGGCTCTATAACATCTGCACCCCCACCAGCGCACCTCGCCCCGGCGATCTGGTGTTCTTTGTCGGCACCTATGACACGGCGGGCGTGTCCCATTGTGGGATTTATGTTGGGGACAATATGATGATCCATTGTGGTGATCCCATCAGTTACGCGAACCTGAACACAAGCTACTGGCAATCTCATTTTTACGCCTACGGGCGTTTACCATGATTGGAGGTATTCTATGGCGGCAAGCAAGAGCCAAAAAATCCAGGCCGAGATTGATAAGGTCAAGGTCAAAATCAGCGAACAGCAGGCCCGGCTGAAAGAGCTGGAACAAAAGCACCGGGAGGCGGAAAACGAGGAGATCGTGGACATTGTGCGGGGCATGAGCGTTTCCCTGGAGGAGCTGCCCCTGGTACTCCAGCGGCTCCGGGACGGCGGCACCTCTGGACAAAGTGTCCAGAAGTCGGAGCCTGCGGAAAAGGAGGAAAATTGAATATGAAACGATGGAAGTCTTTGACGGCGGCGCTTTGCGCCGTCGTTCTTTTATGCGGTTTTAGCGTCCCGGCGTATGCTTACGCGGACGGCGGCGAGGGCGCGGACTACGGCGATCCCACCATGACAGAGGAAACTCCCGCCCCGGAGCCCACCATTGAGCCCGGCGAGGGCTTTTCCGAAGAGGGCAACCTTGTGACCCGCGATCTGCTCTATGACGAGCACACCAACAAGCAGTTCATTACCGTCCAGACCAGCGGCGGCAACACGTTCTATATCGTCATTGACTATGATAAGCCCGTGGACGAAGAGGGCGAGCAATACGAAACCTATTTTCTGAATGTGGTGGACGAGGCCGACCTGCTGGCTGCGGCGGAGGCTGCCGGGGTGGAACAAGCGGTGTGCTCCTGCTCTGAAAAATGCGCGGCGGGGGCCGTCAATACGGATTGTGCTGTCTGCTCTGTCAATATAAGCAAGTGCGTGGGCATTGAGCCGGAGCCCACAGAAACCGAGGAGCCCGCCCCGGAGGAGGCCGAGCCGGAAACGGGCGGCAACGCGGGGATGCTCCTGGCGGTGCTGGCCGTGGCCCTGGTGGGCGGCGGAGCGGCGTTTTATTTCAAGGTGCTGCGCCCCAAACAACAGCAGGCTGGCGAGCCGGAGGATGACTACGGCGAGGAGGACTATGAGGACGATGGCCCGCCCTGGGACGAGGACGAAGAAAACAGCGAGGAGGACGAGGAATGAATTTCACAAACAGCCCCTATGAAAAAATGATGAAGCAGCGCCCGCGGCCCATGGCTCCTTCTGTCCCGAAAGCGCCCAGGGGCTCCCGGTGTTCCGGGTGTCCCTACTGGCGGGGGATCGGCTGTGTGTCCTGTTACCGGGAACTTTTGAAAACCTCTGGCGGGAGGTGAAGCCGTGTCCCGTGAACTGACACGCGAGGAAAAAAAGAAAATCCGCACTCTGGTGACAAAATGGTGCGCCAACTATGACAAGGAATATGGATGCCTGCCCCTGGAGTGTGAGTGCTATATGTTCGGCAAATGTTGGACGGGCGCTTACTGCCGCTATTTCCGGGAGGCCGTCCTGCCCCTCAATCCGGCGTTGGAGGCCGCCCTTTTGACCGAGGGGCCCAGGCCGGAATTTAAGCCCTGCCCCATCTGCGGCGGGCCCGTCCCTATGGATGGGCGGTTGGCCTACTGCTCCGAGTCCTGTGCCCGGATCGCCCTGCGGCGGCAAAAGCGGGAGTATATGCGAAAAAAACGGAGGTGATGTGTGGAAAATTAGGCCCCGGAAAATGCCCATATTACAAGGCTTTCCGGGGCCGCTTTCGGGGTAGGCCGTAGTTTGATATGGCCTGCCCCCGTTTTGCCCCAATGCTTTCCACATCTTAAACCGTCACTTCTGGACACTTTGTCCAGAGGTGACGGGCTATTTAGGACAAGGAGGATTCTATGGAAGAAAAATATAACCCTATGAAAAGCGCGGAGATCGCCACCGAGCACAACTACAATATGCTGGACGGGGTACTGAATAACCAGGCCCCGCCCCCGGAACAGGAAAAGCCGCTGGACAAAGTAAAGGAGCCGCCCCGCCCCTATCGGAGCCGGGAGCGTGAGGAGCGGTGAACAAGAAGAAGCGCCGCCGCCCCATCCACCTGCACGTCATGGTGTCCGAGGAGGAGCTGGCGCTGATCCGGGAGCGCATGGCCGAGGCGGGCGTCCACAACCTGGGGGCCTATGTGCGGAAAATGGCCCTCAACGGCTATGTGCTCCATGTTGACCTTTCCGACGTGCGGGAGCTGGTATCGCTCCAGCGGCGGTGCTCTAACAATCTAAATCAGGTGGCGATCCAGGCCAACACCTACGGCGGTATTTACCCGGAGGAGATCAAGGCGTTGCAGCGGGACTATGAAACCCTGTGGGAACCGCTGTCCGATCTGCTCAAAAAGCTGTCGGCGGTGGTGGAGCTTTAACCCTTGCCGGGGAGCGCCAAGCTCCCCGGCTGCCCCGGCTTCTGGACACTTTGTCCAGAAGTGGGCGCAAAAAAATGGGGACAAGACGGAGGGCTGCTCTCCGTTTTGTCCCTGCTTTCTTGCATCGCACATGAGATTATTTATTGCCTACCATTTCGTTCACAATCGCCGCGATATGCTCCAGCGAGGCGGCGTCCAGCTTTTTCATATCCTCAACCAGATCGGCAAGCTGAACGGGATAGGCGCTGCCATCATCAAAAAATTGCTGTGGCGTGATACCAAAGTATTCACAGATATAGAACAAACCCTGTAAAGACGGCAGGGCTTTCTTGTTCTCGATCTGATTGATATAGCTGTTGTTCTGGCCCAGCGACAACGACATATCACGGGCCGAAACATTCTTTTGCATCCGCAACTGTGCGATACGGTTTTGAGTAAATTCCTCGTACACGGGAACAACCCTCCCTTCTCGCATTATTGTATATCGTGCTTACCCGGAAAATACGATATGCCATCCTGTGTGTTCCTTGACATACGATATTAAATCCTTTATCTTTGGGGTGTGCACAGGCTTAAATATTGCAGAAAGGAGAGGCTTTTTATGGCTGAAAAAACTTGTTGTGTTACAGGGCACCGGGATATTCCAGAGGCGCGGATCGCCTATGTGGAGCAGGAGTTCCGGCGTGAAGTGGAAGAAGCGATTGCGGAGGGCTATACCCGGTTTATTTCCGGTTTTGCCGAGGGGGTCGATCTCATGTTTGCGGCTATCGTGGTGGAACAGATGGAGCGCCGCCCGGAGCTGTTCCTGGAGGCGGCTATCCCCTATGCGGGCCGCTTAAAAACAAAAAATCAGCAGTTTCAAAAACTGCTGCGGGCCTGCAAGGGCGTTAAGGTGGTGTGTCAGGAATATGCCCCCTCATGCTTTATGCAGCGCAACCGTTACATGGCCGGGGAGTCCCAGCGGGTGATCGCCGTGTATGACGGGCGGGAGCGCGGCGGGACATTGTTCACCATGCGGTATGCTCACTCCATAGGACGGGAGGTGCGGGAAATCAGAATATAGGCCGGTAAGCGCCGGGCCGGAGTCATCCTTGTTGGCCCCCTCCTGCGGAGTTATAATATACATATAGAGGCAAGTATCAAACTTTTGTAGGAGGTATGAACCATGCGTATCATTTTGAAAATCATCGCGGCTCCCGTTGTTCTGGCGCTGATGCTCGTCGTGGCGGTGCTCTCGTTCCTCTCCTGCATAGCGGGGGCGGTGTGCTGGCTGGCGTGTACGGTTTTCGTCCTGCTGGCGGCCTGCGCCTTTTTCGCAGGGCTGCATACCGGGTGTATTGCGGCTCTGGTGCTGGCGTTCCTTGTTTCCCCCTTTGGGCTCCCGGCCATCGGGCTTTGGCTGCTGGATCGTCTGTACGGGGCAAAATACGCCTTGCAGGATTTTATGGTGAGCTGATGACCTCTGGACACTTTGTCCAGAAGTGCCGGGCGGCTGGGAAAATCCCAACCGTCCGATTTTCGTTTATGGGGAGGAGGTGAGCATACGGCCACAACGCGGTTAATGACCCATCATATCAGCAAGGGGGAAACCGTTGCCCAATCGCTGAAAGACCGTTTTGACTACGGACAGAACCCGGAGAAAACCCAGGGCGGCGAATTGATTTCCGCCTATGAGTGCGACCACCGTACCGCCGACGCCGAGTTTCTTCTGGCAAAGGCAAAGTACAAGGCTGTCACGGGCCGGGAACAGCGGCGGGATGCGGATGTGCTGTGCTATCAGATCCGGCAGTCCTTTCGCCCTGGGGAGATCACCCCGGAGGAGGCAAACCGGGTGGGCTATGAAACGGCCATGCGCTGGACAAAGGGAAAGCACGCCTTTTTTGTCGCCACCCACACAGACCGCCAGCACATCCACAATCATATTTATTACAATTCCACCACTCTGGACTATACCGGGAAATTCCGGGATTTTTTCAGATCGGCGGCAGCCCTGCGGCGGCTCTCTGACCGGGTATGCCTGGAGCATGACCTGTCGGTGATTCAAGACCCGAAGCTCCACAGCAAGGGCCGCTTTCTCCACTATGGACAATGGATCGGGGAGCGCCCGCCCTCGGCCAAACAGCGCGTGCGGCTGGCTATCGTGGAAGCCCTGGGGAAACGCCCCGCCGACTTTGCGGCGTTCCTGCGGCTTATGGAGGAGTCCGGCTTTGCGGTGAAGCGTGGTCGGGGCGGTGTCATTTCCTTTCTTGCCCCTGGGCAGGATAAGCCCACCCGCCTGCGCTCGTCCACCCTGGGCCCCGGCTTTGACCCGGAGGACATCCGGGCGGTGATCGCCGGGGAGCGTTCGATCCCGGAGCTGCCCCAGGAGGGCCCGTCCTCACCCCGGCGTGTCGATCTCATCATCGACATTCAAAACCGTCTGGCCCAGGGCAAGGGCCCGGCCTACGAGCGGTGGGGCAAGGTCTATAACCTAAAGCAGATGGCCGCCGCGCTCCTGTATCTCCGGGAGCATGGGCTGACGGACTATGCGGCGCTGTCGGCCAGCACCGAGGCGGCGGTGGATCTGGCTCACAAGCTGGCAGGGGAGCTGCGGGACACCGAGGCGGCGCTCTCCCACACAGCCCAGCTCATGGGGGCGGTGGTGCAGTACGCAAAGACGCGCCCCGTGTTTGACGGCTACAAGGCGGCCCGGTATTCTAAAAAATATCTGGCCCAGCATGAGGCGGAGCTTTCTGACTACCGGGCGGCAAAGGCCGCTATGAGCGACCTGCTGGGCGGGGCAAAGCTCCCGAAGATGGACGCGCTGAAAAAGCAGCGGCGGGAGCTGGCGGAAAAGAAAAAAGCCCTCTATGCGGAATACCGCAAGGCCCAGGCGGATATGCGGGAGGCCGTGGCGGTCAAGGGGAACATCGACTGTCTGCTCGGCCACACGGACGAGCGGAACAAGGCCCAGGAGCGATAGCGCCGGGGCCGCAGACAACAAGGACTTCTGGACAAAGTGTCCAGAAGTCCGGCGGGTTTGGGGAGCTCCCCAACAAGCATTTTTGCGGGGCCCCCGGCCACGCAAAAATAGCAGGTGTGGGCACACCTGCCCTGCTTGCCGTTTCGTGCAAGCCCCGAAAATGGCGCAAAAACTGTGGAGCGCGCATTTACAGAATTTTGCTTTGACTGCTTGAAAAACAGCGGATTTTGTGGTAAGATATTCGTGTATAATTTTGCGGAAAGAGGTCTTGACAATGGAAATGAAAGGCGGGAAAATGACTAAGCAAGCAAGCAAGCAAGCAAGCAAGCAAGCAAGCAAGCAAGCAAGCAAGCAAGCATAGTGTAAGTCTGCCCTTTTTTTCTGTCAAGAGAAGAACTGCATATTTTTCAAGGCGTATTCCGCCCGTTTTTATACGGGTGGGGTACGCCTTTTTTGCGTTGTTCTGCGGGCGGCGCAAAATTTTTTTCACGCAGGATTTACCGCCCGGTCAATCAAGCAAATGGGAGGTGATCTGCGTTGAATGACAGAGGGATTCCAGAACGGCGCATCGCATTTCTGGAAACCTGCTTTGATGTTTTCTGCGAAAACGGGCTTGAAAACACCAGCCTGAAAATGCTGGCGGAAACCTGCTGTATTACTTCGGCAGTAAGGACGGTATCATCATCGAGGCCACCGCCCATTGTATGGCAAAGGTGGAGGATGACTTTATGGCAAATGCTCCGACGAGCTTTGCGGACATTGAGCGTTTCCTGCGGGAGATTCCCTATCTCACCGCAAAACTCCATGGGGCAAAGTACCGCTTCATGTATCAGGTGTATGCAAGCCCAAAATACCGGGAACACGGCAAGACGTTTTTCAGCGGCGTGAATATCCGTTACCGCAAATATGCCGAGCTGCTTTCCGGCAAGCTGGGGATGCCCGCTGATTTTATCCAGGGCATGACCTATCTGTTTGTCCGCGCCTGCGTGCATTACGCGCTGTTTGAGGACGAGGAATATTTGCAGTTACAGTTAAACGCAATGCGCGCTTCCCTGCGGGCATTTATCACCGCCAAAACGGAAAGTGCGGGAAATGTGGGAGGCGGATATGAGCAAGGTCAATCGCTATGAATTTGAGGGCGAAGTGATTAAAGTCCCCGTATATTGGGACGACCATCTCCAAAGAGAGGTGGAGGACTACTGCAAACAGCCCGGTCATACCCCGTCAGGCCGTCCTGTTCTTTTGACTTTTGAGGACGCCTGCCCCCATGCGGAAATGGTGGATGATGACCCGTTGAGTATTGACTGCGGCTCCTGCCGCTATTACCACCAGTTCCCCGGCTCTCTGCTGGGGGTCTGCCGCAACGAAAAAATGCGCTCCGGCAGCGGATAATAGCACCGGAGCAAACACGGTCAACATGATGACGCACTGCGCCGCGAAAGACTAACTATTAAAAGTCAAGTCTAAAATGAAAGGTTTTTAAATGAATTGCAAAAATGCATTTCAGATATAGTTGAACCTTGAAAACTGCATGACAAACAGAGTGT
>NZ_JBQKED010000018.1:0-60612 GCF_052121495.1 Faecalimonas sp. LCP19S3_D12 | reverse complement strand
GGTTTTTCGACAATTCCATTATACCAAAGGAACGTATTTATGCCTTTTTAATTGGCTGAAATATTGAATTTTCAAGGTTAATCACACCTTATTGGTGTGGGAAGTTTGAGTAAGTAAATAGTTCGTAAAATCAAGTGTTCACATAATGGAGGCGAAGATATGAGTGTACAATTATTGGATAAGACTAGAAAAATTAACAGACTATTGCACAATAACAATTCAAGTAAAGTCGTTTTCAACGATATCTGTGAGATATTAAATGAGATTCTCGCATCGAATGTATTAGTGGTGAGCAAAAAAGGAAAAGTGCTTGGAAGTGGTCAGTGGAAAGATGTGGAAATAATACATGAGCTGATTGATAATCAAGTTGGAAGCCACATCGATGAGATGCTCAATGAGAGATTGCTCAGTATTTTGTCAACCAAAGAAAATGTGAATCTTCAGACACTTGGATTTTCACCAGAGGTTGTCAAAGGATATCAGGCAATCGTGACACCAATCGATATTGCGGGAGAAAGACTTGGAACGTTGTTCATTTATAAAAAAGATGAACTCTACGAGATTGATGATATTATTCTGAGTGAATACGGAACCACAGTTGTAGGCTTGGAGATGCTTCGTTCTGTCAATGAAGAGAGTGCGGAAGAGATTCGAAAAGAGCAGATTGTACAGTCGGCGATCAGCACACTTTCCTTTTCAGAATTGGAAGCAATCATTCATATTTTTGATGAACTGGAAGGAACAGAAGGAATTCTTGTGGCGAGCAAGATTGCAGACAGGGTTGGGATTACACGATCTGTTATCGTGAATGCGCTTCGGAAATTCGAAAGTGCCGGAGTAATAGAATCGCGTTCATCTGGTATGAAGGGAACATATATTAAAGTGGTAAATGATTATATTTTTGAAGAGTTAGATGCAATCAAAAAGAAAAAAATGAAATAGCAATAAAAAAGGGGGTCAGAGTTCTGACTCCCTTGAATTATACAAGGAGAGGAAATATGTACGAAGGAAAAAAAGCAGAGCTAGAAATGAAAAGGATGATTCTTGTAGGAGGAATATTGGAATCAAAAGTATTTCAATGTAAAATTTTAGCGTATCACGCAGAGGAGGAACGCGTATATTTATTATTAGAAGAAGACTCACTTGAGGACATCTTATTAGATGCAGTATATGAATTTCGGATAGAGACAGGTAGAGCCTGGCATGTTTGTGAGGGGAGAATTCAAGAGAGATATTACAATGAGCAGGGAAAAATTTTAGAATTTCAAATAGAAAATGGATTTTATAAAAATAGTATAAAGTCTGTTGACAAACCAGAAGTGGAGTGATATTTTATAATTAAAGCGAGATTAGCACTCGAATAGAGCGAGTGCTAATAAACTGATAACATAGTATGAAGGAGGCAGTTTGATATGAAATTAGTACCATTGGGAGACAGAGTCGTATTAAAACAATTAGAAGCAGAGGAGACAACCAAATCCGGAATCGTATTGCCGGGACAGACAAAAGAAAGACCTCAGCAGGCTGAAGTTGTTGCAGTAGGACCAGGTGGAATGGTTGATGGAAAAGAAGTGACAATGCTCGTATCAGAAGGAGATCAGGTTATCTATTCAAAATATTCCGGAACAGATGTAGAATTAGATGGAGAAGAATATATTGTTGTAAAACAAAGTGATATTTTAGCTGTTATTAAATAATAGAAAGATAGTAGGAGGCAAATAATCATGGCAAAAGAGATTAAATATGGAGCAGAAGCCAGAAGTGCTTTGGAAGCTGGTGTAAATCAATTGGCAAATACAGTAAGAGTAACATTAGGACCAAAAGGAAGAAATGTTGTACTTGACAAATCTTTTGGGGCACCGCTTATTACAAATGATGGTGTGACAATCGCAAAAGAAATCGAGTTGGAAGATGCATTTGAAAACATGGGTGCGCAGTTAATCAGAGAAGTTGCAGCAAAAACAAATGATGTTGCTGGAGATGGAACAACAACAGCAACAGTTTTGGCACAGGCTATGGTTCATGAGGGGATCAAGAATCTTGCAGCAGGTGCAAATCCAATCGTGCTTCGTAAAGGTATGAAAAAAGCAACTGATGCAGCGGTTGAAGCAATTGCATCTATGAGCAGTAAAGTGGAAAGTAAAGAGAGAATCGCAAATGTTGCGGCAATTTCAGCAGGAGATGTAGAAGTTGGAGAAATGGTAGCAGATGCAATGGAAAAAGTATCCAATGATGGTGTAATTACAATCGAAGAATCTAAGACAATGAAGACAGAATTGGATCTGGTAGAAGGTATGCAGTTTGACCGTGGATATATTTCAGCATATATGGCTACAGATATGGAAAAAATGGAAGCAAACTTAGAAGATCCATACATTCTGATCACAGATAAAAAGATTTCTAACATTCAGGATTTATTGCCACTGTTAGAGCAGATTGTACAGTCAGGAGCAAGACTTCTTATCATTGCAGAAGACATTGAAGGAGAGGCACTTACAACATTGATCGTAAACAAATTACGTGGAACATTCAACGTAGTTGCAGTAAAGGCACCTGGATATGGCGACAGAAGAAAAGCAATGTTGGAAGATATTGCAATCTTAACAGGCGGACAGGTGATTTCAGAAGAACTTGGATTGGACTTAAAGGAGACGACACTTGATCAGTTAGGACGCGCAAAATCTGTAAAAGTGCAGAAAGAAAACACAGTCATTGTAGATGGTATGGGTGACAAAGATGCAATCAATGGTCGTGTTGCACAGATTAAAGCGCAAATTGAAGAGACAACATCTGAATTTGATAAAGAAAAATTACAGGAAAGACTTGCGAAACTTGCAGGTGGTGTAGCTGTTATCCGTGTCGGTGCAGCGACAGAGACTGAGATGAAAGAAGCAAAACTTCGCATGGAAGATGCACTTTCCGCAGCGAGAGCAGCAGTGGAAGAAGGTATTGTTGCAGGGGGCGGATCTGCTTATATCCATGCAGCAAAACAAGTTTCAAAACTTGCAGATGAACTGGAAGGTGATGAAAAAACAGGTGTGAAAATCATCCTGAAAGCTTTGGAAGCACCACTGTTCCACATTTCAGCAAACGCAGGTTTGGAAGGTTCTGTAATTATCAACAAAGTAAGAGAACAAGAACCTGGAATTGGATTTGATGCATATAACGAAGAGTATGTAGATATGGTGAAAGCAGGAATCCTTGATCCGGCGAAAGTGACAAGAAGTGCATTGCAGAATGCAACAAGTGTTGCGTCTACATTGTTGACAACAGAATCAGTGGTTGCAAATATCAAAGAAGATGCACCGGCTATGCCGGCAGGCGCACCAGGAATGGGTATGATGTAATCAACACTATAAAATCAGAAGGCGGAGCTGTGAGACAGTTCCGCCTTCTGATTTTATGATAATTTAATTATAAGAAAGCTTGTAGAGTATGTTGAAGTTGTGTTACAATAGCAATAATATGAATTTATAAGTGGAGGTTAGTATGAGTGATTATTATACAGAACAATTAGTAAAACAAAAAACAAAGGCATCATCTGTGATAGCAAAGATAGCATTGATAGCAGTTACAGTGCTGTCGTTTTTTCTTGTACTGCTGTTTCCGATGGCGATGATTCTTCCGGTTATAATGGTTGTTTTGGATATCGTCTTATTCAAGCGCTTTGATCTGGAATTTGAATATTTGTATGTCAACGGAGATCTTGATATTGACAAGATCATGGCAAAACAAAAAAGAAAACGAGTGTTTGAGACAAATGTAAGAGACATGGAAGTACTTGCGCCTACAGGCTCTATTGAACTGCAGCAGTATCAGAGAACAAAGACATATGATTTTAGTTCCGGAGTGGAAGGCGCGAGAACATATGAGATGGTGACAACCTCTCAGGGACAGACTGTGAAAATTATTTTTGAGCCAAATAAAACGATTTTGGAAGGTATGAAAATGCTTGCGCCAAGAAAAGTGTTTATTTAGTCTTGACAGAAACAAATCTTTTTTGTAATATAACACTACCTTATAAAAAACGTTTGTATAAGGGGATATTTATAAGTATTCCTTATTAGTGTATTATTATACAATAATCAGACCAAAAAGAGAAAGAGAGGATGAAAGATCATGGGAAAAATTATTGGAGAAGGTATTACATTTGATGATGTACTGTTAGTACCTGCATATTCAGAGGTAATTCCAAACCAAGTAGATTTATCAACTAATTTAACTAAAAAAATCAGATTAAACATTCCGATGATGAGCGCAGGCATGGATACTGTAACAGAACACCGTATGGCAATTGCGATGGCTCGTCAGGGAGGTATTGGTATTATCCATAAAAATATGTCGATTGAACAGCAGGCAGAAGAAGTCGACAAGGTAAAACGTTCAGAAAATGGTGTTATTACAGATCCATTTTCGCTATCACCAGAGCATACGCTGCAGGATGCAGATGATTTGATGGGGAAATTCCGTATTTCAGGTGTACCTATCACAGAAGGGAAAAAATTAGTTGGTATTATTACGAACCGTGATTTAAAGTTTGAAGAAGATTTTACAAAGAAAATCAAAGAATCAATGACTTCGGAAGGATTGATTACTGCACCGGAAGGCATCACTTTGGAAGAAGCAAAGAAAATCCTCGCAAAAGCAAGAAAAGAAAAATTACCGATCGTAGATAAAGATTTTAACTTAAAAGGTCTTATTACAATCAAAGATATTGAAAAGCAGATCAAATACCCATTGTCAGCAAAAGATGAACAAGGACGTCTGTTATGTGGTGCGGCAGTTGGAATTACAGCAAACTGCGTAGAACGTGTGGATGCGCTTGTAAAGGCTCATGTGGATGTTGTTGTTATGGACTCAGCACATGGACACTCTGCGAATGTAATCAGAACAGTGAAGATGGTAAAAGAAAAATATCCGGATCTTCAGGTGATTGCAGGTAATGTGGCAACAGGAGAGGCAGCAAGAGCTTTGATTGAAGCTGGAGTAGATGCGGTGAAGGTTGGTATCGGACCTGGATCCATCTGTACAACACGTGTTGTTGCAGGTATCGGTGTGCCACAGATTTCAGCAATCATGGACTGCTATGAGGCAGCAAAAGAAGCTGGAATTCCAATCATCGCAGATGGTGGTATCAAATATTCAGGTGATATGACAAAGGCGATAGCAGCAGGTGCCAATGTATGTATGATGGGAAGCATTTTTGCGGGATGTGATGAAAGCCCTGGAACATTCGAATTATTCCAAGGAAGAAAATATAAAGTGTACCGTGGTATGGGATCTATTGCAGCGATGGAGAACGGAAGTAAAGACCGCTATTTCCAGACAGATGCAAAGAAACTGGTTCCGGAAGGAGTAGAAGGTCGTGTCGCATACAAAGGAACAGTAGAAGATACTGTGTTCCAGCTTATGGGAGGTCTTCGCTCTGGTATGGGTTATTGTGGAACGCCTACGATTGAAGATTTGAAAGAAGAAGGAAGATTTGTAAAAATTTCTGCAGCTTCTTTGAAAGAAAGTCATCCACATGATATTCATATTACAAAAGAAGCACCAAACTATAGTGTAGATGAATAAAAGAATTATGTAAAAAATAGATTGCGTATTAGCGCAATCTATTTTTTATGTGTGCCGAGCATAGAAATTTGCTTCATTTTACAAAAAAAGTACAAAATCCTAAAAAAAGTTCATACCTGAAAAGAAGAAATAAAAAAGATGATAATATACCTCAAAAAAATCCTAATAGCAAATTTTGATTTTGTGATACGTTTATCGTATCAGAATAAAATTAGGAGGAAAAGAGGATATGAAAAGAAAAAAAAGGTATCAATTGATAGCCGGAGCAACAGTACTTTCAATGTGTGTATCACTTGTAAATCCAGTTGTCTATGCAGAAGAGTCTAAGCAGGACGCAAAGGTGAGCGCAGGGGATATCAAATTGAATCCAGAGGTTCATTATCAGACTTTAAAAGGGTGGGGAACTTCTCTTTGCTGGTGGGGCAACATTATCGGTTCATGGGGAGATGCTGATTACAATAATAATGGCACTCCTGACAGAGAGGAGATTGCGGAGTTAGCATTTTCACCGGAATATCTCAATCTGAATATTGTAAGATACAATGTAGGAGGCGGAGATAAAGAAGATACAAGTATCAAACGATGTGAAGGAATTGTTCCAGGATGGACAGAAGACATGACTGGTAAGAAAGATGGAACAGGAACATTTGATGCAGAGACATTTTATAATAAAAATACGGAAGAGATGAGCGATGCGGGACAAATTTGGATGATGGAACAGGCAAATGAGTACCGTAAAGATGAAAAGGATATCATCAATGAAGTATTTTCTAATTCTCCACCGTATTATATGACAAAGTCAGGTACATCTACCGGTGGGTGGAATGCAGAAAACAATCTGAAAGAGGAATGCTATGATGATTTTGCGACATATATGGCAAGAGCAACAAAGTGGATTGACAATAATCTAGAAGAAAAATATGGAACTGGCGTAACATATGTAGAACCAATGAATGAGCCGGATACAAGCTATTGGGCAGCCGGAAGTACGAAACAGGAAGGATGTACATTTGCACCGGGAAAAGCACAATCTGAGATGTTCCGGCAGATGCAGACTGCACTAGATGAAGAGGGACTAGATAATGTGCAGATTACAGGAACAGACGAAACAGCACTCTGGAATGCAAACAACTCTTTCTATAAGTTGGAAGACGACGTGAAAGAGAATATGACAACAATTGGCGCTCATACATATGGTGGAAATGACAGTGAGAGAAAGACTCTTTTACACACAGCAAAATCGTATGATAAAGATTTGTGGATGTCAGAGGTTACCAAAGGAGGAGGAGCTCATTGGGAAGGATCTCATGACAGCATGGATGCAGTAAATGCAAAATCGCAAAGTGAAGGCATTATGGCAGACTTAAAATATATGCAGCCGACAGCGTGGATTGCATGGCTTGTGGCGGACAGCGAATATGAATGTTTGCAGACAAATTCTAACTGGGGATTGCTGCATGCTGTATTTGAAAAAGACGGACAGCCGGTTCCGGATTATCACACAAACCTTGTAGATGAAAACGGAAATCGAAAAGACGGCGTTCCGGGCGAAGGATACTGGGCAGTGACTAAACAGTTCTATACAATGATGCAGTATAGTAAATATTTAAAAGCCGGATATACGATGATTGATATTGCAGATGGAAATATGTGTGCTGCAGTTTCGCCAGATGGAGACGAGATTGTCATTGTAGCTCAGAATTTTGGAAATGACAGAACAACAACAGTAGATTTATCCGATTTAAATGGACCGGCAACAGCAGAAGTTTATCAAACATCTGATGCAAAAAGCTGTGAAAAAGTTGAGACACAAGATGTAACAGACGGCGTATTAGATATCACACTTCCAAAAAATTCTGTGACAACTTATGTGATTCAGGCAGAAGACGGAAGTGCACTGTGCAGTATGGAAAACTATGCAAATATCGTGGGGGCAGATGTTGTAAAACCGGAAGAAGACTGGACATCTGATAGAAACAAGTTTACATATGAAGGTTCATGGGGAGAATCAGCAGATGAATTTGGCGGTGGAAAATATACAACAAGCGCAGGAACATCTGTCACATTTACTTTCGAAGGAGAGCAGGCTGCAATTTATGGAACAAAGGGTTCTGAAGCAGGAAAAGTATTAGTTTCTGTAGATGGCGGTGAGGCGAAAGAAGTAGATCTTTCCGGGAACGGAAAAGATGGAGATGCACTCATTTATTACACAGGAAAATTGGAAAATGCAAAGCACACAGTTATGATTTCAAAGGCAGAAGGACATGAAGAAAAGCTGCTGGAAATCAATCATGCAAAAGTGATTCACGGAGAATTTATCGAACAGGCAGAAGGTGTGGAATCATCGGGAACTGTATTTACAGTAAGCGGTGTGAAACCGATTCTTCCGGATAAGGTAAAGGTGGTATCCAATCAAGGAAATATAACAGAAAAAGCAGTTGTATGGGATGTGGAAGGACAGGACTTTACATCTGACGTGAAACTTACAGGTTCTGTGGAAGGAACAGATAAAAAAGGAACAGTAGATGTGAAAATTGTTCCAGAGCATATGGCATACTATATCGACTGTAACAGTCCGAAATCTCCGGCATACGCATCAGTAGATGCATATGCAGATTTGTTAAATGAAGTTCCGGATCAGGCATATGAAAAAGATGCTTGGGGCTATGTGGAAACTTATGGTGCACACGATACGGACGAATCAAATTTAAAAGACGCTTATGAGACAGGATGGTGGGCAAAAGAAGGACAGTCCATTCAGTATACAATTCCATTAGAAAAAGGTAGTTACAAAGTAGAATTTGGATTTAAAGAATGGTGGAAAGATTATAACTCAAGCCGTCCAATGAAAGTTTCTATGGTACAGGGAGAAACAAAAACAGAACTAGGTACAACAAATACATGGAATGGTGGTAACTGGTGGAATGATGCCGAATACGAAATTACTTGTGAAACGGCAGGAGACGTCACATTTGAAATTGCAAAAAATGGTGATTTGGATCCGGTACTTTCTTTTATTAAAATTCAGAAAGTATTAGATACGGAAGCTTTGAAAGGTGTTTTGGCACAAGCGGCACAGATAGACAGAAGTCAGTATTCTGTGGAAAAATTAAAAGTATTAGACCAGACAGTAGAGGAAGGACACCCACTTCTCTATAAAGCAGAGGCAACACAGAAACTGATTGAAGAAGCGACAGATAAAATTCAGACAGCTCTGGACGCACTTGAGGCTGATACTGGAATTGAACTTACTCAGCAAGAAATCGAGGCGAATGATTATGTACTTTATACTGTAAATTGCGGTACTCCTGATGTATCGGTTCTTCCAAATCCGGAAAGTGAGAGAATGGGACTTTTACAGTCTTCTTTTGATCAGCCATACGGTGAAGATAAAGAAAAGGAGACAACATGGGGCTTGAATCCTGAGAATGAATTTTCAAAGGCAGAGAAGTATCAGGCAAATGCAACAGATATCGGAGACAGCTTTATCTATATGTCAGAAAATGTGACATTTGATAAAGATAAGAGTACCCTCGGATATTCTTTCGAAGTACCTGATACAATGGAAGGAATGGAAGAAGACACTTATGAAGTTACAGTTGCATTTAAACTTCCGAATTGGGATAAACGTGTTGTCAATGTGATGCTTGAAGGATCTACAGTGGCAACTGATATTTCATTAGAGCAAAATAGTTGGGTAAGCAGAACATTTACAACAAAAGTAACAGATGGTGAATTGAATGTGCTTGTAAAAGCGCCGAGAAGAACATCGACAAAACAAGATCCGATTCTCAACTATATCAAGGTGCGTGCCGTGAAAGACACAGAACCGGTTATTCCGAATTATACATCATTTACAGGTATTGCCGGTGAGACAATGTACGATACAAACGGAAATCAAATTCAGGCACACGGAGGCCAGATTCAGAAACTTACGGTTGACGGTGTAACAAAATGGTATTGGATCGGAGAAGACAAGACGAATGATTATCGTCCATGCGGCGGAATCCATATGTACAGCTCTGAAGACTTATACAATTGGAAAGACGAAGGTGTTGTCTTAAAGACGATGGAATCCATGGAGCAATTTGAGTCAGATCCGTATTTTAAAGAACTATATGGAAATGAAACACAGGAACAAAAAGAAGAAGTATTCGTTGATCTTGATAAAAACAATTGTGTTATGGAACGTCCGAAGATGCTCTACAATGAGAAAACGGATAAATATGTAATTTGGTTCCATGCAGACGGAAGATATCCGGGAAGTGACGCTGATTATGGAAAAGCTAAAGCAGGTGTTGCAATCGGAGACAGCCCGACAGGACCGTTTAAACTGTTAGGAAGCTACAAATTAGATTACGACAAGAGTGAAAATCCAAATTACGGATATGACGGATGGGAAGGAAGAGGATCTGTCCGTGACATGAATCTCTTCAAAGATGATGATGGTCAGGCATATGTTATCTATTCATCAGAAGGAAATGAAACAACATATATATCTAAACTGAATGAAGAGTATACAGCACTTGCGGTATCTCCGGAGGAATCAGTGGAAGGTGTGGACTATACAAGGAACTTTGCAGGTTGGTCGAGAGAAGCGCCGGCGATGTTCAAATATCGTGACAAATATTATATTATTAATTCTGGCTGTACAGGATGGAGCCCGAATCCAGCGCAGTATTTTGTAGGAGACAGCCCGATGGGACCTTTTGAAGCCATGGGAGATCCTTGTACAGACTGGGGAAGCGGAACAACTTATGATACACAAAGTACTTGTGTTATTCCGGTAGATCCTGAAAATGGAAAATATATTTACATGGGTGACCGCTGGAATGCAGGAGACTTAAGTGAATCTAGATATGTATGGCTTCCGATTGAATTCCAGCCAGACAATAAGATAGCTCTTCGAAGATATGAAAATTGGACATTGGAAGAGTTAGAGGGCAAAGGACTCTTCGAAGTAAAAACAGAACTTCCAAAAACAGTATCCTCCATCGCAGAAATCGGAGAATTACTTCCATCTGAAGTGACAATCTCTTATGGAGCAGAGGATGAAAAAACACCGGTGACATGGAATGTCGGAGCATATGACGAGGACAAACTCGGAACTGTGACGGTGACGGGAACATTGACAGAGAAAGACAGAACATTTACACACGAGATTCATGTGGTAGATGAGAAGATAAAATATTTCTTTGACAGTGCGGCAGAAGAGTCAGTCTACTATGATTACGCAAAAGAAGTGCTTGGCAACAAGTTGCAAAATAACAAGCCGGATCAAAAATATACATCTGAAAACCATGCAGGTTATACAGGTATTACAAAGCAGGAAAACGGCGAGAACTTTGACTTAGGTATCCATGAAGGAAGAAACTATATTGAGACAGGATGGTGGGCAGCGGCTAACAAAAATATCGAATATGCATTTGATGTAAAACCGGGAGAATATACGGTGTCAGCCGGATTCCAGGAATGGTGGAATACGACACGTCAAATGAAGATGACAATTTCTATGGGAGACACAGTGCTTGAAGAACAGGCATTTACGTTGCAGAATGATAGTTCTGATTTGCAGATCAACCAGAAGTTTATAGTTGAGACAGAAGGCACTGTGAAAGTAACAGTTAGCAAGAAGGGAAATTCGGATCCGGTATTGAGTTGGATTGCACTGTTAGGTGAAGAGGCCGAGCCGGAACCATCAGTAGACAAAACAAATCTGGAATCACTCATCGCATATGCGGAGAGCCAAAAAGAGAGCGAGGCATATGAAGATGTTGTGGATGTTGTGAAGACACTGTTTGAGAAAACACTCGCAGATGCAAAAGCAGTGATGGCAGATGAAAAAGCAGAACAGGCGGCAGTGGATATGGCTTACGAGGCGCTTCTTGTAAATGTGCATCTGTTAGGATTTACAGGAAATACAGATGACTTAGGGTTAGCCTTAGAACTAGCAAAAACAACCAATACCGAAGGGAAAACACCGGAATCTGTACAGGTATTAAAAGATGCAATTGCTAAGGCAGAAGAACTCATTGAAGATGGAAACGTACTTCAGGAAGAGATTGACGCGGCAACAGAAGCCTTGTTGAAAGCAATAGGCGGACTGGAAGATATTGTTTTGGCTGATAAGACAAAATTAAAAGATTTACTGGAAGATTCACAGAAATATGTGGACAAAATCGATCAGTATACGAAAGTGACTGCGGATGCGTTTGCGGCGGCAAGAGACTCGGCGCAGGCAGTATACGATGATCCACAAGCAGCACAGGAGCAGGTGAATACAGCATATGATGTACTTCTTCAGGCGATTTTTGGTCTTAGAGAGATTCCGGATAAGAGCAAACTAGAAGAGTTGCTCAAGGAAGCTCAAGGAATTGATCTTGCCAAGTACACAGAAGAGACAGCAGCAACTTTCCGCACAGCATTAGCAAAAGCTGAGACTGTATTTGAAAACAAAAATGTATCTGATACAGATGTAAAAGAGGCAGAAAAGATGCTTCGTGCAGCATTTGATGGACTACAGAAAAAGAAAGTCGTAGAAAATCCAAATCCGAACGAGAAATCAGAGTCAGCAAGAACAGGGGATAGAATGCCGATAGCTGGATGGTTAGTTGCTATGGTGGCAGCAACAATTCTTTTTGTCAAAAGAAAAAGATCTAAAAACTAAAAATATTACAGAAAAAAGTGCAAGAATCGAAAAATAATTCTATTCAGTCTTTTGAAGAATAAAAAAAGTGAAAATACGAATGAAAATAATCCTATTAGTAAAATGTTCATATGTGATAAAGTCTTATTATCAAATCAGTTCAGGATATATGAAGGAGGAAGAAATTATGAAACTAAAAAAAGTAGTGGCTATAGCATTGGCAGGAGTAATGACTTTTAGCCTTGCAGCATGCGGAAGCTCAAATGAAGGAAAAAAAGAGAGCAAAAAAGATGATAAGAAATTGACAATATGGGCATGGGATGAAGCTTTTAATATTAAAGCGGCAAACGAGGCAAAAGAGATTTATACAAAAGATCATTCGGATGTAGAAGTAGAAGTTGTAACAATGGCTCAAGATGATATAGTAGCAAAATTGAATACAAGCTTGTCGTCAGGTTCGTATGAGGGTCTTCCGGATATTGTGTTGATCGAAGATTACAGAATTCAGGGATATTTAACAGCATATCAGGATGAATTCGCAGACTTAAGTGATATTGCAAGTCCAGATGATTTCGCTTCTTATAAAACTGGTGTGAATCAGGTAGATGGAAAAATGTATGGTATTCCATTTGATAGTGGTGTAGCAGCTGTATTCTATCGCACAGACTTAATTGAAGAAGCGGGATATACAGCAGAAGATATGCAGAATCTCACATGGGATAAATATATTGAAATCGGAAAAGCGGTGAAAGAAAAAACAGGAAAACATATGTTGACATTGGATCCAAGTGATATTGGACAGATCCGCATGATGCTTCAGAGTGCTGGCTCATGGTATACAGATGAAGACGGTAATGTTGATATCAAAGATAACGAAGCTTTGAAAGAGGCATTTGCAATCTATAAAGAAATAGTAGATTCAGGAATTTCAAAACAGGTAGCTGATTGGGATCAGTTCGTTGGTGCATTCAACAATGGAGAGGTTGCAACAGTTCCTACAGGATGCTGGATTTCACCATCTATTTTAAAGGCAGAAGACCAAGGTGGAAAATGGGGAGTGGCAGAATTTCCAAAAATGACAAACGTTGCAGAATCCGTAAATGCATCTTCTATCGGTGGTGGTGGATGGTATGTCCTGAAAAATGTAGGACATGAAGATCTTGCAAAAGACTTTTTGAAAGAGACATTCGCTTCTAATACAGAATTGATGAACCAGTTAGCGGTAGATATTAATCTTGTAAGTACACTAAAAGCAGCTCAAACAGTAGAAAACTATAGCAAAGGCGTAGAATTCTACGGAGGACAGGAAGTATTTGCTGATTTTGCAGAATGGCAGAATGAAGTTCCAACAGTTAACTACGGACAAAATACATATGCAATTGAAGACATGATGACAGAGGCATTACAACAGATTCTTGCAGGTACAGATGTAGATAAAGTATTATCTGATTATCAGAAACAAGTAGAGGCGGCAGTTGCGAAATAGGAACAGTCACGGGGCGAGAACGAGAAAGATCTCGTCCCTCATTTTTTGAGGAGGCAAATCATGAGAAGAAAAACAAATGGTTTGAACCCAAAGTTGAATCGTATAGGATGGTTATTTATCATTCCGAGCTTAGTTTTGATTGTGACATTTGTATTTTATCCTATGATACAGGCATTTATCACATCATTTCAGACAGGTGTCGGCAACAATTTAACTTTTGATGGGTTGACAAATTATAAGAGATTATTGACAGATACAACATTTAAAAAAGCATTGATAAATACAGTATTGTTCTTGGTTATCCAAGTGCCGATTATGATTTTATTGGCATTGGTCATTTCGTCCATGCTGAATGATAAGAAACTGAAATTCAGAGGAGTATTTCGTACAGCAATCTTTTTACCATGTGTGACATCATTAGTAGCATATTCTATTATTTTTAAAAGTTTATTTGCAACGGATGGTTTCATTAACTCTTTACTGATGAATCTGCATGTGATTTCAGAACCGATTTCATGGATTACACATCCGATTTGGGCGAAGATATTGATCATTATTGCGATTACATGGCGCTGGACAGGTTATAATATGGTGTTTTATCTGTCAGGATTACAGAGCATTGACGATTCGATTTATGAGGCAGCAAATATTGACGGTGCAAATGCATTCCAAAAATTCAGATATATGACATTGCCGTTGCTGAAACCAATTATTCTTTTTACGACAATAAATTCTACAATTGGTACGCTTCAGCTGTTCGATGAAACGATGAATATTACCCAGGGAGGACCGGCAAATGCGACAATCACGATTTCGCAGTATATTTACAATCTCTTGTTTAAATATTCACCAGATTTTGGATATGCAGCAGCAGTTTCCTATGTTGTCGTGGTATTGATAGTTGTCTTATCATTTATTCAGAAGAAGGTAGGTGAAGGAAAAGATGCGTAAAAAAGTGTTAAATGTATTTCGATATGTTTTTTTGTCGATTGTATCGTTTATTTCGGTGTTCCCGTTCTTTTGGATGATTGTGGCGGCAACAAACAAGTCGGTAGAAGTTACAAAAGGAACAATGATTCCGGGAACATATTTTTTCGAGAATCTGAAAACATTGTTGGCGTCAGATCTTCAGTATGTAAATGCATTTAAAAACTCAATTATAATTGCGATAGTTACAACAGCGCTTGCGATGGTTGTGTCATCAGCGGCGGGATATGCATTTGTTGTGTACAAAACAAAAGCTAGAGAAAGGGTATTCAATTTTATCTTTCTGTCTATGATGGTTCCGTTTGCAGCATTGATGGTTCCTCTGTTCCGGTTGTTCAGTAAATTCTCTAACATGGGACCGCTGAAAGTAATTGCGTTGAATACACCAATGGCTGTTATTATTATCGCAATTGCCACAGCCTTTTTGATTTTCTTTTTCAAACAAAATGCACAGACATTTCCAAAGGAACTGATTGAAGCAGCAAGAATAGATGGCTTGTCAGAAGTGAAAATTTTTATTAAAATCTTTATGCCAACGATGAAATCAACATATGCGGCAGCGATTGTTGTAACATTTATGACAAGCTGGAACAATTATTTATGGCCGTTGATTGCATTGCAGTCACCAGAAAAGAGAACTCTGCCACTTGTACTTTCGGCAATGGGGTCCTCTTATACACCGGATTATGGTATGATGATGACTGCGGTTGTCATTGCAACACTTCCGACAGCGTTGATTTTCTTTGTGATGCAGAAGCAGTTTGTTGCAGGTATGACAGGTTCGGTAAAAGGATAAATATAGAAGAAATAAAGGAGAAAGAGATATGTTGGTGAGTGAACCAAGACTTACATGGTTGGAAGACCCAGAAGTGTTTGCTGTAAATAGAAAAGAAGCACATTCAGATCATGTTTATTATGAAAATACAGAAGAGATGGTGTTAGGGGCTGACATGCCTCTTCGCCAGTCTTTGAATGGAACATGGTATTTTAGCTATGCGAAAAATCCGACTGTGAGAGTGAAAGATTTTTATAAGAAAGACTTTGATTGCAGAATGTTTGATTCGATTGAAGTACCGGGACATATTCAGACGCAAGGATATGACCGATGCCAATATATCAACACGATGTATCCATGGGATGGAACAGAGTATCTGCGTCCGCCGATGGTATCGAAAGAATATAACCCGGTGGGAAGTTATGTAAAATACTTTGTACTTGAAAAAAATTTACAGGATAAACCGGTATTTGTTTCCTTCCAAGGTGTAGAGACAGCTTTTTATGTATGGCTGAACGGAGTGTTTATTGGATACAGTGAGGACAGTTTTACACCTGCGGAGTTTGAGCTTACCCCGTATCTTCAGGACGGTGAAAATAAACTGGCCGTTGAAGTTTACAAACGGAGCAGCGCAAGCTGGCTGGAGGATCAGGATTTTTGGAGATTTTCCGGAATTTTCCGCGATGTGTATTTGTATGCAGTTCCAAAAACACATATTGAAGATTTATCTGTAAAAAGCACACTGGACAATTCTTACAAAAACGGGAAATTATATCTCAAATTAAAAATTTCGGGACATACAGATTGTGCAGTAAAAGCAGTGCTTCTAAATGCAGAAGAAAAGATTGTTTTTGAAAAAAATATAAAGGGAAACTCTATATGTGAAATTAGCGGAGAAGTTGAAAATGTACATGCATGGAGTGCAGAAGACCCATATTTGTATCAATTATATCTGTATGTGGAAAATCAGAAAGGAAATCTGATCGAAGCAGTTCCGGAATTGGTTGGATTCCGAACATTTGAGATGATTGACAAAGTAATGCATATCAATGGAAAACGAATTGTATTTAAAGGTGTGAACCGGCATGAATTTAATGTGCGAAGAGGTCGTTCTATTAAGAAAGAAGATATGCTTTGGGATATTGAGTTTATGAAACAGCACAATATCAATGCAGTTCGTACTTCGCATTATCCAAATGAGAGTCTTTGGTATCGTCTGTGCGACATTTACGGAATTTATCTCATCGATGAGACAAACTTGGAATCCCACGGTTCATGGCAGAAGATGGGTGAGTGTGAACCTTCTTGGAATGTTCCCGGAAGCAGACCGGAGTGGAAAGAGGCAGTTTTGGATCGGGCGAAATCGATGTTTGAAAGAGATAAAAATCATCCATCTGTTTTAATTTGGTCTTGTGGAAATGAATCTTATGCGGGTACTTGCATTGAGGCGATGTCAGACTATTTCCATGAAAAAGATGACACAAGATTAGTTCATTATGAGGGTGTATTCTGGAATCGTGAATTTGATCATATTAGCGATATGGAAAGTCGTATGTATGCAAAGCCTGCGGAGATAGAAGCGTTTCTAAGTAATGATCCGAAAAAACCATATATCAGTTGTGAATATATGCATGCAATGGGAAATTCTTGCGGTGGCATGAAATTATATACGGATTTAGAGTCAAAATATGAATTGTATCAAGGCGGATTTATTTGGGACTATATCGATCAGTCGATGCTTCGCAAGAATGAGCAAGGTGAGGAAGTATTTGCTTATGGTGGAGATTATGATGACAGAGCAACAGACTATGAATTCTGTACAAATGGAATCGTATATGCAGATCGAAAAATCTCTCCGAAAGCACAGGAAGTAAAGCAGCTCTATGCGAATGTGAAATTGACTCCGGACGAAAATGGAGTGCTTATAAAAAATGAGAATTTATTTATTTCCACAGAAGCTTATACACTTGTCTATCGTATGATGCTAGATGGTTATCCTATCTTTGAAAGTATGCGAAACGTAATTGTACAGGCGCAAGAAGAACAGTATGTGAAATTGGATTATCCAAATATAGAAGAGCCTGGAGAGTACACTTATGAAGTGACAATGGAATTGACGGAGGACACGATTTGGGCAGATGCAGGACATGAGATCTGTTTCGGACAATTTATCAAGAAGATTACGGAAGAGGAAGAACAAACGACAAAAAAGATGCAGGTGATTTATGGCGATGTCAATATTGGAGTGAAGGGTGAAGGCTTTCTGGCAATGTTCTCAAAAAGTGAGGGGGGTCTTGCATCACTTCAGTATGATGGAACAGAGTATATTACACGGGCGCCGAAGACGAGTTATTGGAGAGCATGTACCAACAATGACCGTGGGGCAAAACAGGGATTTGACTGCAGTATGTGGCTGACTGCCGGTTTGTATCAAAAAGTCATTGATGTGAAAGTGGAGGAATTGGAAGAACAGGTTCGGATTACGTTTGAGTATGAACTGCCGACGATTCCAAAAGCATACAGTACAATTTCCTATGTGATGTCAGGTGACGGTGTTGTGCATGTACACTTGTTGTACAAAGGGACAGAAGGTCTTCCTGAAATACCGGCATTCGGAATGGATTTCAAACTCAAAGAGAGATATCATAATTTTGAATATTATGGATATGGTCCGGAGGAAAATTATGTCGACCGAATGGAAGGTGCAAGACTTGGCATTTTTGAGGGTACAGCAGAAGAAAATTTGTCGAATTATCTGATTCCTCAGGAGTGTGGAAATCGTGTAGGAACAAGATGGCTGAAAGTGACAGATGAGTATGGCAGGGGTCTTCAATTTACATGTGAAGAGATTCCATTTGAGAGCAGCGTCCTTCCATATAGCGCGTACGAACTTGAGAATGCATTACATCAGGAAGAATTACCGAAAATACATTATACATGGGTTCGAATTCTTGCAAAACAGATGGGTGTTGGAGGAGATGACAGCTGGGGTGCACCGGTGCACGAACAGTATCGGATACCATCGGATAAAAATTTGGAAATTGCTTTCCATGTCAGTAAATTGTGATATAATAAGATATAGTTGGGTAAAAGGGCGAAGGGTCAAAGATTCTTCGTCCTTAGACTATAGATTGAGGTGTAAGGATGGCAGAATATTGTAAAGTGGTAATTATTGATGATGAATTTATTATGCGTCAGGGAATGAAGCACATGCTGGATTGGGAAAAGGAAGGATTCCAAATTGTCGGTGAAGCTTCCAACGGGCAGGAAGGCTTGGAAGTGATTGAAAAGACAAAACCGAATATTGTACTCACAGATATCGTGATGCCTGTGCTTGATGGAATTGAATTTTCAGAAATTTTAAATAAACGTTTTCCGGAAATGCAGCTTGTGATATTGAGTAGTTACGATAAATTTGAATATGTGAAGGCTACATTTCTAAATGGGGTAGTGGATTATATTTTAAAACCGACATTAAATCCGGAAATTTTGCTTTCAACTTTGAAAAAAGTGGCTGGAAAAATTCCGGGAATGGAACTTGAGCGAAAAGAAATTGATTCCGTTCAAAGCCAGATGGAACGGTTTTTATGTGGTTATCAAGAAAAGTTAGATGAAGCATTGTTTGTGGAGTATTTTCCGCATACACTGTATCGACTTTTGGGGATCAATTTGAAAAAAGTGTGTGGAAATCAAAAAGATAAGATAGCATCTGTGCAGGAAAGTATTTTCGATTTTTTTCAGAGTAAGAAAGAGTATGTGCATTGCCATGTTTTTTTAGAGGAAGAGGTATTCTGTTGTATCTTTAACTTTCGTGTCAAAGATGAAAAGCTTGTATTGGCGGATATTGAAAGCTGTGTCGATAAGATGGCGAAAATGTATGGAAATGTATTTTTTGTGGTGGGAAAAAGTTTTGCCGGTATGAAGAACATAAAGGACTGTTATCAGAAAGAAATCAAAGATATGGTAAACAGGCAGTTTTATTTTAAGGAAAAATCACTGCTTGTATTAGAGATGCCACAAGTTTTGGAAAAAGAACAACGGTTTCCCTTTGCGGATTATTCAGAACTGTTACTTCATAGTCGATTTGCAGATGCAATTGCGATGCTCAAAAAATATGTGTTTTATTTGAAAGAGCGACAGGTAGAGGAGTACCGCTTGAAAAATTTGACCAAGAATTTATTATACAATTATCTGATGGAAATCGAGCGGTATGAAGTGGAAAGCGAGCAATTGCGGCAACAATATTTTAACTGGATTGACAATACACACTATATCGAAGAATTTGTGCAGGTGTTTCAAGATATTATAGAAAAATTGGAAGCGTTGCGAGTTTATCAGCTAGAGGCAGAAGATGTTAAAATTTCGAAAATAAAAAAGTATATTAAAGAGCATTATCAGGAGCAACTGGAACTTTCGGAAATTGCAGAAAATTTTAACTTTAATTATCATTATCTGTCTTCGTATTTCAACAAACATACAAAAGAAGGATTCAGCGGATATTTGAATAAAATCAGAATTGAGAAGGCGTGTGAATTGTTGCGAAAGGGAGATATGAGTATATCACAAATCAGTGCTGCAATCGGATATTCGGACCATAGTTATTTTTGCCGAGTATTCAAAAAAATGATTGGAAATACACCGAGCTCTTATAAAAGACAGATGAAAAAGGAGTAACACATGAAGAGGAAAATTCACATAAATATGTTATTTGTAAAAATTTTATGCACCGTGATTGTGGGAATCACTTGTCTTTCGGTGGCTCTTAGTACATTGAATTTATTTATTTCCAAAAAGGTATTTGTAAATAATTTTTCAGAATCACAGCGAAAAATTTTCAAGCAGATTGACAAAGAATTTTATAAGTTTTTTTCGGATGTGATTGAGATTACCTCGAAAGCAAATATGAGCTGGGCGGTTCGGGAATATCTAACGACACAGAATCAGACAGATGAAGAAGAGATGAAAACGATATATTATATGCAGAAACATATGAAAGAGACAAAAGTAGATGAGCACAGTGAGCTTGGTGTAATGCTGATGGGAATGAACGGGAAAAATTATATTTTGAATAATGCCAGAAAAGATATCTCAGCGGAGGCAATTTTGCAAAGTGAAGTGGCGAAAAAGGCGATGAGCAATCCAGGAAAGCTGATTTGTGAGTATGAAGAAAAAGGATACACCGACGATCAAAAAAATGTGCCGGTTTTGGTGATGGCAAAGAGTCTGAATTACAGTGAGAAGGATGTTTGCGATGGAATTATATTTATATCGATCAAAGAATCTGAGTTTCAAAAAATGTACGATTATTTTACATCGGATACAAGTGATATTATTATCTTGAATCAGGATGAAAAGGTGATCTCTTCAAATGAGCGAGAATATTTAAACGGTGAAGGCAAAAAGGAATTGGAGATGATTTTGGATCAAGTCGACGGTGAAGGGAAGAGTCTGGGAAAGATGTATTTGACGCAGAAACTTCAAGGTACAAACTTTCGGATGGTCGGCGTTATAGATCCGGATTTTGCATTCATACAGCAGTATCATCTGAAAAGCAATATACTTCTCACGCTTGGCATTACGGTTTTGATAGGACTGTTTGTATTTATTTTTATTAAACAACAGACGAGACCATTATCAAAACTGGCAGATAAGATGAGGCTTGTGCAGGAAGGAAATATGCAGGAATATGTAGATGTGGAAGGAACAGAAGAAATTCAAGAACTTTCGAAAGCTTATAATACGATGCTGGAGCGAATCAATCAATATATAGAAGAACGCATGAAAATTCAGGAAGAAAAACGAAACGCGGAAATTCACGCATTGCAGATGCAGATTAATCCACATTATATGTATAATACATTGGCAAGTATAAAGTGGTTGACATGGCAGGGGGATGTGAAAAAATCGACCGCAGTCATCGATGCCTTTATTTCCTTGCTTCGCAATACGATAAGTAATACGGATGAATTTGTGACAGTAGAACAAGAAGTGGCAAACTTGAAAAATTATGTTTTGATTAATCAGACGAGATATGGAGATGCAGTCGGAGTCGAATTTTATGTAGTGGACAAATGTAAAGAATATCTCGTTCCAAAGTTGATTTTGCAGCCTTTCGTAGAGAATGCATTTTTTCATGCATTTCCAGAAGGAATGGAGGGGGAAATTTCCGTTTTTATAAAAGAAGAAAAGAAATATCTGAGATTTGACATTGAGGATAACGGTGTAGGAATGGATGCAGAGCAGTTATATACTTTGAATAATAAAAAAGATAAAAAAAGTGAACATTTTACAGGGATTGGAATTAACAATGTAGATGATCGTATTAAATTGATTTATGGTATGGATTACGGAATCAATATTGTTAGTGAAAAAGATAAAGGGACAACAATTACAATTTTGTTGCCGAGAAAGGAAAAAGAACATGGCAATTCAATTTGATAAAGAAAAAAATATATTTACATTAGAGAGTAAAAATACTGCATATCAAATTATGATAGGAGATTATGGAGTATTACAACATCTATACTATGGAAAGCGGGTCGGTAAGTGTGATATGTCTTATTTAGTGCGGATGTACGATAGAGGATTTTCTGGACAAATACCAGATGCGGGTAATCGCCGGGAATTTTCGATGGATACACTGCTTCAGGAGTATTCCACATATGGAACAGGTGACTATCGGACAGAGTCATTGCGTATCATAGATGGGAATGGAGGATATGGTGCTGACCTTCGTTATGAATCGCATAAGATTTACAAGGGAAAATATAGTATTTGCGGGCTTCCTGCAATGTATGCGAAAGAAGAGGAAGCGGATACATTAGAAATTAAGCTTAAAGATTTCACAACAAATGTTGCGGTCATATTGTATTATGGCGTGTTTCATGAGTTAGACATCATTACAAGAGCTGTCACTGTAATCAATGAGGGAACAGAGACTATTATATTGGAAAAGGTGGCATCAGCATGTTTGGAGTTTTACCACAAAGAGTTTGATATGGTACACTTTCATGGAAAACATGCGATGGAGCGGGAACTGGAACGTCTTCCAATAAGGCATGGAATGCAGTCCATTGGAAGTGTGCGTGGGACATCCAGCCATCAGCACAATCCGTTTGTGATTTTATGCAGTAAAAATGCAACAGAAACGACAGGGGATTGTTATGCGATGTCGTTTGTGTATAGCGGCAATTTCCTTGCTGAGGTAGAAGTGGATCAAATTGAACAGACACGTATGGTTATGGGAATTCATCCTACGCAGTTTTCTTATCAATTAAAACAGGGAGAGGTGTTCGATGCTCCGGAAGTGGTAATGAGTTATAGTGGAGAAGGGTTTTCAAAACTTTCTAATACATTTCACAAGGCATATAGGAATCATCTATGCAGAGGAAAATATAAACTTTCGAGACGCCCGATTTTAATCAATAACTGGGAGGCTACCTATTTCCAATTTGATGAAGAAAAGCTATTTCAAATTGCAAAGGAGGCAAAAGAACTTGGCGTAGAAATGTTCGTTATGGATGATGGATGGTTTGGAAAGAGGGAAGATGACACCTCTGGACTGGGAGACTGGTTTGTGAATGAAAAGAAGATAAAAGGCGGGCTTGGAAAGCTGGTAGAACGTATTAATCAGATGGGTATGAAGTTCGGAATTTGGTTCGAGCCGGAAGCTGTTTCGGAGGATAGTGAGCTATATCGGGCACATCCGGACTGGTGTCTTGCCATTTTAAACCGAAAACCAAACAGAAGCCGTTATGAATTGATCTTGGATATGGCGAGAGCGGATGTGAGAGAATATCTGTTTCAAGCTATGTGTGAGGTGTTAGATTCTGCAAATATAGAGTATGTGAAGTGGGATATGAACCGGAATCTGAGTGATGTGTGGTCTGCATATTTTCCGAAAGACAGACAGGGAGAAATTTACCACCGCTATGTACTCGGATTGTATGAATTGTTGGAAAAGCTGATTCAGCGATATCCGGATATTCTGTTTGAAGGGTGTTCCGGAGGAGGCGGGAGATTTGACGCCGGGATGCTCTATTATACACCTCAGATATGGTGTAGTGATAACACAGATGCAATTGAGCGGTTATCTATACAATACGGGACTTCTTTCGCTTATCCGATTAGCACAGTCGGATCTCATGTGTCGGTTTGTCCAAATCATCAGACAGGAAGAAACACACCGATGTATACAAGAGCAGTTGTCGCAATGGCTGGAAGTTTTGGGTATGAATTAGATGTGAACCAGTTGTGCGAAAAAGACAAAGAAGAGATTCGATATCAAATAGAAGCTTATAAAAAATACCAAAGCCTGATTCATGACGGAATATACGACCGTTTGTCAAATCCTTATGAAAACCATACGTATACAGCATGGCAATTTACAAGTGAAGATAAATCAGAGGTGCTTGTAAATTATGTGCTGACGAAAAAGCATGCGAATGAAAAAGTGTATTATTTGTATTTGCGAAATTTGGAGGAGGAAGCATTCTATCAAGACAAAGAAAATGGGAAAATTTATACCGGAGCCGCATTGATGTATGGTGGATTGCCAATGCCGAGAAATATTCAAGAGTATGAGGCCGTGCAGCTTTACTTTGAACGTTTGGAAAAAAGTAATTAAGAAAAAACTAAGCAAATTTTGAAATAATCCGTAGAAAAATATGTTAGAATCATATATCATATTTTGATATACGGGGGTTGTAGTATGACAGCAAATCACAGAAGAAAAAAAGGGAGAAGTAAGAACAGAATGAAACGGCGAATCCAACTCTATACACGAGTTGGCGCGGCCTGTCTGATTTTGCTTACGGTTGTGCTTGGGGGAATGAAAGTGTTTCATATTGGACCATTGGGTAATGGATATATGGAAATTACAGGTGCAGATATAGATGCTGCTAAGCCGGATATCGATGTGCAACTTTTAACGGTAAATGAATATTCCAGACCGGGGACAAAGACAGAGCGAATCAATGGAATTGTAATTCATTATACGGCGAATCCCGGATCGACTGCTATGCAGAATCGAAATTATTTTGAAGGCTTAAAAGACAGTCACATAACGAAGGCAAGCAGCCATTTTATTGTAGGATTAGATGGAGAGATTGTGCAGTGTATTCCGACGTGGGAGGAAGCATACGCATCCAATGACAGGAATCCTGACACGGTTTCTATTGAGACATGTCATCCGAATGAAGATGGAAAATATACACAGGCAACCTACAAATCTATGGTACAGCTGACAGCATGGTTATGTAAAAAATTTGATTTGACCGAAAAAGATGTAATTCGTCATTATGATATTACCGGCAAGATTTGTCCGAAATATTTTGTAGAAGATGAAGCGGCATGGGAAAAGTTTCGGGAAGATGTAAAAATTGTATTGGCTAAAATGTAAAAGAGTCTAACTCGGACTCTTTTTATCATGTGCGGTTAACTTACTTATTAGCAAAGATAATAGTTTTTATCTATAGATTATAGAGAGAAATTGTGATATACTTAACAAAACTTATTTGAAGGAGAGAGGCATATGAATTTAAATCAATTGCATTATTTTGTAACACTAGCCTATATGGAACATTATACGAAAGCGGCGAAGCAACTATCTATCACGCAACCAAGCCTCAGTCATGCAATTGGTATGTTGGAACAGGAACTGGGGACTTATTTATTTGAAAAACAAGGACGGAACGTAGTTCTTACAAAATATGGAAAAGTATTTTTGAAATATGCCGAGGAGTCTTTGCGGGTGTTGGATACCGGAATTAAAAAGACGAGATCGATGACAAGTGAGACAAGCGGTGAGATTGATATCGGATACATCTATACACAGGGGAGTGAATTTATACCGGAGCTGGTTAAAAATTTTTTGGACGAGAACAAAGAAAAAGATATCCAATTTCACTTTAATAATGGAGTGACAGAGGAGATTGTGAAAGGTATCAAATCAGAACGTTTTGACCTTGGATTCTGTTCTTATATGAAAAATGAGCCGGATATTGAATTTATCCCGGTTACAAAAGAAGAACTTGCAGCAATTGTGCCATATGGACACCCATTAGCAGATCGGGAGAGTGTAAAGTTTGAAGAGATTGCCAGTTATCCTCAGATTTTTTTCAATAAAACGAGTGGACTTCGTGCGGTGATCGACGGGCTTTTCAAAGACGCAGATATTACTCCGGATATCAAGTACACGGTGGACGAAGACAGCGCACTTGCCGGACTTGTGGCAAAGGGATTTGGTGTCGGGATTGTACCGAATATTCCGATTTTGAAGAGCCTGCAGGTGAAGATTATCCCGATTGAAAAGCTGGCGTATCGAAGATATATTTATATGGCGATCATGCGGAACAAATATTTATCGCCGATTGTAAAGCAATTTCTGCAATATGTTCAAAAAAACTATAAAATAGAAATTGAACAATAGAAGTGTGTCGGCTATAATAGATGGAGAAAATAAGGGAGGTTTTACAATGCAGAAAGAATTTGATGTAATCGCATTGGGAGAATTATTGATTGATTTTACGATGCACGGGGAGAGTGAACAGGGAAACAATCTTTTTGAGGCGTGTCCGGGTGGGGCGCCTTGTAATGTGCTCGCAATGCTGAACAAGTTGGGAAAGAAGACGGCTTTTTTGGGGAAAGTAGGACAAGACCAGTTTGGAACACTGTTGAAAGCTACGCTGGATGATGTTGGAATCGACACCTCCGCTTTATATATGGATCAAGAGGTGAATACCACATTGGCATTTGTGCATACATTTCCGGATGGGGACAGGGAGTTTTCGTTTTACCGGAATCCGGGAGCTGATATGATGCTGACTGCTGATGAAGTAGATGAAGAATTTGTAAAAAAGGCAAAGATATTCCATTTTGGAACATTGTCTATGACTCATGACGGAGTGAGAGAAGCCACAAAAAAAGCATTGAAAATTGCAAAAGACAATGGGCTGGTCATTACATTTGACCCGAATCTTCGACCACCTCTTTGGAGCTCATTAGAGCTTGCAAAAGAGCAGATGGAGTATGGATTCGCATATTGTGATGTTTTGAAGATTTCAGATAATGAGATTCAGTTTATCTCAGGAAAACAGGATTACGATGAGGGAATCCGGTATCTGCAGGAGAAATATCAGATCCCGCTCATTCTTCTGACTATGGGGAAAGATGGAAGTCGTGCTTACTACAAAGATATGAGAGTGGAAGTTGCCGGACGTGTTGTGAAGGCAATCGAGACGACAGGTGCAGGAGATACTTTCTGTGGAAGCTCGATCAACTATGTATTAGAACATGGACTTGAGAATCTGACAGAGGAAAATTTAAAAGAGATGCTTTCGTTTGCAAATGCGGCAGCAGCATTGATTACGACTAAAAAAGGCGCGATTCGCTCAATGCCGGAAAAAGAAGATGTGTTGGCATTTATGGAATAAAAAGAGAAATGGATGAAGATTATGTTTGAACGTTTTTTTCCGGATGACTATGTCGCATCGACCTATGTTATTCCGTTTGAAAAATTATATGAAGAAGGCTATCGGGGACTGATTTTCGATATTGATAACACATTGGTTCCGCATGGTGCACCGGCTGATGAGAGGGCAAAAGCGCTGTTTGCGAGACTGAAGGCGATTGGATTTTCCAGTTGTCTGATTTCCAATAATCAGGAACCCCGCGTAAAGATGTTCAATGAAGAGATTCAGACGAACTATATTTTTAATGCTCACAAACCATCTACAAAAAATTACAAAAAAGGGATGGAAATTATGGGCACAACACCAGAGAATACAATTTTTATCGGGGACCAGCTGTTTACTGATGTCTATGGCGCAAAACGGGCGGGAATCCGAAATATACTTGTGAAGCCGATTCACCCCAAAGAAGAGATTCAGATTGTTCTGAAACGATACTTGGAAAAAATTGTATTACATTTTTATCGAAAAGAGAAAGAGAAACGGAAAAAGTAACTGTTCTTTGAGCAGTTACTTTTTGAATCTATAGAGAAAATTTATCAAAAATGATAAAAATACCAATTTGTTTTATGAATAGAGAGTGCTTATAATGATAGTTAAGAAAAGACAGAAGCCAGAGCCCAAGGCAATGTCAACAACCTCGTTTCACATGGATCTGAAACAATCATTTAGAAAGAGTTAGAAAAAATGCAAAGCAAATATACACATATTTTTGAACCGCTTACAATTAAGCACATGACACTGAAAAACAGAATTGTTATGACACCAATGGGAACGAACTATGGAGAACAGAATGGAGAAATGAGTTTTCTTCATATTAACTATTATGAACAGAGAGCGAAAGGCGGAACAGGTCTTTTGATCGTAGAAAATGCAAGTGTAGATTCACCGGAAGGATCTAATGGAACAACACAGATTCGTATCGACCACGACAGCTATATTCCAAGATTATTCAAATTGAGCGAGACAGTACACAAACATGGTGCCTGTATTGCAATCCAGATCAATCATGCCGGAGCTTCTGCGCAGTCTGCAAGAACAAATATGCAGCCGGTTTCTGCGTCGAATATTCCGTCAAAAGCAGGTGGAGAGATTCCAAGACCGCTTGAAAAAGAAGAGATTTTACGCATTGTGAAAAAATACGGAGAAGCTGCAAAGAGAGCACAGATCGCAGGATTTGATGCAGTGGAGATTCATGCCGGACACTCTTACTTACTCAGCCAGTTCTTGTCACCGATAACAAATAAGAGAACGGATGAATTTGGAGGTTCCCCAGAGAATAGAGCACGTTTTGCAAAAATGGTTATTGAAGAAGTACGTGCACAGGTAGGTCCATTCTTCCCGATTTTTGTAAGAATCAGTGCGGATGAATTTTTAGAAGGTGGAAACACATTGGAAAATACTTTGGATTATCTTCAGTATTTTGAAAAAGAGGTAGACGTATTTGACGTTTCCTGTGGCTTGAATGGTTCTATCCAATATCAGATTGATGCTAACTATCTGGAAGACGGATGGCGTTCTTATATGGCGAAAGCAGTCAAAGAAAGATATGGAAAAATTTGTATCACAATGGGAAACATCAGAGACCCACAAGTTGCAGAAGATATTTTGGAAAGAGGAGATGCAGATCTCATCGGTATGGGACGTGGTCTGATTGCGGATCCGGAATGGGTAAACAAAGTAAGCTTTGGCGATGAAAAAGAAATCCGCAAATGTATCTCATGTAACATCGGATGTGCAGGAAACCGTATCGGAGTAAACCGCCCGATCCGTTGTACGATTAATCCGGCTGTGAATGAAGGAGAAGGATACAAAAAACTTCGCGTGAAGAAACCTTGCAATGTTGTTGTGATCGGTGGAGGTACTGCAGGTCTGGAAGCAGCATGTACAGCAGCGGAAGTTGGATGTACAACATTCTTGATCGAGAAAAAGGCAAATCTCGGAGGACTTGCAGCGGAGATTTCTAAGATTCCGGATAAAAAGAGACTGTCAGATTTCCCGAATTACCTGATTCACCGTGCAAGCAAGCTGAAAAACTTATTTGTCTTTAAAAATACAGAAGCAACAATTGAGTTGGTTGAAAGCCTGAATCCGAACATTATTGTCAATGCGACAGGATCGAATCCACTTCTTCCGCCGATCAAAGGATTACACGAAAACATTGACAAAGAAGGCGGAAAAGTATCTTCTATCACAAATATGATCAACCACATTACAGAGTATCCGGAAGACTTGACTGGAAAGAAAGTTGTAGTCATCGGTGGAGGAGCAGTTGGTCTTGATGTAGTGGAATTCTTCGCACCAAGACATGCGGATGTGAGTATCGTAGAAATGATGCCGGTTATCGGAAATGGAATTGACCCTGTTTCTAAAGTTGGAACATTTACGATGATGGATCAGTATGGAGTACAACAGCTTCCAAACACAGCTTTGCTAGAAGTGAAGAGCGATGCATTCCTTGTGAAAATGCCGGATGGAGAAGAGAAAGATCTTGCATTTGATTACGGATTTGTATGTCTTGGTATGAGAGCAAATGCTCCAATCTTAGATGCGTTGTATAATACATTTGGACACAGCGGAGATGTAGAGATTATGAACATCGGTGACAGTGTCCGTGCAAGAAGAATTATTGAGGGTACAACGGAAGGGCGTAATATCCTTGAAGTTTTGGAAAAAAGAGATTATTTATAGAATTTAACAATATAGGCTAGTAAATTGCAAGAAATATTGGACATAATTTAAAGAACAGATTAAAATAGATGTATGAGGTAGAAGTGAAATAGTATACCTTGTACATCTTTTTTTGTTTGGAAAGGGGCGTGAAAAATGAGAAAAAAATCTGTTGTATTAGGTGCCTGTATTTTTGCTGCGTTTTCATTAACAGGATGTAAAGATACGGAAACGCCGAAAGGGAATCCGACATTTAACGCAACTGTTTTGGAAATAGGTGAAAATACGATTTTAGTCGAACCTTTTGAAAATGAAGAGATATCAACAGGTGAAATTTCGGTTACAACGGATGTTGTATCAAAGATTGAAGTGCCCGAACTTGAAGAGGGAACAGAGGTATGTATCGTATATAATGGAGAAATTTTGGAGACTTATCCGGCCCGGATTAAAACCGTTTTTGCAATTTACCTGTTGGATAAAAATGGGGAAGCAATTATAGAAAAGGACAGTGATTAAAGGAAGAGCGCAAGTTAAAGAATATTAAGTCAGACCGGAATCTTTTTTGATAAATTTGACAAACCGGTTTGTGGCGGGAATCATATATTTGTCTTTCATGTGCGCCATGTAGACTGTGTGGATTAACGTTTCGCCGGAGATTGGAATTTTGGCAATCTTTGCATCGCGTATCGTGTCAACATCTGCAACTAGTGCAATCCCAAAATCTTCTGCCACAAGTGCTGCGATAGAATATTCGTCTGGGCAGTCGATGACAATATCCGGCTGGATCTGGTGCTTACGATATAATTTGTGAGTGTAAAGTCCAAGACCTGAATCACGGTCATATCCGATCACCGGATAATCCTGCAGTACTTGAAAAGGTACTTCTTTTTCATTTGCGAGCGGATGGTTTAACGAGGTGATGAGTAACATCTCCTGATGCAGGATTGGAGTAAACTGTACGGAAGGCTGATCTTCCACATATGCGCCAAAAACAACGTCATACATGTCGCTTTTCAGCCCACGGATCAGGTCGATTGTATGTGCCTGACTGAAACTGAATGTCACTTGTTTATTTTCCGGAAGATTCAAAAAAGTACGCACCGTGTGCGGAATATAGTGGTTAGCGAGAGGGGATACATAGGCGATGTCGATGTGTCCCCCTTCTTGTGTCAGATGGTACATTTTCTGTTCCGCAGTGCGAACCTCTTCTAAAATGCGGTCAACGTGTTCTAAAAACATCTTACCGTATTTGGTAAGTGTGATGTTTCGTCCGTTTTTTTCAAAAAGAGGAATACCGAGTTCATTTTCTAGCGTATCCATAGAACGGCTGAGACTTGGCTGGGAAATATTCAGTTCATTGGCGGCTAAGCGGAAATGTTCCAGCTGGGCAATTTTTTGAAAATATGTCAATTGATTTAATGTCATAGCATGTACTCCTTTCTCTGCCTTACAGTATATCACAATTGATAGAAAAAAACTATCAAAAAATAACAAAAGATGTATTGGAAGTATTGATTGAAATCGTATATAATCACAGTAAAGAGGTTGTTTAAAATTTAACAAATGGGCAAAAGAAAAAACAATTCAAATTCAAAGGAGAGAAAAATCATGGCAGAAAGAATTACAGGTCACACAGAACTAATCGGTTTAATGGCTTACCCAATCAGACATTCAAGTTCACCGGCAATGCAGAATGAAGCATTTGCAAAATTAGGATATGACTATGCATACCTTGCATTTGAGGTGGACAACGATACATTAGAAGATGCGATCAAAGGACTTCGTGCATTAAAAATGAGAGGTTCTAACGTATCTATGCCAAACAAAACAGTGGTACATAAATACTTAGACGAGTTGTCACCGGCAGCGAAAATGTGCGGTGCAGTCAATACAATCGTAAATGACAATGGACACCTGACAGGTCACATTACAGATGGTATCGGCTATATGGCAGCATTAAAAGACAACAACATTGATGTTATTGGCAAAAAAATGACAATTGTCGGAGCAGGTGGAGCTGCAACAGCAATTGAAATTCAGGCAGCGCTTGACGGTGTGGCAGAGATGTCTATCTTTAACATCAAAGATAAATTCTGGGCAAATGCAGAAGAGACAGTAAAGAAAATCAATGAAAATACAAACTGTAAAGCGACATTATATGATTTTGCAGATCTTGACAAATTAAAAGAAGAGATTGCAGACAGCTATTTATTTGCAAACGGAACAGGCATGGGTATGAAACCATTAGAAGGTCAGACATACATTCCGGACAAATCGTTCTTAAGACCAGACTTAATCGTAACAGATGTTGTATATGCTCCAAGAGAAACAGCGCTGTTGAAGATGGCAAAAGAAGTCGGATGTAAGACAATGAACGGTCTAGGAATGATGTTATTCCAGGGTTCAGCCGCATTTGAATTGTGGACAGGAGAACCAATGCCGATCGAATATATGAAAGAAATCTTAGATATCAAATACGACTAAAAGAAAAAAGGAGTGCAGAGGAAAAGACGATGAATAAGAAATATTTACCAAGTGCATTGATTTTGTACTTAAACTATTTTATCCATGGTATTGGATGTTCTATATTGAGTCAGCAGGTTGTAAAAGAGATGCTGGCGGATCAGTGGGGAATGAACGATGCGATGAAAGTAACTGCAATCGCAGCCGCATTGGGATTGGGACGTTTGATCTCACTTCCGTTTGCAGGACCATTATCGGATAAGCTTGGAAGAAGAATTTCGGTATTGATTGGTGTGGCATCTTATGTTATTTTCTTCGTAGGGATTGCTTTTTCACCAAACGTACAGGTTGCATATATTGCAGCAGTTCTCGGAGGTATCGCAAACTCCTTCTTAGATACAGCTACATATCCGGCAGTTGCAGAGATTATGTACAAGTATACAGGTATTGCGACAATGGGAATTAAGTTATTTATTTCCGTAGCACAGCTTTTAATGCCATTCTTCTTAGGACTTGTGGCAGGAACATCTATGTCATACCTGACACTTCCACTTGTAGCAGGTGTTATAATCGCAGTGCTCGGTGTGCTGGCAATTTTTGCACCGCTTCCGGCAGAGTCTGAGAGCGGAAAATCAGAGTCATTTATCAGTAACCTAAAAAATGCAAATTTCTCATTGGAAAGTGTAGCCTTGATTTTAATCGGTTTCACAAGTACAGCTACATTCCAATTATGGTTAAACTGTGCGCAGACATTCGGAAAAGAAATCGCAGGAATCTCGTCTGAATCGGTATCTGTAATGCAGACATACTACTCAGCAGGAACTTTGGTTGCGTTGTTTGTGACAAGTATTTTGATCACAAAATTCAAACAAGTACGTTTTCTTGTTATCTATCCGGCAATTGCGACAATCATGTTGGTGTTAGTATATTTGATCAAGACACCTGCAATCTGCTACATCGGTGCATTTGTAATCGGTTATGCAGCAGCAGGAGGAGTTCTTCAGATGGCAACAGCTACTGTAAATGAACTGTTCCCGAAGATCAAAGGAACAATCACAAGCCTTGTTATGATTGCATCAAGCTTATGTAATTATACAATTTTAAGTGCGGCTGCCAATATGTCAGCAACAGGCGTTCTTGTAATGAACATTGTCATTACTGTAATCGGTGTGCTTCTTGCACTGTTGGTAAATGCAAGATATGGAAAATTAGTAGAAAAAGTAAATACAGCAAAATAAATTTTAAAAATCTGTAGGAGGAAGTTTATGAATCCGGTAATCGTAAGAAATGTAAAGATCGGAGAAGGAGTACCAAAAATCTGTGTGCCGATCGTAGGAGTGACAAAGGAAGAAATTATCAATGAGGCAAAAACATTTGAAAATATTCCGGTAGATGTAGTAGAATGGCGTGTAGACTGGTTTGAACATGTTTTTGAATTTGAAAAAGTAGAAGAGGTTTTAAAAGAGCTGAGAGAAGCTTTGGGAGAGACACCATTGTTATTCACATTCCGTACTTCAAAAGAAGGTGGAGAGAAAGCAATCGAGGCAAAAGAATATGCAGAATTAAATAAGAAAGCTGCCGCGACAGGATATGTGGATTTAGTAGATGTGGAAGCATTTACAGGAGATGAGGTTGTAAAAGAGATCATCGAAGCGGCACACGAAGTGAATGTAAAAGTAGTTGCGTCTAACCATGATTTCGACAAGACACCTGAAAAAGATGAGATTGTCTCAAGACTTCGCAAAATGCAGGACTTAGGAGCAGACATTCCGAAGATTGCGGTAATGCCGAACAGCAAAAAAGATGTTCTTGTACTGTTATCTGCGACAGAAGAGATGGCATCTGAGTATGCGGACAGACCGATCATCACAATGTCAATGGCAGGAACAGGCGTGATCAGCAGACTTTGTGGAGAAGTATTTGGTTCTGCTTTGACATTCGGAGCAGCAAAAAAAGCATCTGCACCAGGACAGATGGAAGTAAATAATTTGGAAACTGTATTGCAATTGTTACACAAAAGCCTATAATAATAAGTGCAAACAGGCTTGACAGCGAGACTGCCAAGCCTGTTTTTAAATCCGTGTTGTGTTAAGAAATAAACGAATGAGAGGAGCAGGCTATGAAAAGAGTATTCACATGGTTAAATAACAGTCTGGAAGAATTCCTAATGGGAGCAGGTCTTATCATGATGACTGCCATTATGGGAATTCAGGTGGTTTTTCGATATGCATTTGGCATGTCTTTGTCATGGTCGGAAGAGATCACAAGATATATTTTTATTTGGGAAGGATTTTTGAGCATCAGCTATTGTACGAAAAAATGTATTTCTATAAAAGTGGAGCAGTTTGTGGCAATGTTTCCGAAACGAGGAAAGGCGTTGTTTAAGCTGGTGAATCATACGATTGAACTAGTATTTTTCTGCTATATGATACCGTATGCCTTTTTGTATCTGCGCTCTGCGATTGAGAGCGGACAGGTCAGTCCGGCGTGTGGAATTCCGATGTATTACATTCAGGCAGCGCCGTTTGTATGTTTTATTCTGGCAGCATTTAGAATTGTGCAGAGATGGTGGATCGAACTTCAGGTTGTAAGGGCGAAAGAAAAAGGAGGGGAAGAATCATGCCAATCGTAGTTGTATTTTTAATATTTGTAGTTTGCCTGGTGATTGCGATTCCGGTATCGATATCACTTGGGATTGTATCGGTATTGCCGGGAGCATTTGACCCTTCTTTTACGGCGAGCGCCCAGTTTGTCATTCGTTCTATGTTTGGTGGAATCGACAGTTTTCCACTTCTTGCAGTGCCGATGTTTGTGCTCTCCGGAATCGTTATGGCAAAGGGTGGAATCTCGAAAAAGCTGTTTGATGTTTTCGCGTATTTTCTTGGAAAAAGAACTGCGGGAATGCCGTGTGCAGTGATTATTACATGTTTGTTTTATGGTGCAATATCAGGTTCGGGTCCGGCTACTGTAGCGGCGGTTGGAAGTATGACAATACCGATTCTGATGGAACTTGGATATGACAAGAAATTTGTGACAGCAGTGGTTGCTGTGGCGGGAGGACTCGGTGTGATCATACCGCCAAGTATTCCGTTTATCATGTATGGAATGGCGGCGGGAGAATCCGTGAGTGATCTGTTTATCGCTGGAATTATTCCGGGACTTTTGATTGGCGGCCTGCTGATGATCTATGCAATCTATTACTGTAAGAAATATGGAGAAGACAAAGAAAAGATTGCAGAAGAGATTGGGAAATTACATGCGAAAGGCTTTTTCAAAGTGTTAAAAGAGAGCTTTTTTGCCCTGCTTAGTCCGGTTATTATTTTAGGGTGCATTTATTCGGGAATTGCGTCACCGACAGAGGCTGCGGTTATCTCGGTTTTCTATGCGTTAATTATCAGTCTTTTTATCTATCGCACGATTCAGGTGAAGGATATTTGGGGAATCATTGTAGAATCCACAAGAACTTATGCGTCGCTGTTATTTATACTTGCAGCGTCAATTGCATTTTCGCGGGTGCTTACACTGATGCAGGTGCCACAGGCAGTCAGCGAGTGGATTTTGACACACTTTAGTAATCCGATTGTCATTTTAATTGTGATTAATATCTTTTTACTGATTGTGGGAATGGTGATGGATACGACACCGGCGATCTTGATCTTAAGCCCGATTTTATTACCGATTGTAACAGAAATCGGAATGAATCCGATTCATTTTGGTGTGATGATGGTTGTAAACCTTGCAATTGGTTTTGTGACGCCTCCAATCGGAGTCAATTTGTTCGTGGCGAGTTCACTTACGGAGATACCGATTATGGAAATTGCAAAAAAAGCATTTCCGATGATTGTGTTCTTTTTGATCGCGTTACTGCTGATTACATTTGTACCAGGTATCAGTCTTGTGCTATTGTAGGAGGGAAATCTGATGAAGAAAAAAATATATATGGCGACAGCGGTGCTGGCTGCTGTGCTCTTGTCCGGGTGCGCCAAGGAGAGCGATGTGCAAAGATACGCTTGGCCGCTTGCGACATCCAGTCCGGAAGATACGGTGACACAGTTGTTCTCGGAAAAATTTGCAGAAGAGGTGGATCGGCTAAGTGACGGAAAGATGAAGATTCAAGTATATCCAAACAGTACGCTTGGCGGAGACCGTGAATTGTTAGAAAGCTGTAAAGACGGAGATATTCCGTTTGTCGTACAAAATACAGCGCCGCAGGTTACGTTTATGAAAGATGCCGCGGTGTTTGACATTCCATGTGTGTTTGACTCTATTGAAGAAGTCCGCAACAAAGTGGATGATGCGAAGTTCTATGGTCTGATGGAAGATGTTTACAAAGATGCGGGCTACAAGCTGTTGGGGTATGCGGATCAGGGGTTCCGTGTCATGTCCACGAACAAAAATGTTACTTCCCTGTCGGATTTTAAGGGACAAAAGATCAGAACAATGGAGAATCCGTATCATATGGCTTTCTGGAAGTCGCTCAAAGCGAATCCGACACCTATGACTTTCAGTGAGGTGTACATCGGGCTTCAGCAGGGAACGATCGATGCACAGGAAAACCCATATGAGGTTATTGTTTCCAGTCGATTATATGAACAGCAGGATTATGTAGTTGAGACAAATCATCTGCCGCATTTGATTTCTTTGATTGTCAGTGATGAATTTTTTGAAGGGCTTTCAAAGAAAGAGCAAAACGTGATCACAGAGGCTTCTGAGATTGCAAAAAAATACGCAAGAGAGCAGTCGGACACCCGTATTGCGGAAAAAATTAAGGTGATTGAGGAAAGTGGAACGAAGATTGTTCCTATGAGTGACGAACTAAGACAAGAGGTGCGGGATGCCTCAAAAGGAGTGACAGAAGAGATTCGTCACAGTGTGTCAAAAGATATTGTAGATGCGTATGTGGAATAATAATTGAGTGGATAGAAAAAAAAGGTTGAAAAATCGTACAAACTATTATAGAATGGATAGAAGTGAAGAAGAATATTTATGCTTAAAGGAGCATGTCCCGCAAGATGTAGTGATACATGTGGGAATAATTAAGGAGGATAACAGATGATTTCAGCAGGAGATTTTAAAAATGGTGTAACCCTTGAAATTGACGGGAATATTTATCAGATTTTAGAATTCCAACATGTAAAACCAGGTAAAGGTGCAGCGTTCGTTAGAACGAAATTAAAAAATATTATCAGTGGTGGAGCTGTAGAAAAAACATTCAGACCTACAGAAAAATTCCCGAAAGCTCATATTGAAAGAAAAGATATGCAGTACTTATATTCTGATGGAGAATTGTATCACTTCATGGATGTTGAGACATATGATCAGATCGCATTGAATGAAGATGCAATTGGTGATTCGCTCAAATTTGTAAAAGAGAATGAGATGGTGAAGATTTGTTCTCACAATGGCAATGTATTTGCTGTAGAGCCACCATTGTTTGTAGAACTTGCGATCACGGAGACAGAGCCAGGATTTAAAGGAGATACAGCACAGGGTGCGACAAAACCAGCTACTGTGGAGACAGGAGCAGTTGTATACGTACCGTTGTTTGTAGAACAAGGCGATGTTCTGAAGATTGATACACGTACAGGAGAGTACTTATCAAGAGTATAATGGAGCCTGTTCAGATATCTGATAACGGAGAGGATGAGTTTATTTATAGGATAGCTCATCCTTTTTTTGTTACAGAGGAAATGTTACCGTATGGATAAAAATTTCAAAAAATCATTGTATTTTTCGGAAGCTTCGGTTATAATCAAAAAACCATAATATATTTCAAATCTATTTTCTTTGACAGATTCATGTCAATTTTTCAAGCAGGACAAAAAGAAAGCGGCTCACAGGAAAGGAGTTTATATGAATTATCAACAATTTGTGAGTGCAGTAGAGGTAAAAGTTAAGCAGAAGGTGAAAGAAGGGATATCGGTATGTATTCAGACGACAATGAAGAATAATGGAAAAAATAGAGTCGGAATCATGGTCAGCGAAAAAGGGATCAATGTATCACCGACGATTTATCTGGAAGAATATTTTCAGCAATATCAGAAACATCAGTCACTTGATCGGATTGTAAAAAGCATTTTAAAATTGTATCAGGAAGTGCGCATAGAACATGCGTGGGAGACTTCAGTGTTGCAGAGTTTTTCAAAAATGCAGCAAAAAATTGTGTACAAGTTGATTCATGCAGAGGAGAATGCAGAACTTCTCGAACAGATCCCACATATGTGCGTGTTGGATTTAGCAATTGTATTCTATGTGCTGTTGGATGTCAGTAAGTCAGGGACAGCGACCATATTGATTACAGATGATATTTTGAAAGTGTGGGGAGTGGAAAAAGAAAGAATCTACAACATTGCACATCAGAATACGAAAAGGCTTCTGCCACCGGAATTTCAAACAATGCGTTCCGTGGTGGCTGAATTGCTTGGCGAAGAGACAAATGACCAAGAGGGAGAAGATTTTATGTATGTGCTTACCAATGAAATACGAAGTTTTGGTGCTGCGTGCATTTTGTATGATAAAGTGCTTGAGGATATTGGAAATCAGCTGGGAGAAAATTATTATGTACTCCCAAGCAGTGTGCATGAAGTGATTATCGTGCCGGAGAGTAAGAGCCCGAACCGCATCGATCTGGAGGATATGATTGAAGAGATCAACGATACGCAGGTGGAAGAGGAGGAAATCCTCTCTTACAGAGCATATTATTTCAGCAGAAAAGAAAACCGACTAATTTTGTGATTTTGTAAATCCCGACAGAATTTCTTTACTTTTGGAGAAAAGTGTGATATTATTTAAAAGTCGTTTACGGTGTAAACGACTCTTATACACCTATAGCTCAGGGGATAGAGCACCGCCCTCCGGAGGCGGGTGCGGCGGTTCGAATCCGCCTAGGTGTGTATATTTGAGAATGATATAAAGTGTAGGATAGAGGAAGAGAAATGTCACAATATAGGCAAGCATTTAAGAAAGCATTTCCTTATACGATTCCGGTGTTGACGGGATATTTGTTTATAGGAATTGCGTTTGGTGTGATGTATGCAGAAAAGGGATATTCTTTCGTATGGGCGATATTAATGAGTCTGCTTGTATATGCAGGTTCTGGACAATACCTGGCAGTGAATTTTTTCGTGCCGGGTATTTCCTTTTTACAAGTCATTTTTTTGACATTTATGGTGAATGTCAGACATGTGTTTTATGGAATTTCTCTTTTGGAAAAATTTAATAAAATGGGCAAATCAAGATGGTATATGATTTTCAGCTTGACGGATGAGACATACTCATTGCTTTGTACGACAAAAGTGCCTCAGGGAGTAGCGGAAGAAAAGTTTCTTTTGGCGATCGCACTTTTGAATCAATGTTATTGGGTGATTGGTTCTGCAATCGGTGGTTTGGTGGGAAGTCTTCTTCCAATCAATTCAGAGGGAATTGATTTTGCAATGACGGCATTGTTTGTTGTGATCTTTATTGAACAATGGATGGAGAAAAACAACCGGATACCGGCGGTGATCGGTGTTGTGGGAGCGTTTGTTTGTCTGCAGATTTTTGGTGCGGACAGTTTTGTATTGCCGTCGATGCTTTTGATTGTTCTTATATTGTTTGTCGGGAAAAAGAGATTGGATAAGGGGGAAGAAAGATGCCGGTAAGTGTGGGAATTTCGATTTTGATTATTTTGGCGGTTGCACTGACTACATTTGCAACGAGAGTTACTCCTTTTTTGGTCTTTCCAAAAGGAAAAGAGATTCCAGAGACGATACAGTATCTTGGAAAAGTATTGACACCGGCAGTGATCGGGATGCTTGTTGTATATTGTTTAAAAAGTACACCGGTGCGGGAGGCACCGCATGGGATTCCGGAGTTGATTGCTGTGGCCACGGTTGCGGTGCTGCATGTGTGGAAACGAAACAATCTGCTCAGTATCGGGGCTGGAACGGTGCTGTATATGTTTTTGATTCAGGTTGTATTTTAATAAAAATAGGGACGAGGGTTTAAAAAAGAACCCTCGTCCTTGCTTTTTAGTTGAGATTTGTTTTTTTCTTTAGTAAGTAGTATGTACCACCGAAGAACAGGAATGTTTCCAGGATACATATGATGGCGCTTGACTTATAAGAACTTAAGAATGCTGTTGTGGCAAGCGAATCAGAGGAAGCGCCAAAAAATGGATCATATCCAACTGCAAACATGATGATCAGCATCAACACAGAAAAGACTGTTGAAATTGCAAAGTAAGCAATGATCGCTCCGAGCACTCTGTGCGAAGAAAGGAGCTGCCCGATAGATACTGAAAAATAGTAAAGTGCCACATTCCCAAAACATCCGATCACAGAGATTCCGACAGTTGACCAGAAAAACAGGCTTGGCGACATCTCCAATGCTTTTTCTAGCTCATTAAGCACCTCGGCAGAGTTTTGATAAACCTGTGGTATGATAACCACAATTGCAAGTCCTGCGATGACGATTGCGAGATCTAAAATACTCCAGACGCATGCTGCAAATGCTTTGGAAAACAGAAGCTGTCCTCTTGTCGCCGGAAGCGTCAGTGTCAGATATCCTTCGTCGGTATACAGGCTTTTATAATAGCGTACTACAATTAAAATAGATGTCGCACATGGTACAACGATCCAGATGGAGATCAGGAATACAAATGAGACAATCAATATCACATTTGGCAAATCCATCGTGGCCATCGCCTGAAACATAAATCGTCCAATCAGACAGGCAACCAGCAAAAGAATATGAATCGGAAGCAAAAATCGGGAGAGTGCCCGAAATTCGTGTTTAATTAATTTACCTAACATCTGAATACCTCCCTGAATAATGTGTCTACGGATTTTCCGTGCTCAATTCGGATGTCATCCACACTTGCATTGAGTGCGATGTGCCCGTTTTGAAGAAAAAGAACACGGTCTAAAATGTTTTCAATATCTGTGATCAAATGTGTAGAGATCAATATTGTAGCATTTTCATTATAGTTTGTAAGAATGGTGTTCAGTATATAATCACGTGCTGCCGGATCAACACCGCCGATTGGTTCGTCCAATACGTACAAATCTGCATTGCGGCTCATGACTAAAATCAATTGTACCTTTTCTTTTGTCCCTTTGGAAAAGGTGCGGAGTCTTGCATTTGGATCAATCTGCAAATGTGCAAGCATCTCATAGGCACGTTTCTCGTCAAAATTCTCATAAAAGTCTTTGAAATAAGAGACAATCTCTTTTACTTTCATCCAGTCACTTAAGTATGTCCGTTCCGGAAGGTAAGAGACAATATTTCGTGTGGTGACAGATGGTTCTGTCCCGTCGATCAATATGCGTCCATCTGTCGGAACGAGCAGACCGTTGATGAGTTTGATCAATGTTGTCTTTCCGCTTCCGTTTGGTCCTAAAAGACCGATAATCTGTCCTCTGTCCAGAGATAGATTTAAGTTCGATAATGCAGTAAAGCTTCCGTAATTTTTGGTAAGCCCTCTGCACTCCAAAATAGGATTCATCTATTTTTCCCCCTTTATTCTCTCTTCCATAAGTTGTAAAGCTTCTTCTTCTTGAAAACCGAGTTGTTTCATTTTTTCAAAAAATTCTAAGATATGTTCATTGGCAAGATGCTGTTTTAGTTCTTTTATCATAGTTGCGTCCTCCGTAATAAAACGTCCACTCGTTCTCTGTGAGTATACCAAACCAACACGTTCTAGTTCTGATAAAGCTTTTTGCATCGTGTTTGGATTTACAGCAGCTTCTATTGCGAGATCGCGTACAGAAGGAAGCTTGTCGCCAGCGTGGTATTTGCCCGATACAATATCCATTTGTATGCGTTCCATAAGCTGCAGATAAATAGGTCGGTCATTGCTTAGTTCCCATGGCATTTAAGAATCACCTCACTTTGTATTAAATATATAATACAATATTACAATTAGAAGAAGAGAAAGTCAAGAGGAAGGTAAAATAATCATGTTAAAGAATAGAAGAGAAGGTCTTAGTTCTTAACATTTCAATTTCGTGTTTATAAGGTGCGAAAGATTTTTTTGGATTTTCTGTGAATGGAATATAAGGGGTTTCCAAAATCTTTGGCACTGCTTCGAAGTCTTTGTGATGCACGATATAGGAGAGTGCATCAAAGCCGATTTCACCGAGACCTATGTTGGCATGGCGATCCTTGGAAGCGCCGCATATATTTTTGCTGTCGTTAATGTGAAAGACAGCAATCTGTTCTTTGCCTATGAGCTTGTCAAAGTGGTCGATGACTCCGTCAAAATCGTGAATGATATCATAGCCACTGTCATGTGTATGGCAGGTATCAAAGCAGACACGCAGCTTTTCGTTGTGGACAACACCATCGTAGATGCGTGCAAGTTCCTCAAAAGACCGTCCGATCTCGGTTCCCTTTCCTGCCATTGTCTCCAAGGCAATATTACAGTTCGTGTCCTTGGTCAGGACTGTGTTTAATCCTTTTACGATTTGTGCGATTCCAGCGTCTACTCCAGCACCTACATGTGCGCCCGGATGGAGAATCAAAGTGTGACTTTTACAACTTTCTGTTCGTTCCAATTCTAGCTGTAAAAACTCTACAGCTAGCTCAAAGGTTTCCGGTTTGATCGTATTTCCAAGATTGATGATATACGGTGCATGCACAACGATTTCATCAATTCCGTGAGCGGACATATAATCCCATGCCGCGTCAATGTTTAATTCGCTGATATCTTTTCGGCGCGTATTTTGTGGTGCACCGGTATAAAACATAAAGGTGTTGGCGTTGTATGATATGGCCTCTTTTGCTGAGCCAAGCAGCATCTCTTTACCACTCATACCTACATGAGAGCCTATTTTCATAATTGTTTCTCGCTTTCTATTAGTCTGTTTGTATCACCAAGATTACTGTTTTGTAAATTTTTCTTTGGGTTGTTTGCATATTGGACATTTATACTCATTGGAAAGTTCTTCAAAAGGAGTAGAACCGTCATAGATATAACCGCAGATACTGCAGACCCATTTTTCTTTTGTATTTGTTTCTTCAGGAAGATAGGTTGGTGAATTTTTTGGGGTTTTTCCTTTGACTATTTTGTGATAGTAAGCGTAGGTCATTGCAGAATCAGGTTTTAAGAGATCAGCATCAATGACTTCACCTAAAAATATTGTATGTGTCGAAGTTTCCATTTTATTGATAACTTTACAGACGATATATCCACATGCATCAGCTATAACAGAGAATTCTCCTTTTTGCAGAGCGTCAACTCCATTAAATTTGTCAATTTCCCTTCCTGATTGAAAGCCAAAACGTCCAATCAATCCGGGATCGGATGCTTCGGAAAGAATAGAAATTGCAAATGTTCCCGATGTTTCGATACAGCTGTTTGTAAAGTTATCATGATTTATGCTCACGGCAATTGTAGCAGGTGAGGAAGTAATCTGCATGACGCTGTTGGCGACACATCCTGTTGATCTGCTTCCATCTAAACTAGAAATAATATAGACTCCGTAAGATAAGTTGTGAAAAGTATTTGTATTCATAATGATACCTCCATAAATAATATTAGTAATTATTATTAATTTAACACAATCAATTAGAAAAAGCAAGGAAGACGAGAAATCTTTTGAAAATATATGGTTGTTGCAACGAAAGCCTTGTGCTAAAATAACAAAGTATAAGAAAAAATATGAATGAACGAAGTAGAGCAGATGCAAAGCAGGAGGAACTATGAAAAAAATAGCAGATATTTTAACATTTGAATTAGAAGCTGCCTTTGAGAAAGCAGGATATGATAAACAATATGCAAAGGTTACATTGTCAAACAGACCGGATTTGTGTGAATATCAGTGTAATGGTGCAATGGCGGCGGCAAAAGCTTATAAGAAAGCACCGATCATGATTGCCAATGATGTCGTTGAAGTATTAAAAGAAAGTGCTTGCATTGAGCAGGTGGAGGCTGTCAATCCGGGATTTATCAATATTATTCTGGACGGTGAGTTTGTCGCTTCTTATTTAGGAAAAATGTCAGAGCAGGAGAAGCTTGGTGTGGAAGAACCAAAAAAGCAGAAGACGATCATTGTGGATTACGGCGGAGCGAATGTTGCAAAGCCGCTTCACGTAGGGCATCTTCGCTCGGCGGTAATTGGGGAAAGTGTAAAACGAATCGGGAAATATGTCGGACATAAGATGATTGGAGATGTACATCTTGGAGATTGGGGATACCAGATGGGACTTGTCATCACAGAGCTGAAAAAGAGAAAACCGGAGCTTCCATATTTTGACGATCGATTTGAAGGAGAATATCCAGAAGAATCACCGTTTACGATTACCGAGTTGGAAGAGATTTATCCGACAGCGAGCGCATACGCAAAAGAACATGAAGATTATAAAGAAGAAGCATTGCAGGCGACATTCTTATTGCAGAATGGGCATAGAGGATACACTGCAATCTGGAAACACATTATGAATGTTTCTGTTGCGGATTTAAAAAAGAATTACGGTGCATTGAACGTGGAATTTGATCTTTGGAAAGGCGAGGCAGATGCGCAGCCATATATTCCGGAGATGGTAGAATATATGAAAAAAGAAGGTTATGCACATATTGATCAGGGAGCGCTTGTCGTAGATGTCAAAGAAGAGACCGATACAAAAGAGATCCCGCCGTGTATGATCTTAAAATCTGACGGAGCGGCATTGTATGATACGACAGATCTTGCCACACTGATCGAACGTGAGAAATTGTATCATCCCGATGAGGTGATCTACCTTGCAGATAAGCGTCAGGAACTGCATTTTGTGCAGGTATTCCGTTGCGCGAAGAAGACAAAGATCATCAATGAGAATACGGAATTGAAGTTCATTGGATTTGGTACAATGAACGGAAAAGACGGAAAACCATTTAAGACAAGAGACGGCGGAGTGATGCGTCTGGAGAGTCTGATCAATGACATCAATGAGGAGATGTATAAAAAAATTGCAGAGAACCGTACGATGTCCGAAGAAGAGGCGAGAAAGACAGCACAGATGGTTGCGCTTTCTGCCATGAAATACGGAGATTTGTCAAATCAGGCTGCAAAGGATTACGTGTTTGATGTGGAAAGATTTATCTCGTTCGAGGGAAATACAGGACCGTACAATTTATATACGATTGTGCGTATCAAATCAATTCTTGGAAAATATGCAGAAGGTGGAAAAGATGCAGCCAAGTGCAAGGTGAAAAAACCGCAGACACAGAGTGAAAAAGCATTGATGCTGGAGGTTGCAAAATTTAATAATGTCATTGAGACAGCATTTGAAGAACTTGCGCCACATAAAATCTGTGCATATATTTATGATCTTTCGAATGCATTCAATCGTTTCTATCATGAGACGAAGATTCTTTCAGAAGAGAATGAAGACCGAAAAGCAGGATTTATCGCATTGTTGCTGATTACAAAACGGGCATTGGAGGCATGTATTGACATGCTTGGTTTTGAGGCTCCGGAAAGGATGTAGGATATGACAGAAAAGTTATTTTATGAAGATAGTCATATGGTAACCTTTTCCGCAACGGTTGTCTCGTGCGAACAATCAGGGGAAGTATATGAGGTGGTTCTTGACAGAACTGCCTTTTTTCCTGAGGGAGGGGGACAATACGCAGATACCGGGAGGTTGGATGATGCAAAAGTGACAGATGTGCAGGAAAAAGCCGGAATCATTTACCATAAGACGAATCAATCTTTGGAAATAGGAAAAACAGTACAGGGGACGATTGATTGGGAAGAACGGTTTTCTAAGATGCAGCAGCATTCCGGAGAACATATTGTATCAGGGATTGTACATGCGGTATATGGCTATGACAATGTCGGGTTCCACATGGGAAAAGATGCCATTACAATGGATTTCAACGGCAGCATTTCTAAAGAAGAATTAAAAGTGATCGAGCGAAAAGCCAATGAAGCAGTGGTGAAGAATCTGGATATCAAGGTGTTGTATCCCGCTAAAGAGGAATTAGAGGCAATTGCCTACAGGAGTAAGATTGAGATTGAAGGACAGGTGCGCATTGTGGAGATACCAGGATATGATGTGTGCGCCTGCTGTGCACCGCATGTCAAAAAGACTGGGGAGATTGGATTGATTAAGCTTTTGAATGTGCAGAATTATAAAGGCGGCGTGCGAATTTCCATGCTCTGTGGATTCCGGGCGCTTCAGGATTATGAGCAGAAAGCAGAGAGTGTGAAAAATATTTCTGTCTTGCTGTCAGCACCGGAGGAGGAAGTCTTTTCAGAAGTCACCAGATTAAAGCAAGAGATTTCATCTGGAAAAGCGAAGGTTTCACAGCTTCAGCAAAAGCTTCTTGTCTATAAGATGGAGCAGATTCCACAATCCCAAAAAGTAGTCGTTTGGTTTGAGGAAGAGCTTGAGGGAAATGCGCCGAGAGAATTGACAAACCTTATCATAGAAAACGGTGCTTTGATTGGAGCTGTATTTGCGGGAGATGAAAAAGATGGCTATCGCTATGTGATTGGAAGTAAAAGTTGTGATACACGAATATTTTCAAAACGATTAAATGAAAAATTCGGCGGAAGAGGCGGTGGAAAACCAGAGATGGTACAAGGTTCTTTGGAGGGAAGAGAAGAAGAAATTCGAAAGGAAGTGGAACTGTGCAGCAAAGAAGTCCTGGACAGCGGATTTGGAGACTGATCGGTCCGATTATTGTAAAAATGGCGGTTGCATTTGTGGTGGAGGCAGTTGTGATTCTTCTGTATGCGATATTTGTGCATCCGGAGACATTTCAAGCGGTGTCCAGCCAGGAAGAGCTGATGCAAAAGACAGTGGAGCTGACAGATGGTGTTTTGAAATACGCAACACAGATTAGCGCATTGGCTGCGCTTTGTACGATACCGATTCTTGCGTGGATGTTTCAAAAAGACCGCAAGTTGGAAAAAGAAAATGGAGTTACACCGCAAAAAAAAGCGGCTTTTGAAAAATATATTTTGATTGTCGGAATCAGTATACCGGTTGCGCTAGGGGTTAACAATTTGTTGCTTTTGAGTAATCTCTCAGAAGTGAGTGAGGGCTATAAACAAGCGTCGGAGATGCTGTACACCCCGTCTTTACCGGTACAGATCATATGTCTTGGCATTGTTATTCCGATTATGGAAGAGTTGATTTTTAGAGGATTGCTTTTCAAACGCCTGAGAGAAGTTATGCCGATGGTTACGGCAGTGATTTACTCTGCGCTGTTTTTCGGATTGTATCATGGAAATTTGGTACAGATTATTTACGGAACAATATGCGGTCTTCTTTTGGCGTATGTCTATGAAAAATTCGGCTCGTTAAAGGCGCCGGTTTTGATGCATATGACTATGAATATATTAGCTTGTGTAGTGACTGAACTGAACGGATTTGCGTGGATGCTGGAGCAACCGATGCGAATAGGGATTATCACTGTACTCTGTGCACTGGTGGCATCAGGCATGTTTGTTTTGATAAAAGATATGTAAAATAGAAAAATAATAATTGGGAGTGCTTGTTCATAGCAAACATGCGCTCCCGATTATTATAGCGTTTGCCGTTATTCGGCTGGAATGATCTCGATCCAATATCCATCTGGGTCAGAAATAAAGTAGATTCCCATATCCGGATTCTCAAAACAGACGCATTCCATCTCTTTGTGGTATTTGAATGCAGCATCAAAATCATCTGTCTCAAATGCCAGATGAAATTCATTGTCTCCAAGATTATAAGGACGATCCCAGTCACGAAGCCATGTCAGTTCAAGCTTCTGAGTAGAAGTCTTGTCGCTCAGGAACGCGAGAATAAAGCTTCCGTCCTCCGCCTCTCTTTTACGAACAACTTCAAGACCAAGTGCTTTCTTGTAAAATTCCAGTGATTTCTCCAAATCTAATACATTTAAGTTGTTGTGATTGAATGTAAAATTCATAATTGACCTCCTGATATGTGTTTTTTTGTTTAAATATAGCATATCATATATTACGAAGAAAAGGCAAAAGGAAAATGAATATTACAAAATTATTAAAAAATATTGCAAAAATGTATGAAGTGTTATATAATCGGGGTAATGAGGATTGTAAAGAAAATACTAAAAAATTCAGGATAGGTGGAATAATGAACAAATTTGGAAAGACTTTATTGACCTCTCTACTAGTAAGTTCTCTCACAGTGGGTTCTGTTGTTGCGGCACCTTCAGTCGATGATTTAAAACAGAATAAGAAAGCGGCGGAAAAGAAAGTAGAGACATTGCAAGATGAGATGGCAAGTCTGATGGCAGAGATCAATACGTTAGAGGAAGAGCTCGTTCAGACAGGAAAAGAGATCATAAAAGCAACAGATGATCTGCAGAAGGCAGAGGAAAAAGAAAAGACGCAATACGAAGAGATGAAAGCTCGTATCAAGATAATGTATGAGAATGGAACAGGTTCTATGCTCACAAAAGTATTTGAATCAGGAAGTATTGCTGAGATGCTGAAAAAAGCGGAATATGTTCAGGCAGTTCATGATAAAGACAGAAAGTGTCTGGAAGACTATGTTGAGACGAAAGAAAAGATTGCTGACTTAAAAGAATCTTTGGAAGAAGATCAGAAAGAACAGCAGAAAAAGCAAAAAGAATTTGAAAGTCAAAAAGAGACTTTGAATGCGACGATTGAAGAAGCAAAAGCAGAAGTTGATGATTTTGATGCACAGATTCAGGAAGCTGCACAGAAAGCAGAACAAGACAGACAGCGAGCGTTGGCAGCAAGCTCTGATAATCGTGGGAATTCCGGAACAACCTCCAATGGAGGAGGCAGTGATTACGTACCGCCTAGCAACTCTGGCGGTGGACAAGCAATTGTAAATGCAGCATATAGTTTTATCGGAGTTCCGTATGTGTGGGGCGGTGAAAGCTACAGCGGAGTGGATTGTTCAGGACTAGTGCTGATGGCGCACAAGGCAATTGGAGTAAGCTTACCACATAGCTCAGGATCTCAAGGAAGTGGTGGAAAAGCAGTTGCCAATATGGCTGCCGCATTACCTGGAGATGTTGTGTGCTATTCTGGACATGTAGGGATTTACATAGGCGGAGGACAGATGATTCATGCACCGGACTTTGGTCAGACAGTAAAAGTTTCGAGTGTATACGGATCACCTTGGTTCAGAAGATACTGGTAGGAGGAGTGAAAGGGTTATGACTATGTCATAGCCTTTTTTGTTTGGAGAAAATGATTGAAAAGGGGAGGTATTTATAGTATATTAAACTATATAGTGGGAGAAAAAATAGAGAAAGGGACTAAGATGAAAAAATTTACAAAAATACTTGTATCAGCGATTACAGCAAGCAGCTTGACTGTATCACCGGTTTTTGCAGAACCGAACAGTGTGGACAATCTTGAGACACAGAAAAAGGAAGCACAACAAGAAGTAGACACGCTTCAAGCAGATCTGACAAAGATATTGACAAAGATCAATGACATAGATGCTCAGATGACGACAAAGGGGGAGGAGATCATTCAGGCGAAGTCAGATTTAGAGACTGCACAGGAAAAAGAAAAGAAGCAGTATGCAGAGATGAAACATCGAATTAAAGTCATGTATGAGAATGGAACAGGTGCTATGTTGACAAAAATTTTCCAATCGGGCAGTATTGCGGAGATGTTAAAACAGGCAGAATATGTACAGGCAGTTCATGACAGAGATAGAGAATATTTGGAAAAATATATAGAGACAAAAAATGAAGTAGCTTCCTTAAAAAGTGGTTTGGAAAAAGACATGGATAAATTAAAAGAATTGAAGGCGGAATCTTCCACCCAGAAAGAAAATTTATCCAAGACATTGGAAGCAAAAAAGACGGAAGTGGCAGATTTAGATGAGCAGCTTCAGATAGCGGCACAGAAAGCCGCGGAGGAGGCAGCGAAGAAAGCGGAAGAAGAAGCAAAAAAACAGCAGCAACAGGTGGCGTCAAATAAACCGTCTGGGAATAGCCAGTCTGGAGGAACATCCAGTGGAAGTTCAGGCGGCGGAAATAGTCAGCCGCAAGAAAAACCAAGCCAGCCGGACTCTGGAACTTCAGGCGGCGGAAGCAGCAACAATGACAGTAATAACAATACAGGAAACGGTGATGTAAGTGTTGGACAGGCAATTGTGGCAGCCGCAAGAAGTTATATCGGAACACCGTATGTATATGGTGGAACAAGTTATAATGGCATCGACTGTTCCGGACTTACCATGAGAGCCCATCAGGCAGTTGGAATTTCGATTCCGCGTACGTCTGCAGCGCAGGCAGGAAGTGGGAAAAACGTTGGAAGTCTCGCGAATGCATTGCCGGGGGATGTTATCTGCTATCCGGGACATGTTGCGATATACATAGGAAATGAGCGAGTTATCCACGCTCCGACTGAGGGACAGACAGTAAAAGAGGCGAGTGTTTATATGGGATCAAGTCAGCCGATTACGGCAATCAGAAGATATTGGTAAAAAAGACTTGCCATGCATGATTTAGATATGGTATACTACTAGCGTTGCAAAAAACACATATATGGTTATCCTTGCAGGTGCCAAATTCTTTTGCTCAAAAGAACGGTTGCAAGGCGGGAAGTATATGGAAGTAAAAAACCAAATGGAGGAAAAACACATGAGCGTTATTTCAATGAAACAATTATTAGAAGCAGGTGTTCACTTTGGACATCAGACAAGAAGATGGAACCCGAAAATGGCTGAGTACATCTACACAGAAAGAAACGGAATCTACATTATCGATTTACAGAAATCTGTAGGTAAAGTAGACGAAGCTTACAAAGCAATTTCTGATATCGCAGCTGAAGGTGGTACAATTCTTTTCGTTGGTACAAAGAAACAGGCACAGGATGCAATCAAAACAGAAGCAGAGCGTTGCGGAATGTTCTACGTAAACGAGAGATGGTTAGGTGGAATGTTGACTAACTTCAAAACAATCCAGAGCAGAATCGCCCGCTTAAAAGATATCGAAAGAATGGCTGAAGACGGAACATTCGACGTATTACCTAAGAAAGAAGTTATCGAAATCAAAAAAGAATGGGAAAAACTTGAAAAGAACTTAGGTGGAATCAAAGACATGAAGAAAGCTCCAGATGCAATCTTCGTGGTTGACCCGAAAAAAGAAAGAATCTGTGTACAGGAAGCTCACACATTAGGAATTCCGTTGATTGGTATCGCTGATACAAACTGCGATCCAGAAGAATTAGATTACGTGATTCCAGGTAATGATGATGCAATCAGAGCTGTTAAATTAATTGTTGCTAAGATGGCAGATGCTGTAATCGAAGCAAACCAAGGTGTAACAGGTGCTGAAGAAGTATACGAAGAAGTTGCAGAAGAAGTAGAAGCAGCTGAAGAAGCGTAAGATTTCGAACATGAATGCTTCAGCCTTAAGAACAGGTTGAAGCATTTTTTAAAAAGAACACACAATTTTATGGAGGAATGAATCATGGCAGTTACAGCAAAAATGGTAAAAGAATTAAGAGAAATGACAGGCGCAGGAATGATGGACTGTAAAAAAGCTCTTAATGAAACAGATGGAAATATGGATGCAGCAATCGAATACTTAAGAAAAAATGGTCAGGCAAAAGCTGACAAAAAAGCTGGAAGAATCGCTGCAGAAGGTATTGTAAAAGCAGTTGTAAAAGACGATAAAGTAGCAGCAATCGTTGAAGTAAACTCAGAGACAGACTTCGTTGCTAAAAATGCTGATTTCCAAAGCTACGTAGAAGAAGTTGCTAATCAGGCATTAAACACAGAGACAACAGATATCGAAGCTTTCTTGAGCGAAGCATGGGCAGCAGACAACTCTAAGACAGTAAAAGATGTTTTAACAGAAAAGATTTCTGTAATCGGAGAAAACTTAAACATCAGAAGATTTGAAAAAGTTACAACAGATGGTTGTGTAGTATCTTACATCCACGGTGGCGGAAGAATCGGTGTATTAGTAGAAGCTGATACAGATGTTGTAAATGATGAAATCAAATCATGCTTAAGAAACGTAGCTATGCAGGTTGCAGCTATGTATCCAAAGTATGTATCTCGTGATGAAGTAGATGCTTCTTACATCGAACACGAAAAAGAAATCTTATTAGCTCAGGCTAAGACAGAAAATCCAGAAAAACCAGAAAACATCATTGAAAAAATGATCATCGGACGTTTGAACAAAGAGATGAAAGAAATCTGCTTATTAGATCAGGTTTACGTTCAGGACAGTGATTTAACAGTTGCTAAATATGTAGAAAAAGTAGCTAAAGAAAACGGTGCTAACGTAACAGTTAAGAGATTCGTTCGTTTCGAAACAGGTGAAGGATTAGAAAAGAAAGAAGAAAACTTTGCTGAAGAAGTAGCAAAACAGGTGGGAAACTAATTTATCAATCGCAAGACTGATAAAGAGCGAATGAAATAGTGTATTTAAGCGATTTCTCGCTATTTTGATAAGTAATAAACTACTGTAAAATCTCACAAAATATCGTGCTATTTTGGGTACAGATTGGGTAGGGTATTGGGTAAAGAAATTTACCCAACCTCTTAACGAGGAATTTGCTTGTTGTTTAAAATAGAAAGGGAACGCTGTGAATGATTGAGGGCATATTGTGTAAGTGATATGCTCTCATTTTTTAGAATATTAAAAAGTTAACTTTGGAGAAGAATAGATTGGGAGTGACATTAATAGTGAAAAGGATAATAGCAGAAATAATATTTTGGATAGTAAATATCGTATTGATTATAATGGCTTTTATGACGGATAGATCTTTGGCATCATTTATTACTACGATTATTTGTAGTACACTAATGAATCCTTTGTTATTAAATCGTATACAAAGAAAATTTGATGGCAATAAATTTGATTTTTGGTATTTACTAAAATTGATATTACCATTTTTCACGATTATGTTTGTCTTGTACATTTGTGCTGTGTTTTCCTTAAAAAATAATGCGATACTCAGAGGAATGGAAGATATTAAAGCGTTCATGAGTATTACAATGTATTTATTATTTATAGTGGTGTTATTTTTTTATCGCAAAAATGATAAAAGTAAAAAATATATTGTGTTTGGTGTGTTTTATATTCTTTGCGTTACTTTAAACTTTTGTTCTGAATCAATGGTGAATATGATAGTATTTTTTTGAATAGAGTTTCAACACAAAATATATGCTTAGAGTCGTATGAGATGTTATATTTCAATGTATTAACACCAATTAAAGAGGCAATACTTACATATATTATTTTTGATGTAGTGTTTGAAAAAAAAGAGAAGAAAATATTTTCGGTGGATGTAATAGATAAACAATCATTAAAAAAGGAAAATTATGAAATTATTGTGCAGAAATAATTGAGAAGAAATTCTCACAACAGAATAAAGTGCTTGGAAATATTGAAAAGTTGGCTTGAAATCAAGGTTTACGGACATTTTTCTTCAAAGAAAAGGTATCATAGAATACCGCAAAATATCGTAACAGATTTTTAAAATGGAGTAAATTTGGAGTAAAAGTTGAAAGAAAATGGAGTAAATATTTCAAGAAAACATTAGAGGAATGACGCAGATAGTAGAGATATTGTCTGCGTTATTTTTTTGTGATTATAATGGTGTAAATAATTACAAAGTATGATATTATAAAAAATAAACAAATATGAATTTGTGAGGTGAAAAAATGTGTATGTATGAAATACGAAAAGTACATAGTAATGAAGTAACGGAAGCCCTTGCTTTGGCATTAGAAGTGTTTTTACAGTTTGAAGTACCAGATTATAAACCAGAGGGGATTGACACATTCAAGCGAGATATAGTTGAAAATGTTGAATTTATTTCAAAATGTCAACAAGGTGTCTGCCCAATATATGCAGCATTTGATAAAGGGAAAATGATTGGAATTATAGGTATGCGTTCAAACAGAACACATATTAACTTGGTGTTCACCAAGAAAGAATATCATCGTCGAGGTGTAGCTACTTCAATTTTTCGGTATCTTTTAGCAGATATTCGGAAAGATAACCCAGCACTGCAAGAGATTACCTTAAATTCGTCACCATATGGTAAGCCATTTTATCTTCATATAGGATTTAAGCCGCAATCTGATGAGCAGGAAATAGATGGAATAAGGTTTACCCCTATGAAGTACACAATATGATAAATTCCGATTTGTTTAGTTGAGAATAAAATAGAAAATTAGAAGTTGCAGGGGGTGTCCAAATGAGAAGAGAATTAGGAATTGCCAGATGTGGTCTTGCATGTTGCTTATGCACAGAAAATGCTGATTGTAATGGATGTGACTCGAACGGTTGCCCAGATAATGATTTTTGCGAGAATAAAAAATGTTCGATTGCAAAGGAGCTAACGCATTGTTATAAGTGCGAAGAAACTTGCAAGAAAGGATTATTGAGCAAGATTAAACCATACACTTTTAACTTATTTGCTAAAAAGTATGGAGAAGAAAAGCTCTTGGACTGTTTAGAGAGAAATGAGAAAAATGGAGTTGTGTATCATCGAGATGGCATAAACGGAGATTATGATGATTTTGATGATGTAGATCAGTTAATGAATTTTATCTTGACAGGAGTACGATAACTCTCAGTTTGCCTATACCTAGTGCTGTCAAGGAACAAGGCGAAGCCGATACGCCGTAGGGCAGTCCTTGACGGAACGGACGTAGTCAACCGCACCATGATACAGCAGAGGACTTGAAAGGTCAGAAACCTTGCAAGTCCTCTTGTCTGTTAGTGGGCGTTCTGTTTTAGGTAGAGGGATTCTTTTGTCAGTTCTTTCTCAAATGCCTTTACGTGACTGCCTTGCGTTCCGTTGTCTGTGTGAAAGCAATCATCATTCTGTGAGTAAGAAAGCATGGTAACTTTCGGCTCATAGGTCTTTGTATCAATTCCGTAATAGTAAATCGTGGCGGTTGAAAGTTCTACGTTGATACTGTCAAAATCTCTTGTAAAAACGCTGTGTCTGTCTGCGTGGAAAAAATCAGACGGACAATCATAAAATTCAGAACTATCTTCTCTTAAAAATAATGGTAGTATGTGTACTTCATTTCCACTTCGGTTGACAAGAACATAAAAGCGTGGAATGAGGGCAGAATACTGCGTCATCATTGCGATATACATATCGTCTGAATCATCAAGAAGATATTCAGAGCAGGAGTTGTTGTAAAAGACATATTGCAAGGCAGTATCATTTCTTTGTGTATTTTCCATAGGCACATTTTCTCCGTAAAGCCAGCGCAAATCTACATCTAAGGAGTCGGCAATTAGTTCTAGTTTATCGGCTTTGGGATTGTACTGCCCCGAAAGATAGGAACTGAATGCTCCTTTGCTGATACCTGTATCTTTGACAATATCTATCTGTTTCTTGTTTTTGGCTTTCATGGCAAATTTAATGTGTTCTGCGATTGTATTCATCTTCAAATTCCTTTCTTATCATATCTTCGTATAACCTGTTATATCGTATCGTCTAAATCCACTATACCATAAGTTCAGAAAAAAGAAAACAAAAAGTTTATAAAAAACTGAACTTTCTATTGCAAAACAGAAAATTCTGTGCTATGATACAATTAAGTTCAGAAATAACTGAATAAATATGACGTCATAACAACATGAAAATAAGAATGACTGTCCTAACGGTTCAACGGGGAGAAAGGAAGATGTATGCAGATTACATTGACAAAAGAACAGGTAAAAGAAGTCTTTGGAGAACTTCGGTTCATGGGTGCGGATAACTGTTACCGCTATGACAAAGACACTAAGAAGAAAACAGAGGAAGTGGAAGCCTTAAAACTTCATCTTGGAAGTATGAAACTTGGAAACAGCGTGGACATTCGCTTGGAAGTAACGGAACTTCCAAAGATTGAGCCTTATGCGGTGGTGGAACTGGACGGAGCGGTTTATGCCCCTTATGTACAGAGAGGAAACTTCCCTGTGTTGGTGGAGAAGATTACCTGTAAAGGGATTCGTGCGGTTGCCAATAAACAGATGTAGGAGTGGTCTTGCCCTCGTTCTGCTCCGCCCAAACGGACAGGTTGAGGGCAAGGCAGTAGCCGAAGCTACTGCAAGAAAAGGAGTGTGACTGATTGGAAGAAAGAAACGAAACATTTCTTTCAGAACTCCCCTACACTAACAGGGGAGTAATACGACAGAAAGAAGAATTAAGTGCCTTGATAGACTGGTGTCAGATAACCATTAAGGAAGCTCCGTTAGAAGCAGTCATAGAAGATGTGCTGAGAATACCATTGGAACTTATGACGGTAACAGGTTATGAAAAGGGGATTGCAGGACATGAGGTTGTGGCAATCTTCGATAATATCAAGGTGTTAAAGCCGACAGGAAATGCACAGTATCAAGGCTTTCAGATTTTAATGAGTGGGAAAGGCTGTCGCAATTATGAGAATTTCTTACAACTAAATGAGGAAACATGGTTTGATTTCTTGAACAGAGTTTGTCAGTATCACATCAATTTTCCTCGGATTGATTTGGCGATAGATGACAGAAAACCGTATTTGAGTATTCCCGATTTAATTGTAAGGACAAAAGAGGGATTGCTTTCTTCAAAGCTACGGGATGTAGATTTTCATGACTCGGGAGAATTGAAAGAGGAAGTGTTTCAGAGTAAGGGTGGCAGTCTTTATCTCGGCAGTTCAGCCAGTAATTTGAGATTGGTATTTTATGAAAAGGGATATGAGCAGAATAAAAAGTACGGAACAGAATTAGACGAAAATTGGAATAGATATGAATTGAGATTTCGGCAGGAAATGGCAGTTAGTGTAGTACAGGAATTATTGAGATACAGAGATGTGGCAGGACTGGCAATGGAAGTGTTGAACAGCAAAATACGATTTTTAGAAAAGCCGACAGACAGCATGACAACACGAAAAAGGCTTTATCCAACCTATCAAGCGTGGGCAGAACTGATGAAAGACATAGGCAAGGTTAAACTTACCATGCAACCACAGAAGAAAAGTTTACAAAAGGTGTGGGAGTGGTTAGAAAAGTATGTTGCACCGTCTTTGAAACTGTTTGCAGAGGTCGGGAAGATAGAGCAGAGAGATTATATCGGTAATCTCATAGAAAATGGAGAAATGAATATCACACAGAAGCAGTTGTATGATGATTACATAAAAGCAAGAAGATTAGAGGAAAGGGGATAATCATCATATAGAAAAAGCATTATTAAATTTAAAAGAGGTAAGTGAGTATCTTGGACTTGGAAAAACAAAGACAAGAGAACTTTTGAAAAGTAGAAACTGTCCGTTTTCCATGAAGATTGGGTATCGGTGGTATGCGAACAGACGATTATTAGATACATGGTTAGAGCAACAGACAAAAAGTTATTGAAGTTCTGATTGAAAAGGAGGCGAACTTATAGTAGTATATGGTTAAAATCACAGAAGTTCCCTTTTTATTTATCAAGATATTTGATTGATAGAAAGGGTAGAGATTATGGGTAAAGATTTAAAAGGAAAAGAATTAGGAACAGGTTTACGTCAAAGAAAGGACGGTAGATACGAAGCAAGAGCAAAGATAAACGGAATAGACATTAACTTGTATGACGTTGATTTGAAGAAATTAAAAGTATTGTTTGAAAAGGCAAAAGAAGAAGCAAGAAACAATATTGATATAAAACGTCAGAAAGTAACGCTGAACGAATGGTTTGAAGAATGGTTTACAAATTATAAAATTCCTAATATCAAGGAAACAAGCGTGTTCCCTATGCGTAGCAAATATTATAATACATTTGGAAAAGCAATAGGAAATATGAAAGTGACAGATATACGGAACTTGGATATTCAGCGTGTTATTAACGACATGAATAAGCAGGGGAGAGCGTCTTCCAGTATGCGAGATGCTTTAGGCAGAGTTCGGGAGTGTTTGGAGTCTGCAAAAAATAATCGTATTATAGACATCAATCCATGTTTTGAAATCAATGTACCTTGGGAAAATAAAACAGCAGAAAGACGTTTCTTATCAATGGCAGAGCAAACAAGGTTTTTGCAGGAAGTAGAGCATAACTGGTATAAAGAGATGTTTTACATTATGTTTCTGACAGGTATGCGGATTGGGGAAATCGGTGGTCTGAAATGGGAAGATATAGACTGGAATAAGAAATGTATCAATATTCAAAGGTCATTATCTTGTCAATATGAAAACGGAGTAAAGACCATGCGACTAACAAAGCCTAAAACACATAATTCATACAGAAGTATTCCGTTTATGGCAGAAACAGAAGAAATTTTGTTATCTCAAAAAGAAAAACAGAACAGGCAGAAAAAAGCCTATGGAAATCGTTGGCGTTCAAGCGGAGAATTTGATAATTTGGTGTTTACTACTTCTTTAGGAAGTCCAGTTATTCGGAATGTAGCAGAAAAAGAAATTAAGAAAGTAGTAAAAGCAATCAATTTTCAAGAAGCAATAGAAGCGGTAAAGGAAAACAGAGAGCCGATAGAGTTTAAAGACTTTTATCCTCATGCAATCCGACATACATTTTGTAGCAGGTGCTTTGAAAAAGGAATGGACGCTAAAGTGGTTCAAATGCTTATGGGACATCAGCATTACAGTACAACGATTGACATATACACTCATGTGACAGAAACAAAATTTGAAGAAGAAATAGCAAAGTTTGGTAGTGTGAGTGAAAAACAGAAAGTTCAGAAAAATAAAAACTCTACCCAGTGTGCATAAGAGAGTACCCAATATAGCTAAATAAGAGGAAATTGCTTTCAATGGGAATGGAAAGTTTTTACCCAAAGGGAAATTGGGTAAAAAGGAAAAGCAGAATTAAGGAAAGCGTAGAAAGCCTTATAAAATGGGTATTTAAGAAAACAGTAAATAAAAGTTGGCAAAACAGATGGGAAGCTAATCTGAAATTGAATAAAGTCTGGAAATGTGCTTAAAGTCAAGCAATTATGCATGATTGAAGCAGTTCTGAACCTTTCGTAAATTATTAAGATCTATCATAAAATATCGGGTAGATTTTCGTAAAAGTTTCGTCGGAAAATTCGTCAAGAGATTTGACGAAACAGAGTTTGCGAAATTTGCGTAGTTTTTAATTTATCGGAAAGGAACAGATGATATTGAGTGTTGAGGGTATATTACGAAAGTAATATATCCTCTTTTTTGAAAATAACTGGTGTTAGATGTTAAAGAATATGGTAATATAAAAGAAATATACAAATTAGAATTGACCGAGCTGAAAGCGAGGGATGCTTCTTGTCCGTAGGGCGAGAAGAGGGAAAGAGAACGATAAAAATCGGAATTTGGAAGGGAGGACTATGTATGCGTATTTGGAAAGCGATATTTACTGTTTTAACGATTATCTTTGCTTCTCTTGGACTGATGAACATAGTGACTTATGATATAACAATGCCAATCATGTTTGTTTTTATGGGATTAACTCTCCTAACAAATGCGAAGGATTGTTATGATAAAGGGGCAAAGAAAGATGCTATGATATTTGCAAGTGTAGCAATTTTTGTCTATGCAGTTACAGCATATAATTTGATAAGTAGATTTATGTGAATTAGAATTGACCTAGCAGAGCGAGGGATACTTCTTGAACTTACGTTCAAGAAGGTAGAAAGTTAGAGAAATTTAAAAATTGAAAATTGTGTAGGAGGAAGTAGTATATGAAATGTTTAGATTGTGGAATGGAAATGGAACAAGGAACTGTCGAAGGTGTTGGACAGGGTGGTGGACATTGGTATGAATTTACTTCTGATGAAGAAAAGAAAAAAGCTGGACTAAAAGGATTTTTTACTCGAAAAACTATTAGTGTAAAAACCTCTGTTCTTGAAAGCCCTGCATGGTACTGTCCTAAATGTAAGAAGATTTTAATGTGGATGGACAGCAAAGAATAATATAACTTCCAGTTTATAGCAGACAGTTTTTGATGATGAGACTGTCTGCTTTTCTCTTTTTAATCATAATTGATAGTAGTGGTATAAAAAGGCTTGTATCCATTGTGAAAAGACCATTTAGAGTGATAAAGATTGATTGTGAGTGCGGTTGGAGTTCCCCTGATTTGGTTATGTTCTGTTTCGATTTTCTGTACCACTTCATCAGTATTCCAGTATTGATATACAATAACCTGCAATTCTGTATCATGATTAGTCCCATTACTGAATGACATACTGTTGAACACAAGATAATCGGGTAAACTTGGTCCTATGTCAAGATTTAGTACAAGTTAAAATGAGGTTTTTCCTCATCTTAACCTGCTAGCTGCAATTCGCTCTGTTGAAGCCTACGATACAGCTCCTCATAATCATTTGGTGACATATAATCACAGTGACTATGGATCCGTTTGGTATTGTAAAATGCTTCTAAATATTCGAATACCAAACGATATGCATGATCGTAATCTCTGATGTTAAATCGATTCAGCCATTCTCTTTTGATCAGAGAATGGAATGACTCGATACATGCATTATCCCATGGATATGCTTTTTTAGAATAACTACACTGCATGGTTGCAGTTACACGTTTGTATTCTTTTGAGACATACTGACTCCCACGGTCTGAATGCAGAATTAAAGGCTCATCAATATCGCGTCTTGCTTTTGCTTTATTTATTGTTTCAATCACGCAGGATACTTCCAATGT
>NZ_JBQKED010000017.1:0-61524 GCF_052121495.1 Faecalimonas sp. LCP19S3_D12 | reverse complement strand
AACCATCGAATGGTAGGAGGTTTTAAACAATCCACAGTATCTCCAACAGTATAGCATATAGACCTTGGAGAGGGTCTATAAACACTACTACTTTATAATACGAGGAGGATTCTTATGAATGCTGTATTGAAAACATCACAATTAACGAAAACATATAATAGCAAGCAGGTTGTAAAAGAATTGTCTATGACGATTCAGCAAGGAGATATTTACGGCTTTATCGGGAAAAACGGCGCCGGAAAAACAACTTTGATCCGTATGATCGCCGGACTTGCCACCCCATCTTCCGGTTCCATTGAATTATTTGGAAGCAGTGACCTTGTAAAAGAACGGGCAAAGATCGGCACGGTAATTGAGTCTCCGGCACTCTTCCCAAATATGACTGCCCGTGAAAACCTCATCACACAGTGCCGCATCGCAAATGTAAAAGATCTGCGTGTAGTCGACGAGACGCTGGAACTTGTAGGACTTTCCAATACCGGAAAGAAAAAGGCAAAGAATTTTTCTCTTGGCATGCGCCAGAGACTTGCCATTGCAATTGCACTGATCGGAGATCCGGAATTTCTGATTCTAGATGAGCCGACCAACGGGCTGGATCCAGAAGGAATCAAAGAGATTCGTGACCTAATCTTGCATCTGAATCAGGAAAAGCATATTACGGTATTGATTTCCAGCCATATCTTAAGTGAGCTATCCAAATTTGCCACCCGCTATGGCATTATACATAATGGCTCTCTTATCGAGGAGTTTACAGAAGAAGAACTATGGAAACGTTGTATTTCTGAAAATGGTCAGGAATTTGGACTGGAAGAATATTTCTTAAAAGTGATTGGAGGAAAATAATTATGAAGAGTTTGATAAGAAGTGATTTTTACAAATTAAGAAAAGCGAAATCTTTCTGGGTATGCATGATTCTCGCTGTCGCACTCGCTGTATTCAGTGTATTGATCATGGATTTTTCTGTAAAACTGATGGATAAAGTACCGCAGCAGGCAGCTCAGGAAGAGGCGGCACTGGAAGAAAGCGGATTGAATATATCTACCGACGGTATCCCGATGAGCTCTGCGGATCTAAATGCTTCCAGCATGCTCCTCATGCAGTTTGCCGGAACAACAACCATTTTGATCTCCATCTTTGTGTCATTGTTTGTCGGCGGAGAATTTTCACACGGAACGATCAAAAACCTTGCTTCCAAAAATTATACCCGCACCCAGATTTATCTTTCCAAGATAATCGTTTCTGTCATCGCCGCAATCGTCATGACTCTCCTTTACGCCATTGTAGCTACAGGTCTTGGAACAGCTCTCTGGGGATTTGGCAAGGTTGACAGTTCGTTTGCCGCTAATGCTTGCAAAGGTATCGCAATTGAATTCCTTTTGGTAAGCGCATTCACTGCTGTATTTGTCATGTTCAGCATGTTGATCCGTCAAAACGGAGGTGCGATTGCCGCCAATATCTTCTTTTTGGAATTTATCTCTCTCATCGTCATGTTCGGAGAGATGATCATTAATAAGATTTTCGATACGTCTATCACACTCTCGAATTATCTGATCGACACAAACATGACACAGATTGCCACTTCCGATATTACCGGAAAACTGGCCGCAAGAAGTATCTGCGTAGCTTTCGGATTTTTTATCGTTGCCACAGCAATCGGACTGGTTTCTTTCCGAAAACGAGATATCAAATAACAAAACAGGAACAGAAGGCTTTGAAAACCTCCTGTTCCTGTTTTTATGAACCCTGTCTGCGGCTCTTAAGCCTGTCCAAACGTTCTTTCATATTCTTTTCATATCCAATCCCTGTCGGGAAATAGAATTTCGCATCTTTGATCTCATCCGGCAGATACTGCTGTTCCACATAGTGCTCCGGATAATCATGTGCATATTTATATCCTATCCCGTGTCCTAATTTTGCAGCACCTTTGTAATGCGAATCCTGAAGATGAGCCGGAACAGTTGTCTTATAGTTTCTCACATTTTCAAGTGCAGCATCCACCGCAAGATATGCAGCATTGCTCTTTGGTGCCGATGCAATATAGGTGACTGCCTGTGCAAGTACAATACGTGCTTCCGGCATACCAAGCCTCTCTACTGCCTGTGCCGCCGAAACTGCTACCGTCAATGCATTCGGATCTGCATTCCCCACATCCTCCGACGCAGAAATCATAATCCTTCGGGCAATGAATTTGATATCTTCCCCCGCATAGAGCATTTTTGCAAGATAGTATACCGCCGCATCCGGATCAGACCCACGCAGGCTTTTGATAAAAGCAGAAATAGTATCGTAATGATTGTCTCCGGTCTTATCATAACGAACAACTCTCTTCTGAATACATTCCTGTGCCACGTCTAACGTAATATGAATCTTTCCATCTTCTTTGCTTCTCTCTGTCGTCAAAATGCCAAGCTCAATTGCATTCAACGCATTTCTTGCATCTCCACCCGCAATGTCAGCCAAAAACTCCAGCGCATCGTCATCGATATCAGCTCTGTAACTTCCCATGCCTTTTATTTCGTCATATACAGCTCTTTTTAAAAGCACTTTAATATCTTCTTTCGTCAGCGCCCTCAATTCAAAGACACTAGATCTGGAAATCAACGCACTATTCACTTCAAAATACGGATTCTCTGTCGTCGCACCAATTAAAATGAGCGTTCCATCTTCTACAAACGGCAATAGATAGTCCTGCTGTCCTTTGTTAAATCGATGGATCTCGTCGACAAACAGAATGGTCTTCTGTCCATACATGCCAAGATTGTCTTTCGCCTTACGGACAACCTCCTCCATATCTTTTTTCCCTGCAACTGTCGCATTGATCTGTGTAAATTGTGCACTCGTTGTGTTCGCGATAACCTTTGCGAGTGTCGTCTTTCCTGTTCCAGGAGGTCCATAGAAAATAATCGAACTCAGCTTGTCCGCTTTGATCGCTCGATATAAAAGCTTATCCTGCCCGATGATATGCTGCTGTCCAACCACTTCCTCCAGTGTTGTCGGGCGCATTCTGGAAGCAAGCGGAGACTCTTTTTGCGCTGCATTTTCACGCATATAATCAAATAAATCCATTTTCTCAACTCCTCTATTCTACTCCTATAAGCGTCCGAATCACTTCTCCCGCAATCAGAAGTCCCGCAACCGGCGGCACAAATGAAATGCTTCCCGGCAGCGCCCTCCGTTTGCCCATATTTTCTCCGGTTGATTTCCCAGATGTATCCACCGGTTTTTCTTTCGAGTACAACACCTTCAAATGTTTGATCCCTCTTTCTTTGAGCTCTTTTCGCATCACCTTGCACAGAGGGCATACTGATGTCTTTGAAATATCGGTAATCTCAAACAGCTCCGGATGCAGTTTATTTCCTGTTCCCATACAGCTGATGATCGGAATATCCTGCTGCTTTGCATATTCCGCAAGTGCCAGCTTTGCGGTAACTGTGTCAATCGCATCTATAATGTAATCCACTTTCCGGTCAAAAATCTCATGCAGATTTTCCGGCAATATAAATTTTTCGTGTGTGATGACCTCAATCTCAGAAGAAATGTCCCCAATGCGATCTTTCATCAATTTGGTCTTATACTGCCCTATCGTACTGTGATACGCGATAGACTGACGGTTAATATTAGTTAGTGTCACTTTATCATTGTCCACTAAGATCAGTCTTCCAACTCCGCTTCTCGCCAGCGCCTCAATGCAGTGCGATCCGACTCCGCCCACTCCAAGCACCATAACAGTTGCATCTTTCAGTCTTTGTAATCCTTCTTTTTCGACAAGTAATTCTGTTCTGGAATATTCATGTATCATAAACTAAAATCCTCTTTTCTAATCTAATAGTAGTTCATCGGCAGTGACAAATTCAAATCCTTCTTTTTGCAGGATATCGATAATACGAAGCGCTGCCTGAACCGAACTTTGATAGCAGTCATGCAATAAGATAATATCATTTTCTTTCGCCTCCGTCACTACCTTATTCACAATTTCATCTACATTTTCGGTTGTCCAATCAAGCGGATCAATGGACCACATCACAGGAAGCACATTCATCTCCTGCTCCAGTTTCTTCTGCCACGCCCCAAACGGCGGACGCACATATTCGATTTCCTTTCCGAGCATCTCTTCCAGTACGGTATTAGTCTTTTCAATTTCCTCTCTCGCCTTTTCATCCCCTATTTTCGTGATTTCCACATGATTATAGGTATGATTTCCTACCAAATGTCCCTCGTTACTTTCTCGTTTTACAATATCCGGATAGGAGACAGCACTTTTCCCAATCACAAAGAATGTCGCCTTCACCCCTCGTTCTTTTAGTCCGTCCAAAAGTTCTTCTGTATAGGCACTCGGTCCATCGTCAAATGTGATTGCAATCTTCGGTTTCTCATTCACTTCCACTGCCGCATCTACAGGCTTTGTCTTGTTCCAGTAACCTGCTATCCCCAACAAACATACTGCATATAGCATGGAAAATGCAAATGCCACTTTTTTATACCGTATCATTTTTCTGATTCCTTTTGTTTTCTCACCACTATGTATATGTGTGACAAAGCATATATATTTTCAAAAAAAGAAGAAGGTGTTTCCCTTCTAAAACTTTCCTTCTTACTTTTTGCGTTTCTTTTTCTTTTTTACACTGTAGCCAAAGGTTCCGATTGTTTTTCCAAGTCCAAGGTATTCTCCATGTGAGTATGCCAAAAGTCCAGTTTCATTCAGACAAAACTTTCCTGTCTCATTCATATACTCTTCGCTTACCTGAACCGCCATGACTTTGGCGATAAACATATGATGGCTTCCAAGTTCTTTGATCTCTTCCACCTTACATTCTATATTCACCGGACATTCCTCAATAATCGGTGCATACTGAAGTTCTTTTGCTTTTCCCCTTGTCAAATGCATCTCTTTCCACTTATCCACATCTCTGCCCGAACGCACACCACAGTAATCCGTCGCTTTTGCCAATGCCTCTGTAGTAAGATTGACAACAAATTCTTTGGACTCTTTTATCATGGAATACGAATAGCGTTCCGGGCGCACTGATATATAAAGCATTGCCGGATTCGTACAGATTGTTCCTGTCCAGGCAATCGTCAGGATATTCGTCTGCCCTTCCGCATTTCCGGCACTCACCATGACTGCCGGAAGCGGGTAAATCATATTCCCCGGCTTCCAACTCTGTTTTCCCATCTGTATCCTCCTACTGCTGCAGCGAGATTACAAAAGCTGGTATCAATTGTTTTTTACGAGACACAACACCTTTTAACAGAATGTCTTCTATATCATCAGACAAATCAAATGCCTCCAGCACCTGCTCTCTTGCACCGTTTCCGCAACACAACAGCTCTGTTGATTCCTGAATAATATTTGTCAGCATGAAAAACACCATATCTACCTGCTGTGCCTGTCTTGCCTTTTCCATATACGGCAAAAGCTTCGATTTAATCTCTTGTAATTCATCGCGGCTCATCGAATTAATCTGTCCTACTCCAAATGTGACATCGCCGACTGTAAATTTCTTAAAGTCCTGAAAACAGATTTCCTCTGCTGTCTTTCCTTTCAGATTACTTCCTGCCTGGAACATATCCTGTGCCAGTTCCTCAATATTGATCTTCGCAAGTTCTGCCAGTTCTTCTGCCGCCACGCGGTCGATTCCTGTACAGGTCGGCGAGCGGAACATCAATGTATCTGAAATAATTGCAGAACACAAAAGACCTGCAATCGTCTCATTGATCTTGACCTGATTTTCCTTATACATCTGGTAGACGATCGTGGCCGTACATCCAACCGGCTGATTTCTAAAATAAACCGGTCCGACGGTCTCAAGGCTTCCCAATCTGTGGTGATCAATAATCTCCAGAATCTCTGCCTCTTCAATTCCGTCTACCGCCTGTGATTTCTCATTGTGGTCAACTAAAATGACTCTTTTCTTACTTGCCTCCAACAGACGCCGTCTGGAAATCAGACCATATACATCCCCTTTTCTGTCTATGACAGGAAAATCCCGATATCTCTTCTTCGCCATCTCTTCTTTTACCATCTCCACATAATCTAATGTGTTAAACGATGTCAGATTCTCTGTACTCATAAAATATTTTACAGGAATACTCTGATTGATCAGTCTTGCCACTGTAAAGGTATCATGCGGAGTTGTGATCACAACAATACTTCTCTCCTCTGCCAGTTTTTTAATTGTCTTTGATACCTGTGCTCCCTGGCATACAACGAGACAGCTTGCATCCATCTCAATTGCACAAAGCTGCGATTCATATCGATTCCCTAAAATAACCAGATCGTCTTTTTCAATAAAACTCTCCATCATATCCGGGCTTGAGGCAGCAATTACCACCTTCCCTTTTACAAAATATGCATGTGGATTACCAATCACAATCTCACCGTCGAGTGTATTGATAATATTCTGATACTGTGTTCTTGCTGTCGCAAGAATCTTACTGTCATATACATCCATATAGGAAGTCGCGATATCTCCTGTTGTGATCACGCCTTCCAGCTTATGATCTCTTGCCACGGGCAATGTATGCACATTTTCTTCTTTCATCATCGCCCACGCCTCTTTGATCGAGGTACTGCTCTTAATTCCTTCAATCCGCTTAATATCCATATCTTTTACTTGAAGGTGTACATTCGCAAGCAATCTAGGAGCCTCTACACCAAAATGCCTCAACACAAACTGTGTCTCCTCATTAATCTGCCCGGCTCTTCTTGCCGTGTACTCATTGTTTGAAATCTGATTTTTCAAATTTGCATAGGTAATCGCAGAACAGATGGAATCGGTATCTGGATTTTTATGTCCTACGACACATACCTTCTTTAATTTCTTATTTTCCATTTACTTCACTTCCTTTTGCTCTTTTAGGTTGCCATTTTTTTTTGCATTTGTCAAATAATTTCTGACATTTCTTGTGCTTCCTTCTAAAAATATGTTATACTAAGAACAGTATAAAATAAAAACGAAGAGGTGTGACAAATGAGTGAAGAACAATTACAGACAGAAACAATGGCAGATTACGAGGAACATTTCGACGATGCAAATCCATGGAACCGTGTAACAGAATACATGGAACAGGGAACTGTCCTTCCGGTAAAAGTAGAAGGAATTGTAAACGGTGGCGCAATCGCCATGGTAGAAGGTCTTCGTGGATTTATTCCTGCCTCTAAATTATCTTTATCATATATTGAAGATCTGGAAGACTACTTATTGAAAGATATTGAGGTTCAGGTAATTGATGTTGATCAGGCGAACAACCGTCTTGTTTTATCTGCACGGGAACTTCTGAAAGAAAAAGAGCGCAAAGAAAAAGAGAAATTACTTGCATCTGTCGAAGTTGGCTCTGTTTTGACCGGAACCGTAGAGACGCTCCAGACATATGGCGCCTTCATCCGTCTGGAAAATGGATTATCCGGACTTGTGCATGTTTCTCAGATCTGTGAAAAACGTATCAAGACGCCTGCTGACGTTCTAAAGACAGGTGAGGAAGTCAATGTCAAAGTAATCGGCATCAAAGATGGAAAGATCAGCTTGAGCATCAAAGCTCTTATCGAGCCGGAAGAAGAAGTCGTAGAAGAAGTAGAGATTCCAAAATCCGAAGAGATCGGTACAAGTCTCGGCGACTTATTCAAAAATATTCAACTATAGTTAAAAAAATACTGCCACAGTTGTAAGCTCTCCTTACAACTGTGGCAATTTTTATACGGTTGCCAGTCTTTCATAATATCGATTCAGAATCTCTGCCTGATGTGACACATCTCTCTCTCTTGCCCGCTCCAATCCATTCAATGTCAGCGTCGGAATCTTTCTTTCCAAAATTTCTTCAATCCGCTCTTTGAATTCTTCATTATCTCTTCCCTTATAGACATCTCTATTTTCTTCCAGCCAGTCACTGTAGACTGGAATGTCACGAAGCAACACCGGAATCTGAGAGGCTAACGCCTCCAGCACGACAATTCCCTCTGTCTCCTCATAAGAGGGAAAGAAAAACAGATCGCAGCTGCTATACGCCATCTGAAGCTCTTCTTTTGGCAAATATCCGGTAAATTTAAGATTTGGCAGCTTTGTGTGAACCGCCTCTCTGATTTTCTTTGGAATCTGGCTATCCGGCGTATAGCCGAACCAGACAAACTGATATTCCGGCATCTGCTTTGCAAGTTCTACAAAATCTAAAATTCCTTTTCTCTCAAAATAAAGTCCTACTGACATCACAATCTTGTCTGTATTTTTAAATCCATACTTATTTCGGAATTTCTCACGAGCCAGTATGTTCTTTTGAAATAACATAGTATCCACACCGTTTGAGATAACCTCAATCTGATTTTTGATGCCGTACCCCTCAAGTAATGACTTCGAATAATTTGTCGGTGTTAAAATCAGATCTCCGGTCTGATAGCATTTCATAATCCACTTCTTGAATAACGGTGCGATCAGATTCGAACCTGTAAAGGAATTTTGAAAATCCTCTTTTGTAGAATGGGCGTGATAAACTACTTTTTTCCCGCATTTTTTCGCTTTCTTTGCCATAAAATAATCACTCGGAAAAATCGTATTGATATGTACTACATCGTAATCATCTTTTGGGTCTGTTGTCACTTCCACACCGTTTCCCTTAAGAGACTCTTCTTGCATAACCATGGCTCTCCCCACTCCACTTTTTAAGACGACTTGTCGATTCTTCGCATATAACAGCACTCTCATTTTTCTCACACTCTCTTTCCAATAATACTTTTTCATAACAGCTTTCCACACGCTTTCCAAATCGTTTTGTTCCATACTCTTCTGCGATTTTCCTGCTGTGCTGTCTCGCCTTTTCAAATATTTCTTTTTCATCCAATAGTCTTTCTACGCCGGACACAAACTGTCCGATTGATTCATAAGAATATCCGTTTCCGCCTTCCTCCAGCACTCCGTAAAGACAAGGATCCTTCCTGCACACAAGCGGAAGTCCGCTTGCCATCGCCTCAATATAAGTCAATCCCTGTGTCTCGCTTGTCGACGCACATGTAAAAATGTCTCCCAATTTATAATAATCGGCTACTTCGTTTGGATTTACCATACCTGCAAACCGAACCGAACTTTCAATACCTAATTCCTTCGCCAGCTGCTCCAGGCTTCTTCTTGCCGGTCCGCCCCCCACAATCAAAAGAACGACATCCTGCCTTTTTGAAAGCAGTGCTTTCATTCCGCGCAGCAACTCATCAATCTGTTTTTCAAATCCAAGTCTTCCAAGACTTAGCAGAACTGTTTTGTCCTCTGGAATCTGATACTTCTCTTTCAATCTTTTTGTCATCTCCGTCTCTTGTTTTTTAAAAAAACGGTCAATCTGTATCCCCGATGGAATGATCTGAATGTTGTTTTCCATTCCGTATTCCAAAAGTGCATATCCTACTTTTTTCGTAGGTGCAATGATGGTATCTACATTTCGTAATCTCAATTTAATCCATTTTCCAAGTACCGCCCGGCTCAATGTCTTTCCAATCGGAACATATTCTGTATACTGTTCATACAATGTGTGGTAAGTATGAATAAAGACAGCGCCTGTCGCTTTCACAATCTTCTTTGCATAGCCAAAGCTGAAAAATTCACATTGACTGTGTACCACATCCGGTTTCCACCGAATCAGTTCTTCTATATAATCCGTGCACTTGGATACCGGAATTCGAATATCCGGATATATCTTTGCCGGCACAGATTTCATATAGTAGACATTATCTTTTTGGTAGGACGCATATTGGTCAGACACAGTCAAAATTCTCACTTCATGCCCTTGCTTTGCCAATTCTTTCTCCAGATTTTTTACAGAAGTCACTACTCCATTGATTGTTGAGTCAAATAAATCGCTTGTAATCAGTACTTTCATAATGCTGTCCCCTTTTCTCTTCCTTTGTTCTCTATGCTATAAGTTTCCCTAAAAATCCGCCTGCGTAAATAAGTGCCATGCTGTATGCTGCGATAGATGCCGGCTTTCCTAATAAAATGATTGCTGAAAATTTCTTCCATGACATCTTTGTCAATCCTGCAATCATGCAAAGTACATCATCCGGAGCACATGGGAAGAAAATCGCAAGTGCAAAAAATTTATCGAATTTCTTTCCTTTGTCAAGCCATGTAATATATTTGTCATAGGTTTCTTCCTTCACAAAAAATTTCACCAGGCATTGTCCATATCTTCTTGCCAAATAAAAATTGATTCCCGAACCGACCACAATTCCGATGTAGTTATAAAGCAGTCCATACCATGGTCCAAATATGACGACACCTACTGCACATGTGACACCTCCCGGAATAATCGGAACAACCACCTGCACCATCTGAATTAAGATAAATGTCACCGGTGCCCATATCCCGCCTTTTCGAACCAATTCTTCCATCATAGCCCGATCTGTAAAAATTCCGCTCTTTATACCATATATGACAAACGCGACCATCGCCGCAGTACAAAGTACCGTCAAAATATTAATTGCTTTTTTCATTCCCTCTTTCTGCATCTTTCCATCCTCCTCTTGGTATCCTTATTTTATAAAATTAAAGTTTCAAAAAAGGTACATCCATTTTTTGAAAAGGTACAATCTTGAAACTTTCCTTCTTTCTAGTATTAATGTTACCAAATCAATTTTAAAATATCATAAGGGCTTTATTAAGACTTCTTAAAGATTTCAGTTCTATTTCTGATGATTTTACAGATTTTCTTAAGAAATAAAAAAGAGTAAGCTCTTTTGCTCACTCCCTTTCGATTATTCGTCAAATCCCACAACAAGGTAAAATCCCCGTTCGGTCTCTTTGATCTGATTGATAATTCCTTTGTCTGATTTTATTCTCTGATTACTGCGGTAAATTCCAGACATCGCAACCGATGGTTCTACAATATAGCTGTAAAGGCTCCCATTAACTCTCTCTGTAACCTGAACTTCTTGTCCCTCTTCTACCAAACCTTTTCGTTCCATCTTAAACTGTTCTTCCCGCATCTCTCTCTCCTTTTCCACGAGATTTCTGTTTCCATGTGACTACTTTTACCACAACACACCCGATTAAATAAACGATTGAAATTCCAATCATCATTCCATAGATTCCACGTTGTTTTGCAACGTAATTCCTCGCAGTCAGTTTTGAATCTATCGTAATGTATTTTGACGTATTTTTGATAGACAGTACACGTCGCTCAACAATTTCTCCACCTGACACTATGCTCTCTGCTTCCGTTCTAGAACTAACGCTCTCTTCCCATTCATAAAGGATTCCATCCGTCGCCTTATAATAAACTAACCAAACAGTTTTTGTAGGATGAAGCCGTCCTTGCCGACCTGTTGCCGTATTCTTAACCTGAGTAGGCAATGCGCGGTATGGTGAAAAACGATGTACTCCCATATCCTCATACGATGCTGCCGGCCGTATTCTGCTGAATTGCTGTACTCCTACATACAAACAGGCTATTGCCAGCACAAGTAATACTGCTTTGGTTACTTCTCCCATTGTTTTCCTACTTTTCATATATCCTTGCCCTCCTCATATCTTCACCACACTATCAGGTTTATGTCATCGTCTTAAAAACTTCTTTAAATCTTCCATCGCCTCGCGGTATCTTTCAGATTCTATTCTAGGAAACGCTTTCAGCAAACGTCTTGAAATCTGCGTTCCTTTTCCTCCGATTTCTTTATACTTTTTCTTCAAATCTGCGATTTTTTCCATCGCCTCATCTGACACCCCCTGTATTTTGTCTTTCACGCCCCCAGATGCTCCTTGAATTTTATCTTTAAAATCACCAGATGCTTCCTGTACTTTCAGTTTCCATCCATCTTTTCGTTCTAAAACTTCAACAACTTCCTGATAAATACTCTCTCCAAGCTCGTCCGAAATACGATGCAGATCTGCCGCAATTTCTTTCATCTTTTCCAAGTGCTTGTTCATCTTCAAAATTGTGGAAGCTGTCACATACAAATCGACAAACATCACAATACTCAGCACAACAATCAAGGTCATTCCTACCGGAAATGGAATCCATGACAACACTTTATGAATCAGTGGATGGATAAAATCTACGATCAGAACACACGCTACTCCCCAAATCAAGGAAAACAAAAGGCACACATAACCATTGAGATTCAAAGGCATCTTTGAGTAATCCCACCACTTATTATGGAATATCTTCTCCAAAATAAATCCTGTCACCCATTCCAAAGCAGTCACCATCACTACCGATGCCATATACAGCAGCACCAGATTTTCCTTGTACGGTGTCAAAAACTGAACAACAATCCCTACACCGATTCCATATATCGGACAGATTGGACCGTTTAGAAATCCTCTGTTTACAAATTTCCGCTCCTTGCATGCCGCAAATGCAACTTCTGTACACCATCCTAAAAAACCATATACAAAAAAATATAAGATTAAATAATACAAACTATTTCCTCCTAATTGTCTGTTTTGTTTTTAGTATAACATACCCAAAAACCGCTTTTCAATCTTTCACTGCACTTTCTTTCTGTGGGCGATACTTCTTCCCTTAATTTATTTCAGATATATATTTCCTACTCCATTACCATACACTCGATTATTCACATCTATATCTTCCAGCTCTTTTCGGTCTCCTACATCATAAAAAAATGTTTCATCCAAATGTTTGTTTATGACGCGCTTCCCCCCGATATCTCCGGCAAGTTCCAATAGCTCTTTTTGATATTCTGCCGTAAAAATACACGGATTTCCAGTTCTGTTCCCACATCTTACACAGGCGCAGCTCTTCCCACTTGTTTGAAATGCTTCCACAAATCTTTCAAGCGTCTCTGCTTTCAGGTACGGCTGATCTGCCACAAGGAAGCACCATGTCTCTTCTTCAGACGCCGCAAGACCAAGCTGTATCGAGTGCGATATCCCAAGATAACTCTCTGTATTTCGCACTGTCAGATAACCTTCCCTTGACAACGTATCCAATATCTCATCATATTGGCTCACCACAATTTTCTCCGCAAATACCGTAGTATCCAATTTCGCAACTTCATCGACACTGTACCTGTACATCGGTTTTCCATGAAGTTCATACAATAATTTATTTGAGCCAAAACGGCGGCTGTCCCCAGCCGCCAGTAAAATCAAACTAATTTTCATTGTTTTGCATTCCCATGTATACTTTTTCTGAAGTGATCGGCAGTTCTTTGATCTGCACTCCGGTCGCATTATATACTGCATGTGCAATTGCCGGTGACGGCGTATTGATCACAACCTCACCGATGGATTTTGCTCCAAACGGACCTGTCGGCTCATAACTGCTCTCAAATTCGACACGTATATCTCCCACATCCATTCTAGACGGAATCTTATACTGCATAAAAGAATTACTCAAACACTGTCCCTTTTTATTGTACACAACATTCTCATACAGAGCCATACCGATTCCCTGTGCAATTCCACCTTCTGTCTGTATGCGGGCAAGGTTTGGATTGACTACAGTTCCGCAGTCTACAACCGCTGCATAATCAATCAAATCTACTTTTCCGGTCTCTTTATCGACTTCTACTTCTGCCATTCCGACCATAAACGGTGGTGGTGACACCGGCGAAGAATGTGCCCCCGCAGCTACCAGTGCTTCCTCGTTATTTGTCATCACTCTGTTTCCGATTTCTTTTAAAGAAATGGATGCATCTTTGGAACGCATGAACACCTTTTGTCCGTCAAAATCGACCTCTTCCACATCGCTTTCCAGATACTTTGCTCCCTGCGCCAATATTTTTTCCCGAAGAGAATCACACGCTTTCACCACTGCCATTCCGGTCAGATATGTCGTACTTGACGCATACGATCCGGAATCATATGGCGAAATATCTGTGTCCACCCCATGCACGATAAAATCGTCTGCCGAGCAGTCCATACAGTCTGCAGCCATCTGTGCCAGAATGGTATCACACCCGGTTCCCATATCAGATGCTCCAATCATCAACGAATAGAATCCATCATCATTTACCTTGATCGATACCGATGCATGATCCACTTTGGAGATTGATGATCCCTGCATTGCCATCGCCACACCGACGCCTCTGACTTTTCCATTTCCCATGTCACGTGCCGGATATTTTTTCTCCCAGTCAATCATCTCTTTCGCACGCAAAAGGCATCTGTCAAGCGCACAGCTGTTTGCAGTCTCACCGTAGTATGCCGGCATCACATCACCTTCCCGCACAATATTTTTCAGGCGAAGTTCTACCGGATCCATCTGCATCTTGGCAGCAAGCTCATTGACCGCTGACTCAACCGCAAAAATCCCCTGTGTCGCTCCATATCCTCTGTATGCCCCTGATGACATCTTATTCGTATAGACAACATCATATGCAAATCGGAATGCTTCTGCCTGCCCATACATCGGAATGGACTTATGCCCTGACAAGCCTACTGTAGTCGGTCCATGTTCTCCGAACGCTCCTGTGTTGGAAAGTGTATACACATCGATTGCACGAATTTTTCCTTCTTTATTTGCCCCTACTCTTACAGTCACTTCCATCTCATGACGTGGCGAGGATGCAATCTGGGATTCTTCCCTTGTATAGACAATTTTTGCCGGTTTCCCCGTCTTCATTGTCACAATTGCCGGATACACTTCTGTGATTACTGTCTGTTTTGCTCCGAATCCTCCTCCTATTCTAGGTTTGATCACTCGAATCTGAGACTTCGGTATATCCAGCGCATTTGCAAGGATACGTCGCACATGGAATGTAATCTGTGTAGAGGATACCACATTCAGTCTTCCATAAGTATCCATATATGTATATGTGCGGAATGTCTCCATCATTGCCTGCTGGTTTGCCTGCGTATGATACGTTCCCTCCACTACATAATCACAGTCTTCCAAAATCTTATCCACATCTCCATTTTGTTCCGAACCGGTCGCGCAAAGATTTCTTTTATTATCCGCGCCCACATCGCATAGTGCTTTCCAGTTCTCTTCTGGATGAACAAGAATCTTGGCATCTTTTGCCTGATGAAAATCAAGTACAGCCTCCAACACTTCGTATTTTACTTTTATTAATTTCAGTGCCTTTTCAACTGCCTCTTCCGTCTTTCCTGCCACAATTGCGACCGCATCGCCCACAAAACGTACTCGTCTGTCCAAAATGAGGCGATCATACGGACTTGGCTCCGGATAGGTCTGACCTGCCATTGTAAACTTTTTATCCGGCACATCCTCATAAGTCAGAATGCATTCAATTCCCGGCACTTTCATCGCAATGTCTGTGTTGATTTCCTCAATCAATGCATGTGCGTGTGGGCTTCGAAGAATCTTACAGACAAGACAGTCCTTTGGAGCAATATCATCTGTATAGACTGGCTTTCCTGTTACAAGAGCCATCGCATCTTTTTTCATAATTGGTGCATTTACAGACTTCATCTACTTCTCCTCCTTCTTCATCTTTAAGAATTTCTGAATCGCACGAAGCTGTCCCATATAACCCGTGCATCTGCACAGATTTCCAGACAGATATTCTTTAATCTCATCAAGACCTGGATTTTCTAGTTCTTTCGACATGGCAATCACGTTCATGATAAATCCCGGACTACAATAACCACACTGCTCTGCCCCTTCATTTGCAAGAAATGCCCCAAACTTTGCCGCTTCCTCCTGCATGCCTTCCATCGTCGTCACCGTTTTTCCATTCGCACGCATCGCAAGCGTTGAACAGGACAGCATTGGTGTTCCATCCACCAAAACAGTGCAAAGACCACAGTTTGCAGTCTCGCATCCTCTTTTTACACTATAACACCCTTGTGAACGTACAAAATCCAAAAGAAGCATATCCGGTGCAATCTCTTCCAGGACTGTCTTTCCATTTAAAACCAATTTTAATTCCGCCATGTTATGCTCCCTTCTCACTGTTTTTTGCCAGTATTTCTTCCACCGCTCTTTTCGTATACACCTCTGCCAAATGTCTTCTGTATACTTCACTTCCACGCATATTAGAAGAAAATGTATATCCGGCAATCACCTCTTTTGTAAATGTCTCTGCATTCTCAATCTGCCCCTGTCTTACCTGAAGTTTCGCTTTTCCCGATCTTGCCCCGACAGATACATACCACTGATCGTCTTTATTTGCCACCGCACAGGCGATCACCGGGAAATCCGTCGCCGCCTCACGGTGTGATCGATAGGCAATCTTTCTGCCATCTTTTTTTATAATAATGCGCACCAAGATATCATTATCGCGAGGCATCTCCACAAACTCTGATAACGCAATCACACCTGCATGATATAATTCCACATATGTATCTAATGCCAGAAGACAAGTCAATATATCCGAAAATCCAAATCTTCCAAAAATACTTCCTCCGACCGTTGCGCCATTGCGGAACTGTGTACCGACAATATGTCTTGTACAAGCTTTCATCGCGCCTCCAAAATAGAGATTCAATGCTTCGTGCATTTCCAACTGGCGAAGTGTACACATACATCCGATGGAAAACGCATCTTCCTGTTCCTCAATCTGGTCCAGACCAAGTCCCGACAGATCAATTGCTGTCTGCATATTTCGGTTGCTCATCTTCAGCCAGAGCATTCCTCCGATAATCGCATTTGATTTTTTTTGATTCAATTCATACGCCTCTTCAAGGCTTGTTACTTTTATATAATTTTTTGCGTGAAACAACGATATTCCCCTTTCTCTTCGTCATTTTATGCTTCTTTACCCAATCTGGTATTCTATCATATTTAGATGACCTTTTCAAACAGAACCTCTACATATCCTCCACAGATCATTCCGATACTCGCCGCCGCTTTCGCTGTCAGATCATAAGCCTCTAAGGCAAACTCTTTCTCTTCTTCGAGCATGATACATGCCTTTTGTAACACGAGATGCTCAATTGCACCTCCACCAATCGTCCCCGTCATCGTGCCGTCTGCTGCAACAAGCATTCTCGCACCAACTCCGCTCGGAGCCGATCCTTTCTTTCCCACGATCGTGGTCATCACCATCGGTTGCTTTTTGTTCAAAAGCCACTCTATCATCTCTTTCGGCAAATCTGTATAACCAAGCTTTGATTTTTCCTGTATCATCTCAGCCATGATACTAACTGTGATCTCCTCCGGCGTATTTGCTCCGATTGGCAGCCCGATTGGAGCATGTATCTGCTCTTGCTGTTCTTTTGTAACCCCATCTTTTTTCAGACGTTCAAGTGTCGTTCGCACTTTTCCTTTACTTCCAATCATTCCCACATAGCTGCTCTTTCGCTCCATCACTTTTTTGAGACATTCATAGTCATTTTGGTGACCTCTTGTCACGATGACATACCATGCGCTCTCTGGAAAAATCACCTTGTCAAATGCCTCTTCAAATCCCATACAATATACGTGATCCGCCTGCGGAAACCGTTCTTCATTGGCAAACTCTTCTCTGTCATCAATGATCCACACTTGATATCCAAGCATCTTCGCAAGATTGCAAAGTGAATACGAAATATGTCCGCCTCCGCATATTACCAGTGTAAATCCTCCGCTAAGCCTTTCTTCCAGACAGCGCTCCTTTGTAATCCTCGTCTTTTTCACCACAGTTTTTCCGTCCTTTAACAGTCTTGCAATTTCACGATATTCAGATATTTTCTCCATTGGTATCTGCTCCTCCTTTCCTTGAATACAGGCAAATTCCCTGTTCTTTTTTGAATTTTCCCACCTGCTCTTGCGTCAAAAGATCTGCTTGTCCGATAACCATACGATATTTGTGCTTCACATGCTTTCTCTGTCCCGCCTTGCTTTTCAGGATTGTCATCACATCCTCTTCTGTTAGAATCTCACTAAGTTTTTTCCCAAGTAAGTCCCCCACAAGTTCTCCTCTGTGACAGCCTGCTTTGATCGTCCGCCCAATCGCTGAGGCGCCTGCGATCCCAATTACCATATCTGTATCTTCTGGTATCACCGGTTCATGCTCTGCCGGAACTTTGAGCGGCTTTCGCTTAGCTCCATCCGCTTCGACTAACAGCACATCGCATTGTGTTTTCAGTTTTCGGTACTCCCCCTCCGAAAGTCCCCTGATTTTCTCTGATTCCTCCTCGCACGGCATCCCAACTGTATGAAGCAATTCCCACTCATTTTTCGGTCGCAGCATATGCGTTGTTGTTGTGACAATCACTCTTTTCCCAACCGACTCCAATTCTCTTGCAAGTTCGTATATCAACGTCGTCTTTCCACCGCCTCCTACAAATGCGATCACTCTGTCTTGTGTCGGATGTATCTGAAGTAAGTGTTGTAATCTCAAATGTTTCTGCACTACATCTAAAATCCCTTTTCCAATTGCAATTGCTTTGTCCGACCGCTCATAACATGCAGCCTGCTTGTCCAGTCGCGGATCGATATCCGCAATCTTCATTCCTTTTTTCACAGCGAATCCATCTCGGATTAATCCGCGCAGTATTCCCGTCAGTGTCGCATACACCGGTTCTTCCCCAACAAAAGCAATCACGCTTCCTCTCTGCACGATTTCTCCAATGTGATGCTTCTGTCTCAGAACTCCTTCTGCCGGTGAATGGATTACCCGCTCTTTTGCATATCCGCCTACCATTCCGGGAATGCCTGTATTCTCCAGTGCACTTCCCTGATAAATCGCCTTTCCCGGCTCATAGCCTCTCATCGTCTCAATCACTACATCCACATCTTCTCCTGCGGCAAAACCCGGTCCCGCTCCAATTACAAGCGGCGCCATATCCTGCCTTGTACCAAGATTTTTCTTCGCCAAAATTAAATCCGCCACTGCCAACGGACGTAATGCTTCAATACTTTTTCCCTCGGCATCTATCAAAATAGGAATCTCTCCCTTTTTCCAAACTGTTGCCACCTCTTCTACAGAACTAATCTTACGCGCAGTGACTCCCTCTACCTCCTTCACTCCGTCATAGACCGCCTCACTGAAGGCAACTTCTCTTCGAATCGCCGTCGGTCTTGCACACTCAAGGGCAAGTACACGATATCCCGCCTTATGAAGTTCATAAATTGTTCCTGTCGCAAGATCTCCCGCTCCTCTCACAATAATCATCTATTTTCTCCTCACTTTTAACTGATATACCATCGGATAAATACTTTTCCAAAAAAGATAGAAAGCAAAATTCCCACACACAAAAATGGTCCAAAGGCAATCTCCGACTCTTTCTTTCTATCTCTGCGCAATATCCCCGGCAGACAATATAATGCCGCTAACGCTGTCGCAAATCCAAATGCAGTGAGATTTCTCCCCACACCGAGCATAAGACCAGATATCGCCATGAGCTTGACATCACCTGCCCCAAATGCTCCCGGTCGAATCCATATCACGATCAAAAACACTGCGCTGACCAGAATCCCTCCCGCAATTCGATCCAGCCACGATATCCCCGGAAAGATAAAGCCGGAAAGCACCGCACAGAAAAAAAGTATTCCCAAAAGTATATTGGGAATTTTCTTTTTTCTTGCATCCACTACTGCAATCGATATTAAGATAACACAAACAACTCCTATTAGAAACATTTTTTCCATATCTGTCCTCTTTTTTCCATCTTTTATCATAAAAAGAATCCTGCAGATGCAGGATTCTCCTTTTAAACTGTCTGAGCACTATAACCTGGAAGTTCTCCTTCTGCCACCAGTCCTTTTCCGATGCTCTCTGTTCGGATTGCCACATAAAATTCTGCAAATGTCGCATCCAAATACGGATTTACATAAAAGATACCAACCAGTCCGCAAGTCAATGCCGATAATAAGAACCAGCCAAAGAAAGACAGTTCCAACACAAACGCTTCCATCTTGTGCCCGTCCATCATCTGCTGACTCAGCTCCAGCGCACGTTTTCTGTCCATATGTGGATTCTCTGACAAAATATATGGAACAAGTCTGTAACTGTAACTTTTAATGATTCCAGGTACGATCAAAAGCAGTGTCCACAATAAAATAAACAAATCCCGGAAAAACATTGTCTTGACCACATTTCCATATCTTCCATTCTGGAATCCATAAAACACCTTTGAAGCACTTGTCTGATGCTCTCTGTTCTCCATAAAATATCTGCATCCGCCTACAGATACCGCATTTGCGACAAAAATCGTATATAACGAAGCTAGCAATGCAATCACCAGCAAAATCGTGATTACTATCGAAGAAAAAATAATTCCCCCGAATATCGAATTGCTGCTGTTATAAGAATATGCGCTGTAACTGTCATATGCATATGGATTATTATGCTGTACCTCCAGCGTAGTCTGCACACCGCTTCCGGAACCGGTAAACATACTTCCACTCAAAACTCCTACCACCAGACTTGCAGGCACACACGTCCAATAATTTCTCTTAAATGCCATCTTTGCATTCATCTTCAAATCATATCTTGTCCACATAACTGTCTTCCTTTCTGCTATCTTTTGTAATTTGCAAGATATTCCATCTCGATTGGATCAATCGGATCTATCGGATTCTCCAGCATGCTCTTTCTCTTTCGTTTGCTTCTTTTAATCAGTCCACCTGTTTTGTTATAGATCCAAAACGAATACACCAGAATCTTATTTGCCTTTCCAAGTTTTTCCTTCGTCGTCTTATTATATAACATTCCACCAACTTCCAGCGGAACTTTTCTTCGAATCAGAGAAATCAGCTCTGTCTCACAAGTCACTCTCTCCGGTAAATCTGTGTAAGCCATACTTACACAGTTCGGACGATGCGCGTCGCTTCCCCCAATTCCCACTTTTTGGTACTTATAAGCCAGCTTTGCCGCCTTTTCATTGGACTCCATTGACTCACACGCATTGAATACTTCAATGAAATCAAATCGCTTTATGATTTCCGGATTTTTATAAAATCTCTTTGTGTTCGTAAAGCTCATATACTTTTCTCCGCACGGATGCGCCGGTCCAAGCACACCTCCATGTCGATGAACAAAGTCAATCAGCACAGAGACCGGAAGTCCTTTTAACTCCAAAAGCCTCATCTTTACACCTTCCGGCATAATGACAATAATATGCCCTGCATCACAGGTATCATATTCAATTCCTTTCAGGACGACAAAATCCTCATGGCTTTTTCCTTTCATCTTGTTTTTCCAATACCTGTATCCTTTGTACGTGTCGTGATCAGTAATCAGCATCCCTTCAAAGCCATTTGCTTTTAGAATCGTAATATATTCATCTAAACTTACCTTGCTATCCGGGGATCCTTCTTTTACATGACAATGCATATCTATCTTCATAAAATAAGCCCCCTTTTCTTTTTATATACCCATTATACATCTTCACTTCCGAAGTCGCAATGACATAAAATCGGAAGTTTTACAATAAATTTTGTATCTTCTTTATTGCTAACTGCCCAAATCTCCCCACCATGCAGCGTGACAATCTCTTTTGCGATCGCAAGACCAAGTCCGGCATTTCCGGTATCTGTAGATCTTGCACTGTCCGAACGATAAAATTTCTCAAAAATATGTTCCAACTGATGTTTTGGTATCTCTGCTCCCCTGTTTACAAAAGTGACCACAACATTCTCCACACCTTTCGCCGCCTGCACTGTAATCTCACTTCCTGCATCTCCGTAAGCGATTGCGTTTTTTAAAATATTTCCAAACACACGCGCCAATTTGTCTGCCTCTCCGTATATCAAAATCTTCTCGTCAATCTCCATCTTCATGCTCTGTCCTTTTTGTTCCAACATCGGATAAAATTCATCTGCCATCTGATACAACATGAAAGTCAGATTCACCTGTTCCTTCTTTAAGGCAACTGTCTGCATATTTAATTTTGAAATATCAAACAACTCATTGATTAGTTTTTCCAATCGCTTTGCTTTATCATACGTGATCCGCAAATATTTTTCCTGCTGTGTCCTTTCCATCTGTTTCATGTCATTTAGAAGTTCCAGATAACCTACTATGGAAGTCAGCGGTGTACGGATATCATGTGCAAGATAACCGACCAGATCATTCTTTCTCTGCTCTGTGCGGATCGCATCTTTGGTTCGCTGTTCCAGCGTGATCTTCAACCGGTTCATTTTCTTCTCAATAAATTCCAGTTCCGGCTCCAATTGTATCTTGTCGTTTTCTTCCTCCAGCAACTGATTGATGCCGGCTCCAATCTCATCAAAATATTTTATAATTTTCTTTAACGAAAAAGAATATGCGGTTAAAAAAAACAGGATTGTTCCGACTATGCAGACAATCTCTTTCTGCCTTTCCGCCTTAAGCACTCCATCAGATATAATAAACAGACTGACTGCCCATATTATGGTGAGAACTCCAGGAAAAAATGCTGTCTTCCACAATATTTTTTTCTTAAATACCCGAACATCATCCTTCAATTTTGTATCCCACTCCCCACACAGTCTTGATATACTTTGGATTCTCCGCCGAATCATTCATCTTATCCCGCAAATGTCTGATGTGAACCATAATTGTATTCGTACTGTTCACAAAATACTTTTCTCCCCACACTTCCTCAAACAATTTTTCAGAATCCACAACTTTACCACGATTCTTACATAATACCCACAAAATTGAAAATTCTGTCGGGGTCAAAGACAATGGTTCGTCATTGATCGTGCATTCATGGTTCTCTTTGTCTACAACCAGACCGCCGATGATGATCACATTTTCATTCATCTTTACATCTTGCTGATTATACTTTGTCACTCTGCGAAGCTGTGCTTTGACTCTTGCAACAAGCTCCAGCATCTGGAATGGCTTTGTGATATAATCGTCTGCCCCTATCGTAAGTCCGGTAATCTTATCAATGTTCTCGTCTCTTGCAGTCAGCATAATCACCGGAAAATGATAATTCTCACGAATCTTCTGACAGATATCAAATCCATCGATATCCGGAAGCATCACATCTAAAATTGCAAGGTCAATATCCTCTTTCTCTACACACTTTAACGCATCTTTTCCGTTGTAACATTTCAGCACATTGTAATTTTCGCTTTTTAAATATACTTCTACTAAATCTGCAATCGCCTCTTCATCATCTACTACAAGAATGTTTATCGCCATATATTTTCCTCTTTTCTTAACGGTTTAAAAGTATTATAGCAAACTCCTGTGTACAAAATATATATTTTTTCTTAAATAAACCATCTTTCTTATCCAAATTAAAAAGAAGACCAGCGATTACCAGCTGATCTTCCTAAAATCCTGCTCAAAAAATCTTATTCTTTTCCATCAAAGCAATATGTACAGAGTTTACATGGTTCCAATCCGATAGACGCAATCAAATCATCCAGTCTGTGGTATCTCAATGTCGTAAAGTTCTGCTGTTTGCGCACTCCTTCCAGCATTGCTTCATAGCGGTCACTGTTTGGATCTGCGTACTCATCAAGTACCTTTTCTGCATTCTCTGCCTCTCGTTCCAAAATAATTCTGCGGGTAATCAGATCCAGTTCTGATTTTGAACGTGAGAAATTCAAATATTTACATCCATAAAGCAATGGCGGACATGCCGGTCTTACATGAACTTCTTTCGCGCCACTGTTATATAAAAATTCCGTCGTCTCTCGAAGCTGTGTTCCTCGCACGATTGAATCGTCGATCAAAAGCAGTCTCTTGTCTTCAATTAAAGACGGTACCGGGATCAGTTTCATTCTCGCTACTTTTTCTCTCTGTGCCTGATTTGTAGGCATAAATGATCTGGACCAGGTAGGTGTATATTTGATAAATGGCCTCGCATAACGGTAGCCCGATTCGTTAGCATATCCGATTGCATGTGCAATACCGGAATCCGGAACACCTGCTACCACATCCGGCTCGATGGTTCCTTTGTCACGTTTTGCCAGCATACTGCCGCATTTATAACGCATCTCTTCCACATTCACTCCCTCGTAAGAAGAAGTCGGATAGCCATAGTACACCCAAAGGAACGAACAGATCTTCATATCTTTTTTTGCCTCTGAAACGACTTCCACACTCTCTGGTGTAATATAGACGATCTCCGCCGGTCCAAGTTCTTTATAATCAGAGTATCCCATACTCATGTATGCAAAACTTTCAAATGAAACACAATATGCATCTTCTTTTTTGCCGACCATCAGCGGAGTACGTCCATAACGGTCTCTCGCTGCATAGATTCCCTCGTTTGTCATGATCAGCATTGTCATGGAGCCATCAATGATCTCCTGCACATATCGGATTCCTTCCACAATCGTCTCTTTTTTACAGATCAACGATGCTACCAGTTCAGTTGCATTGATCTGCCCGCCGCTCATCTCCTGAAAATGTGTATGCCCATTCTCATAGACAATATTCAAAAGTGCATCCAGATTATTGATCTTTCCAACTGTTGTGATTGCAAAACTTCCCAGATGCGACTGAATCAAAAGCGGCTGTGGTTCAAAATCAGAAATACAGCCGATTCCGATATTCCCTTTCATCTCCTCGACATCCCGCTCAAACTTTGTACGAAACGGAGAGTTCTCAATATTATGAATCGCACGGTGAAAACCGCCTTTTCCAAATGTTGCCATTCCACCGCGTCTTGTTCCCAGATGTGAATGATAATCTACGCCATAAAATAAATCTAATATGCAGTCTGTCTTTGCAGCAACGCCAAAAAATCCACCCATGTATTTTCTCCTCTTTTCAATTATCTTATTAGCTCATTAACAGAATAAGTTTAGCACGAATCGCCCGCAAGTGCAAAGAAAGATAGTTAATTATTTTTAAAGAGGGTTTATAAGTCTCATTAATAATACTATTGTAACAAGCAGAAAAATCACATATAATAAGAGCATAGAAACAATGTATTTTTCTTTTCGAAAGCCGGGGAATCTCTATGAAACTAACACAGGATAACTGCTACAAACTAGCATTGGAAATTACAGGCTGTAACGGGATGGAATGGCCGTTTTTTTCTTCTAAGATTTTAGAGTTCAACAATCTGGAACTGCTGCACGCCCTTGTGACATGCGCGACTCCATGCCAGCATCTGGCTTTATGGCATCATGAAAAGCGGAGCCAGGAATTTATTTTTAAAGTATCGATGATTGAATCCATTCTTTCTGTCTGCGACGGCTATCTAATCAAATCTCCTGAGACAGAATATTTAGATGCGAGCGAAAAAAGTGTTACCTCCTACTATCTGGGACTTATTTTTACAAAGCTTTTCAGCATGAAAGAATTTCAGACAGACTATTTTTTGAACACAACACTTTTTGAACAGGTCTACGGGAAAGAATCTTTTATCTGCAACGGGCGCAAAAAACCCTCCTTTGTCGGTCTGACACAAGCCGATGGAAAATGGAGTATCTGGGAGCCGACAGGAAAACGTGATCATGCTCCGAAGGCATTAAGCGATGCCTTCAATCAAGTTCTCGGTATCAAAAGTGTAAATGGGCAGGCACCCACATTTGCAATGGCATCTATGACCTATTTTGACACCAAACACAATGAGCTTCAGGGAATTCTCCGCAATGCACCGGAAGGTAAAAAAGCCGATGTTCACTTTGACAAAGAACAGTTTTTGACTCTCTACTACCGACATATCTGTGAATTGTTTGATGAATCTCTTCGCCGGAGGCCTTTTGACAGTGTCATTGATTATATTGACGGTTATCTGGAGATTGAGTTGGAACTTTTCGGACTCAACATAGACGAAGACGAAACAGACGAGTATGCCAGAAAGCGCCGTGTGAAATTAGGTGTTCCGAAAAAAATTCTTGAATATTTTCAATATCACACACCAGCCGCCAAGCAACAAATCTTGTTATCCGACATTATAGATGCCATTCCAGACAATGAGCCAGAACTTCAGGATTCCCATTTTTTCATGGGACGGGATAAAATATATTTTCGAATTGTATAGAAAATACATCATTTATTCGTAAAATTCAAAATTATTGGCAACAATTTTATTGACAGTATGCTATAATAGAAAAGAATAATGTATTATGTTGCCGTACAGTTTGTTAGGAGGGTATGATTATGGCTACAAAAAGACAAGTTAAAAAACAAGAAAGTAAATTAAACGCAATGAAAGCAAAAGCTGCTCCTGTAGTGGAAAAGGTTGCTGAGAAAGCGGCTCCTGTAGTGGAGAAAGTCGTAGAAAAGACTGCTCCTGCCGTAGAGAAGATCGTAGAAAAGACTGCCCCTGCCGTAGAGAAAGCTGCAGAAAAAGTTGTGGAAGAGACAAAAGAAGCTGCAAAAAAAGTAAGAAAAGCAGCTCCAAAAAAAGAGATGAAGACGACTTTGATCGTAGAGCACCAAGGAAAGCAAGTGGAAGACAAAGACATGATCGCAGCAGTGAAAAAGGCATGGACGAAATCAGGTAGAAAAATTGGCGACATCAAGACTATGACATTATATATAAAACCTGAAGAAGCCGCTGTATATTATGTAATCAACACAACCGAGACCGGAAGTGTAGCATTTTAATCATTACTGGAATAACAATACTTGATATATATGATTGTAAGGATAGGATAGAAGTTTTTGCTTCTGTCCTTTTTTCTTCCTCCGGAATAGAGACAGCCTCTTTTTTATATACTAAACTAAATCCTATTTTTGAGGTTCTTATGAAGCCATTCTCACACAAAAAAATAATCGGTACTTCTCTTTTATTTATCGCCGCATTCCTCGTCGGTCACTTTTTTGCCCGGACAGTGGAACATTTTCAGACAAAGTCGGTCACGACATCTGCCACCGGCAATTGGGGACTGAGTTTTCAGGAGGACGGAAAACCTCCCGTTGCAAATGCGACCTACGAGGACTTAAAGCAATATGATGCTTACTACGCCGAAGATACCGATCAAAAGGTAATCTATCTTACGTTCGATGCCGGCTTTGAAAATGGTAACACGCCAGCCATCTTAGATGCACTGAAAAAACACAATGTTCCGGCTACATTTTTTGTCGTCGGGAATTTTCTCTCCGACAACCCCGATCTGATCAAACGGATGGTCGAGGAAGGTCATATCGTAGGAAATCATACTTATACGCACCCGGACATGTCCAAAATTTCCACGATGGAAAGCTTTTCAAAGGAAATTCAGGATGTCGAAAAACTCTATCAGGAAATCACCGGAAAAGAAATGATAAAATTTTATCGCCCTCCGCAAGGAAAATACAGTGAAGAAAACTTAAAAATGGCAAAAGAACTCGGGTATAAGACGTTTTTCTGGAGTCTTGCCTATGTTGACTGGTATCAGGATAAGCAACCGACAAAAGAAGAGGCATTTGACAAACTACTTGGAAGAATACATCCCGGCGCTGTCGTTCTGCTGCATAACACTTCTTCCACAAACGGACAAATCTTAGATGAGTTGCTGACAAAGTGGGAAGAAATGGGATATACCTTCAAATCTCTGGACCAAATGCCATAACGTCAAAAAGATGGGTGAACATTACTTTCGTTCCCCATCCTTTTTCTAATATACCATCGCTTCCTCTCTCGTCATCCAAAAATGAATCCCGGTTGTGGAATCATTCCATCTGTCTTCATCAAAATCAGGAACTTCTACCCACTGTCCCTTCCGATAGACGAAATTTTCATCAACCAATGACCATGCCTCTTCGTATTCCTCCTGATAATCAAAGCTTTTGATTGTCAGGACCTTCGCTTTGCTGCATCTGCATGAGTTCATTGTCGCGGAACTTCGTTTTGCATCTGCCGGAATCAAAAGCTGAACCAGTCTGTCATTAAAACATTTTTTATAACCGAGAAACGCTCCTTTTGCCGGACAATACAAGTCAAAAAATTTCGTATGCCCGTCATGAATAATCCCATCTAGTTTTGCATGCTCCAGCACTGCGCACATCAGATTCGCCCCTCTGATATCTGCGCCTGTCAGATCATTGTAACGCATCGCCGCACACTTTAAATTCGCCTCCTGAAGACTGGCATCTCGAAAAGTACACATATCAAACAATGTATTTTCCAAACTGCTCTTTTTTAAACTTGCCCCGTCAAAACACACCTGGTGAAACTGGCTCATGGAAAAATCAATCTCATCCAGATTGTACCCGCTCAAATCAGCTCCACTCAAAGCTACCTCCCGCAGATTCAGCCTCTCCCCACTCATTCTGCTCTCTAATTTTTCATTCAATTCCTCCACCGATATCTTCCTCATCTGTACCACCTCTTTCTCTATTTTACCACACTCGCTTGTAAATAGCACTTTTCTTATCCAAGTGCAACATCCAATATCATCATCACAAGGAAGCCGACAACAAATCCGAGTGTGCCCATCTTCCCGTTTTCTCCCATATGCGCCTGTGGAATCAGCTCTTCCACAACGACATAGATCATTGTTCCAGCAGCAAATGCAAGTAATATTGCAATCGATGCATTTGCAAATCTCGCAAATACTGCTGCAAGCACACCAAAAAGAGGTTCTACAACTGCTGTCATACTCGCAATGACAAATGCTCTTTTTTTGCTTACCCCTTCTTTCACAAGTGGCAATGCAACTGCCGTCCCTTCTGGAAAATTCTGAATTCCAATTCCGATCGCCAGTGCAACCGCACCTGACAGCAACGCCGTATCTTGCATATTTTGTCCCGCCAGTGCAAATGCGAGCCCGACTGACATTCCTTCTGGAATATTGTGAGTTGTGATTGCTATGATCAGCATTGCCGTACTTTTCCCCAATGTAAGCTGTGTACTTTTTTCTCTCTCATACCATGCTTTCATCAGTCCGTCTGCCACAAGCAATGTGATGACTCCCAACAAAAAACCACCGGTCATGACAAGCCATCCAACCTGCCCGTTTGCCTCTGCAAAATCAATCCCCGGAAGCAGCAGCGACCACACGGACGCAGCTATCATAACTCCTCCGGCAAATCCTAAAAATCCACACTGCAGATTTCCGCTGACTTCCCGTCTGACAAAGAAAATCCCCGCTGCTCCTAAAGCTGTTATGAGAAAGGTTCCAAGTGTTCCAAATAGTGCCATTAAAATTCCATTCATATACGATCACCTCTGCTGATACTATATGAAAAAAACAGCTTTCCGTGAAAGAAAGCTGTCTCCTTAATTATTCTGTGTATGGCTCTTCTTCATTCTGTTTAACAGTTACTCCGACATCCTGAAAATCTACTTTTGCCCATACATCTTTATTCACTTTTATCTTAGTGTCTTTTTTCCAGCCATCATAAACCTCATTGAACTTTTCGCTTTTCCGAGAATTTACGATTGTCTCCTTTTTTGCATCTGTCGCATCTCTGTCGAGCAGACTCGTCACTTTTGCGACGTAGAGTCCATTCTCCGTCTCTATGACATCTGTAAATCCGCCCACTCCCAAAGAATCTGCTGCTGCGATCAACTCCGCGGCCGGCGATGTACTCTCTGAATCAAAGGTAGCTGTCTGCGCTTCCTTGCCCTGTTCTGTCGCGTAAGCCGCAAAATCTTCTGCCGCTTTTGCACCTTCCAGGAAAGCTGCTGCCGTCTCTTTCAGGGCTGCCTTTTCTTCATCTGTCAAAGTCTTAGAATTCCCTTCTTCGTCTGTTGTCGTATACGGAAAACTTACATACTGCATACTCTTTTGCGCAGCCTCTTCATCCGAAACTTCTGTGCTTACATCCTTTGTCACCGCATCCGTCATCTTCTTCTGAATCGTAAGCAGAGTCAGCACTCTTTCTATATACTCCGTCTCTCCGGATACCAATTCTTTGGCTTCCAGCTCATTGCCCTCATCAAATTTTTTTGCCGCTTCCTGAATAGCACTCTTTTCTTCATCTGTCAACGCAACCTCGTATTCAGCCATGTGGTCTTCCAGAATATACATCTGTTGAAGCGCATCCATCACACTGTCTTTTACATTGTCCTCATAGGTCTTTCCCTCACTTACTTCCTGCGTCCACATGTTGTCTCCAAGCATAGAGCCTAAGTTTGTCTCAATCATTCCCTGCTGGTATCTCGCATAAAAATTTGCAACTCCTGCCGGTATCTTATCCCCTCCAACAGTTGCCACTGTATCTGCGTTTTCAAAGCTTGCACATCCTGTCATTGAGACTACTGCAAGAGATGCCGCTGTCGCAAATACGACTACTTTCTTTTTCAGATTCCTCATAACTGCCTCCTTTGTATTTCTAATTCTTAATTATAGCGGTTTTTCTTTATTCTATCAATGTTTTTATATCATTTAACACTTTTTTCACAAGTTCCAGCACATCATCATCTTTCTCTTTTTTATTTTTTGCTTTCTTTTCATAGACAAAATATGGATTCGTATCAACCGTAAATTTAAGCGCCCCTTTGTATTTATCAAGCAGCATCGGAATCCGCTCTGCATGCACCTTCGCACGTTCATACATTGTGAACCGGAACTGTTCTCCTTTTTGCTCCACAGCAACTAAATATGCACTGTGTGCAAGTGATTTCAACAACGCAATCTGCAAAAGCTGCTGAACTTTTCTCGGAATATCTCCATATCGGTCAATCAATTCTTCCAGCATATCATCCATCTCCGCCTCATTTTCAATACTTGCAATCCGCTTATAAATATCGAGTTTCTGGTATTCATTCGCAATATACGACGCCGGAATAAACGCATCTACATTCAAATCTACTGTTGTTGTATATGGTTCCTCCTCAATCTCACCTTTCAGCTGTTTAACCGCCTCATTGAGCATCTTACAATACAGGTCATACCCGACCGCCTCCATATGTCCGTGCTGTTCTGCCCCCAGAAGATTCCCTGCTCCGCGGATTTCCAAATCCCGCATGGCGATCTTAAAACCAGAACCAAGATCTGTAAACTCTCGGATTGCTGACAGGCGTTTCTCTGCCACTTCACGTAGGAGCTTATCTCTTTTGTACAGCAAAAACGCATATGCCATCCGATTGGAACGTCCCACACGTCCTCTTAGCTGATACATTTGCGAAAGTCCGAGCTGGTCTGCATCATGGATAATCATTGTATTGGCATTGGAAATATCAAGCCCCGTCTCTATGATCGTCGTCGACACAAGCACGTCGATTTCCCCATTGATAAAATCAAGCATAATGTTCTCAAGCTCCCGCTCTTTCATCTGCCCATGCGCAAATGCCACATTTGCCTCCGGCACAAGCTTTTGCACTTTGTCCGTAATCTCATCGATATCTTTCACTTTGTTATACACATAATACACTTGTCCCTGACGGGATAATTCTCTTTGTATCGCCTCGCGCACCATCTCATCATTGTATTCCATGACATACGTCTGAATCGGCATACGGTCAACCGGAGCCTCCTCAAGCACGCTCATATCACGTATTCCGATGAGGCTCATATGCAAGGTTCTCGGAATCGGTGTCGCTGTCAGCGTCAGCACATCAATATTCTCTTTTAATTTTTTAATCTGCTCCTTATGCTGTACTCCAAAACGCTGTTCTTCATCGATGATCAAAAGTCCCAAATCTTTAAATTCCAAATCTTTGCTCAGCACACGGTGCGTACCTACCACGATATCCACCAGACCGCGTTTTGTGTCCTCAATTGTCTTTTTCTGCTGCGCCGGAGTACGGAAACGGCACATCAGGTCGACTCGCACCGGAAACTCCTTCATGCGCTGCACAAACGTATTATAATGCTGCTGGGCAAGTATCGTCGTCGGAACGAGATACACCACCTGCTTATTCTCCTGCACCGCCTTAAATGCCGCACGGATCGCAATCTCTGTCTTGCCGTATCCCACATCTCCACAAATCAGGCGATCCATGATCTTGGTGCTCTCCATATCTTTTTTCGTCGCCTCGATTGCAAGCAGCTGATCCTCCGTCTCCTCAAACGGAAACATCTCCTCAAATTCTCTCTGCCATACGGTATCCTCTCCATAGACAAATCCATGTTTTTCCTGTCTTGCCGCATACAGTTCGACAAGGTCCTTTGCAATCTCTTTTACCGCCCCGCGAACTCTTGTCTTCGTCTTCGTCCACTCTTGTCCACCAAGCCGATTAAGCTTTGGTTTCTTTGCATCTGCGCTTGCATACTTTTGAATCAAATCCAGCTGAGTTGCCGGAATATACAGATTCCCGCCCGCCGCATAAGCAATTTTCATATAGTCTTTGGCAACTTTATCCACCTCAATCTTTTCGATTCCCTGATAAATCCCCAATCCATGATTTTCATGTACTACATAATCTCCGACCTTCAGTTCTGAAAAGTTCTGTATTTTCTGTCCCTCATATACTTTCCGCTTTCTCTTTTTCTTTTTTTGCCCAAAGATATCCGTTTCAGAAATGACGATGAATTTGATCATCGGATATTCATATCCTTCCGTCACATGGCCGTAAGTCACCATGATTTCTCCGGGATTAACCTCTCGTTCTACATCCTCACTGTAGAAACTGCTTAGATTATAATCTCTTAAATCTTCTGCCAGACGTTTTGCTCTTGTTCGGGAACCGGAAAGCAAGATCGCACGGTACCCTTTTCTTTTTAACTGCTTCAGATCCCGTGTCAGCATCTCAAAACTGTTATTATACGGGTTTACCCCTTTTGCCTGCAAATGATACAGTCCACGCGTCTTAAATTCTTTGCACTTCATCTCCAATGCCGACATCCCGATACTATAGTATTGGTTCATCTTGTCGGCAATCTCTTTTGTGGAGAACAGTTTCATCTCCTCGTCCGAGACCGTATACCCACATTCCATACGGTTTGCCTGTGCCTGCACAAATTCTTCCTCCACAGACTCTCCCTTTTCAATCAGACGCACCGGCTCATCCAAAAACAGCATACTTGTTTTCTTATCAAAATAATCTAAAAATGAAACACGTTTTGCCTGTTCTTCCGGAAAATCTGTTGCCGGATAGATACGAATCGATTCCAAATTCTCAATAGAGCGCTGGCTTTCCACATCAAATGTACGGATAGAATCAATTTCGTCTCCCCACATCTCAATACGCACAGGTACTTCTTCCGTCAACGGATAAATATCTAAAATACCTCCCCGCACCGCAAACTGTCCGGGACCTTCAATCTGTTCTTCCCTCTCATATCCAAGAAGCACCATATCTTTTTTTAATTTTTCAAAGTCAAGCGCCTGTCCCGCCTCCAAAGAGATGACCCTCTTTTCCATCTCTTCCAGCGGAAGCAAAGAATCCATAAAACCGTCAAAGCTTGTGATCACAGTGACTTGTTCCTGTTCAAGCAATGCCTGGTACACTTCCATTCTCTGTTTAATCAAAAACTTGCCACGAAGATCTGCCTGATAAAACAATAAGTCTTTTGCCGGATAGAGCCATACATCAGAATCCAGAAAACGGTACTCTTCATAAATTTGTTTTGCCTTGAGCTCACTGGAAACAGCGATGATTTTTCGTTTAAAACCATCGCCCAGCGCATACATCAAATGTGTTTTCTGGGAAGTGACACAACCTGATATCTGTATCATTCCCTGCTTTTCCGTTCTTTTTTTCTGAATCTCTTCATACTCTGCCAATTCTTTCAGCGGTCCTGCAAAAAACTGCATGTTCTCCTCCTTCTATGCTTTTACTTTTTTATTGAACACATTCATCGCAGCCTCAATCTCACCTTGCACAATCTGCTCTACTGCATCAGATGCATGTTCATATCCTTCTTCCATCAATTCTCTTTCCTGTTTAGAAAAATGACCGAGCACATAGTCTGCAAGATCGTAATTCTTCGGTTTTTCCCCTACTCCTACCTTAATTCTCGGAAATACCGTTGTGTCAAGGTGGGCGATAATATTCTTGATTCCATTGTGACCGCCCGCACTTCCTTTTTTGCGGATGCGAAGTTGTCCTACATCCAGACTGATATCATCATAAATGACAAGCAGCTCAGACTCCGGATCAATCTTGTAGTAATTTACAATTCCCCCAACGCTCTCTCCGCTCAAATTCATATAGGTCTGCGGTTTTACAAGAAGTACTTTCTGCCCCCCAATGACTCCTTTCCCGCAGAATGCTCGACACTTCCTTGCATCTACTGATATATTATATTTCTCCGCCAACACATCTATGACATCAAACCCGGCATTGTGTCTCGTTCCTTCATACTGAGCCGTCGGATTTCCTAATCCTACTATAACAAACATCATTTCACCTCTTCTTTTTACTGCTTTTCTTATTTTACAAGAACTATCCTCGTTTGTCACGCAAAAGCCATGAATAATTTTCCAAACTTCTTCATACATTATAAAAAGTAAACAATTATCGTTCGATAGATTAGGAGGCCTCTATGAGTTCCAAGACCAAAATCGTTGTCTTACACATGAAAGAAGTGATTTATACTGTAGTGTTCATTGTGCTGGGAATTTTGCTGATCCTGCTGCTAACCTTTATGTTCCTCCCAAATGATGAAAAACATACATCCAAAAAACAAGAATATATGCCCGGTGTCTACACTTCCACCGTCACTTTAAATAACACTTCATTGGAAGTGGAAGTTGCAGTGGACAGTTCTCACATCAACTCCATCCGATTCAGCAATCTGGATGAAACAGTTGCAACAATGTACCCGCTGATTCAGCCTGCAATTGAAAATATTGCAGAGCAGGTCTATGATTCCCAGTCACTGGAAAATATATCCTACCCGGAAGATAATCCTTACACCTCACAAGTCATCATAAACGCAATTGATGATGCATTAAAAAAAGCCACGGTCAAATAAAACCGTGGCTTTTTGCTTCTCTTATCCTTCTACAACAAGATAGCGTCCGTCGGAAACCGGAAATACTTCCGAAGCCTCCTCAAGCTCATCATCTGTCATCTCTGCGATATCCGCTCCGTTCTCTTCAAAATAATCTCTCACTTCGTCCAGAGAATCCACGACAACTGCCATGCAGTCCTCCAAAAATGCCTCTGCTTCCTCAAGCGTCTCCGCAACCGGTTCATCAAATAACTGTAACTGTTTCTCCAAAAAAACTTTTAAACATTCTTCATCATATTCATACATTTTAAAATTCCTCCTATATACCCTTTCCTATCATATGAATTAATTCTTTTGGTCTGTCAATGATATGCTCTGCACCATTTTCCTTAAGTATTTCTCTTGAGCGAAATCCCCAGGATACGCTCACTGTCTTCATACCCGCTGCATGCCCCGTCTTAATATCCACTTCTGAATCTCCGACGTACACACATTCTTCTTTTTTACATCCAAGCTTTTCTGCAATCATCAGCGCTGCGCTCGGATCCGGCTTTCTCGGTACACTGTCTGTCTGTCCCTGAACATATGAAAAAACATCTTCCCCGAAAAATTCCTTCACCACATCAACAGCCTGCAAATGCGGCTTGTTCGACAGCACTGCCAGCTTGATTCCACTCTTCTTCAACTGTTCAAGCATCTCTGCGATTCCATCGTATGGTGTTACATGATATGTACAATTTTCTCCAAATATACGTCCATATATCTCCATTGCCGGCTCCATCTGAGATCTTTCTAAATCTCCTCCTGCCACCAAGGCACGTTCGATCAGACATCTCGCACCATTTCCGACAAAGCTTCTGCACTGCTCTTGTGTAATTTTCTTAAGCTTTAATTCTTCCAACGTTTCATTAACTGAATATGTTAAGGATTCTAATGTATCTGTCAATGTCCCGTCCAAATCAAATATGCATGCTTTATACATTGTGTGCCTCCTTAATTTTTTATAGCATCAGTATAGTATGAACACTCTGAAATTTCAATATCTTTTTTACAACCTCCAAAAAGTAGTAAAGGCAGTATACTTTTCTCCTCGCACACTGCCCATGTTTTCTCTCCTCTCACGCCATCAGATATTGCCGCATCACCTTCAATGCGTGTTTTTCAAGTCTGCTCACCTGTGCCTGGGAAATGTCAATATCCTCCGCAACTTCCATCTGGGTGCGCCCCTCAAAAAAACGTAATCGGATAATATATTTTTCTCTCTCTCCCAGATGTTCCATCGCTGCCTGAAGTGCCAGTTCCTCAATCCAGTTCTCTTCTTTATTCTTTTTGTCACTGATCTGATCCATCACATAAAGTGCATCTCCACCGTCATTATAGACCGGCTCATTTAAGCTCATCGGCGCCTGAATCGCATCCATCGCAAACACAATATCTTCTTTTGCTATGCCAATCTCCTCTGAGATTTCCTGAAGTGTCGGCTCCCTTAGATTCCGTTTCATATATCCCTCTTTTGCATAGATTGCTTTGTATGCCGTATCCCGCAGCGAACGACTTACACGAATCGAATTATTGTCTCTCATATATCTTCTGATCTCCCCGATAATCATCGGAACTGCATAGGTGGAAAATTTGACATCCAGCTCTGTGTTAAAATTATTGATTGCCTTGATCAGCCCGATGCATCCTATCTGAAACAGATCATCCGGATTTTCATTGCTATTCGTAAAACGCTTGATCACGCTTAATACTAGTCTTAGATTTCCTTTTATATATTGCTCTTTCGCTCCCTCATCTCCTGCCTTAATCTTTGCAAATAGTGCATTTTTCTCTTCTTCCTTAAGCAGCGGCAGCTTCGACGTGTCCACACCACATATTTCCACTTTATTCAGTGCCATCTTTGTATCCTCCCACGATTTCTTTCTAGTAGGATTCTCTGCATTGTGTGGTGTAAATATACTATTTTGGACGAAATAAAAAAAATAATAGTCCTTGACACTTGTTCAAGAACTATTATTTCAAACAGTTGATTATCTATTCCATTTATCTGCCAGATTTTTAATCTGAGCTTCTAATTTCGCAAGGTCTTTATTTGCGAGACCTTCATTTTTCATAATAACTTCAAGCAGATATTTTCCTGCGTTTACTGTGCGGTTAAATGCACTTTCTGCTCTCAATTTCTCTGGTTTTTCCACTTTCTTCTTCACAATCGGACTTCCTTTTGACAGAATCTGATTCGTCGCAAGATCTACACATCCGCCTGAATACGGTGCGAATGCCGGTATATCAAATCTCTCGGTCACTGTCTCTGCAAAGGAATCGGTCACCTGATCCTCTCCATGCACGACAAATACATGCTTGATATCCGATTCAAATCCGCCAAGCCAATCAAGTAGTCCATTCATATCCGCATGACCGCTGATTCCTTTCAACGATTCAATTCTGGCAGCCACCTCAATAGTCTCGCCAAACAGCTTGACAACAGGCGCTCCCTCGATCAGTTTTCGTCCGAGCGTGCCGACCGCCTGATAACCTACAAAAAGAATCGTACATTCTTTTCTCCAGAGATTATGTTTCAGATGGTGCCGGATTCTGCCCGCCTCACACATCCCGGAAGCGGATATAATGACTTTTGGTCTACTGTCAAAATTGATCAATTTGGAATCATCACTCGTCACCGAAAGCTTCAGCCCCGGAAATACAAGCGGGTTAACCCCCTGATCCACCAATTCCATTGCCTCTTTATCAAAACAATCTCTCTCATTCTTTGTAAACACACTGGTTGCCTCAATCGCAAGCGGACTGTCCACATACACATCAAAGTTCGGGAAATCACTCAGCAGATTCTTCTCTTTGATCTCACGGATAAAATACAGTAGTTCCTGCGTCCTTCCCACTGCAAAAGAAGGAATCACTACATTGCCTCCTTTTTGGAAGGTCTCTCGCAAAATCCTTGTAAATTCTCCCAAATAATCCGGTCTCTCATCTCCATGCAGACGATCTCCGTAAGTCGATTCCATCACAACATAATCTGCCTCTTTTATCTGTTTCGGATCTTTGATAATCGGCTGATTGATATTTCCGACGTCCCCTGAAAATACAATTTTCCGCGATATCCCCTCCTCTGTAATCCAAATCTCGATACAGGCAGAGCCAAGCAAATGTCCAATATCAGTAAAACGCACTTCCACACCCTTGCACAGCTCTATCCGCTGCTCATAATCGCACGGTGCCAAAAGCTCCACTGCATCCTGTGCATCCTGCATCGTATACAGCGGCTCATACAGCGGCTCACCGGAACGTCTTGCCTTTCGATTTCTCCACTCCGCTTCAAACTCCTGAATATGGGCACTGTCTCGAAGCATAATATCGCACAGATCCGCAGTTGCAAAAGTGGTGACAATCTGTCCTTTAAATCCATTTTTCACCATAAGCGGAATCAAACCTGAATGGTCAATATGCGCATGTGTCAGAAGTATAAAATCAATATCCCCCGGTGCAATCGGAAGTTCCTGATTTTCATACAAATCCGGTCCCTGCTCCATACCACAGTCAATCAAAATGTGCTTACCATTCGTCTCCAGCAAATGACAGCTTCCAGTCACTTCATGGGCTGCTCCGATAAACGTTAATTTCATACAATCAACCCCTTTTCTTTTTATCCTACCACTTTTTCCTTCTTTTCGATAGTCTTTTTACCAATTTTTAAGATTCATAACGCACCATTTCCCGCTTTAATCTCTGCATGATTTTCTTCTCCAGTCTTGAAATATAAGACTGTGAAATGCCAAGGATGTCAGCGACCTCTTTTTGCGTTTTTTCCTCCCCGTCAAGTGTTCCAAGCCCAAAACGCATTCGCACGATCATCCTCTCTCTGTTGGAAAGCCTGCCGATTGCTTTAACAAGTAATTTTCGCTCTGCCTCATTTTCCAGATCACGATATATCGTATCCTCTTCTGTCCCCAAAATATCGGACAACAAAAGCTCATTTCCATCCCAGTCGACATTTAGCGGCTCATCAATTGACACTTCCAGCTTTGTCTTATTGTTTCTTCTCAGATACATCAAAATCTCATTCTCAATGCATCTGGAGGCATATGTTGCAAGCTTTATATTCTTTGTCGGATTGAATGTATTGATTGCCTTAATCAGACCAATCGTCCCAATCGATATCAGATCTTCTACTCCAACCCCCGTATTGTCAAATTTCTTCGCAATGTAAACGACAAGTCTCAGATTATGTTCAATCAGAACCTTCTTCGCCTGTTCGTTATCCTTTGATCCTAAGTCGCTGATTGCTTCTGCTTCTTCCTCCACCGCCAGTGGAGCTGGAAGCACTTCAGATCCCCCTATGTAATGTATATCTTTTTTTTCCGGAAACAAAAATGTCCGAAATCCCGGTATGAATTTTAATTTAAACTGATTTGACATCACTGCATTTATAATCATTTTTACGCCTCCTAAAATATGTCAGGATTTAAAATCATCTGATATGTCCCTTCCGCAATTTGTTCCTCACTGATTCCAATTAACGGTTTTTGAATCCAATGAACTTCATCATTTTCCACACACATTTTGTCAATCCGCACAACGGGAAGAACTCCTTCTCGCTTGCCAATGGAATGATATGGAACATATCTGATCTTCTCCAGTTTTACATCTCCCAGAAATTCCATTGCCGTCTTTTGATCCAATATGCTGACCGGCTCATTTGTGACCGGATCATGCAGTCCATTTCCTGTATCGATCATACCTTTGATGCAGCATTTCTTCTCTCCCATATACAGATCCGCTCTGCACTGGTACTGATTCACTTTTTGTACGGAACTAATAAAACTCCAAATCCATGTGACGATGTAATATGCTCCGATTGCTATAATCAGGAACATACTTCCAAGCTTTACATACTGCTTAAAATATTCCATCACACCTCCCAGAAGAAATCCCCCCACATAAAGCATCAGAAGTGCTTTGACAAGATTTCTCATATCTTTGATTTTAAGTCCTACTCTAATCATTGCTGTGTTTACAAATACATGGAACAATATGAATTTCAACAACATATATGGAACCGGCAATATGATGATCACACACATCAAAAAAGAACCTGTCATTGCCCCCATACAGATGTTGCCGTGTGTGGCAGTACACTTCAACATCCTTCGAACTAAAAGCAACAGTATGTAATCCATCATAAAATTTACCAGAAACAACACGTCTATATATAATTCATAGTACACGTTCCACCTTCTTTCTCCTTCGATTCAAAATCGATTTGGTACTCAAGCAAGACATATTATACGAAACAGCCACTGAGAAATTTGTCAAATATGCTTGGAAACTTCCCCCATTCGTTCGACAAAAAAAGAGACATGCTCTTGCATATCTCTTTTCACTCTTCAACCTCTTATTTTTTCAAAAATGATGGAATCTTAATGGACTGTTCTTTTACATGACTCGTTGGTGTTCTTGGCACCTGCAGTGTCGGCATCGTTCCACCCGCAACCTTTTGTTGTGCTGAATTTGCCACTCCCGCTCCGAGCTCCTTATTCACAGCCTGCTGATTCACAGAAACTTCCGGCTGTTCTACATTCTGAATCGTAGGCATAACAGCTTTTTCCAATCTTGCTTTTAATTTTGAAGCTGTCCCACCAGTGTTATGTAGACCTGTCGCAATAACTGTAATCGTCGCCTCATCGGTCTTTGTATCATCATACATTGCACCGAAGATAATATTTGCCTCTTCACCTGCAAGTTCCTGTACATATTCTGCTGCATCACTTGCATCCATCAATGTGATATCACCTGAAATATTAATGATAACGTGTGATGCGCCTGCAATTGTTGTCTCTAAAAGTGGACTTGACACCGCTTCTTTCACCGCCTCAAGAGCTTTGTCATCTCCCTTTCCATATCCGATACCAATGTGTGCAATACCTTTATCAAGCATAACTGTCTGTACATCGGCAAAATCCAGGTTAATCAAAGAAGGTACATTGATCAAATCTGTAATTCCCTGAATACCTTGCTGCAATACCTCATCCGCTTTCTTTAAAGCATCTGGCATTGTTGTTCTTCTGTCTACCACTTCAAGCAGCTTATCGTTTGGAATCACAATCAATGTATCTACATTCTCTTTTAGTTTTTCAATTCCTGCAAGAGCATTGTTCATACGTGTCTTTGACTCAAAACGGAAAGGTTTTGTAACGACACCAACAGTAAGTGCTCCCTGCTCTTTTGCAATACGGGCAACAACTGGTGTAGCACCTGTACCGGTTCCGCCACCCATACCACATGTCACAAATACCATATCAGCACCTTTCAATGCTGCCGAAATCTCTTCTTCACTTTCTTCTGCTGCTTTTTCACCGATCTCAGGTTTTGCTCCTGCTCCGAGACCTTTTGTAAGTTTATCTCCAATCTGCATCAATGTTGGAGCTTTTGCCAACTGTAACGCTTGTTTATCTGTATTAATTGCAATAAATTCAACGCCGGCGATCTGTTCATCAATCATACGGTTCACAGCGTTGTTACCACCGCCACCGACACCTACTACAATTATTTTTGCTGCTGCTTCTGATTCGTTTGTTTTGATTTCTAACAAGAGTTTCTCCTCCTTTGTTTCCCTAATTTATCTTATACATCCCTAGATTATACCTTATATGCTTCTTGTCACATAATTATATAATATCGGCTTTTCCTTAAATAATCAATAGAAACTTTTCTTATTTTTTCATTTTTTTACTCGTTTTGCGTAACTTCTTCTTTAAAACTGATGTTTGAGCTTGCTTCATTATAATATTCCATATCGAGCACACCTGTTTTTCCCTCTAATTTTTCCAAAATCGGTGAAAGCTGAACAACTTTTTCGTCAAAACGGCTTCTTCCAAGACGCACACACACATTTTCAAAATACAGCTCCATACTGTTATCTTCCCACACAATGCGATCCGGCTCCAAATTATTTTTCTTTACCTCTTTTGTCAACTCCACAATATAGGAGAATACGTTCTCATTATCCACAGAAAGCTTTTTATACTGTTCTATCGTTCCGACTTCCAGTCCTTCTATCATCGGTATTCCATCCATCTTCTCAGCACTTTTCAGAAGCACGAGTCCTTCTTTATCAAAATATATATACTCGTTGTCTGATACAATGCAGCCAATCATCTTTTTCTCTGTCACTTTTACTTTTAATGCCCACGGAGCCGAAAGCCCTACCTCTACCTTTTCCAGATACGGCGGTATCTTATAGGAACCTGAATTAAATTTCCAAAGTGCATACAACGCATTCGAAGTGTATTTATCTTTCCGCACCCACTCTAGCACCTCATTCTTTTCGCTGTACTGTGTTCCTTTTACATCTATCTTCTGTACATGAAATAAAATCAGTGTAGATACGACTATAATAGCGACCGCCAATAGTAGTACAACAACTGCATACAAATAATATCCAATTTTACTTTTTTTCTTTTTTCTTTTTTTTCTCGGTCTTTCTTCGATCTCTTCTCTTTCCTGCTCCATCTTTTTCCTCCTGTCGTTTCTTTTCTATTCTATCAGATTCGATACACTCAGGACAAGTCCCATTTCTAATAGAAGAAACATAACCGAAGTTCCTCCATAACTGATAAACGGCAGCGTGATTCCTGTATTTGGAATCGTGTTGGTGACAACTGCAATATTGAGTATGACCTGAATCATCATGTGTGCCATCGCTCCGGACGCGATCAGCGCCCCAAACAAATCCTTTGCATGTGTAGCAATCATAAAAAAGCGCCAAATTAGAATCAAAAACAAAAGAATAATAAATGATGCCCCCACAAGTCCTAATTCTTCACAGACAATAGAAAAAATCATATCGTTTTGTGCCTCGGGAACGAATCCGAGCTTCTGCACACTTGCTCCAAGTCCTCTTCCAAACAGACCTCCCGAGCCAATTGCAAACAATCCCTGCAGTGTCTGATAACCTTTTTCATATTTTTCCGGGTTTCTCCAAATTGCCAGACGTTCCAGACGATAACTCTCAAGAGCCAGAAAAATCCCCATAAATCCGGCGCCGCTGACACAGAGCCATACAAATTGTGCGTACTTTGGACTTGCCACAAACACAAGCACAGCGCCAATTCCAAGAATAATGATTGCGGTGCTTAAATTGCTCGCCCCCACAAGTCCTACAATCGGTAAAATCAAAAGCATCACAAACAGCAAATATCGCATTTTTTTCATCTTTCGCACATTCTTTGTGATCACGCATGCCAAGAATAAAATCACTGCAATCTTTGCAAACTCCGACGGCTGAAATGACAAAGGTCCGAAAGATAACCATCTTTTGGACCCATTGTACTCATCCCCCACAATCAAAACCGCTACAGACAACAGTAACGCCGTAATATATGCCGGCACTGCAAATTTCTGCCAAATATGATAATCGATATTCGCCATAAAAAACATCAGTGCCAGTCCAAGCGCCGTCGCAAATGCCTGTTTTTTCAAATAGTAAAACCGATCATGGAATTTTACCTGTCCATTGTAGGCACTTGTACTGTACAAAATAATCAATCCTATGATCACTAACAGGAAAACAACTGCGAGAAGACTGTAATCATAGCCTCTCTTTTTGTTCTGCCGTGTCAATATAAATCCACTCCCCACTTATAGACAATTTACAAGTTCTTTGAATTTATCTCCACGTTCCTCATAGTTTTTAAACATCCCCCAGCTTGCACATGCCGGTGATAGTAAAACTGCATCCCCAGACTTTGCCGCCTCAATACATTTCTCTACCGCCTCCTCAAAAGAGTCTGCCATGACATATGACACAAATCCGACTCTCTCGGCTGCTTTTGCAATTTTCTCTTTTGTTGCGCCGACTAATACAAGGAGTTTTACCTTTCCGTCAAACGCCTGAATCCACTCCTCATACTCAGAATCTTTGTCATATCCTCCGCCGATCAGAACAGTCGGTCGGTTCATCGCCTGAATCCCTTTGATCGCCGCATCCGGATTCGTACCTTTGGAATCATTGTAATATGCAACACCGTCTTTCTCACGCACAAATTCAATCCGGTGCTCCACTCCCGCAAATTCTTTGATTGTCCTGCGGATAATCTCCATCGGTGTCCCATATGCCGCAGCCATGGCAACTGCTGCCATCACATTCTCATAGTTGTGTGTCCCGAGTAATTTCAGCTCATTTACGTTGCAGACCAAGATCTCTTCGTCCTGCTTGAATATAATATTTCCATCAGCTAAGTAAATCCCTCTGTCTAGTTTACGCTGACTACTGAAATATAGAACATTCGCTTTTACAGTTTCTCCAAATTTCCTTGTCACTTCATCCTCGTAATTCAGTACACAGGTATCTTCTTTCGTCTGATTTTTGGCAATATCTTCTTTTGCCTTGATATACGCTTCCATCGTGTGATGACGGTTTAGATGATCCGGTGTAATATTTAAGATTACACTGACTTTCGGGCGAAATTCATGGATTGTCTCCAACTGAAAACTACTCATCTCAGCCACCGCCACGCTGTCCTCTCTCATTTCCAACGCAGCTGCTGTGTATGGATTTCCGATATTTCCAACCACAAATACACTCTCTTTATAGTTCTTCATAATCTCTCCCAAAAGTGCAGTCGTCGTCGTCTTTCCATTGGTTCCGGTGATAGCAAGCACATCACCTTTTCCATATGTATAGGCAAGCTCGACTTCTCCCCAGATTGGAATTCCCATATCGCGCATCTTTAAGACAACCGGAAGGTCTGTAGGCACTCCCGGACTCATCACAACAAGGTCAAGCGTCTCCATAACCTCCTCTGAAAGTTCTCCCAAAATGATTTCTACTCTTGTATGTTCACCAAGCTGTGCTTTTAACACTTCTTTGTCAAGCGTCTCTTTCCCGTCATATAAAATGACAGATGCTCCAACCTGTTCTAATAATTTTCCCGCTCCGATTCCGCTGACTCCAGAACCAAATACAAGTACTTTTTTATTTTTCATATCTATATTGTTCCTCCTGTATTTTTCTATATCGCCATAAGTGCAATGAGACATAAGATTGCCGTAACAATCGAAAATACAGCCACAACCCTCGTCTCTGACCAGCCGCAAAGTTCAAAGTGATGATGAATTGGCGCCATTTTAAAAATGCGCTTTCCACCTGTCTTTTTGAAATAAGTTACCTGAATCATTACCGACAGTACTTCAATCAGATAAATCAACCCTACAATCGCTATAAAAAACGGCATCTGCAACATATAGGCCGTCGATGCGACAAATCCCCCAAGTGCAAGAGAACCGGTATCCCCCATAAACACACTCGCCGGATATACATTGAACAGCAAAAATCCAAGCAGCGCACCTACGACTGCACAGGTGATCGGTTCAATCCCGCTTTTTGTTCCGATTGCCACGACGGTAAAAAAAGTCGCCACCAAAACCGTCACACTGGATGCAAGACCATCCAATCCGTCTGTGAAATTCACTCCGTTGACTGTTCCAATCACCACAAGAAACAAAAGCGGAACTCCAAAAATTCCCCAATCCAAATATTTTCCTTCTGAAAACGGAATCAGCCATGTGAGCGGCACATCTGTAAACCGAACAATATAGTAGGCAAAAATTCCCGTCACCAAAATCTGCAACGCCATCTTCTGCTTTGGATACAGTCCGTCAGACCGTCTCATCACAACTTTCAAATAATCATCTAAAAATCCAATCATCCCAAATCCAAGTGTCACAAACAAAATCGGGATCACTTTCGGGTAATCTTTTATATAAATCAGAGACGTCAAAACGATACTCGCAAGAATGATCACGCCTCCCATCGTCGGCGTCCCAGCTTTCTTTAAGTGTGACTGCACACCTTCCTCTCGCTCTGTCTGCCCCATCTTCAACTTTCTAAGTATCGGGATCACAACCGGTCCCATAATCACACTCAAAGCAAATGACACCAGTACCGGTATCACCATTTTATAATCCATACCACACCTCTTCATCTCTTTAGTTATTCTTCTATAACCTTATACAGTATACAACTATTCCCCTTCCTTTTCAATCCCCAGATACGGCAGGATATTTTCAAAAATGTCCTTCACAACCGGAGCCGCAATCGTACCTCCATAATAGATTCCCTGCGGATCGTGTATGACAATCATAGCAAGCACCTGCGGATTATCTGCCGGCGCAAATCCAATAAATGAGGAAATATATTTCTTCGCACTTCTTGGAAGTGTCTGAGACGTAGCTGTCTTTCCGCCAATTTTGTATCCTTCAATATAGGCATTCTTCCCAGAACCTTCCGACACGACACTTTCTAATATCGTCCGCATCGTCGCCGATGTCTCTTCTGATACCACGTTTTTTCGTTCCTTATATTCAAACACTTTCTCACGCTCTTCCTGTTCATTTATCACCTTCACTCCAAAATGCGGTGTCACTCTCCTGCCACCGTTAATCAGAGAACTGACCGTGGTCGCCATCTGAATCGGTGTAATCTGAAATGACTGTCCAAAAGTCATCGTTGCCAGTTCCACCAACCCGACATTTTCTTTTTTATGCGTAATCGTTCCCGCCTCCCCCGGAAGATCTACTCCCGTCTTATCCATCAAACCAAACTGCTTAAAATAATCATAGTATTTATCTACCCCAAGACGAAGTCCGATGTCGATAAATACAGGGTTGCAAGAATTTTGTACTCCCTGCACAAAGGTCTCAGACCCATGTCCGCCGACCTTATGACATCGAATTTTTCGATCCTCTACAATCCGATAGCCCGGGCAGTGAAACGTATCGTCAAGTTTCACTACCCCTTCTTCCAGGCACGCAGATGATGTAATAATTTTAAATGTAGACCCCGGTTCATACGTGTCATTGATACAGCCGTTTCTCCACATTTGATTCAGAAGATCCTGTTTTTCTTCCGCTTTCACACTTTCATCAGATACCCCTGTCGTCTCTAAGGAAAAAGGATCATTCAAATTAAACTCAGGCACATTCACCATTGACAGGATTTCCCCATTTTGCGGATTCATAATCAGAACAGACACCCGGTCTGCCGCCTTTTCTTCCATCACTTTTTCTGCCGCCTGCTGTGCGTATTTCTGAATATTATAATCCAGGCTGATCTGCAATGTATTTCCCGGAATTGCCTCTTTTCGATCCTCCGCGATTCCCTCCAACTCAATTCCTCTCGCATCGGTTGTTGTCAAAATCATGCCATTGATTCCCTTTAGATACTCCTCATATTTCACTTCAAGACCGATAATCCCCTGATTATCTCCTCCTGTAAATCCAAGTACCTTTGAGGCAAGTTCATCATATGGATAATACCGTTTAAAATCTTCATCCACCTTCACTCCGTCCAGCTCGTATTCCCGTATCCGATCACCTATCTCCTTGTCTACATTCGTCTTGACACGCTCCATAGAAGAAACCTTTTCCACACGCTTGCGGACAATTTCCGGCTCAAGTTCCAATTCTTCTGCCAATACCCGAATTACCTTTTCTTTGTCTTTGATCTGACTGTGGATTACAGAAATGGTACACACCGTCTTATTTGTCGCAAGCACTGTTCCATTCCGATCAATAATTTCTCCCCTCGCCGCTTTGATCTCTCGTTCTCTTTCGTGCAGCGCCTCTGCTTTCTCCTGATAATATTCTGCGTCAAATATCATCAGATATACAAGTCTTGCAATCAAACCAAACAATATGAACATCGCACACACAAAGACTACCATAATCTTTTTTCGATTATATGTCTTATTTTTCATCTAAAAAACCTCATAAAAGTTATTATTATAATTTATTAACACTTTTATGAGGTTATTCTATATTTATTCTTCTGTACTGTCAGTTGCTTTTGTAATATTCAGATACGGAAATGCTTCTGCCATAATATTTCTCGACAAATCTGTCACATAACTGCTGACTGCCTGATTCTCCACATTTGGCTCATCAATCACTACATACACAACTACCTCCGGACTATCGACCGGTGCAAATCCCATATAAGAAAGCAGATGTTTTCCACTCGTTCTTGGAATTTTCTGTGCAGTTCCCGTCTTTGCACCGATATCATATCCTTCCACCTGTGCATTTTTTCCGGTTCCTTCCGTCATTGTTTTTCTCATATATTCTCTCAGCGTCTTACTGGTTTCTTCCGAGATTGTCTTTTTTAATAATACCGGATCTTTATTCTCAATAATGTTTCCATTCTCATCTTGAATCTGCTTTACAATATGAGGCTTATAATAATTCCCTCCATTGATCAGAGAGGAAAATCCTGCTACCATCTGAGTTGCAGTCACGGTAAAGCTCTGCCCAAACGAGCTTGTAGCAAGATCAATCAACTTCATATTCTCCGCAGGAAATAAAAGTCCTTGAGCTTCCCCTGGAAGATCAATTCCGGTTGTCTCTCCAAACCCAAAAACACTCTGATATTTTACAAAATCTTCCACCCCGATCGTCTCCGCCATCTGCATGAGTGCCACATTGCAGGAATTGGCTATTGCATCGCCTATTGTCTGTATGCCGTGACCACTTAACTTATGACATTTTACCGGGCTTGGATATCCCGGAATTAGCAATGAACCTGTACAATTATATGTCTCGTTCCCTGTAAGTTTCCCTGTCTCAAGTCCCACTGCAACAGTAAACGGCTTCATCGTTGATCCCGGCTCAAATGTATCACTCACACAGAAATTTTTCCAAAGCGCATTCATGGCATCCAGTTTCTCTTCATCCGTCATCGCGTCCAATTTTTCTTGTGTATAATATGCCGATAAATCTCTCGGGTTATTCAGATCATAATTAGGGTAAGATGCCTCCGCCAAAATTTCACCCGTGTTCGGATTTGCAATAATAACAGCTGTATTTAAACTGCCCTGTGCATTCTCATCTACTTCTCCCTTATGCGCGTCATTGAACTCTCTGATATGTTTTTCTACAATACTCTGAAGTGTGACATCAATCGTAGACACAATCGTATTGCCATTGATTGCAGATTTCACGGTGCGCTCCAGTGAAGAATCCGAATCCAAATATCCATACTCTCGTCCATCTGTTCCATTCAAAATGCTGTTATAAGACGCTTCCAACCCGCCATTTCCAACATTGCCGGACACGGTAAATCCAATCACATCCGACGCAAGGGTATTGTATGGATATGTTCTGACATAGTCATCTTCCAACCACACTCCTGAAATGTAAGCATATTCTTCTTTGTCATCTTCATTTTCTTCCATCACTTCAAACGCCTGTGCCTGCGCATATGTGGCACCTTTTAGCATAATATTATAACGCCCCTCCGGATTTTCCTCAATCACTTTGTCTACAGCTTCTTCTGTTATCCCAAAGCACTCCTCAAGCGCTTTCTTTGTCTGACTGATCGTTTTACTTTTTTTCTCCTCATCCTCAGATGCCAGCATGACTTTTGCATCTAATATTACATTGTATACACGTTCGCTCGTAGCAATTTTTGTTCCGTTTCGATCTAAAATATCCCCTCTTTTGAACGGAATTACCCTACTGTCATATTGCTGCTGTTCCAATACAATTTTTGTATATTTCTCACCATTTGATGCGCTGATATACGTAATTCTCCCGATTAAGACGAAAAAAGCTAGTACAATTGCCCCAAACAGCATTACTAGCTTTTTCTGCATCTTTTTGGGAAACTTTTGTCGCGTATACTGTACTCCTCGTTTTTTCTTTGACATTGTTTCACCCTTATTTTTCTACTTTATCAGAACCTGCAAGTACACCGCTTTCTGGTATGTCTTCATATTTCTTGACTTTGTTGCTTGTCGGACTTTTGTACTTAATAATCTGTTCCGGATTGGCATATACCATCCCTAATTCATTAATTGCCTTGTCTCTGATTTCTTCCAGATTCACCGAATTTAAGACAGCATTGTATCTTGTTGTATTATCTTCTTTTAAATCCGCTAATTTCTCCTGAAGAGATGCGATATTTCTTGAGCGACTGGTAATTTCAGATTGCAGCTTCAAATAGCTTGTACAGACAATTAACGCTGCAATTGCTGCAATTGCCAAAAACACAACATATCCCGCACTCATACGCAATGCCTTATTTCTATTCTTCCGCACCTGCCGACTCGTTTTCCTCGGCTGTTTTGGAATAGTATGTTCTTCTGTTTTTGGAAGTGTCTCTTTTCGTATGGTATTTCCATATACGTATGCCATATCACTCACCCCAATTCTAATTATTTATCTCCCTTTTTCTGATTACAAGCAATATCCCTTTTGTTATACACGCTCAAAGATACGCAACTTCGCACTTTTCGACCGACTGTTTTCCTCCAACTCCTTTGCACCTGGCAAAATTGGTTTTCTTGTAATAACTCTCCCCTTCGACTCATTCCCGCATACACATACCGGAAAATGAGACGGACAGGTGCACGGATTCTCATTTTTCCTAAAAATCCCTTTTACAATCCTGTCTTCCAATGAATGGAAGGTGATGATACATATCCTTCCATCTTTATTCAATAACTCAATCATGTCATCCAGACTTTCTCTCAATACTTCCAGCTCCCTATTCAATTCAATACGAATTGCCTGAAAGGTTCTCTTCGCAGGATGTCCTGCTGTTTTTTGAAATTTCATCGGTATGGCACGTTTAATAACTTCTATCAATTGTCCGGTAGTTTCGATAGGACCTTTTTCTCTCTCCAGCACAATATGCTTTGCAATATTTTTCGCAAATTTATCTTCCCCATAATCACGAATAATTCGAAAAAGATCCATCTCACTATATTCATTGACGATGTCTTTGGCCGTCATCTTCTGACGCCTATCCATTCTCATATCCAAAGGAGCATCTACCCGATAGGAAAATCCTCGTTCTGCCGTATCCAGTTGATAGGAGGATACGCCCAAATCAAGCACAATCCCATCTACCTTGTCAATGCCTAATTCTTGAAGCTTCGACTTCATATCACAATAGTTGCTTCTGACTATCGTAACTCTCTCCCCGAAGTCGATTAGTCGGCTGCCCGCTGCCTCTATCGCAGCTTCGTCCTGATCTATTCCTATAAATCTCCCCTTGTTGTTTAAATGCTTACACACTTCATAAGCGTGTCCGCCGCCACCAAGCGTTCCATCTACGTAAATGCCATCTGGCTTGATGTTCAGACCATTTACTGTCTCTTCTAACAATACTGATTTATGCTCAAATACCATAATTACCTCCAAATGCAGTCAAAGTCTTAGATTCCAAGTCCTAACTCCTCCATCTGACTTGCAATGTCGTCCATATCTTCTTCTACAACAGCATTATTTTCATCCCATTTTGCTTTATCCCAAATTTCCACTCGATCTAGTACTCCTACTAAAACGACTTCCTTTTCCAATCCCGCAAAAGTTCTGAGGGCAGAAGAGATTAATACCCTGCCTTGTTTATCAAGACCGCCATCCACTGCACTTCCCAAAAAGAAACGCGTAAAAGTTCTGGCGTTTTTATTTGTGAGCGGTAAGGTTCTTAGCTTTTCTTCAAAGATTTTCCATTCATTGTTCGGGTACAGGAACAGGCAACCATCCAATCCTTTTGTGATGACAAAGTCTTCACCCAGGATATCACGAAATTTAGAAGGGATAATTAATCTGCCCTTCGCATCGATACTATGATTAAATTCTCCTGTCAACAATGAAAACACCTTCTTTCGAAATGGTACTGCCACTTCTCTACCATTTTACACCACTATTCACCACTTTCTACCACCTAAAACCATTGTAAACTACTTTTCCTGCCATTTCAAGCATTTTTTATAAGTTTGTGTAAACCTTTCACAAACTTTTCTTCTATAAACAAAAAAAGAACTGACACGCAGTTCTTTTTTTATTCTCTATTCTGTCTCTGTTCCGTTCAAACTCTCAATATAAGAGTCGATCTCACTATAATCCACTTCTGCCATCTGACGTGGTCTGCTGCTTTCATACATATTATATGCAGAATACCCAATCCATCCAATCAAACCAATTGCCACAACTCCTACTACACATTTTCTAAAAAAATGCTTTCTCTTTTCTTTCTTCATCATCGTTTTTCGGTTTGCTTTTTCTTCTTTGTAACGTGCCACTTTTTCCTGACTCATCTTTCATCCTCCGTCCGATTTCTTATATTGAGACAATAATTCCTCCATCGCTCGCATACATGGAACTGATTCCCTTTGTATCAAGTATGATAACATCTCTCACTTGAATCTTTTCCTCAATCATCTTTCTCACATCATCCGCCCGTGCTTTGCAGTTGCAATGGGCAATTGCAAGTATCTTATTCTCTGGATGTTCCACTTCTCCTACAAGAGTATCGACAAGTTTTACAAGCGCTTTTTTCATTCCTCTCGCCTGTCCGATCTGGTAAATAGTTCCTTCTTTCGTTCCTCCCATGACCGGCTTGATATTCAGTGCCGATGCAACCAAAGCTTTCACACCAGTCAACCGCCCATTCTTGCGAAGCGTCTCTAATGATTCTAACACAAAATATGTATTTTGTCTCTCTATAAATTTTTCTACTGTTGTTATAACCTGTTCAAATCCCATTCCCTGCTCTTCGCATTCTGCAATCTTCTGTGCGATCAGCGTCTCCCCTATGGAAGCAGAACGAGAATTAAATATATAAATCTCTTTTTCACCATACTCTTCTGTATATAAATTCTTCCCTAGCACCGCACTGTTATAAGAACCACTCAATTCCGCTGACAATGTCACGACATATACACGTTCTGCATTACACCGGTAAGTTTCCATATATCGTTCCGGTGATGGGCATGATGATTTTGGGCATTCCGGACTTTCTGACACTTTCTTTAAAAATTCTGCCTGTTCAAATGTCTCATCATCTACAATATGATGATCTCCTATCTCTATACCAAGTGCAACACTTTCAAAAATGCCACTATCTTTCATCTCTTTTGTCAATTCGCCACAGCTATCTACGATAATTTTATAACTCATCAATCTTCCCTCCAAAGCACCATCTGATATAGTTTTTAATACTACATATCACTATATCATATTTATGTATATTTGAAAAGACTTTTGTTTATTCTTCAAAACGAATGCGGCTTGACACACCAAGTGCAATTCCCATCTCCGCCATCAAAAACAAAATCGAGGTTCCCCCATAACTGATAAACGGAAGTGTAATTCCAGTTGTCGGAATCAGATTCAGTACGACACACACATTAAAAATCACCTGTAGTGCAATATGTGCAAAAATGCCAGTTACAATCAAAGAACCATACAAATCTGGTGCATTCTGTGCAATAAATAGAAGCCTATATAGCAAGATTGCAAATAATAACAATACAATGATCGCGCCAAACACACCTAACTCCTCACAGATAATCGCCAAAATCATATCATTTTGAACTTCTGGGATGATCATCTTTTGTGCACTGTTTCCGAGACCTTTTCCAAAGAATCCACCGGAACCAATCGCATATAATCCCTGAACCACTTGAAATCCTCCATCAGACATATATTCCTCCGGGTTCAACCATACAAGAATTCTCTCCATTCGGAAGCTTCCGCTTGATTCCAAATATTCTCCTAAAAGATGCAGTCCTGCATATCCTACAATACAAGCTGCAATCCCAAGCACAACAATTGGAGCTGATTTTGGATAGACAATGATCAACATAATGCTCACAATCCCAAGCACAATGATTCCGGTACTCATGTTATCAGTGAGTTTATACACACCGAGCGCTGCTGCTGCTCCCCATGCAAATATTTTAAGTGCCTCTTTCGGGCGTTTTACCTTACTCCCTGCCTGACAAATCAGATATGGAATAAATAAAATAATCGCAATCTTCATCACTTCCGATGGCTGCATTTGCTGTTCAAGTGGTAATCTAATCCATCTTCTTGCACCATATACTTCAATTCCAAGCGGTGTGAGTACCAATGCCATCAAAATAAATGCAATGATATAAAAGACTTTCGAACGTTTTGCATACCAATGATAATTAATTTTTGCAACCACAAGCATTATCAATACACTCGCCAGACTAATCACTGCCTGCCGTTTAAAAAAATACATACTATCGCCATATTTGATCTGTGCACTGTAAGAACTTGTACTATAAAGCATGACAAGTCCAAAACACATAAGAAAAATCACAATTGCCAGCAAACTATAGTCAAAATACTGGACAACGCCTTCTTTCCCCCGCTTTTTTTCTTCTCGTTTTTCCCTTTGTTTTTTACGAGTTGCCACATTTACACTCCCCATCGAATTCTTACTGCCCGTTATTCAAAGATGGATGTACCGGTTTCCCATTTGCAAAATATCTGTCATACCACAATAAGAAAATATATACCGTCCATATCTTACGGCTGTTATCCTGCTTTCCTGCTTTATGTTCTTCCAAAAGTTTCAGAAGATACGATACATTGAAGAACTGTTGTGCTTCTTTTGATGAAAATTGCGCTTTCACCCTATTATAATATTTCTCTTCTTTGAGCCATACACGAATCGGAATTGGGAAACCAAGTTTTTTCTTTTCTGCAGTCTTGCTGCGAATGCCTCTCTCCGCCGCAGCACGAAGCGCAATCTTTGTCTTTGGTGCGTCCACTTTATACTGAAGCGGAAGCGTCTGCGCCAATTCCAGCACTTCTTTATCCAAAAATGGGACACGCACTTCCAACGAGTTTGCCATTCCCATCTTGTCCCCTTTCATCAGGATATCATGCACAAGCCAAAGATGAATGTCCAGGTACTGCATCTTTGTGACCGGATCTTTTCCTTTTACTCTCTCATAGATCGGAGCAGTCACTTTCATGCAACCCGGTTGAAATCCTTTCTTAATCGCTTTCTTTGCCTCTTTTTCTGTAAATATCTTCGCATTTCCAATATAACGCTCTTCTAGCGTTTTTCCGTGACGCATCAAAAATCCGCGTCCCTTCATCGACCTTGGCATGCAGTTTTCTGCAAACGCCCCTAACATCCTGCGGATAAATAACGGTACTTTGTTAAATCCGGTGTATTCAAGAGGTTCGCAATAAATATTGTATCCACCGAACAACTCATCCGAACCTTCTCCTGACAGAACTACTTTTACCTTTTTGGCAGCCTCCTTACTCAAAAAGTAAAGTGCAATTGCTGCCGGATCCGCCACAGGCTCGTCCATATAATACATAATATCAGAAAGCGCATCCCAATACTCATCCGGTTCAATAATCTTGCTGTCGTTCTTCATATGAATACTCTTTGCAAATTCTTTCGCATCATGTATCTCACTGTATTTTTCTTCCCCAAATCCGACTGTGAACGTGCGGTCAACCTGTCCTAAATAAGCCATGTAGCTGGAGTCCACACCACTTGAAAGATAAGAGCCAACCTCCACATCACTGATCTTATGCATTTCTACAGACTCTTTCATCACTTTTTCGATTTCATCCACAACTTCATCAAATGACTTGTCCGTATCTCCTGTAAAATGCGGCTCAAAGTATCTTGTAACCTCAAGCTTTCCATCCTCGTAAGTAAAATAATGTCCCGGCTGGAGACAATATACCCCTTTAAAAAAGGTCTCATTTGTAGGCACAAACTGGAATGACAAATAATTTCCTAGCGCCTCCTCATTAAATACTTTATCGAATTTCGGGTGTTCCACAAACGATTTGATCTCGGATCCAAATAAAAAACTTCCGTTCATCTGTGCATAATAAAACGGTTTGATACCGAAAATATCTCTCGCGCCAAACATTTTTTTCTTTTCTCTGTCCCAAATTACAAACCCATACATTCCACGAAGACGGTCAACCAACGATTCTCCCCACTCCTCATATCCATGAAGAAGTGTCTCTGAATCGGTATGTGTCTTAAACTCATGCCCCGCCTCAATTAATTTTTCTCTCAATTCCCGATAATTATAAATTTCTCCATTAAATACCAATACTTTTGTTCTATCTTCATTATACAGCGGCTGGTCACCTGTCGAAGAGATATCGATGATACTCAAGCGTCGAAATCCAAGCGCTGCATCGTCATCTAAAAATGTCCCTGCACTGTCTGGTCCACGATGTACAATGGTATTCATCATATTTTCAAGCACCTGTTCTTTATTCTCGATTGCTCCTACAAATCCTGTAAATCCGCACATGTATTGTTCTCCTTCTATTTTCCTTCTGTTTCATTCTTGCTGTCTTTTGTTCATGCAGCGCCGGTGCCGCAGCTGCCACACCGACGTTACTTTAACATTATACCCACATCTTTTCATAAAAACAACTTGTTTTTTCCTGTTAAACTCTCCTTGTACACTCTGTCTACTTACAATTACAGTTCCCTCTCATATCAAATTCTGGATTGATCGCATAGAAATTCTTACTGTCCAAATCATCCTGCACGATTCTAAGACTTTCACCAAATCTCTGATAATGTACAATTTCACGCTCTCGCAAGAAACGAATCGGATCACACACTTCCGGATCTTTTACGAGACGTAAAATATTGTCATACGTCGTTCTCGCCTTCTGCTCTGCTGCCATATCCTCATGCAAATCAGTGATTGGATCTCCCTTTGATTGAAAATATGTCGCTGTCCACGGTGCTCCGCTTGCCGCCTGTGGCCAAAGCGCAAGGGTGTGATCTACATAATATTTGTCAAAACCATATTTTTCAATCTCTTCTACTGAAAGATTTCTGGTGAGTTGGTGGACAATGGCACAGATCATCTCCATGTGGGCCAGCTCATTCGCACAATCATGTTATCCGTAATGTATTTATAATAAGTAAAAACTCAAACCTTATTACTTTAATAAAAGAAACCGCTCCTCATGTCTCCGGGGTACGTTGAATAAGGAACGGTCTCTTTGTTTATTTCTACTTATAATATAGCACTCTAATACTAGAGTGTCAACATTATATTTCAGCCCCACCTCTTCGGAGATGGGGCTGTGTTCTAGATCTTCTCAACCGACTTTGAATCGATAAGGAAATTACCATTTACGATATTCCCCAAGTACCCATTATCCTGTGATACAAGCTGCGTACCTTTTTTAATTGTAATTGTAACATCTTCTACGGTTTGAAGTTTGTCTCCCGGATAGATTACTGGCATGACATATTTACAGTGCATGTAGCCAACTGTACTATTGTGTCTTACTTTTACCCCTTCCGTTCCATGATCTAACACAGTAATGTGATCTCCTTTTTTCCCATTAATGATAACATTTTTAAATGTAACGTCATAAATTGGACAATCCTCATTTAAATAAGCTGTTCCCGGTTTTATTCTTCTTACTGTATTCACTCCACTACCTCCTGTTGTACTGATTTTTTTGTTTAAGATTCCTTCCACGATTGCTTTTGCGCAGCGTTTTGCATCCCACACTTTTGCGTCGTCTGCATCATCAACAAAGCAGCATTCTACCAACAATGCCTTTGACTTTGTATTTGCAAGCACAAATAAGTCCTTGTCGTATTTCGTCCCTCTGTTGCGGATTCCTAACTCTGCTGCAATCGCTTCACAGATTCTGTCCGAGATTTCCTGTGTTTTAGTGTCGTAGTTCCATACCTCAACACCACCTGTACTTCCGTCTCCGCCGTAATCATTTCGCCCACTGTTTAGATGTATGCTTATATCCAAATCAACGCTATGTGAATTACACTTTGCGATAATCTTATCTAAGCATCCACTTTTTGTTGTATTTTCGTCGCAGGTGCAGTCGTAGACTGTATTCCCCTCTGCTCTTAACAGACGGATTACTTCGTTTTTTACGATTCTATCTTCCACAGATTCCTGTAAAATACCAACCGCTCCGGATGCCCCCTGTCCTTGTGGACAGTGTCCAGCATGTACGTTATATGTTCCCATAGTTTACTCCTTTCTTCCGGCAATTACGCCATCACAAAATCCCAACTGATTAAATTTTTTCTACCATTTCTTTTACATCCCTATAGATTTGTTTATAAGGTACGTTTCTTTCCATTAATTTGTGGATTCTCATTTTCACAAGCGTCTCTAGAGCTTTGACTTCCATAAGGATTTCCTGAGATACTTCATCTCTTTGTCCTTTTGCAATTCCTGCTTTATCATTGATCAGCTTTGTAAAAATCATATAATACCTTTCAGCATTCTCGCTCCCTTGTCCTTTTGCGTAATCTGTAAAAAGTTTTATTTGATCTGTTTCATACTTACGCACCTCTTTGGATTCTTTGCGGATCCCCATCCATTTCCTGTCTTTTCCAGAAGCTATGTAGTATCCATTTTTTCTAATGGAAGAAATCACTTGCGCCACCCAGTCATTAAAACTATCTGCTACTGGTTGTCTTGATCTTGCGCACATAGCATATATTCCAAATTCATTGTACATATACACTTTTTGTGCTTTACTGTTATTTCTTAATGGGGGTTCAAACTGAGCACCCGTTAAAACAACAGAATACTTGTCAAATCTCTCATGATTTTTGTTATGTATATTCTTGATAGCATTTGCAGGGTCTTTATATTCTAATGCATACCCTATCTGAGTTCTGCTCATATAGATATTGTTTTCCTCATCTACATAAAACTCACATACTGTTCCTAAAAATTCTCCCTGTTTCACAAGTTTTAGTTTCATATTTTCTCCTCCTGATAAATTAACGCTACTAAAAAAGGACGATTTCTCACCCTCTTAATTACTTGTTTGTGTTACCCTTATAAAATCTCTTCCAAAGCTCCGCTACTTTTTCCCAGCCATACATAGCCACAAATGCCACCAAGAATCCTGCCATAATAGCAGCAATGATCATATACCACAAAATCGCTTGCTGTATGTACTGCATGTAAGCAATAAACGCCACTACCGTAATTCCGATAGACAGTACAAATACTAAGATGTCTGTAGGAATTTTCTTAAGCCCTGAGACTCCTTTAAAGACCTGTGTAATAATAGATACTGCAAATGCCAATCCCCCAATAATTCCGATAATCAATGTCGTGTTCATAACTAATTGTTCCATAATTGTTATCCTACCTTTCCTTCTAAATCTTCAATTCTATGATTTGCTACTTTAATTTTTTCTTCCAATAAAAAAGTCCTTTCCACAACCGAATTATGCTTTTCGACTTTTTTCGTAAGCTCATCGAGCTTGTACTGCATCAATGTTCTTGTTTTCTCCTGTTGTGCACGGTTGCTTATTATACAGACCAAAAGTGTCACGCATGCTGATATGCATGCTGAAATAATCGTCTCCATGTCTCTACTCCTTTTTTCTAAAGATTTGCAAAATAAAAAGACCATTACGGTCCTTTTACTCTGCCAGCTCCGGCACTTCCAAATCTACCAGTAACTCTTTTACCTGATCACGGATTTTTGCCGGTACATCTTCGATTTTCTTTTTCCCTTTTACAATTAATGTTGCGTAAATCACTACCATATCTTTCACCTCCTTTCGCCAAAATATCTTTAGAAAAAAGAGTATAAAATTAATCATACTCTCTCTCCAATAATGACCTTACTTCTTCTCTCAGATTCTCCGGTACGTCCTCAATTGTCTTTTTCTCCTTCTTGATTAAATCGGCATACACCTTTGCCATATAAATCGCCATGTTTACACCTCCATCTTTTCGTATAATTCACAGATTGCCATTTGCAAGTCTGTTACTTGTCTATTTGCAGCTGCTAATGCTTTTTCTAGTTCCAAGATTTTTGTTGCATCATCTTTTTCTTTCTGCATCATCTCCACTTCCCAGATGCCCCCTGCTTCCTCTTTCAAATAGGACAGCTTATTATATTTTTCAAAACTCTCTACCTCTGTATGATTCTCATACATGGTCATCTTTTCCGTAGCAAACGTGTCTCCAAACAGTGCCTTTAGCTGCTCCGATGTTGTCAGAATCACTCTGATGTGTAGCTTATCCTCTCCTACTTTGGTTACAGACTGAGTCTCTAATGTTCTTCCGTCATTAAAAAACAATTGTTTCATTTTTGCACTCCTTTCTTTTCACCGTATCGGTATCCGTATCGATATCCATACTTCTTTCCATTCTCATACTCTTCATGCAGTGAGACTTCTATTTTGAATGTTTTTCCTGCATCTACTGGATTCGGCGTTACTTTTATCTCATCAACATATATCATACTGTCTCCTTAATCTGTAACATCAACTACAATCTTGAATGTCTTTCCTGCATCTACTGGATTTGGCGTAACCTCTACAGAGCGAATTACCGGTGCATCCGGATCATATTCTACTCTTCTTGTCACTTCTGAATATTTTCCGGCTTTATCCGTTGAGCGTACAACAATCGTGTTTGCACCTTTCTTTAGTGTAAGCGTTTTGCTAAATGTTCCATCCCCTGCTACACTTACTGCTCCCTGATCTACCGCATTTAATGTAATCTTTACAGTACAAGCCGGACTGGTTACATCATTTGTAGTCCCCGATACCACGCATGACTCTTTGTTCGTGATCAGATTATCCGTCGGCGAGGAAAGATTCAATGTTGGCGGAACCGTATCGACTTTGAATGTAACTGTTTTTGCAACCGCTTTATTTCCATCAAAATCCACCGCATTGAGTTCTATTGTGTGACTTCCATCTTTCAAGGTGATCGTATGTGTACACTTATACCCATTTGTCACCTTTGTTTTAGTAGGTGTCACGGAACTTGAATCTACTTTAATCGTAATTGTATCCGGGTTCACTCCACTGTCGTTATCTGTTACGGTAAATTCGATTTCCACGGTGGTATTCGTCAGGTATGCCCCCGCTCCCGGCTTTGTAACTGTAATTACTGGCGCTACCTTTTCATTTACATCCAATTTCATTTTTGTGCCAAACGTAGTGTTGCTTTTATCGATTGTCGTCACATTTCCTGCCTGATCCTCTGCTTTCAGAGCCATTGCATACACATGTTCCGGCTGATTATAGCTTGATTTGGTCGGTGCCGTAATCTCTTTTTCGAATTTTCCAGTTGCGCTATTTTTTGTTAATGTATATGTCTGCCCATTTAAGGACAGTGTTATTGTTTTTGCTGCCATTCTCCTAACTCCTTTCTTTTATCGCAAAGGTGCAAATGAAAAATAATGAGGACCTACCGCACCATAGTCATATTTAATTACATGCCCTTTTTGAACAGGTGCATTTAGCATAACCGGTAGTCCATCCACAGTAACTCCCGCTGCCAGGAATTCATCAATTGTAACGTCCTTCAGATTTGCAAACGTAACTGGCTTTGTGCCATCGTTCGGTCTCCACCACAGATACACAAAACCATCTTCTGGTACTGTATAATTATTCGTGTTGATTTCTTTCCATTGACCAAGACGATAGGTCTTTTTCTCCAATTCGTCAATCTTATTCAACAACCCTTTATTCGTTGCATTCACAGTGAACATCTGCTCCACTTTCACAATACTTAAGTTTTCAATTTTCACTCTCCAAAGCGGCAACTCTCTTACCTTACTCCCATTATACAAGTCCCCCTTTGTCACTACTGGATCTGTTGCCGTAGTGCCCGCCACGCCTTTCTTTACTTCCAAAACAAATGTGTCACTATCCGAACCAACTGTGAACTTTGCAACAATTAGGTCATTTCTCTTTTTCCCGGAAACACCATTTTCAATTGTCATATCCGTGTAATCTCCATATACGGTACGTGCAATATGTCCTTGTACATTTAACACTCCATTCCCAACACGTACTTTGTTGTTACTGATTACCGTGGTCTTAAATTTTTCGCCAATATCAAACACACCATCGTTGCCGATGATACTCTGATAAATCGCCGCATCGTCTTCCGCGAAAATATGGGCTTTGTCAGCAGCGGGTGTATTCAGCGTTAATGCTTTCAGTGCCATTTACTCATCTCCTTTTATCTTGTATTCTATTTCAGCTCTTCCATCCTTTATTTTCAGGATTTTGCCGATAATCGGCTTTACTACGCTCGTTCCGGTTATCTGCTCTCTTCCGCCTATGATATCTCCCATTTCCAAATCAATATCATCTATGGTTAAATCTACGCTTTTATAGTTCTGTAATTCTTTCAACCGTTTCGCTCCATCTTCTTC
>NZ_JBQKED010000016.1:0-64158 GCF_052121495.1 Faecalimonas sp. LCP19S3_D12 | reverse complement strand
ATGTCCGGAAGGAAAAATCCTAACGTATTCTACTACAAATCGAGATGGTTACAGGGAATATAAAAGTAACTGCAGGGATTGCAAAGATTGCCCAAACCTTTCAAAATGTACTGAAAGCAAAGAACATGTAAAAATAGTAACACGTCATATATGGGCAGAGTATTTAGAAAAATGTGAGGATATCCGTCATACCATAGGAAATAAAGAAATATATGATCTGCGTAAAGAAACCATAGAGCGGATCTTCGGAACCGCAAAAGAACAACATGGTTTTCGATATACACAATATAAAGGAAAAGCACGAATGGAAATGAAAGTCGGGCTTACATATGCATGCATGAATTTAAAGAAGCTGGTAAAAATCCTGGCAAAAAAGGAGCAGAAAGTATCTGATATGCGGTGCTCTTTAATAAAAGCAACGAGAAATTTCATTCATACAGAAAAGTGGTGCTGGAGTTAAACTCCAGCACCAACTTTGTCTACAGTCTGAGATAAGGTGTACAGAGTTCTGTACACCTTATCTTTTATGTTCTTAACCGTGCATGTTTTCAAAGTGGGTAAGCGTTAAATTGTTGAGGGATGCTTGGGAGAAAAGAAAAAGATCAATATTGACAGTTTTGTATTTCTATGAAATAATATATTTAGCACGTGCGCAGGTATATGTTTGCACAAGAAGAAAAATTGAAAGATGATATCAGAAAGGCGGAACAGAAGAATGGATACAATTCAAGAACTTCAGAATTTTAGGACAAGACTGATTCAAGACATCAATATTATGTTTGACAGTATGATTTTGAAATTGAGAGAGGAACAGGATAATTCAGGTAGTGCAAGAGTTACAGCGGAAGTTAGGGAATATGAGAGTATTTATCCTCTTGCAGGTGTACCTGGAATTTTTAAAGGGAAAAAGCCAACAGGTGTCAGATTTCCAGATGGGACGAGGGTAGACGTACCGACATGGAAGAGAGTTGTTGAGGTGATTTTGCAACGATGCATTAATATCCCAGAAAAGCATGATAAACTTTTGTTGCTTAGAGGAAAAGTATCAGGCAGAGCAAGGGTACTTATATCAGAGCGGGCAGATGGAATGAGGAGTCCTTTGAAGATAGAAGATAATTTGTATGTTGAGACACATTATGATACAGAAACATTGCTGAAAATTTTAACGACAAGGATTTTAGATGTGATTGGTTATGACTACAGAGATATAACGATTACAGTGAGAAATGATTGAACAGTTATCAGGGAGGGAGAACTATGGCGGTTTCCAAAGTAAAATTAAGAATGCTTTATATCATGAAAATATTATCTGAAAAATCAGATGAAAGACATACACTTTCAGCGGTTGATATCAATCGACTGCTTCAGGACTATGGTATGGCAGCGGATCGTAAGACAATCTATAGTGATATTGAGACATTGAGAGAGTTCCATATCGATATTGTGCAAGCAAAGGGAACAAACGGTGGATATTACATCGGCAGCAGGGAATTTGAATTACCGGAATTGAAACTGCTTGTGGATGCTGTGCAGACTTCTAAATTTATTAGTTGCAAGAAGTCAAAAGAATTGATTCGAAAACTAGAAAATCTGACAAATGAATATGATGCCAGATTATTGCAACGTAATGTGTTTATTTATAATCGTCCCAAAACAAAAAATGAAACAATTTACTATAATGTGAATGAGATACATACGGCGATATTAGAAAATTATCAAATCCAATATCAATATGCGGAGTGGACAGTGCAGAAAAAGTTAGTTCCAAAGAAGAATGGAGCTGTATACATGGTGAGTCCGTGGGCGCTTACGTGGGATGATGCGAACTATTATCTGATTGCATATCATGAAACAGAAGATGTTATCAAACATTACAGAGTGGATAAGATGCAGCAAGTTCAAATTATTGAAAAAGAGCGTGTCGGCAGAGAGCGGTTCCAGAAATTTGATTTGGCTGAATTTGCAAAGAAAACATTTGGGATGTACGGAGGGCAAGATGTTGAGGTAACTTTAACTTGTTGTAATGAATTAGCTGGTGTGATTATAGATCGTTTTGGTAAGGAAACGATACTGATTCCGGTCGATGAAGAGCATTTTCGGGTACATATATTAGTGGGGGTGAGTCGGCAGTTTTTTGGATGGCTGACCGGTATTGGCAAGGAAATGAAAATTGAATCTCCAAAATTTGTGAGAGAAGAATACAGAAAATATCTGCAGGAAATTTTGCAGAATTATTAGAATGCGTAGGTGTACAGATTTTTGTACACCTTATTTTTTATTATAGAGGTATTCAAAGGAGCGATTTTTTAGGAGGGATATCTATGAAGGAAAAGTACATTACAATTGTTGGATTTAATCACTATTATGGAGTTGCACCATTTAAGATTGGGAAGAAGATTAAATGTGTCAAAGAGCCAAATAATCCATATGATGGAGAAGCAATTAAAGCTACAATGAAGCAGATAGGAACAATCGGTTATGTTGCAAATTCTCCATATACGGTTGCAACCGGAACGAAAAGCGCGGGAGGAATCGCACATAAGGTGAAAAAGAAATTTACAGTAGAAGTGATGTTTATTACAAGTTCGAAAGTGATCTGTAAAGTGGTAGACGGGTTCAAAGAAAGGAAAGGATTGGAGTTGTCGGAGAAGGAGGACTAGAAAAATTTAATACATCTCATGTTGTGGTTTGTCTTTATACACTTAAAATTAGTATATTTAAAGACAACTAATGTTGAAGTTAAAAAATTATAATAGATAAAACTTATTTATGTAATGGTATAAATAAAATATGTTGGCACTGTGCGAAATAAGTAGTAGGATATAAATATAATAATTAAACAATTCTTGCAAATATTGAAAAATAATTAGGAGGTGAAGAAAGGATATGAAGAAGATAAGTGTATTTGAGATTCGGGTTAAAGTGTATCTCCTCAAAGATATTCCATTACCGGAAATTTTGGCAAAAGAAGCGGAATATATAGATTCCGCTCTTGCGAAAAATGAAAGATGGTTAGAATATCATGAAACGAACCGATTTAAAAATTATTGTTTCGGAGGGCTGTATCCAATTGAGAAAGAGGGTGTTTATAAGAAGGACAACATATATACAGTCACAGTAAGAACGGTAGATTCAAATCTTGCTCAATATTTTTCAAAAGTATTGAGAAATCACTACACCGATTCAATGAAAGGTCTGATTGTGGAAAATCGTGTGTTGCCGAGAAAAGTGATAGGGGAGATCTATTCATTAACACCGATGATCCAGAAGTCAGATGGATATTGGAAGAATCAGATGTCTTTAGAAGAATTTGAACGACGATTGTTTGAGAATGCGGTTAAGAAGTATAATCAGTATGCGGGTAAGAAAATAGATGAGGATTTCCAGCTATATACGAATATTACATTCCTAAATAGGAAGCCAATTGCTAATGAGTACAAAGGGATTCGACTGTTGGGGGATAAAGTGAATTTGAAAATAGCAGATAATGCACAGGCACAGGAACTGGCATATTTCTTGCTGGGAACAGGACTGTGCGAGATGAATACAAGGGGATATGGGTACTGCAATTATCGTTGGCTATAACTGGGAGGTGAGAATGTGTTAAAAGATTGTCTGGAGGTTTTTGCAGAAGAATTAAAACGAACGGAAGAAAAGACAGGAGATGGGGATCAACTTATTTTGGGTAGCTACATTCCAGCAGATGGAATATATGTGGTGGTCAACAAAAGTGGAGAAGTCAGAAGTTGTTCGATCAAGTTGAATAAGAAAAGCAGAATTTTGGACCAAACTCCAAATGATAATGATTTGTTGAGAAAAATTTGTTTTTATGATTATCATAGCCGCCTTATTAGCATGCAAAAGCCTCAGGGTTCAAAAGTGATTCATTCGAATAACTATTTGTCTTTTTGGGTGAAGCAGGAAAGTTTAGAAAATGGTAAGTTGGATGAAGCTGCAATTGATCGGTATTTTGATGTATTAAAAAATCCAAGAGAGAAGTATAAAAAACCTCAGGAACGAAAATTGTATGATTATATTGTAGAACAATTAGGAGATGTCGATCAGAAGCAATTAGAAAAAAACAGAGCGTGGGTGAAAGAGAATATTTTTCGACTAGAAGATTTCGGTATTTTGTTGAACGGAAAAAACTATCTCAAAATTTTTTTTGAACAAGATAAAAAATTATATATAACAGAAGAAAAAAGATATGTAATGACAAAAATTTTTAATAATAATGATTATAATCTAGAGGTAGAAGAGAGAGTTCTAGGATTGCCAGATGATAATTTGGGGTTGAATTCCAAGAAACCTTATTTGAAGAATAAGACACGCAGAATGTCGGCGCCGTATTTAATTACACCAGAAGAAGCGGTGCTTCAGAGAAAATTTTTTGATTATCTGATGAATAAAGCAAATGCTGGAGAAACGGATCTGTATTTTGATACGACAAAAAAGAAAATTACCGCACAAAAAAAGGGGCAAATGTTTAGCAGCGATTTTACAGGATATTTTCTTCAGGTTCAAAAGGGAAAAGAAGTGGAAATTCATCACCAGGATATAATCGTTGACTATAAGTATCATTTGATAAAACCGTTTCGGTATCAGAATGTTCTCGGTTTGGAAGATAAAGAAGAGCGATACAAAGATTATAGGAATAAAACGGAATTGCAGAGCGTCATAAATGAAGTGTTATTTTCATCTTGGCTGGTTGGAAATTATTTTACAGAAGAGGATAAACTGTCTGTAGAGGGTGAATTGAAGAAAAATCTTGTATGGTTCAGAGAGGCGATTTTTGCATGGCTATACAAAGGGGTGGATGTGAATATGGACCGCGTTCTTCATAAGGCGTGCATGAATATGGTTAAGAATTCTGTTTGTAATGGATTTAAAACGAAGATGGGACAACAATTTAATTTGATGTGTTCGCTGGAAGAGTATTTTAAAGGAGAATGTAATATGGCAGCAAAATATGAAGATGTTAGAAAAAAATTGAGGGATAAAATTAATCAATCAGAGTATTGTGTGGCAGAAAGTGACAGTGAATATTTTTATGCAGTGGGGCAACTAGTGTATTATTTTATCTCGTTGAGTCAGGCAGAGAAAAAAGTACATTCTCTTGCAAATCCTTTTTTTAACGTTACAGATAACAAAGTACTTCAAAAGAAAATTACACAGTACTTTATGAAATATAATTATCGAATGGACGTGGAACGAAGGAGAGTAAATCAGCTATATGCAATTGTTTCTGACTATGTGTTGGAGGGGAAAGTTTGTCAGGAAGATATTATTGCAGGATATATAAGTAGTAATTTGGTTTATGAATCGAATAAAATAGCTAAGGAGGAAGCGTAATATGGAAAACAGAGTATATGGTGTATTAGGGATTTCTTCAATTATGGCAAATTGGAATGCAGACTTTAGTGGATATCCGAAAAGTATGTCTGACGGAACAGTATATGGTAGTGATAAAGCATTGAAATATCCTATGAAAAAGATGTGGGATAATGAAGGAAAGAAAGTGTTATATATCAAATCAATGAAATTTTCGGAGAAAGATGGATCATTAGTTCCAAAATCTTTAAAAGAACGTTATGAAGAAATCTTTAACGTGAAAGATTTAAAAGATACCAAGGATTCAAAAGAGGTTTTAACAAATCTGATGTCGGCTGTAGACGTGAAAAATTTTGGCGCTACTTTTGCAGAGGAGAAAAATAATTTTTCGATTACTGGAGCTGTTCAATTCGGTCAGGGATTTAATAAATACGAAGACACAACAGCAGAAGAACAACCTATTCTTTCTCCATTTAGAAATGCAGCTGGAGAAGGAAAGAAAAACAAAGAAAAAGTCGATGGCAAAGAACAGAAAGATACGGAGAAAAGAAATTCTTCATTGGGAACAAAGATTACAAGTAATGAAGCACATTATTTTTATCCGTTTGTGGTGAATCCGATGGCCTATAGAGAACTGGTCAATCTTGGTGTAACTGAAGGATATACAGAAGAGGATTATCAGAATTTTAAGCGGACAGCTCTGGTTGCAACGACTTCTTTTGCAACGAATGCGAAAGAGGGCTGTGAAAATGAGTTTGCTCTTTTTGTAGAAACAGAAGCAGATTTATATTTGCCGAATTTGTCAGAATATATTACCTTTGAGAAACAAGAGAAGAGGAATGTAATTGACATCAGTGCGTGTGCAGAAATTATAAATGAACTGAAAGATAGAGTGAAAAATATAGAAATTTATTATAATCCATATACGACAGAATTAGTGTGTGGAGTTGAAGAAGCAAAGCTTTACAATATTATTACGCAAAAAGAGGTGTAGGATATGAAGGCTGTAAGATTTACGCTGAGCGGGAAAAATGCGTTTTTTAAAAAGCCGGAAGTAAATGCCTATTACTATTTTACATATGGTCAGATTCATAAAGTTGCTTTGCTTGGAATGCTTGGAGCGGTTGTCGGATACGATGGGTATGCACAAAAGAAGTGGACTGTGAGAAAAAAAGGAGAAGCTCTTATAGAAGAGTATCCGGAATTTTATGAGAAGTTAAGAAAGTTAAAAGTTTCAATTGTGCCGAGAAATGAACGAGGATATATTCCAAAGAAGATTCAGACATTTAATAATTCGGTAGGGTATGCGAACAAAGACGGGAACTTGATCGTAAAAGAGCAGTGGCTGGAAAATCCTATCTGGGACATTTATGTATTGTTAGATTGTGAGGAAGCAGAGCAAATCGCGCAGATGTTAGAAAAAAATAAATGTGTTTATACACTATATTTGGGAAAGAATGACCATCTGGCTGATATTAAAAATGTTACGCTATTAGATCTTGAAAAGGTTGATTTGAAAGAAACAGAGATTTTTAGTATGTTTCCCAAATGGATAGGCGAGATAGATTTACCGGATGATGAAGATGAGATTGAAGAATTTAAGTATGAGGAAAAGCTTCCGATTCGTTTGAATGGTTATACAAACTTGTATGAGTATGATACATTTTGTTATACGAATCTTCCGATTCGTGTAAAAGAGGCGAATTTGTATAAAGATGAAAAGAAAATATTAGCATTTTACTAGAATAGAAGGTTCTGCGGGATATGCGGAGCCTTTTGTGCAAAAGGATAAGATAGAAAATTGAGGTGTGGGAAATGGAAAATTTGATGTTATCAATTAAAAAACTCATGAATTGCAGTGAAGAGTGCTATGCTCATATTTCTGCGAATGGAAAAGAAAAAGAGACGCTTTATGCTCATACACAATTGAGTCAGAAATATTGGATCCACATTTTCCGAAAAAAACATATTCATGTAATTGTAGAAAAATTTGAAAAAGAATATTTGGGACCAATTAGTGATGAGGCAAAAATATTGTTTGAAATAATGTTGGTGAATATTGTTACGTTTCATGATTTTGGGAAAGTAAATCCTATATTTCAAAAGAAGAAAATGGAACATGAATTTCATCTAGAATTAGCGCCGGATAATAATATTGGAAGTAAACACTCTATTCTTTCTTCGGTGTTTTATTTAGATTATTTCTTGGGGAAAATCAATGAACTGGAGGACAAGGCAGAAAGAGAGCTTCTAAAAGATTTTGCTTATATCAATTCTTATATTATCTCTAGGCATCATGGAAAATTAGTTGGTTTGGAACAATATTTGAAAAGTTTGTCGGGAAGAGATACGGAAGGCGAAGATTTAGGAGTCAGGGCGAGAGCATGGTTGGAAAAATGGAAGAAAGAAGTAATGGGAGAAGATAAAGTTTCTAAATTTAGAAACAGATGGGAGCGGATGCTTGAAAGAAATGGCAGGGAAGAAAATAGAAAAAGAGTTTATTTATATGGATTGACAAGGCTGTTATATTCGATGCTCATTGCTTCTGATTATTATGCGACTTCGGAATATATGAAAGGTGTAGAAATTCAAAACTTTGGAGAGATTGAGAAATGCGATGAAATCATAAACATCTATGAACAAAGCCCTGTTCAGAAAAGCATTCGAAGTTACGAGGAAACGTATTATCCTAGAAATCAAGAAGCGTTGGAGAGAGAAACGGATATAAATGTTCTTCGGACAGAATTGTTTTTGGATGCGGAATGTGAATTAAAAAAGAATATCGATGCGTCGGTGTTTTATTTGGAAGCACCTACAGGCAGTGGGAAAAGCAATACGGCAATGAATCTCAGCTTTACATTTATGAAGCAGAATGAATATATTCGAAAAATATTTTATATTTATCCGTTCAATACGCTTGTGGAACAAAACATGGATTCTATCAATAAGGTGTTTGGGGAAAACAAAGAGGTGATGGCACAAGTAGCACTTGTGAATTCTTTGGTGCCATTAAAAGAGAGGGTAGACGAAGATGAGTGGAACGGAAAAGATGAGAGTGAAAAATATCAGAGAATCTTGCTGGACAGGCAGTTTTTAAATTATCCGATCGTATTGTCAACGCATGTGATGTTGTTCCGCACGTTGTTCGGGCAGTATAAAGAGGATGCATTTGGTTTTTACCAATTATGTAATTCAGTTATTGTGCTTGACGAAATACAGAGTTATCGGAATGCTTTGTGGGCAGAAATCATTACTTTTTTCAAAGGATTTGCAGAATTACTGAATATCAAAATTATTATTATGTCTGCGACATTACCGAATTTAGAAATGCTTACAGAGAATCAGGCAAAGACGGTGCGTTTGGTAAAAGAGCGGGAAAAATATTTTAAACATCCAAAGTTTGCGAAACGAGTGGTTGCAAATTATGAATTATTGGACCAGAAAATAACACTGGATGAACTTATGAAACATATTTTAGGTAATATTGGAAATGAACAAAAAATATTAGTAGAATTTATTAAGAAAGCGAGTGCGGAAGAATTTTATAAAAAAATATTAGAGGAAAGTACTTGTCCGGTATTTTTGATGACAGGAGACAGCAGCATTCAGGATCGAAAGAAGACCATAGAGAAAATAAAAGGGCAGAAATCCGTTCTTTTAATTGCGACACAAGTGATAGAAGCAGGAGTGGATATTGATATGGATATCGGCTATAAAGATATTTCCAGACTTGATAGTGAAGAACAGTTTATGGGAAGAGTGAATCGTTCCGCAAAACGAAAAGGAATGGTATATTTCTTCGATTTAGATGATGCAGCCGGAGTTTATGGAAGCGATGATGTTCGGATTGAAGAAAAAGTTACTTTGAAAATGGATGCGATGAGAGAGGTTTTGACGACAAAAGATTTTCCTAAATTTTACGAAGAAAATATTTTGCCGGAGGTAAAAAAGCGAGGTGAGGAAGTAGATTCAAAAAAGAATTTAGAAATATTTTTTCAAGAAGATGTGCAAAAGTTAAAAATGCCGGAAATAGATAAAAAAATGCGATTAATTGATGATAATAGAAATATGCTTTCTGTATATTTGGCAAGAGAGATTACAGAAGAGAAGGGGGAGGTAATAAATGGTAGGGAAATTTGGGAAGAATATAGACAACTTCTTGAAGATGAAAAAATGGAATATGTAAAAAAAACTGTAAAGTTAAGGAACATTAGAAGTAAAATGAATGGATTTATTTATCAGCTGAGTGAAAACGCTCATTTTCAAGAGGATGAACAAATCGGTGATATTTATTATATTGAAAACGGAGAAGATTATTTTGATGAAAATGGTATTTTAAAAAGAGAACGATTTCAGGATGGTACGGATTTGTTCATTTAACTGGGGGTGTGAATATGCAAGTGAATGGGACACTGATTAATTATTATTTTCACTGCAAGAGGCAGTGCTATCTTCATGGAAATCGGTTGAATTTGGAGGATAACAGCGAACAAGTAAAAATTGGGAAAGCAATTCATGAAGAACGTGCAGAAAACTCAAAAAATTCGGAAATCGCCATAGACAATATTCGATTGGATAAATTGGCAAAAGAATATTTGACAGAAATAAAAAAGTCAGATGCGGATGCAGAAGCAGCAAAGTGGCAGTTGTTATATTATTTAAGTGTTTTGAAATCTAAAGGAATTGTTCGAAAAGGGAAGCTGGAATTTGTAGAAAAAAATAAAAAGGATAAGAAAATTGTTGTTTTAGAATTGACGGAAGAATCGGAACAGGAACTGGAATATTACATAAAAGAAATAGAAAAATTGCTTGAAGAGCCGGAACCGCCGGAGTGTATTCATAAAGCAACCTGCAAAAAATGTGCATATTATGAGTATTGTTACGTTTAGGGGGTGATATTATGGGAAGCACCAGATATATTATGTCGATGGGAGAATTAACGAGAAAAGACAATTCGCTATGTTTTCGTAAAAATGGGAGAAATGTATATATTCCGGTTGAGAATACAAAGGAGATTTATTGTTTCAATGAGGTAAGTATAAACACAAAGCTATTAGATTTTTTGGCGCAGAATCATATTATTGTTCATTTTTTTAATTATTATGGTGGGTACAGCGGAACTTATTATCCGAGAGACCATTATCTGAGTGGGAAATTGATTGTAAAACAGGCGATGAAATATCAGGAAGACCGAATGGATATAGCGCGTGCGATTGTAAAGGGAATCGGGGTTAATATTTACGAAGTGTTATACCATTACTATAAGCATGATAAAAAAGAAGTAAAAGAAAGTATCGATTGGATCAAAAAAGTGTTTTTTCCACAAGTTGAACAGACGCAGGATATCAAACGACTGTTGGCATGTGAGGGTGAAGTGTGGATTCGTTTTTATAATAATTTTAAATATTTCCTACCAGAAGATTTTATAATGAATAAACGAGTAAAACGTCCACCGGATAACCCGATGAATGCATTGGTTTCCCTTGGTAATACACTTCTATATACAAAAACAATTTCGGCGATTTATCAAACTCATTTGGACCAAAGAATTAGCTTTTTACATGAACCTTCTGAAGGTAGATTTTCATTGAGCTTAGATCTTAGTGAAGTATTTAAGCTGGTAATCGTTTTCCGAACCATTTTTGATTTGGTAAATAATCGAAGATTGCAAGTGGAAAAGCATTTTGAGAAAAGTGTAAATTATTGTATTTTAAATGAAGAAGGACGGAAAATATTTATAGAAGCATTTGAGGCACGCCTGGAAAGTGTTTTTATGCATCCAAAATTAAAACGTAAAGTATCTTATCGTACGGCAATGAAATTAGATTGCTACAAATTAATAAAAAATATTTTGGAAGGGAAAGAATTTGTTCCGTTTTCTTTGAAAGAAGGCATGTGATGAAAAAACAATTGAATTATAATTATGCATTTTTGTTTTATGATGTGGGAGAGAGGCGGGTGCAGAAAGTATTTAAGATTTGTAAAAAATATCTTTCGCATTTTCAGAAATCTGTTTTTCGCGGTGAAATGACGCCGGCGAAGTTTATACAATTACGTAAAGAACTTAATCGGGTGATTGATAAGGATGAGGATTTTGTCTGTATTATAAAATTGATGAATGATAATGTGTTCGGAGAAGAGATTCTTGGAAACGGAGGGCAGGAAACAGGCGAAGATTTAATGATATAGAAACGAAAAAGAAATCTGTAGGAAGTTTACCAGGCGGGAAAGCTGGGAAAAGTGAAAAAGTATTGTAAATACAAGGGATTTATGCAATACTAGACATTGAAAATAATATAGGCGTGGCGCTTGGTAAAAATCTGAAAAATGGCGAGAAATCAGGGCGAAAAGTGAAATGAAAAATAAAAAGCGCGGAAATGCGTTAGATAAACTACAACATGAGATGTATTGAAATCAGTTGGCAGAGTATAGTAGTGTGGCGGATTTTGATAAACTACAACATGAGATGTATTGAAATTTTTGTGCTGGGTGTTTTGCCTCTGGAATCGAACCGATAAACTACAACATGAGATGTATTGAAATTTCCGAACTCGTTTTCTGTCTGTACAACGTCTCCGATAAACTACAACATGAGATGTATTGAAATTTCTTAAAGAGTAGCTTTGTCTCCTGTGTGTTTTGAGATAAACTACAACATGAGATGTATTGAAATTCTATTATGAAAGTTATGTAAGAATCCAAAAATATAGATAAACTACAACATGAGATGTATTGAAATCAGCCTATTTGAGAAAGAGCTTACCGGGAATGAAAGATAAACTACAACATGAGATGTATTGAAATCCGAATTATGCAAACTGCAGAACGCAATTTCACAAGATAAACTACAACATGAGATGTATTGAAATTCGCTGATAGAAGTTTCTGGAATTGGAAATTTTATCGATAAACTACAACATGAGATGTATTGAAATCCTGTTTCCCCCGCGCCATCAACTCATTTGCAATCGATAAACTACAACATGAGATATATTTAACCATATTCAATGGAAAGAGCATGTAGGATGTTTTGTTAAGGAGCGTCACGAGCCTCGTGGGGAATAGAGAAAATATTTTAAAACGAAAAATAATATACAAACTATAAATGAGCAAATTTGAAAAAATGCACAAAACTATCCTGCTAATTTCATAAATGCTTCAAAATCAGCACTGGATTTTGCACACTGAAACAGATATTGATCCTTTTCCTGTTGAATGGTACTGCGAATCAATTGATATCCTTCCTGGAAAGACTGATATTTCCCAGTGCCAGACGGTTTTTACATTGTTTGAAAAATACCTCGATCGGCCATCGGCACACATAGCAGGAAAGGCTCTCTAGTGTTGATAACGCCACGTTTGTGCTGATAAAAGCACGCAGTGCCTTGGGATTTCCAAATGCCTTTTCAGGATAGCTTAAAAGAACAACTGCATTTTCTATACCATTAAGGTTTCCTTCATACCGGTGCACATAATACTTTCGGTTTTTGACTGTCACAAGGTCAAATCCCTCCTGTGTTACCGATAATTCAGCGGCAAGTTCACAGAGTTTCTTTTTCATTCCTGATGGGTATAGCAGCCGGTTTGGTTTTAAAGCTCCAATGGTATGGAATCCTTTCTGTGCAAATGTATTGATTATTTTTTCAGAAACGTACCAGCAGTCACAAAGAAAATATGACATGACCGGAGGTTCAGGCAGTTCCTTTGCAATGTTTTGTACAATATCAATTTTAGAAATGGATTTATTGTACAGTACAAAGCATAATTCAGGACAATACCGTTACAGGAAAGCATAACGGCAACTGCCTGGTGACCATAATCCTGTTTTCCCTTTAAATGGGACTGGTGGGAATATGCATCTTCAATTGGATGCAGAGCCTGTGACGAAGGCGTTGTCTTTGAAGCTATGGTATCATCCACAATACAGAAAACAGGCTTTCCGGTACGCCGTGCTTCTGAATAAATAATTTCAACCACGGAGGATTTTAAAGCATCCCCAAGTAAGGAATCATCCCATTTCCCGGAATTGAGAAAATGGGCGATTGTAGTTCTGTGGAAGGAACTGTTTTGTGCAAAGTCGGTGGTCTTCCATGATAACCTGAGATAAAAATACTGATCAGGATGCTCATGAGATGACGGATCACCCTGTTCGAAAAAGATTTGCATAAATTTAATTTCTTAAGCTGGTTGTATATGAATGTAGAATAGATACAAAGAAAAAAGTACAAGCTCTGATGGATTTGTAAAAACTGGTGTGATATGATTAAGTATATAAGGAGTGATAGCATGAAAAAGGGTAGAAATTACTTTGTAGCGATGCGTTTATTAGTACAAGCAACGACAAGTTATTTTATAAAATTTTATCCGTACAAAACAGTGTGGACAATAATATGGATTGTCAATGGAATTATACAAAGCATATCAAAAAGGGGCATTGAGCCGTGTGTTATCTCATTTGTAATCATGTTAATGCCATATATTGTGCAAGTGATTATTAAAGGACTAGATGGATTAGATGATAGGTGGAGAGTAAAGCAGTGCCTGGAAAAAGAAAGAAAAAGAGAAATATTCAAAAGTATATAGAAGATTACGTACAGAAAAACTTGAAGAAAAGGTAACAAAGAAAAATAGGGGGTACACGAAAGATGAGTGATAGCATTACCTTACATGAAATTTTAAGTCAATATCGGAAGAGCGATCTGGTGGAGATTGCAAAGCTTCATCATTTGCATGGATATTCGCAATATAAAAAGGCGCAGATGGTTGAATTTTTGTGTCGTGCACTTCTTGATGCAGATGTGATGAGGAAATATTTTATGTATTTGAGCGAAGCGGAGCTAGAATTATTGGATTCCGGCGAGAGTCAGGTTTGGATTGAATCAAACGAACATCAGTATGATTATTTGGCGGAAGGTGCCTACATCGGGATCGGTTATGACTGGGATGGAGGAGTTGTTTGTGTGCCAAAAGAGGTGCGGAAGGCATATTTGAAAAATTGTGATACGAGCTGGAAGCAAAGTCTGAACATGGATAAAAAGCTGTTAATGTATTTGAATGTGTTGTCGGAACTATATGGTATATGCTCAATTGAACAAGTGATAAATTTGTATGTGAGAGATGGCGGAAGTAAGAAGGAGCTATTTGAAGTTATTTCTTTTTGTGAAGCCATACCGGAGAATAAAAAGTATTTTGAATTAAGGGGAGAGAAGTTGATTTTAAAACTTTGGACCGACGGAAATATGTATAAGGAGCTTCAAAAAAGGCAGGAAGGCTGTTCGTTTTATGAGCCGACGAAGGAAGAAATTGAACATTTGGGGACGAAAGGATATCTTCCATTTGACAAATATATGCTGGAACTGAAGGATTTCTTTATAAAAGAAGGACATGAAGAAGAGCAGGAGGCGGAATTGCTTTGTAAGACCATTCAGATGATTATCCGCACCGGTGGTACATATGAGCATATTCGGGATGTGCTGGAAGTAGGATTTATGGATTTTGATTATATTGCGGCGAATGAAAAGTTGCAGAGACAACTATTGCGGAGAATTGACAATGTATGGGAGCATACGAATACTGTGATGAGGCGTGGGCATATGATAAAAGAAATTGTTGCGGAAGAACCGAAGAGCAATATTATTGTATTTCCGGGCAAGCGGTAAGAGAGAGGTAGATGTTTATGGCAAGTGTTGTGAAGAAGATGGAATGTTATAACATTCGAAAAAGTGTAAAGGATTTGGGGGAGGATTTAAAAGAAAAAATCAAAGCAGAGAGGGTGTGTGACGATTACAAAGTATTGGGGAATGCATTTGTAATGCTACTAAGTTTTGAGAGATATTATTGGAGAAATGGAAGCTATGCGAGTTTGACAGTGATGCTGACGGATGACGGGCAGATGCAGACGGCGGATATCGTTGGTTCTGGTGGTGGCGAAGGACTGTGGAATTTTAGTTATGGAGCAAATGCAGAGTTCGCAGATATGGCAGTAGAAGTTCTGCAGGAATATGGTTTTCAGGAGAAAAATAATGAGTGTAATAGAAATTGAGCACCTCTCGCGTGACTTTGGAGGGGGAAAGGGAATTTTTGATGTATCTTTTCAGGTCGGAGAGGGCGAAGTGTTCGGCTTTCTTGGACCGAATGGCGCCGGGAAGACAACCACGATTCGACATCTTATGGGATTTTTGAAAGCAAAATCAGGAAGCTGCACGATCAATAGTCTGGATTGTTGGAAGGAAAGTGACAAGATCCAAAAGCAGCTTGGTTACATAGCCGGGGAAATCAGTTTTTTTGAGGATATGACTGGGACGGAATTTCTTAAATTTATGCAGAAATATCGCAAACTTGGTTTCGAGAATCGCCAAAAGGAGCTTTTGGAGCGATTTGAGGTAAACCCGCAGGGAAAGATCAAAAAGATGAGCAAGGGAATGAAGCAGAAGATCGGGATTGTCGCAGCGTTTATGCACGATCCGGCGATTCTCATCTTAGATGAGCCGACAAGCGGACTAGATCCGTTGATGCAAAGTCGGTTTGTGGAACTGATAGAAGAAGAGAAGAAACGTGGAAAGACGATTTTGATGTCCAGTCATATGTTTGAGGAAGTGGAGAAGACTTGCCAGCGGATTGGAATTATACGAAATGGTAAGCTGATGGCGGTCGATTCGGTGGATGAACTTCGCAAATGTCATGTGCATTCTTATACGGTTACACTGGATAATGTGGAGATGGCGAAACAGTTTGCCAATGATTTTGACGGAATTCGTGACGGACAGAATGTGACAGTTTCCACCAAACCAAGTTTGGAGCAAATCTTTATGCATTATTATGGAGGTGAGAGCGATGATTAGTCTTCCGTTGTACAAACGAGAAATGAAAGGCAGTATCAAGGTGTTACTCATTTTTGCGGCAGTGATCACGCTCTATGTCACTGTGATTATTCGGATGTATGATCCGGAGATGATGAAAACATTGGATGATTTTGTGAAGGTTATGCCGGAACTGATGGCGGCAGTCGGAATGCATGCGGGAGCTACGAGCCTGATTGGATTTATGATATCGTATTTATATGGATTTATTTTGATTGTATTCCCGATGGTATTCTGTATTCTGCGAGGAAATGGTCTGATTGCCAAATATGTTGACCGAGGTTCTATGGTTTCTCTTGTGGCGGCACCGGTAAAACGGCAGAAGATTGCGTGTACACAGGCGAGCGTACTTATCAGTGGAGTGATTCTGTTACTTGGCTATGCGACAGTATTGGAAATCGTGGTGGCACAGGGGAGCTTTCCGAATGAATTGGAGATCGCAGAACTTTTGAAACTGAACGCTGGATTGTTTTGCCTGTTGTTATTTATTGCAGGAATTTGCTTTTTGGCATCGTGTCTGTTCTCAGATACGAGATACAGTATTGCGTTAGGTGCAGGAATTCCTGCATTGATGTATGTTCTGCAGATGCTTGCAAATGCAGGGGAAGATGCAGAGAAGGCAAAATATTTTACGTTTTTTACATTGTTTCAGCCGGAAAATCTTGTGGCTGGAAAGAGCAGCGCGCTGATGGGAGTTACTATTTTACTTATCGGTGGAATTGCGCTGTTTGCAGCAGGAATTATCCTGTTTTGCAAGAAAGATTTATATATCTAAAAAGAGACACGGGATGACATTTGTTCACTGCTGGAATATTGTTTGATTGTTTCAGGCAGCGCGGTTCGAAAAATAAGAAAAATATAATTTACAACCTGTTGCTTGTCATGTTTTTCTTTATTTACAATCCATTCCAGCAATGTCCCGGCGATTGCCTCTGTATAAAAACTACTTAAAAATGTTTCGAATTCTTTTGGAACAGTAATTTCAGTTAATTCTTCTATTTTTTTAATAACAGAAGTTGTAATTTCAATAAAGTCAGCGTAAAAAAATCGTTTCAACTCATCTCTGCCGACAGAGTAATAAATATTATTCAAAAACACATCATTTTTTTCGATATAATCCATTACAAAAAGAATTGCTTCTTCATAATCAATGATCAGATCAAAGTTTTTCACAACGTCAATCGCTTCTTGTTCTAATGTCCATTTTAATAAATCATAAACATCTGTAAAGTGATAATAAAAAGTTTTTCGATTTACATTGCAGACGCGGATCAATTCACTGACCGTCACTTTAGAAAATGATTTCTGTACAACAATTTGTTTTAAAGCCTCGGCAAATAATTTTTTAGTATTTAAACTGGTCACTTCATATTTCATTTCAAAACCTCCTGTGAATTTAGTATACAGTTGTCCGAAAAGCAAATCAATGGTTAAAAGTCCGTAATTTTCCCATCAAATAGGGGCAATTTGTCCGTATTTTACACAATCATAGTATTTTGACCGTTTATCAAGAAAATAATTCTTTTTATAATGGCTTTTGTCAGTGAAAAGGAGGTGTGCTGATAAATGGAGAAAAATATTCAACAATATTTTTACAAGATTACTTTGGTCACGCCTGCAGGAACACGATGCGGTTACTTGCAGATGAAGGTGGAAGATGGTTTGATCTCCGGATGCTGTGATATTTTGAACCATAAGAGCATGATTTCAGGAGAGCTTTTAGGTGACGGGGTATGCAAAGTGACAGGGACACTGACATCGCTTATGCAGAAATTTATATACACGGCAATCGGTTATTTTGACGATGAATCAATTGAATTGACACTGGCAGGAACAAAAAATAATTATCAGTTAACCGGAATTGCCGCAAGGAGGAATTAGTTATGGGATATATTGAAATGCGAAACAGTTGTAAAACATATCAAATGGGAGAGACAAAAATATTTGCAAACAGGGATGTGAGTTTCTCCATTGAAAAGGGGGAACTCGCAATTATTCTTGGCTCGTCGGGTGCCGGAAAATCAACTGTACTGAATATTTTAGGAGGAATGGACACCAACGACAGTGGAAATGTAATTATAGATGGAAAAGATATTTCCAACTATAATGCAAGACAACTGACTACATACCGGAGAAACGATGTCGGGTTTGTTTTCCAGTTTTATAATTTAGTACCGAACCTGACTTCGAAAGAAAATGTAGAGCTTGCTTCGGAAATTGTAAAAGATGCGCTTGATCCACTTCAGGTGTTAAAAGATGTGGGATTGGCAAAAAGAATCAATAATTTTCCGGCGCAGCTTTCGGGTGGGGAACAGCAGCGTGTTGCCATTGCGAGAGCGATCGCAAAGAATCCGAAAATTTTGTTGTGTGACGAACCAACCGGTGCGCTGGATTATCAAACTGGTAAGCAGGTGCTTCAGATTCTTCAGGACATGTGTAGAAAAAAAGGCGCAACTGTTGTAATTGTCACTCACAATGGTGCCATTGCTCCGATTGCGGATCGTGTCATTCATATGCATGATGCGACTGTGAAAAAAATTGAGATTAACAAACATCCGAAAAATATTTCAGAAATTGAATGGTAGGTGAGATTCGTTGAAAAAGAAAAAACTGTGGAAAGATATTAAAAAGTGTTTTATAAACTCCAAAGGTCGTTTTATTTCGATTTTTTGTCTGATGATGCTGGGATCTTTTGCGTTGGTGGGCCTGAAAGTCACAGGACCGAACATGAGAGAAACAGGAACTCACTATTTTGAAGATTTGAATTTATCGGATCTTACCGTTATCGGCGATTATGGAATTGATTCGACGAACCAAAAGGCAATTAATCAGCTGTCAGGAACGAAAAAAATAGAGTATGGCTATTTAAAAGATGTGGAGATTAAAAATACGACGGACAGTATTCGCCTGTTTTCTAATCCGAACACTATTTCAAAATATGAACTGACAGAGGGAGAAGATGCAAAAAACGAAAATGAAATTGTTTTGTCAGACACCTATAAGGATCAATATGACATCGGTGATACGATTAAGGTTACAGAAAAAGAAAGTTTGGGAACGAAGGTGCTGAAGAAACATTCTTTTAAAATTGTCGGATTTGCAAAGTCCGCGGAATTTGTTTCTTCGATTAACATGGGACAGTCCACTTCGGGAAGCGGCGAATTAAAAGGCTATGGATTTGTGAGCAGTGAGGTGTTCGATCCTGACTTTTATATGATTGCGAGAATGACTTTCCAAGATACGGAAAATGTTGATCCATATTCAGATGAGTATACGGATTTGATTCAGGCGCACAAAAATGAGCTGGATGAACTTTTGGAAGATCAGCCACAGCTTCGTTTGCAGGCATTGAAGGAGGAATACCAAGATAATATTGATGATGGTCAGCAACAAATAGATGAAGCAAAGCAGAAACTTGCAGATACCAGAGAACAGCTTAATGATGCAGGAGAACAGATTGAAGAAGCAAAAACGACGATTGCATCATCGGATTCTCAATTGAAGAGCGCCAAACAGCAGTTGGCTTCCGGAAAAACAACTCTTGCAGAAAAGTGGATGCAGCTGCAGTCAGCCAAACAATCTTTAGACAGCGCAAACAATACGCTTCAGACGACGGAGACGAAGTTGAAAACTGCATATAAATCACTTCAGGCTGGCAGGGAAAAGATAAATGCGGCAGAAACTGCATTATCATCAAAAGAGACACAGCTTGCTCAGGCAAAAAAAACAATTGCATCCAGTGAACAGGAATTGGCAACAAAAACAGAAGAATTTCAACAAAAGCAGCAGGAATACCAGACCGCTCTTGCCGATTTTACGGAGAAGCAGCAGGAGTATCAAAGCGCTTTAAAAGAAATTACCTCTTGGCAGGCTGCGTTAGACACGCATAAAAATACATTGAGCAGTGCGAAACAACAATATGAAACAGCAATTGCATCCTGTACGCAGAATATAAATACATTGAAGGAGCAGCTGACGAACCCAGATCTTTCACAGGAGGAAAGAGATGCTTTGAATCAAAAGCTGATAGATTCCGAAACGGAACTTGAAAAATATGAGGCACAGTACCAAAGCTTTTTGACCGATACGTATACGCCACAGATGGAAGGAATTACATCGGCACAGACACAGCTTGATCAGAAAAAAGCAGAATTACAACAGGTAAAAGCTGTTTTGGATGCAAAACAACAGGAGTTAAATAATGCTAAGCAGCAACTGGACCAGGCAGAACAAGAGATAAATTCAGCTTCTGAAAAACTTACTGCAGCCAAGAATGAAGTGGCTGCCGGGGAAACACAGCTTAATCAGGCAAAACAGGAACTAGAGACACAGAGCTCACTTTTGGAGGAAAAACAAAGTGAATACAATTCCGGTTATGCGAAGTATCAGGAGGGAATTGCTTTATACAACAATAATCTGGATACATATTATGCGGGTCTGACAGCGTGGAAAGAATCTGCTCAGACGTTATCTTCAAAGGAAGAGGAATATGAGGAAAACGCAGCGAAGTTAGAGTCGGCGAAACAGGAATTGGCAGATAAGGAAAAAGAGTATGAAAGCGGTCTGCAGGAATTTAATGAAAAAGAAGCAGATGCAGAAAAGGAAATTGCTAAAAATGAAGAAAAATTAGAGGATGCCAAGGAGGAGATGAATAATCTGGAAACGCCTGTGTACAGTTTAAGTACCAGAAGAGAAGCGCCGGGGGCAGACGGCTATAAAATCTATAATACAATCTCCACCATTATTGATGCACTGGCAAATGTATTTCCTATTTTCCTGTATTTTGTAGCTGCCCTGGTAACCTTGACTACAATGACTCGCTTTGTAGATGAGGAACGTGTCAATGCAGGTACTTTGAAAGCACTGGGATATACCGACAGAGATGTTATGAAAAAGTTTACTGTCTACGGTTTGATTGCAGGGGTATCAGGTACGATTGCAGGTATTCTTTCAGGCCATCTGTTATTGCCGGAAATAGTTTATAATGCTTATAAAAGTGGGTTTGATGTACCTGCGATTGAAAGACACTTTTATGTAAAAACGTCACTGGCAGCACTGGTGTTGTCTATCTTAAGTGCAGTTCTACCGGCGTATGTTGTAGGGCTGAGAGAATTAAGAGAAAAGCCGGCGGCTTTGTTGCTGCCAAAGGCTCCGACAAAAGGTTCCAAGATCTTTTTGGAATATTTGAAACCGATTTGGAGTAAAATGAGTTTTACACATAAGGTGACGGCAAGAAATATTTTCCGGTACAAAAAAAGAATGTTCATGACAATTTTCGGAGTATGTGGTGCAGTTGCGCTCTTATTTACAGGATTTAGTGTGCAGAATTCTATTTCAAAAATCAATGACCGTCAGTTTGGAGAACTTATTAAATATGATTTGATCGTGGCTCAGAACAGCCATTTGAGTGAAGAAGAACAGCAGGATTTAGATTCTCTGTTAAGCAGCGAGGTGATCAAACAGCAGCTTCCGATTCACTATGAATCAGTTAGCAAAGTTGCAGGAACGAAAAAAGATGATCAGGAGATAAAAATGATCGTCACACAGGATGAAGAGAAGTTTCGTGAGTATTTCACTCTTACAAATCGTAGGGATAAAAAAGAGATCGACTTAGACAATGATGGAGTTGTAATATCGGAACGACTGGCAAAATTATTAGATGTGAAAGTAGGAGACCGTTTTACGATTACAGATTCTAATGATAAGGAACATGAAGTTGAGGTTGCAGCTATCACAGAAATGTATACAGGTCACTTTATGTTTATGACGGACAGTTATTACGAAACTGCTTTCTCGGAAAATTATCAGGCAAATGCAAATTTAGTCAGTCTGAATGACCGATCTACAGATAATGCAAAGCAGCAGGCAAGCCGGTTTATGGAATTAAGTGGTGTAAAAGGTGTTGTCCAAAATACAACGATGATCACTCAGATCAATACAATTGTAGATTCATTGAATCAAATTATGGAAGTTTTGATTCTTGTGGCGGTTTTACTCGCAATTGTAATTCTTTATAACCTTACCAATATCAATGTTGCGGAGCGTATTCGAGAACTTTCGACAATCAAGGTCCTTGGATTTTATGACAAAGAAGTAACACTCTATATTTATCGGGAGACAATACTTCTTTCATTGCTTGGTATTTTAGCAGGATTTGGGGTGGGAGATATTCTTTTCCGCTATATATTGGCTGTTGTTCCACCGGATGAGGTCATGTTCAACCCGGCGCTCGGTGTAAAAGCGTTTGCGGTTCCGGCAATTTTGATTGCAGTAATCACATTTATACTGGGCTGCATGATGAATCGAAAATTAAGACATTTAGATATGCTGAGTGCATTGAAATCAGTAGAATAACAATACGAAAAAGAGACACTGATGACGGATTTTTGTCATTTCAGTGTCTCGCTGTGATTTAAGACCGACGTACTGTAGAGAAACAGGACATCCTGATTTTTAAAATCAATCAGTGATGGAAGCGAATAGCTTGAAAGATAGCGTACATCCAGCAGTGTAATCTTTTGGTATCCGGTGGCAAGCAGAGGTGCAATGGCACTGCCGAAGGAATCGCGGAAAATAACAAGTTCACGGTCTGTCTGTACGGCAGGATTTTCAATTGTGATATAGGACAAAGAGCCGGACAAAAAGAGCTCGTAAGGGTCTTTTCCATCGCCTTTTACAAAATCATACATGGAAATTTGACGGTTGTTTTGATGGTCGAATACCGTGCACTGCTCTATTGTAGGACTTGTCAGGTAGCAAAGTGGTTCACCGGAAAGATTCTGAGCCGCCTGCCCTGCATAAGCGCCACGAAAATCTTTTGTAAATACCTGCTCTTGAAAATCATCTGAGGCAAAAGTACCCATGGAGTCTGCAAGATGATTTGCAACATCGATGATTTTTTCCTGCCGCCAGTGGGGATCGGTCTGATAATAGTCGGTTAACTCCAAAAGCGGTGCAATATCGATATAATGCATCTGCGGATTTGCATCTTGCATCGTCTGGAAGAAATCATCATAGTCCATTGTCAGTGCAGAGTCATCGTCTTGTAAAAAATAGTTCTTATCCGGAATGATGGAAAGATAGATATTTTCCGTATTCCCTTTTAGACAGGTCTCATAAATTCTTTGAAACACTTTCGAGGCGTTCTTCAAAGAGTCCTCGTGCATCGGATATTCCATTGCGATTGCCATATCATCTTTTAAGTACAGTCCTTCTATATCTGATTTTCCAAGTAAATCGAGAGAAACAGTTGAATACAGGTGGCGGAATGCTTCTCGCATCGGAAACTGATCGACCGCATATTTATCAAATTTTTTCATAAAGCTTCCGGAGAGCAAGCTGCCTGTATCTGGCGAAGGAAACTGTGTGAGCGGGCGCCTTTCGCTGAGGGAAACCGCATCGGACGGCTTCAGAAAACAGGCGATGGAAAAAGAAAATAAGAGAATGCCTGTAGTAACAATTACGATTCTGTTTTTCCATTGGTCTGACATTGAAAATACCTCCTTCTAAAAGCGAAAATATAAAAATGGGTTATAAGAATCCTGAATAAGATAAGCAGTCACAGTAAGCATTAAAACAATCAGGACAGCCGGCTCTAAAATATTGAGGAGCTGTTTCGCCGTTTTCTTTGTACGGAATCTTTCAATCAGCTGCGCAGCAAATGGGGTGGCGCTGACCACAGAAATGGTGAGGATAACACCATAGCTTTTGAGATAGTATAAGAATTCTTTTGAAACAAGTGGCAAAGAGCCGCCGCTAAACATGACCTTGAGCGTTTCGAGAGCATCTTTGGTGGAGACTGCATTGAAAATGACAAAGCTTACGGTCACTGCGAGCAGGACATACATATGGGAAAATAAAGGATGTTTTTGCAAAAATGCAGAAAATCCTTGCTTTTCTAATACAAGCAGAACCGCAAAGAACATTCCCCACAGGACAAAATTCCAAGATGCGCCGTGCCACAGTCCGGTCAGAAACCACACGACTGCGATGTTAAAAAACCAGCGGCTTTTTTTCACGCGGTTGCCGCCCATTGGGATATAGACATAGTCACGGAACCATGACCCCAATGTAATGTGCCAACGTCTCCAGAATTCCGTGACACTTCTTGACAAATACGGGTAATGAAAATTATCCGGAAAATGGAACCCAAAAATATTGCCGAGACCGACCGCCATATCACTATAACCAGAAAAATCAAAATAAATCTGCAGCGCAAAGGAAAAGGCATACAGCCAATAATAGAGAACAGAGCGGTCTGTGGAGGTTTGAAAGGTACTGCAAAGCGCGCCGAGAGAGTTCGCAAGAAGAACTTTTTTGGATAATCCAAATATGAATTTTCGGATGCCAAGTGCCGCTTTCTCAACAGAATGTTTCCGCACTTCAAGCTGTGCTGCAATGTCTTTGTACCGCACGATCGGTCCTGCGATCAACTGCGGGAACATCGACACATATGCTCCAAAAGAAATCAGATTTGTCTGCGCCGTACAGTCTTTTCGATACACATCGATGAGATAACTCAAAATTTGAAAGGTGTAGAAGCTGATACCGATTGGCAGAGCAATGTGGAAAAGCGGTATAGACAATCCAATTGCATTCAGGTTTCCAATCAAAAAATCAACGTATTTAAAATACATTAAAAGTCCAAGATGAATACAGCAGGCGCCTGCCAGAATCAGTCGGGAATGCTTCTTTCTCTCGATGAGGATACCTTCGATATAACCCAGTAAGATGGAGAGAACCATCAAAAAAATATATCGTGGTTCTCCCCAGGAATAAAATATGAGACTGAAGAAAAGCAGAATGAAATTCTTCCATCGAAAAGGCACACAAAAGTAGCAGACTAAAACAAGCGGTAAAAAGTAATATAAAAAAGGAATGCTTGAAAATAACATACTATAGGTTCTCTTCCATCAAGATGACTGCAGATGGATATTGGTCTGTCAACTGTGTTTTGAAATAGTTGATCAAGTCTGTATTTCCAAAAGCAGAGACAACATAATCATCGCCAATTTGAGCGAGAAGTAATACTTCCGGGAATCCACACATCCATTGGTTGCCAAGTATAGATTCTTTTAAAGAATCGGCAAAGGTATTGAGCGTTTTCGGGTCAGACAGATGAAATGCAGCTCCCGTAAATGTATTCGCATTCATTGCATGAATCAGGCTTGCTGCATCGTCGATCAGACCTGCTGAATCTTCAGGCACAATCAGCAGAGAGCGTAAACTTTCCGTATCGCTGACATCGAATTTCCCGGGCTTATTGTCGGTCATATTGTTGTAGTCACCGCCCATAGCCTGAAATTTGTTGTCGTCCGAGTATGAGGACCAGACCGTTGTGAGAATCTCCAAGGCATCTTTTGGTGAGGTGTCTTCTTTTGAAGATTGTTTTTTTGTACAGCCTGCCAGTGAGAATGTTAAAAGGAAGGCTAATAGAATTGATAAAAATTTTTTCATAAGATCTCCTTTTTCTTGAATTTATTTTGTGGCTATATTGTATCAGAGTCAGGGCGGAATAGCTAGGTGGAGAGACACAAAATTTCTCAATTGCAAGTTCGGTACAGAAATGATATAAATAAAGACAAAGGAGGCGTTTAGCATGGATTTTGAGCAGGCAAAACAGGCTTTTGAATTGTACCTTAACGGGTATGACAGAAAGGATGAAAAAGTTTATCTAAAAATTGTACATACATATGGTGTTGTAGACTGCAGTGAGGAGATTGCAAGGAGGATGGGATTGGGAGAAGAAGATATTTTTCTTGCGAAAATTATTGCCCTGCTGCATGATATAGGAAGATTTGAGCAACTTAAATTATATGATTCATTTGAACCGGGCATTTTTGACCATGCACAGTATGGTGCAGATATTTTGTTTCGGGAGGGGCGAATCAGAGAATTTCTCCCGGAGACAACGTGGGATGAGACAATCGAGACGGCAATCCGTTATCACAGTGCATTTCAGCTTCCAAAGATTTTGGATTCAAGAACTTTATTGCATGCCGAACTGATTCGGGATGCGGATAAGCTGGATAACTGCCGTGTGAAATTAGAGGAGCGGGTGGAGGTTCTGCTTGGAGGAGCGAGTGCGAAAGAAGCAGGAGCGCAGGAAATCAGCGAGAGAGTCTGGGAGGCATGTCTCAATGAACGCTCCGTATTGTCTGAGGATAGAAAGACAAATCTGGATTACTGGGTATCTTATATAGCATATTTTTTCGATATTTATTTTACGGAAACGCTGCAGATTATTCAGGAACATTCTTATGTGGAAAAGATTGTGGACAGGATCCCGTGTGAAAATCTTATCAGTAACGAACGGATGCAGGAGTTGAAAAACCATGTCATAAAATATATAATGAATCGTGTAACGAAAGCGAGCAAAAAATAATAGGAGGAAATGCGAAATGAAGGTTACGAACGACATTATTTATGTAGGAGTCAATGACCATCAGACCGATTTGTTTGAAGGGCAATATGCGGTACCGAATGGAATGGCTTATAATTCTTACGTAATCAGAGATGAAAAGGTCGCAGTTGTAGATACTGTAGATGTAAAATTTACACATGAATGGCTGGACAATGTTGGAGCCGCACTTGGAGGAACAAAGCCGGATTACCTGATCATTCAACATATGGAACCGGATCATTCTGCGAATATTTATAGCTTTATGAAAATTTATCCAGATACAACAATCGTAGGAAATGCAAAGACATTTACGATGATTGCGAATTTCTTCCGTGATATGGATTTAGATGAGAAAAAGCTGGAAGTAAAAAATGGAGATACATTGACACTTGGAAAGCATGAACTGCAATTTCTGTTTGCTCCGATGGTGCATTGGCCGGAAGTGATGCTGACTTATGACACTTATGAAAAAGTGTTGTTTTCAGCAGATGCATTTGGAAAATTCGGCGCACTTGATGTGGAGGAAGATTGGGACGATGAGGCACGTCGCTACTATATCGGTATTGTCGGAAAATACGGAATGCAGGTGCAGAACGTGCTGAAGGCGGCACAGAATTTGGATATTCAGATGATTTGTCCGCTGCATGGACCTGTTTTGAAAGAAAATCTTTCACATTATATCGGAAAATACCATACATGGTCTTCGTATGAGGTAGAATCAGAGGGCGTGATGATTGCCTACACATCGATTTATGGAAATACAAAAAAAGCGGTGGAAGTGTTGGAGAGTAAACTGCGCGAGAAGGGATGCCCTGAAGTAGTTGTATGTGACCTTGCCCGTGAGGATATGTCAAAAGCAGTGGAAAATGCATTCCGTTACGGAAAACTTGTGCTGGCGACAACGACATACAATGCGGATATCTTTCCGTTTATGAAGACATTTATTGAGCATTTGACAGAGCGGAATTACCAAAATCGCACAATCGGACTGATCGAAAATGGAAGCTGGGCGCCACTTGCCGCAAAAGTGATGAAGGAAATGTTTGAAGAGAGTAAAAACATTTCCTGGCTTAAGCATAATGTGAAGATTATGTCTTCGCTTAATAGTGATAATATGGATCAGCTTGAAGGTATGGCGGAGGAATTGTGTAAAGAATATGTTGCACAGTCTGATACAAAAGCGAATAAAAATGATTTGACAGCATTGTTTAAGATAGGATATGGACTTTATGTTGTGACTTCCAATGACGGGGAGAAAGATAACGGACTGATTGTCAATACAGTGACACAGCTTACAGATAATCCGAACCGTGTGGCAGTGAATATCAACAAAGCAAATTACTCACACCATGTCATCAAAAAGACGGGCGTGATGAATGTGAACTGTCTTTCTGTGGAAGCACCATTTGAAGTGTTCAAGACATTTGGATTTCAGAGCGGTCGCCTTGTCGACAAATTTGCAGGATACCAGACACTTCGCTCTGATAATGGACTGGTATTCCTGCCAAAATACATCAATGCATTTATGTCTTTGAAAGTGGAGCAGTATGTGGATCTCGATACACACGGCATGTTCATCTGTACGGTGACAGAGGCGCGGGTGATGAGCGATAAAGAGACGATGACATATACGTATTATCAGAAAAATGTAAAACCAAAACCACAGACAGAAGGAAAGGAAGGATTTGTCTGTGTCGTTTGCGGATACATCTACGAAGGAGATGTCTTGCCGGATGACTTTATCTGTCCGCTTTGTAAACATGGAGTGGCGGATTTTGAGCCGATATCGTGAAATGAAGGAGTCGAAGAAATTCGGCTCCTTTATTGTGTCTGAACATTCTTATTTCATTTCATAATCAAATGATAATTGCTATCGTAATACAATCCGAGATCATCGCAGATTCTTTTATTTATCGCTGTGAGTGCATCGTGGTATTCTTTATATTTCGGGGACAGCTCCATCATATTTGGAATAAAAATATCGTTGTACCCTTGATTTTGGAGTTCTCGCATAAATCGACGTTGCGAGATGAACGCAGGGTGATATTTGCAAAAGAAGCTGTTGCGAAGTTTTACATTTTTTCGGGTCTGCTCTAAAAGTCTCTGATACTCCTCGTCTGTAGGATTTAAGTACTGATAAATTTGTTTGTCAATCGTTTCCAGCTGTTTTTGCAAGGATGGTTTCGGCAAAATATGCTGCATTACAAATCCTGAAAATCGCAGAAAGAGAGGAATGCGTATTTTCGTATTATCTAAAAAAGATAGAATTTGTTCATATGCTTGCTGCTGCTCGGTTGTTGTAATTGCAATCTGGAGATAGGGGGTAAAATGGTTCAAAAAATAGTAACCATAAAATCCAGGAATCATGTCCTGCAATGCGTCGGCGATTGTCCTGTAATCTACAACTGCACTGATTTCGTCCACATTTTGCTCGGAGAGAAAATGTTTTAGAGCCTCAAGTTCTTTAGTTTCTTCGGAAAGATTTTTACTTTTTTCTTCATAAATTTGTTCTAAGAGAGATAAATTTCTTGTTTCTAATATTTTTTTGATATCTGCAATACCGATCCCCAGTTTTCGATAGACGGAAATTTCTTTTAAAATGTTAAGATGTTCTTCTGAGTAATTGCGATAACCGTTCGCATCTTTTGTGACATGGAGAAGTCCTTGTTCTTCGTAATATTTGATTGCCCGTTTTGTGAGATTGACCTGTTTTGCCACTTCGCTTAATAACATAAACGGTATGCTCCTTTCCTTGTGATGGGTATATTATAAGGGGGTACGCAGCGTACAGGTCAAGGAAAATCAGAAAATATATCAACTTTTTTCTTGTGTGGGTAAAAGAGTTATCGTATGATTGGTATAGACAAGTTACAGAAATGGGAAGAAAGAGTGAGAAAAACAAATGAGGATTTTAAATATTACAGCTCAGAAACCGCACAGCACGGGAAGTGGAATTTATCTGACGGAGTTGGTAAAGAACTGGAATGCCCTTGGACATGAGCAGGCAGTTCTTGCGGGAGTTTATGAGGAGGACAGCGTAAATTTCCCAGAGGGAGTTATATTTTATCCGGTGAAATATTTGTCGGAGGAGCTGCCGTTTCCAATTGCAGGAATGTCGGATGAGATGCCATATAAGAGTACGAGATATAAGGACTTTACAGAAGAGATGTTTCAAGCGTACCGGAGTGCATTTCAAAGGGTGGTGCGAAAAGCGGTCGAGGAGTTTTGTCCGGATTTGATTGTGTGTCATCACCTGTATCTTCTGACTGCGTTGGTGCGGGAATGGTATCCGAAGAAGAAAGTCATTGGAATTTGTCATGGCTCTGATTTGCGTCAGATTTGTAAAAATCCATTACAGATGGAATACATTCAGAAGTGGATTCCGCAGTTGGATGGCATTGTGGCATTGCATGACGGACAGAAGAAAGAGATTATCTGGATTTTTAATTGCGGCGAGGAGCTTGTGCACACTGTCGGGGTTGGCTACAATCAAAACATTTTTTATCGGAAGAAAACAGAACAGAAACCGTATAAACAGTTGGCATTTGCGGGGAAAGTGACAGAGAAGAAGGGGGTTTTCAGTCTGCTTCGGGCATTGGAGATGCTTTCGATCAAACCGGAAAATCTGGTTGTGAAGATTGCAGGAGGGCATGGCAGCAGAGAAGAGTATGAAGAAATTTGCAGGCTTGCCAGGGAATGCAGATATCCGGTGATATTTTTAGGCAGTTTGCAGCAGGAAGCTTTAGCAGAGGTATTTCGGCAAAGCGATGTGTTTGTTCTCCCGTCATTTTTTGAAGGATTGCCACTGGTGACGATGGAGGCAATGGCATGTGGATGTAAGGTGGTCTGTTCGCAGATTTCTGGGATGGAAGAGTGGCTAGATGAGCATGTGCCGGGACAACAGGTGGAGTTTGTTCCGTTGCCTGAGATGACTCGGGTAGATGAGCCGAAAGAAGAAAAATTGCCGGAGTTTGAAAAGAAATTGGCGGAGGCAATAGAGAAGAAATTAGAACAACAACAAGAAGAATGTCCCGATTTGAACGGTGTCTCATGGGAAGGCATCAGTCGGACTGTTCTGGAAATGATAACGTAGAAAAGAGGAAAGAACATGTTTATAGATATGCACATGCACGAATCGACATTTTCAAAAGATAGCTTTTTAAAATTGGATGAGATGGTGGAGCTTGCAAAGGAGCGGGGACTTGGAGCAATCTGCATTACAGATCACGACGAGATGGGACTGCGAGAGTATGCGAGAACATACTCTGAAAAAACAGGATTTCCGATTTTTGTGGGAATTGAATTTTTTTCTCTGCAGGGGGATATCGTGGCTTTAGGAATCGAGGAATATCCGAAAGAGCGGGTGGATGCACAGAAGTTTATCGATATCGTGAAAGAGCAGGGCGGAATCTGTTTCAGTGCGCATCCATTTCGCAATAACAACCGTGGATTGGAAGAAAATCTGAGAATTGTAAAGGGACTGGACGGTGTTGAGGTGCTCAACGGAAGCACACTTCCCGAGGCAAACAAAAAAGCGGCAGATTATGCAAGAGAACTTGGACTGGTCACTGTTGGCTCAAGTGACTGTCATATACCGGGAAAGGTCGGCTTTTTTGCAACTTATTTTCCAGAGGAGGTGCGCACGATGGAAGACCTGATTCGTGTGTTTAAAAGTGGTAAGTGTAAGCCGGCTTACTACTGGAATGGAGAATACAAAATATGGGATATGGAGACACCGATTCACAAACCATTTGAGATTGAAAGATAAGAGGGAACTATGACATTACAACAGTTGAGATATGTGGCGATGGTGGCGGAGAAGGGAACGATGACCGAAGCTGCAACAGAATTATATATATCACAGCCAAGTCTCACCAAATCAATCCGGGAGCTGGAAAAAGAGCTGGAAATTGTAATTTTTGAGCGCACAAACAAAGGGATTGTTGTCTCACATGAGGGGGAGCAGTTCTTGGCATATGCAAGACAGGTGATTGAACAGGCGGATCTTTTGGAAGAAAAGTATATGCATAAATCCGGCAGAAAGCAGCAGTTTTGTGTTTCCACACAGCACTATTCGTTTGCGGTGAATGCGTTTGTGGATTTGATCAAGGAGCATGGAACCGCCCAATATGATTTTTCTCTTCGGGAAACACAGACATATGAGATTATAGAAGATGTCGCGGCGATGAAAAGTGAGTTAGGGATTCTGTATCTGAATGATTTTAATGAAAAAGTGCTGCGAAAAATTATGAAGGTAAAGGAACTTGTGTTTACAGAACTGTTTGTGGCAAAGCCGCATATTTTTATAAGCAACAGACATCCGCTGGCGAGTCGAAAATCTGTGACAATGGAAGAGCTTCATGAGTATCCGTATCTTTCGTTTGAACAGGGAGAACATAATTCCTTTTATTATTCGGAAGAGATTTTCAGTACAGTACAGAGGATAAAAAATATCCGGGTGCGTGACAGAGCGACACTGTTTAACCTGCTGATTGGGTTGGACGGATATACTGTCTGCAGCGGAGTGATCGATTCGGAGCTGAACGGGGGAAATATTGTTGCAGTGCCGCTTGAAAAAGAGGGGGATATGCATATCGGATATGTGAGCCATCAGAAGTCACATTTCAGCCGTTTAGGAATAGCATATATAGATGCACTCAAACGAAATATCGACGAAAATACAGAGTTGATATAACTAAAAGTTATAGCTAACAGATATTTTTGGATATTTTACGTATTTATTGTGTCCCGATATAATACCTTCATAGATTACCGGAGGGTAAGACAAAAGTATTTGGAGGTAGAAGATATGAGTAAGAATGCACCGTTTCGATATGATTTTGTAGGAAGTTTTTTAAGACCTGCACAGTTAAAGCAGGCGAGAGCAGATTTTGAGAGTGGAAAAATATCGGAGAAACAATTGGAAGAAGTTGAGAATGAGGCGATTCGTGATCTGGTAGAAAAACAAAAGGCAGCAGGATATCATGTGATCACCGATGGAGAATTTCGCAGAAGCTACTGGCATTTGGATTTTATGTGGGGATTAAATGGGGGTGAGCATATTGAGCTGGATCACGGATATTTCTTCCATGGAGAAGAGACTACGCACGGCTCCGTTGCTGTGAGCGGAAAGATCAGCGGAGAGAATCACCCGTTTGTAGAACATTTTAAATTTGTGAAACAATTTGAAGATGAAAACACAGTGGCAAGACAGACAATTCCTGCCCCGGCGCAGCTGCTGGCAGAGTTATTTCGAGAAGAAAATGGGAAGAATACAGTGAAATTTTATCCAGATGAGGAAGTGCTCATTCAGGATATTGCGAAAGCATATCGCACTGTGATCAAAGAACTTTATGAAGCAGGCTGCAGAAATATTCAATTTGACGATTGCACATGGGGGATGTTTTGTGATAAAAAATATTGGGAGGCAAGACAGCAGGATTGTGTTACAATAGAAAGCGAGGCAGAAAAATATCTTCGCCTGAACAACCTTGCGATTGAGGGAAGACCAGAGGATCTTGTGATTACAACTCATGTATGCCGAGGAAACTACCATTCTACCTGGGCATCATCAGGCGGATATGAGCCAGTGGCAAAATATCTGTTTGCAAATGAGAACGTGGACGCATATTATCTGGAGTTTGACGATGAGCGCTCGGGAGGATTTGAGCCGCTTAGATTTGTCTCAGATGATAAAAAGGTTGTTCTTGGGCTTATAACAACAAAATCACCGGTTCTTGAGAGCGAAGAGCTAATCAAAGAAAGAATTCGGCAGGCGGCCGAGTATGTACCGCTGGAACGTCTGTACCTCAGTCCTCAGTGTGGATTTGCATCGTGCGAGATCGGGAATAAACTGACCGAGGAGGAGCAGTGGGCAAAGCTTGCGCTTGTTAAGAAGATTGCCTCAGCAACTTGGAAAGAATAGAAAATTGAAAGAAGTGGTACTGTGAAACGATCAAGACAAATGTCGGAGTCCATTCGGCTTGGAATTATACTTGCGCTTTCGGGAGGGTTTATGGATGCCTATTCCTATATGTGCAGAGGAAAGGTATTTGCGAATGCCCAGACGGGAAATATCTTATTATTTGGTATCTATATGTCGGAAAGACAGTGGGATATGGCAATCAGGTATTTAATTCCGGTCATTGCATTTGTGACCGGAATCGGAGTTGCAGATCTTGTCCGAATGAAGATGAAAGAAAAAAGTATTTTCCACTGGAGACAGCTGTCGGTGTTAAGTGAAGCAGTTGTATTATTTGTAGTCTGTTTCATACCGCAAAAGTTCAATCTTCCGGCAAATAGTCTGACGTCACTTGCCTGTGGGATACAGGTTGAGAGTTTTCGGAAGATACATGGAAATGGAATTGCGACGACGATGTGCATTGGAAACCTGCGTAGCGCGACACAGCAGATGTGTGAGTATTTGGGCTCGAAAAGAAAAGAGCATCTGAAAAAAGGGTTCTTATATTACGGAATTATTTTTTGTTTTGTAATGGGGGCCGTTTTTGGGAATATCTGTGTGAAATATTTGTCTGAAAAAGCATTGATAGTCTGTGTGGTGATGTTAGGTATGGCGTTTGTCATGATGTTTATAGATGGAGAAAAGCAATAAAAATGCCGGCGTTTGCCGGCGTCTTTATTTTACATGTCTTTTAATCGCTTCAAAGCTTTCCGCACTAATCACGTGTTCCATACGGCAGGCATCTTCGTTCGCTGTCTCTTCCGACACGCCGAGGCGAATCAACCAATCGGACAAAAGACGGTGCCGTTCATAGATCATCTCTGCTATTTCACATCCGGATTCTGTGAGATATATAAATCCGGCATCTGTGACTGTAATATGATTCTTCTCGCGCAGATTTTTCATTGCAACGCTTACACTTGATTTTTTAAAATCCAATTCGGTTGCGATATCTACAGAACGGACAACCGGTAACTTTTTGCTCAGCATTAAAATTGTTTCAAGATAATTCTCAGCGGATTCGTTTACAAAAGGTTTCATAAGCTTTCCTCCTTTTACTATGCATTTTATGAGCATTATACCATATACTTAGAAAGATTGCATTGACAAATAAATAGGATTTTGATATTCTCTAGTTAGCTAAAACTAATTATTGGTAGAAAATAGAAACTGTGTAGAGAAAGGAATTTATCATGAAAAAGAATCCAATCAAAATTCTTTGGCTTGTAATCGGTTTTTTAGCAATGGGGATTGGAATGATCGGAGTGGCACTTCCGGTACTTCCGACAACCCCATTTCTTTTATTGGCATCTTTTTGTCTGGCAAAAGGTTCTGAACGATTTCACAAGTGGTTTACCGGAACAAAACTGTATCAGAAGCATTTAGACAGTTTTGTAAAAAATCGTGCCATGACTTTGAAAACAAAATTTTGTATTCTGCTTCCGGCATCAGCAATGCTGATTTTAGCAATGATTGCGATGAGCAATCTTCATGGAAGAATATTTATTGTGTTCCTTATTATTTTTAAATATGTCTACTTCTTTACGAAAATAGAGACAGTTCGTGATACAACATTGGTAGGGGAATAATTGCATGAACATATTAAAAGTAAAAACTTTGATCTGTTTTCAAAATCAAAAAGAACAGTGGAACGTGACGAACCTTGCGGTGACGCTTGGAGAGGAAAAGTATGCAGTCAGCCGTGTGCTGACTGTTTTGGAGAAGGAAGGTTTGATTGATAAAAGTAATCGGAGAAAGCCGATACTTACGAAAAAGGGAAAGATGGCGGCGGAAGCGTACAGTCAGAAAGTAGAACTGGTTATTGGACATCTGCTGAGTACCGGGGTTTCGCAGGAGGTGGCGAGGGAAGATGCCGTGACGATTGCGTCGTACTGCAAAGAGGAGACGTTGGAAGCTCTGAAAAAAGAAGAGATTGCAAAGCGGGTAAAATACGGATTTCGGGAAGGAATGGAATTTGACGGAGAGAGGCTCAGCAGAAGATATCCAGATGGAAATTATCCGATTCCGTTTACCATTTTTCAGAAGGAGCTGCATCGGGAGCATGAAGCCTCAGTGTGGAATGAGCGGTTTGAAAATCCTTGTATTTTAAATATACAGAATAAAAATGGGAAATTGTATCTGCGGATGCTGGAGGAGTATCGGGAATATGAGTTTGCATATTGGGATGGACAAGCATGGTGTGAGATGGAAAGACAGGGCAAATTGCTGGCTTTTCGGGCAGACAAAATCCGGTTTCAGAGCATTGCAGGTGAAAAAGGAAGGATGCTTTCAGGAAGGATCTGGATTCAGATTTTTGATGGGGACGATGAGAAAGAGCTTTTGTTTGCCGTATATATTGCGTAAAAAAGTTGCGAGTTGCAACAAAAAGAAAATTATGATTTAAAGTAAAAAAAAAGAAGAAGAACGCGATTTGTTGCGCGGTGCAACAAAAAAAGATTTTTCTTTCGAAAAGAAGTGTGATATAGTCAGTTCAGCAATTTAAGTTGCTTTTTTTAATGCCTACTGGTTAGTTTAATCTAACAAATAATAGTTAAAGGCAACATAATAAAAAGGAGGATATGAAAAATGAAGCATAAGACCATGAAATCAATGGTGAGAAGAATGGCCGCGCTTGCGATGGCTGCGGTGTGTACATTTAGTCTGACACAAGTAAATACGGTAAAAGCTGCTGAAAAACTAGAGGCAGGAGATTATGTGGTGCCGATTACATCGCTCAAGAGCAAAGCTCCGATTGCTGCGGTAAATGAGGCGTTCAACAAAGCGTTTGGAGAGAGTGCCAAGGTGACTGTAGACGGGGAAGGAAATATGACAGCAACTGTTGAAAACAATCACATGGTAATCAACATGATGGGAGAATATCATGCGAATGTTTTAACTGTAGAGGGTGCGGAATATCTCTCTTACAAGACAGAGCAGTCTTCTACAACATTCGGAAATCCGGCAGCAATTGCAAACATCGAAGTGCCGGAAAAAATGCAATTTCCGATTACACCTTCTGACGATGGTGTGTGTGAATTGAAGATTACAGTAGATTTTATGAACAATTTGATGGGTGGAGGGAATCCATATCCGACGGTTGTGACACTGACATTGGACTTTTCGAATGCACAGGTGGATACAAGTGCGCTGAGTGATCTCTTGAAATCTTATGAAGATCTCGTGAAAGAAGATTATACAGAAGATTCATGGAGCGCGTTTGAGGCGAAAATGAAGGAAGCAGAAGGATTGCTTGCAAATGGCGGAGCATCGGCAGCAGAAGTCAATGAGATGATTGCTTCTTTAAAAGATTTAAAAGGGAAATTGCAGTTGGTAAGTGATCTTCCGGAAGCAGATTACAGCAAAGTGGATGCGGCGATTGCGTCAGTTCCGAAAGACTTGACAAAATATACAGACGGAACTGTGAAGGCGCTTCAAAATGCATTGCAGACAGTTGTGCGCGGTCTGAAGCAAAATGAGCAGAATAGAGTAGATCAGATGGCAGCGGACATTGAGGCGGCAGTCAAAGGCTTGAAAGAAAAGACAACCTCAGACAATAGCAACACAAACAACAACAGTGGTAATAACAATAATGCCAATAACAATACGAACAATAATACAAACAATAACACGAATCAAAACGCAGGAAGCACAACACTTGACAAAGACCATTTGAAAGATGGTATTTATGAAGTCCCGGTATGGCTGTGGCATGCGACAAAAGATCAGGCGTCTATGGCGGCGCAGTCTTTGAACAGCACCGCAAGAATCGTTGTGAAAAATGGCGTGAAGACAATGTATATTTACACAAAATCCATGACATATGGAAACATTGAAGCGAGTCTTCAGGAATTAAAAGTGGCTGATGCCAACGGAAATTATACAAATGCTACTGTGGAGGAGAAAAATGCTTCTGGAAATCCGACTTGTTTCTCATTTGTACTTCCTCATACACAGGAATATCTGAATGTAAAAGTGAATCCGCATGTGGCGATCATGGGACACCAGGATATTGAAGCAAGACTTCGCATTGATTACTCAGCGCTGAAATTAGTTTCTGAAGATGCGAATGACACTACTGTTAAGGTGACAACTCCTGCATCTGGAAGCAGCTATGGAGCATCAAGTGCACCAAAGACAGGAGACTATGATAATTATGCGGCAATTCCGGTTGTTATGCTTATAGCAGCAGCTGCCGGTGTGATGACAATGGTTTACAGAAAGAGACAGGCGAAATAAGATGAAACGATTAAAGCAAATTGTTTTGGGATTGGGAATGGCAGCTGCGATTGCGGCTGCCCCTGTTCCTGTTTATGCGATGGAAGATGGAGCTTATACGGTAGGGAGAACAACATCCTATGCAAATCCGGAGACGGGACAGACTGTAGATGGCGGGACGAACATTGCACTTGGAGACAGTATGTGTGAGAGTATTGTGGAGGACAGTGCGCTGGTAGAACAGTTTCAGGGGAAAACGTATGTTACGCTTGGAATTGGTCTGATGTCAAATGTGAGTGATGTACGTATGCAGATACAGGGGACAGACGGAACTTATCGAGATGTGGAAATTACACAGACCGGAAGTTGTGAAAGAGATGGAGATACGTTCAATCACTATCGGTTTGAGGTGGATTCGGCAGATAATTATATCAGTCCGATCTTGTATGTAGAACCGATGGGAAGAGACGTACAGTTCTTTGTGAAACTGGATATGGCATCTGCACAGGCAGGGACAGGAAATTTTGTAAGTGAGATGATATCGGCAGAAGAGCCGCAGACTGAAGAAGAGCCACAGACTGAAGAAGAGCCGCAGGTGGCAGATGAAGAGCAGACTGCAGATGAAGAACAGGTGACAGAAAAAGCAAACACAAATAAAGTGCCGGTTGGACAGATTGCAGTCGGAGCTGTCATTGTGCTTGTGATAGGTTCTTTGGTTGTGTTCGTAAAGAAAAGGAAATAAGAAATGAAAAAGATAAAGTTGATTGCAGCCTTGTTATCCGTACTGTTTTTGACCGGATGTGTGGATCAGTCAGGAAATCAAAGTGCAGACAATGATACAAAAGAAAAGCGGATTGTGGCGACTTCGGTGGCGACTTGTGAGATTCTTGACAAACTGGAAGTAGAAGGAGTTGTCGGAGTTCCGAAAACGGACAGTTATTCTATTCCGAAACGCTATGAAAATGCAGAAAGCGTCGGTTCTCCGATGGCTCCCGATATGGAAATCATAAAATCGTTAAAACCGGATATCGTTTTAAGTCCGAATTCTCTGGAAGGAGAATTAAAGTCCCAGTATGAAAATATAGGAGTTGAAAGTTATTTTTTGGATCTGAAAAGTACAGAAGGAATGTATCAATCGATTCTTGCATTAGGAAAGATGCTGGGAAAAGAAGAAGAGGCAGAGAAGCTTCATCAGGAATTCGAGGATTTTAAGACCAATTTCGCACAAAAGCATAATGAGCAGGAGCCTCCTACGGTGCTCATATTGATGGGGCTGCCGGGATCTTATGTGGTGGCAACAGAAAGCAGTTATGTCGGAAGCCTTGTAAAGCTTGCCGGAGCTGTCAATGTATACGGAGATGGCGACGGGCAGGATTTTCTGAATATCAATCCGGAAGATATGGTAGAGAAAGCACCTGATATCATCCTTCGGACTTCTCATGCGCTTCCGGAGCAGGTGAAAAAAATGTTTGCGGAAGAGTTTGCGACGAATGATATTTGGAAACATTTTGAGGCGGTGCAAAATGCAAGAGTATATGACCTGGATAATGAAAAGTTTGGGATGAGTGCAAATTTCCAATATGAGGAGGCGCTAAAAGAACTGGAAATATTTTTGTATCAGGAGGGAACAAATTGATTAGCATAAAAAGAAAAATAATTTCATTTCTGATTACGGGAGCAGCATTGATTGTGCTGTTCCTTGTTGCTGTTAATACGGGAAGCTTAAAAGCATCTCCGGAACAGATTTTGAGAGGATTGTTTGTAGCGTATGATGAGACAGTCGCTACGATATATTCACTGCGATTTCCGAGAATTTTGATTGCGATGCTCGCCGGTGCAGCGGTAGCTGTATCAGGTGTCATGCTTCAGGCGGTAATGAAAAATCCGCTGGCAGATCCGGGGATCATGGGAATTAGCTCCGGCGCGGGAATGGCGGCAGTGCTTGTGACGGCATTTGCGCCATCACTGTATCTGGCGGTTCCTGTATTTGCGTTTTTAGGAGGTGTCTTTGCATGTGGACTTGTGTATCTGCTTTCCTGGAAGGGGGATTTGAGTCCTCTCAGGGTGATTTTGACCGGTGTGGCGGTGAATGCATTTTTTACTGGGCTGATGTCCGCCGGAGAAAGTATGATGGGAGCGAATTATAGTGGGGCAGCTAGTATCGTGAACGGGAATATTACGATGAAAACATGGGAGGATTTTCGGATGCTTTTCATCTATGCAGTGATTGGGCTTGTTTTGGCTGTCTTTTTAGCGTCAAAATGCGATATTCTTGGATTGGAAGATCAGACAATCCGCTCACTTGGAATTCGAGTCAATGCGGTGCGTCTTATAGTGTCTGCAGCAGCTGTACTTTTGGCATCAATCAGTACTGCGGTAGTTGGAAGCATCAGTTTTCTGGGACTTTTAGTGCCACATATTGCAAGGCTGCTGGTCGGAAACAGTCATAAGGTACTCATTCCTTACACGATGCTCCTCGGGGCGTTTACGCTATTGCTCGCCGACACAATCGGGCGTACGATTGCGTATCCATACGAGATTAATGCGGCAGTAGTTATGGCAGTGATTGGAGGTCCAAGTTTCATTTTATTATTAAGGAGGTCAAAGACAGAACTATGAATGAGCAGAAATTGATCTATGAAGTGCAGAACCTTTCTTTTTCCTATGGAGAGCATCAGGTACTTCGGGAAATGTCATTTTCACTGCAGAAGGGGAAGATCACAACTCTGATCGGTGCGAATGGCTGTGGAAAATCTACATTGTTTCAGCTGCTGACAAGGAATTTAAAGCCTGATCAAGGGGAAATTTGTCTTTATGGTGAAAATCTTCGGAATATGAAACTTAAGGATCTGGCAAAAAAAGCTGCGATTGTGCACCAGTATCATACGGCACCGGCAGATTTGAGCGTGGAGAAGCTAATCGGCTACGGGAGAATTCCTCATCGAAGAACCGGAAGCTTTAAGATGAGCGAAAAAGATGTGGAAAGAGTAGAATGGGCGATGGAGGTGACACGCACAGAAAAATATCGAAACCGTCCGGTCTCAAAGCTGTCTGGGGGACAAAGGCAGCGGGTGTGGATTGCGATGGCACTCGCACAGGATACAGAGCTTCTGCTTTTAGATGAGCCGACAACCTATTTGGATGTGCGGTATCAGATACAGATATTACAATTGGTGCGCAGATTGAACGAGGAATATGGGCTTACCATTGTCATGGTGCTGCATGATATCAATCAGGCATTGTATTATAGCGATGAGATACTCGCAATGAAAGAAGGAAAAATGATTGGACAGGGAGGTCCTGAGGAAATTTTGACGGAAGAACTGTTAGAAGAAATCTATGGCGTCAGGCTGCCGGTTTTTACTGTGGAGAAAAAGCCGTTTATATTGGCGGTGTAGACAAAAATAGAAAATGAAAAAAGATGTTGACATCTAATAGACGTTAGAGTATACTAACCGTGTAAAATGAAATTGTTTATCATTATCAGAAAGAAGAGGTGTGTATGATGCCGTTAACGATGGTGAATCCAGGAGAAGAAAATGTAATTAAAAAAGTCGGTGGAAAAGAAGAGACAAGACGATTTTTAGAAAATCTTGGCTTTGTTACCGGCGGAGTAGTTACCGTAATCTCTGAAATCGGAGGTAACATGATTGTGAATGTGAAAGATTCCAGAGTTGCGATTGGGAAAGATATGGCAAACAAGATTATGGTTTAGTGATGAAAGAGGGCGAAAAGAGATGAAAACGTTAAAGGAGGTAGCCTGCGGTAAGACCGTCAAGGTAAAGAAACTGACTGGTGAGGGACCGGTGAAGCGAAGAATCATGGATATGGGGATCACAAAAGGAGTCGAGATTTTTGTGAGAAAAGTAGCGCCGCTTGGTGATCCGGTGGAAGTAACAGTAAGAGGATATGAATTGTCGTTGAGAAAAGCAGATGCTGAGATGATAGAAGTAGAATAATTTTTTTGGCAAACGGTTAGTTAAAACTAATAAAAACGAGATTCGACAAACATAAAAAAGGAGAGAGAAGATGTCAGTAAAGATAGCACTAGCAGGTAATCCAAACTGCGGAAAAACAACGTTGTTCAATGCTCTGACTGGTTCAAACCAATTTGTAGGAAACTGGCCTGGAGTAACAGTAGAAAAAAAAGAAGGAAAACTGAAAGGTCATAAAGATGTTATTATCATGGACCTTCCGGGAATTTATTCTTTGTCACCATATACATTAGAGGAAGTAGTGGCAAGAAACTATTTGATTGGAGAGAGACCTGACGCCATTATTAATATCGTAGATGGTACAAATATTGAGCGAAACTTATATTTGTCCACACAATTGATGGAACTTGGCATTCCGGTAATTATGGCAGTCAACATGGTAGATGTACTGCAAAAGAACGGAGACAAGATCTATACAGATAAGCTGAGCAAAGAGCTTGGCTGTGAAGTTGTCGAGATTTCAGCATTAAAAGGAACAGGAATTCAGAAAGCTGCGGAGAAGGCAGTAGGGCTTGCGCAGAAGAAAAAAGCGATGACGCCGGTACATGCATTCTCAGAAGATGCTGAAAATACGATTAAGACAGTTGAAAACATGCTGACGGGAACTGTTCCGGAAGAACAGAAGAGATTCTTTGCAATCAAGCTGTTGGAAAAAGATGATAAGATTCAGGCACAGATGAAATCTGTTCCGGATGTATCCGCAGAGATTCAAAAAATGGAAGAACTGTTTGACGATGACACAGAAAGTATCATTACAAATGAGAGATATGTATATATTTCTTCTATTATTCATGACTGTGTCAAGAAGAATAAACAGAATAAGATGACAACATCAGATAAGATCGACCATATCGTGACGAACAGATGGCTTGCGCTTCCGATCTTTGCGGCGGTTATGTTCCTTGTATATTATATTTCGGTCACAACGGTTGGAACTTGGGTGACAGATTGGACCAATGATGTATTGTTCGGAGAAATCATTCCGCCTGCGATTGAAAAATTCCTGGTCGGTATCGGCTGTGCAGGATGGCTTCAGGGATTGATTCTTGACGGTATTGTGGCTGGTGTAGGAGCAGTTCTTGGTTTTGTACCTCAGATGCTTGTGTTATTCTTGTTCCTTGCATTTTTGGAAGCATGTGGATATATGGCGAGAGTTGCGTTTATCATGGATAGAATTTTCCGCAAATTTGGACTTTCCGGAAAATCATTTATCCCGATGCTGATCGGAAGCGGATGTGGTGTTCCGGGTATTATGGCGTCGAGAACGATTGAAAATGACCGTGACCGTAAGATGACAATCATGACGACAACATTTATTCCATGTGGAGCAAAACTTCCGATCATTGCATTGATTGCGGGAGCGTTGTTCGATGGCGCATGGTGGGTTGCACCAAGTGCTTACTTTGTTGGAATCGCAGCAATCATCTGTTCCGGTATCATTTTAAAGAAAACAAAGATGTTTGCGGGAGATCCGGCGCCGTTTGTAATGGAACTTCCGGCGTATCACTGGCCGACAGTTGGAAACGTACTTAGAAGTATGTGGGAAAGAGGCTGGTCATTTATCAAAAAAGCTGGTACAATTATTCTGTTATCTACAATTGTATTGTGGTTCTTGATGAACTTTGGATGGGTTGACGGTTCATTTGGTATGTTGGAGGCAGAACAATTGAACGACAGTATTTTGGCTCACATCGGAAGTGTGATTGCACCGATCTTTGTACCACTTGGATGGGGCGACTGGAAAATGGCAGTTGCGGCAGTTACAGGATTGATTGCTAAAGAAAATGTAGTTGGTACATTTGGTATTTTATTTGGATTTGCGGAGGTAAATGCAGACAACGGTATTGAGATCTGGGGACAGCTTGCAGGAAGTATGACAGCGGTTGCGGCTTACTCATTCTTAGTGTTCAACCTTCTTTGTGCGCCTTGCTTTGCGGCGATGGGAGCAATTAAAAGAGAGATGAATAATGCAAAATGGTTCTGGTTTGCAATCGGATACCAGACAGGTCTTGCATACATTGTTTCACTTTGCATCTACCAGATTGGAACATTGATCAGCACCGGAACATTCGGCGCTGGAACTGTAGTAGCGTTTATATTAGTAATTGGGTTTATTTATCTGCTTGTCAGACCATACAAAGAAAGCAAGACATTAAATGTCAATATGAAAGGTATGGTAGGAGCAAGATAATTGACAGACCGATTGATTTTGAAATGGAGGCGGTAATATGGGAACAGCAGTTGTTGGCATTGCGTTAGCTGGAATCGTAGCACTGATTATCAGAAAAATGATTCGAGATAAGAAGAATGGAAAATCAATTCAATGTGGTGGAGACTGTAAACACTGTGGAGGACATTGTCACTAAAGATGAGGAGTGAGACTGGATGCAGAAAGAGGCTATCATTCAAAAATTGAAAGAACGGGGATGCAGAATTACAAAGCAGAGATTGATGTTGCTTGATATTATTATGGAGGAAGATTATTCCTGCTGTAAGGAAATCTATTACCGCGCATCACAGTTAGATCCTCAAATTGGGATTGCGACGATATACAGAATGGTAAATACATTAGAGGAGATCGGAGCGATCAGCAGAAAAAACATGTATAAGATTTCGGATGTATGTGAGTGTGACGGTCAGAATGGATGTGTCATTGAGTTTGAAGATCATTCTGTGTGCCGGCTGTCATCAAACAAGCTTCAGTCGGTGATGCTTGCAGGACTGAAGGCATGCGGTTATGTGAATGAACAGAAAATTAAACACATTGCTTTGCAGTCATGCCCACATATGTAGGAGAAGAGGAGAATGACACAGCTTGGGAGGACTCGGCGGTGGCATTCTCCTTTTGGTTGTAGAGAAAATAGATGATAAAATTTATCGATAGTGTGAAAAAAACTGGAATTTGTCGAATCATGGGAATATAATCAATGGATAAAATTATTCTAGGAGGTATTTATGATGTTAGATTGTTTAAAAGGTATCAATTTTAAGAAAACAGGTATTTTCGCGGCAGGTGTGTTATTTGGGACAGCAGGAATCAAGCTATTATCAAGCAAAGATGCAAAGAAACTTTATACAAATGGAACGGCAGCGGTGCTTAGAGCAAAAGAATGTGTCATGAAGACTGCAACTACTATTCAGGAGAATGCAGAAGACATCTACGAAGAGGCAAAAGCAATCAATGAAGAAAGAGCAGTAAAAGAAGAGCAGGAGTTTGAAGAGGTACAGACAGAAGAAACTACGGAAGAAGCTGTGGAAGAGACAGTGGCAGAATAGAGGCGACAGCAAGTGAGATTTATCATAAAACATGAGATGAAAGGCAGAATGCGAATTCATCTTCTGCAAAACAGAATGACTTATGAGCAGGCAGATATTTTGCTGTATTTTTTAACAAACATGAAAACGGTTTCATCAGCGAAAGTGTATGAGCGCACGCAGGATGCTGTCATTCGCTATACCGGTGACCGAGAGGTCATTATAGAAGAAATGAAGAGATTTTCTTATGAAAAGACGGAGGTGCCAGCGGGACTTTTAGAAAATTCCGGCAGGGCGTTAAACGCTGCTTATCAGGAAAAGTTAATCAATAAAGTTTTGTTTGGGTATGCAAGAAAATGGTTTCTTCCATATCCGGTAAATGCCCTTTATACGACGGCAGTATCGTTAAAGTATATTTACAAAGGTTTAAAGGTGTTGTGTAAAGGAAAGATTGAAGTTCCGGTTCTTGACGCAACAGCGATTGGGGTTTCCATTTTGCGAAATGATATCGATACGGCAGGTTCGGTCATGTTCCTGCTGGGAATCGGAGAAATTTTAGAAGAATGGACACATAAAAAATCAGTGGATGATCTTGCGAGAACAATGTCGTTGAATGTGGGGAAAGTATGGCTTAAACAGGGGGAACAAGACATTCTTGTTCCGGTGTCTGATATTCAGGCAGGAGATCAGGTTGTTGTACATATGGGGAATGTCATTCCGTTTGACGGCACAGTGGCAGATGGTGAGGCGATGGTCAATCAGGCGTCTCTTACCGGAGAATCTCTCCCGGTGAGAAAAGTACAAGGAAGTTCTGCGTATGCAGGAACCGTGGTGGAAGAAGGCGAAGTGACGATTGCGGTCAAAGCAGTGGGCGGATCCAGCCGATTTGAAAAAATAGTCACAATGATCGAGGAATCGGAGAAGCTGAAATCTGCATTGGAAGGCAAGGCGGAGCATCTGGCGGATAAACTTGTGCCGTATACACTTGCGGGCACAGCGCTGACCTATCTTTTGACACGTAATATCACGAAAGCACTTTCCATATTGATGGTCGACTTTTCCTGTGCATTAAAGCTTGCGATGCCGATTGCTGTCCTTTCAGCGATTCGAGAAGCAGGCGTGCATAATATTACAGTAAAAGGCGGTAAGTTTTTAGAGGCAGCGGCAGAGGCGGATACGATTGTGTTCGACAAGACAGGAACACTCACAAAAGCAAAGCCTACTGTAGTGGATGTCGTTTCGTTCAACGGAGAAGATCCGGATGAACTACTTCGGATTGCAGCATGCATGGAAGAACATTTTCCGCATTCTATGGCAAAAGCAGTCGTGAACGCTGCCAAGAAGAAAAAATTGGATCATGAGGAAATGCATTCGAAAGTGGAATACATGGTTGCACACGGAATTTCCACGATGATCAATGAGAAAAAGGCAATTATCGGAAGCTATCATTTTGTCTTTGAGGATGAAAAATGTATGATCCCAGAGGGGAAAGAAGCGCTTTTTGCATCACTTCCGGTGGAATACTCTCATCTGTATCTTGCGATTGAAAAAGAATTGGCAGCAGTCATCTGCATTGAAGACCCTCTCCGAGAGGAGGCGGCAGATGTCATTGAAATACTGCGAAAATCAGGCATTTCAAAGATCGTGATGATGACAGGGGACAGCGAGCACACTGCGGCAGCGATTGCAAAAAGAGTCGGTGTAGATGAATATTATTCAGAAGTACTTCCGGAAGATAAGGCTGATTTTGTGGAAAAAGAAAAGACAAAAGGCAGAAAAGTCATTATGATCGGAGATGGCATCAACGACTCACCGGCGCTTTCGGCTGCTGATGTAGGAGTCGCAATCAGTGACGGAGCAGAGCTTGCAAGAGAAATTGCCGATATTATGATTGGTGCAGAGAACTTATATGAGCTTGTAATATTAAAGCAGCTGAGCGATGGACTGATGAAACGGATCAAAAGAAACTACCGATTTATTGTTACTTTTAATGCAGGACTGATTTTACTTGGGGTGAGTGGGATCTTACAGCCGACTACGTCAGCATTGTTCCATAATATGTCAACACTTGGAATCAGCCTGAAGAGTATGCAGGATTTGCTGTAGTCACATATTAGGAGGCGAAAGGATATGAAAAAACATAGATTTTGGGCATGGGCAATGATAGGATGCCTTTTTATGACATTGTACACAGGATATAAACACAAATAGTGGTGCAGCGGCTATGTGAGAAAGTTTCTCACATAGCCGTTTTTGCGTGTATTTGTAGAGAAACTCCCGGATAAATGGAATAGCCAGATTGGAGAAAATGGATGTGAGCTATCAGGCGGAGAATGCCAGTGAATGAGAATTTGATTCAGTCTGCATTGTCACGTTTGATTCAAGATAAAATGGTTTTTGTAATTGCTCAAGAGTATTCATGTTTTTACGTTCTGTCGATAGTGTTTTAAAGCATAGAACAGCCACCATTGTGGAAGGCTGTTCTCTTTGTATTTATGAGTTACAGGATCGATTCAAGTGTCCGATAGAATATTTACAACACTTCATCTAAATCTTTTTGCATTCGCAATCCTTCATGAATCAAACAACCGAAAATGATAATTAGAATTCCCAGTGTTAGATTTATACCATCGATCAGAACAAAACGTCTATAGCTAAAAATCTCAAATCCAGAAGAATGATAACCTGGAAGACGCGGAAACAAAACGGAAGATGCCAGGAACAGCCAACCAATCATCTGAACACAGAGGACCAACGATTTAGAAAAAGGTTGATCTGACAAAGCAATTTTAAGCAATGATACAAAACAACAAAAAATACATAAAAAGAATAGCGTATTCCATGCAAAAGGAAGTACATTTGTCGATTGCCAAATATGTTCCTTTAAACAAGTTACGATTTGTATAATGCCGGCTGTGGAAATAAGTCCGGTCATGAATAGCGCAAGGAATAAAAGAATACGCATGCGTGTTGAAAATGTTTTCGAATGTTTATAAGAAATATTTGTATCAAAATCATTTGGTTTCATCTTTCGGTTCTCCTTCCTGTGTTTTGTCATCTTTTACAAATTCCAATATGTCACCGGGCTGGCAGGCTAATACGTCACAAATTGCATTGAGTGTAGAGAAGCGTATTGCGCTGATCTTCCCGGTTTTTATTTTTGAAAGATTTACATTTGTAACTCCGACTTTGGTGGAAAGTTCGTTCAGACTCATCTTGCGGTCCGCCATGATTCGGTCTAGTCTTAAAATGATTGCCATGTAGTTAATCTCCTTTATAAAGTCTCGTTCACTTCTTTTGAAGTTCGATTCTGTATTTGATATCTCCATTGTATGCTTGGAATAAATGTTTGTCAACTAAAATTTAATGATAAACATTAAAAATGATAAAATTCTTGACATGAAATAAAAGTTAGCATATACTAATCCATGTATTTTAAATGAAAATGCTTATCAATATCAAAAATGGAGAGCAAAATGGTGGACATAAATAAGAAGAGAGAAAAGGAAAAGGAAACACTGCGTGTGATGACTGAGGTGTATTGTCGCGGCAAACACAAGCACAAGGGAGAACTCTGTCCGGAATGTCAGAAACTGTTGGACTATGCGTTGCTCCGAACGGAAAAATGTCCGTTCATGGAGACAAAGACATTTTGCAGTGCCTGCAAAGTGCATTGTTATTCAAAAGAGATGCAGGAAAAGATCAAAGAAGTTATGAAGTATGCAGGACCGAGAATGTTGTTTTATCATCCGCTTCAGGCGCTGGACCATATGTGGGTGACAATGAAAGGAAAAATAAAAAAGAGATAGGAGAAGAAAAATGAATAAGAAGAAAATTATTGATAAGTTGTTGATTATTTCGATTGTAGTGATGGCGGTCAGCGGTTTTTTGATAAGACCGACAGGAGAGATGATGGCAGTCATTGCTATGCATAAGCTTTCGGCGGTTATTTTTTGCGTATTGGGGATAGCCCATGCTGTGCAATATAAGACTAAGAAAAGGAGGGGAAAGCAATATGTTTCATAAGAGGTTGATCAAAGAATTTAGAGAAAATCAGAAAAACATTTGGGGGATGGTTCTTACACAGTGGGTCATGCTCATTGCAAATGTTGTGCTGATGCTCCAGACAGCTGCGTTTATAGCTGGAATGGTTCGTGGAGAAAATCTGCAAAACCAAAGTATCAGGCTACTTGTGACGTTGGCAGTTGTTGTGATTGTACGAAGCTTGATGTCGCTGCTCAACAGCAAGCTGTCATTTGAGGCATCGAAGCAGGTGAAAGCGAGACTTCGAACGATGGTGTATGAGAAAATGATGCGGCTTGGGAGCAGTTATAAAGAATATTTTCAGACATCTGAGGTGGTGCAGATCACCACGGAAGGTGTGGAACAGTTGGAAATTTATTTTGGAAAATACATGCCACAGTTTTTCTACAGCATGCTTGCACCGGTCACACTATTTGTCATTGTAGGAACGATGAGCCTGAAAGTGGCGGTTGTGCTTTTAATCTGTGTTCCGTTGATTCCGCTTTCAATTGTAGCAGTTCAGAAATTTGCGAAAAAGATGCTTGCAAAATATTGGGGAACATACACGGAGATGGGAGATTCCTTTTTGGAGTGCCTTCAGGGACTTACGACATTGAAAATTTATCAGGCAGATGAGCGTTATGCAAAAAGAATGGATGAGGAAGCGGAAAAATTTCGTAAAGTAACGATGCGCGTGCTCATCATGCAGTTAAATTCCATCAGTATTATGGATTTGGTAGCCTACGGTGGGGCAGCAGTCGGTATCATCTTGAGTATTTTAGAGTATCAAAAAGGTGTAATCGGACTGGCGCAATGCTTCTTCATTATTATGATCTCAGCCGAGTTTTTCCTGCCGCTTCGTTTGCTTGGTTCCTTCTTCCACATTGCGATGAATGGAAATGCTGCAGCGGATAAGATTTTCCGACTGGTAGATTTGGAAGAAGATCAAGGAGAAAAATCTGCCCAAATGGAAGGGGAATCTGATGAGATTGCGTTTTCAAATGTAAGTTTTTCCTATGAGGCAAAGAAAAAGGTGCTGGAAGGTATCAGTTTCCGGGCGGGTCATGGATTGACTGCATTGGTCGGGGAATCCGGTTGCGGAAAGAGTACCACTACGCTGCTTTTAATGGGAGACAGAAGGGCAGATGAGGGACAGATTTTTATCGGAGATATGCCAATTGACAAAATGGACTTGAAAGCACTTCGAAGAAAGATTACCCGTATCCGACATGACAGTTATCTGTTTGCAGGAACAATTCGGGAAAACCTTCTCATGGGAAAAGAAGATGCGACAGAAACACAGATGAAAGAGGCGCTTCGCGAGGTGAATCTGTTGGACTTTGTGGAAAAAAGCGGAGGGTTGGATTTTGTTCTCCTTGAGAAAGCGTCTAATCTTTCGGGCGGGCAGAAGCAAAGGCTGTCTCTTGCAAGGGCGCTTTTGCATGACACGCCAATCTACATATTTGATGAGGCAACTTCTAATGTAGATGTGGAAAGTGAAAATGATATTATGGCGGTTGTGAGAAAACTGGCAAAAACAAAAACAGTTCTTTTGATCTCACACAGACTTGCGAATGTTGTGTCTGCGGATCAGATATATGTGCTAAAAGACGGAATGATTGTGGGAAAAGGACAGCACGAAGCGCTTTGCAAAGAAGATGGATACTATCACAGATTATTCAGACAGCAGAGCGCATTGGAGCAATTTGGAAAGGGGGCGGTTGCCAATGAATAAAAACAGAAATGGATTTCAGGTGATGCTTGGTCTGATTGGTATGATCAAACCCCTTCTCGGAGTGATGTGTATTGCGAGCATCATGGGATGTATCGGAAATTTGATGGCGATTTTTATTACGATTCTCGGAGGGGCGGCAATTGGAAATCTGCTTGGAGAAGCGACTGGCATTTCCATGAAAATGATATTCGTGCTACTTGTTGTATTTGCGGTATTGCGAGGAGTGCTTCGCTATGCGGAACAGGCAAGTAACCACTATATTGCATTTAAATTACTTGCCAGAATCCGTCATCAGATATTTGCCTCTTTGAGAAAATTGGCTCCGGCAAAGCTGGATGGCAAAGAAAAGGGGAATCTGATTTCGATTATCACAAGCGATATTGAACTTTTGGAAGTGTTCTATGCACACACGATTTCACCGATTGCAATTGCGGCAATCACGTCGCTTGTGATGGTTGCATTTATCGGACAGTTCCATGTGGGACTGGGGGTATTGGCGGCGGTGTTCTATCTGCTTGTCGGGCTGGCCGTTCCGGTGGTGAACAGTAAAGCAGGACAGAAACACGGGCAAAAATACCGCAGTATTTATGGGAAATTAAATACAACTGTTTTGGATAATCTGTATGGATTAGACGAAATTTTACAGTATGAAAAGCAGAAAGAACGTCAGAAAAAAATGGATGCGTTCACGGAGCATCTGGAGCAGGTGAATGCAACTTTGAAAAAACAGGAAGCAGTACAGAGAATCAGTACAGATACGGTTATTCTTGTCGCGGGAGTGTGCATGACATTATATAGCGGTCTTTTGGCATCGAACGGGGTGATCAGCACCGGAAATGCAATTATCTGTATCATCGCCATGATGAGTTCATTCGGACCGACAGCGGCATTGTCCGCACTTTCAAACAACCTGAACCAGACGCTTGCAAGTGGAAATCGTGTATTGAACCTGCTTGCCGAGGAACCGGTTGTGATGGATGTGGAAAGTAATGTGGAAGTTCCGGATGAAGATATTCGTATTTCAAATGTGACGTTCACATACCCGGAAGACAAAAAAGAAGAGAAACCAATTTTGAAAAATTTCTCATTGGATATCCGCAAAAATACGATTCATGGTATTCTCGGAAGAAGCGGATGTGGAAAATCAACGTTGTTAAAGCTGCTTATGCGGTTTTATGAGACAGATTCCGGCAGTGTCAGCTATGGAACGCGCAACGTAAACGAGATTGACACAGGGCATTTGCGAAATCATATTTCCTATGTGACGCAGGAAACCTTCTTGTTCCAGGACACAATTGAAAATAATATCAAGGTGGCGAAGGCGGATGCGACAAGAGAAGAGGTGATTGAGGCTGCGAAAAAGGCAGCAATTCATGATTTTATCGATTCCCTGCCACAGGGGTATGATACAAAGCTTGGGGAACTCGGAGATTCGGTATCGGGAGGAGAACGCCAGAGAATCGGAATTGCGAGGGCATTTCTTCATGATGCCAAGACTATTCTGCTGGATGAGCCTACAAGCAATATTGACAGCCTGAATGAGGGAATTATCTTGAAAAGCTTGTTGGAAGAGCGGAAAGATAAAACAATTGTACTTGTGTCTCATCGCAAATCAACAATGTCGATTGTGGACGAAGTGACACAGATGTAAAAAAGATTGCGCAGTAGCGCAATCTTTTTTATATCTAGACTTGTGACTCGCTCTTTATAATTTTCTTGAAATTAACATAAAACAACGTGGCAGTTGTGAGAATTGCAATGGCATCTGCAATCGGTTCCGCCAAAAAGACTGCTTTGACATTGTCCTCCATGAATGCCGGTAAAATGTAAATAAGTGGAATCAGCACAAGTATCTTTCGGAATACGGCAAGGAATGCACTGATTTTAGAATTTCCGAATGCGATAAATGTTTGCTGGCAGGAAACCTGAACGCCCATAAGGAAGATGCATGCCAGATAAATGCGAAGCGCCCATTGTGACAATTCTGCCAACTGCGGATCGCTTGTGAATATAGATACAAATATAGACGGCGCAAACTCGGCAATGAGCCAAATGATTGTGGCATAGACAACACACGAGATGGTCTGCAGTTTGAACGCCTGCTTGATTCGGTCTATTTTCTTCGCACCATAATTATAGCTGATAATCGGTTGACCGCCCTGAGTGATTCCCTGCAGTGGAAGCATTGCAAACTGCATGATGCTTGATAAAATCGTCATAGCGCCGACTGCCAGGTCACCTCCGTATTTCAGCAGAGAAGAATTAAAGCAAAGAACAAGCACACTTTCAGTAGCCTGCATTGCAAATGGAGCAATTCCGAGCGCTGCGCAAGGTAAAAAGACAGAAGCTTTTATCTTTAAATTTTTCTTCTTGATACGAAGAATCGTGTTTTTGCCACATAAGAATTTCAGCGCCCAGACAGCGCTTAGCGCCTGTGAGAGAACGGTGGCGACAGCAGCGCCTTGTACACCCATGTTGAAACCGAAGATGAAAATAGGGTCCAAAATAATATTTGTGACAGCGCCGATAATGACTGTCATCATACTAATCGTAGAAAAGCCCTGTGCGGAGATAAAGGCATTCATTCCTAAAGTAAGCTGTACAAAAATCGTACCGATAGCATAGATTGTCATATAACTTTTGGCGTAGGAAATTGTATTTTCACTGGCGCCAAATAAATAAAGCAGCGGTTCTTGAAAAACCAGCACAGTGACTGTTAGAATAATGGAGGCAATGACCAGCGCCGAAAAACTGTTTCCCAAAATCTTTTCGGCAGTGTCATTGTCTTTTTTGCCCATGTAGATACTGGCTCTTGGTGCACCGCCCATTCCCATCAGATAAGCGAATGCGGAGATGATCATAATAATCGGGAAACAGACACCGACCCCAGTAAGTGCAGTGGAACCAACTTCCGGAATGTGTCCGATATACATACGGTCAACCATATTGTAAAGTGCGTTGACTACTTGGGAAGTAATAGCCGGAACTGCCAGAACAAGTAAAAGATGTCGGACCGGTTCATTCCCTAAGTCTACCTCTCTAGACATTGTTTTTTTCATGTTGTGTTTCATTCCTTTCTTTAAAACGTGTCAAAATTTTCGTCATTGTAGTTTCAACCTGTTGAAGTTCTTCTTTGGAAATACCTTGTAAAACTTCATTGTTCATCTTTGTGAGCTCCTCGTTCAGCTTTTGAATGACAGGAGCTGCCTGAGGAGAAAATGAAAGTCGCTGGATACGTTTATCAGCGTCATCTTTTGCACAAATAATGTATCCTTTCTCAACTAATGCATCAATACTCCTGCTGATCAGCCCTTTGGATACGCCGAGAATTGTACATAACTGACTGCTTGTATTGATGGAGGGATTATTGGAAAGAAGAATCAGGATGGAAATTTCATTTGGAGAAAAATTCTCATTTGTAAATTTCAAATTCAATTCATTTGCATATACTCGGCGAATTTGATTAAAGTATCCGAGCATCTCTTCCACGGTTTGTCTCATATCCACCTCCGATTTCAAAATAGTTTACTTGTAAACAAAATATAGTATAGAACTGAATGCAAAACGTGTCAATGCGTTATTGAACAATTTTATTGATAATTTGTCTTGACTTATAGGATAAAATTAGATATTATAAACACAAGTTAGAAATAACTAACTCGAGGAGGAAATATGAGCAGAGAAATATTTGAAATCGTTCAGGGAATGGATTTGAAAAATATCGAGACGCAATTGGCATTACAATGTGCGCCGCTTATCACAGGATTAAAAATTTCTAATATGTTGATTGTTTCAAACAAAGATGAAAAATTAGTGCGGGCAATTTTAAAAAGAACAGGTATTTCTTGCTATCGTCTTTTACAGAATGAAAAGAAGATCACGCTTCTTTTGTTCCGCAGAAATCAATTGGAGAAATTTTTGGAGAGAGAGGATGTAAGCGAGGTGCTCCGCGAAGAAGGGTATGTCGAAATCCAGCTTGGAAGAATCCTCAGTATTTTTCAGATGCGCTATCGGGCGTATATGAATGGTTCAAAAATATTTCCGCATGAGATGGGGCTGCTTTTAGGGTATCCGGTGGAAGATGTCACTGGTTTTATGGTGCATGGAGGAAAGAATTCTCTGTATTCCGGATATTGGAAAGTTTATGCAGACGTCGCAAGAAAACTTGAGATTTTCAAGCAGTTTGAGATGGCAAAAGAGATGCTGATCCGGCTTGTTTCAAGCGGTGTCAGTATGGAAGAAATTATAGGATATTATAATGAAAATACACTGCAGACAGCAGTGGTATAGGAGGTATGAAAGATGAGCAAAATCAATGTTGTATATTGGTCACAGACAGGCAACACAGAAGAGATGGCTGAGGCGATCGGAAAAGGAATCACACAGGCAGGAGGAGAAGCAGTTGTATCTGAAGTTAGCGCAATTTCTCCGGATGCGTTGAAAGATGAGAATGTGTTCGCTCTTGGCTGCCCGGCAATGGGAGCAGAAGTGCTTGAGGAAGCTGAGATGGAACCGTTTGTCGAAGCGGTAGAAAGCTTTGCGGAAGGCAAGAAAATCGCGTTGTTTGGTTCCTACGGTTGGGGAGACGGCGAATGGATGCGTGATTGGGTAGATCGTATGCAGAATGCAGGAGCAGAGATTGTAAACGGAGAAGGTCTGATCTGTCAGGAAGCGCCGGATGATGAAGTGCTTGCCGCGTGTGAAGAACTTGGAAAACAGCTTGTGTAACAGAGGGAGATTTCTATGAGTGTTGTGATTGTTGGCGGACATGACCGTATGGTCTGTCAGTATAAAAAAATATGTAAAGGGTATAAATGCAAAGCAAAAATATTTACGCAGATGTCGGCAAACTTAAGTGAGCAGATTGGGAGTCCGGATTTACTAATTCTGTTTACCAACACAGTGTCGCACAAGATGGTAAAATGCGCGATTACCGAGGCGGAAAAATGTAATGCAGAAATCGTGCGCTGCCATACAAGCAGCAAAAGTGCGTTGAATGAAATTCTTCAAAATGCATACGTGGGATAATGAAAATCTAACTTGAGAGAGTTGTTAGTTGAGTGAATGAAAATGCTCGGACGAGGTGAAACGGTCCGGGCATTTTGCTGTACTTAAGGTAGAAAAATTTACAACGTTATGGTAATATTGGGGTGACTGGTTTTAATGAAAAATAGAGGTGCAGATATGGAAGAAACAGGAATTAACGGAGAAGTTTTGAGAGAAATTTGTGATTTGGCAGAGAAATATCATATTCAAAAAGTGATTTTGTTTGGTTCACGAGCAAGAGGCGACTTTAAGAGAACAAGTGATATTGATTTGGCGGTAGAAGGTGGCGAAGTGGAAAGTTTTGCGTTAGATATTGACGAAGAGACAACTACTTTGCTCGAATATGATATTGTTGATTTAGCAAGAAAGATACAACCGGAATTACGAGAATCCATTGAAAGAGAGGGAAAGATTCTATATGAAAAAATATGAAAATTTTTGTGCGGCTTTAGAAAACATGAAGGAAATATATAAATATGATCCCCCATATGACAACGTAGTTTTGACCGGTTTAGTAGGATTATATGAAATTTGTTTTGAACAATCTTGGAAAATGATGAAAGAGATATTAGAGAGACATGGTTTTGAAGAGGGGGCTACCGGCTCACCTAAGATTATTTTAAAAACAGCATATAAAGCGAATATGATTCAAGATGAAAAACTGTGGATATCTGCGTTGCAGGAGCGAAATAATGTGACACATTCTTATAATAAGAGTATTGCACTAGATATTGTAACAAAAGCTAAAAATGAATTTTATGAAATGTTTTGCGAATTGAAAAGAGAAGTGGAAACAAGATGGCTTTAGACTACACATATTTTTCCGGCGTAGAAGATGGTATCTCATCTGCATTTGAAAAATTAGCGGAAGTTTTTGAATATCAGGTATTTGAGCTGTGTATTGGTGAGGACTATCTGATTCCTTATATGATGAACGACGCAGTGGAAAATTATCTGATTTTGAAAAACGGTCAAATGATTGGAAATTATCTGAATGATGATACGCTTGAAGTGACAGGGAAGCTTGCGGTAGAAAAGGACAGGTATGTGTTGAGTATAAGACAAGGTGAGGAGAATGCTTTCACACTTTATTTTAGCGAGATTGAAGAGCGCATACAGTGCTTTCAGTACCATAGGATCGGACATTTCTGGGTGAAAGGAGAGGAGCAGTGGCGGCAACTTGTTTATATAATAGGAACAATTTATGAAAAATACGACTATCTAGGCGAAGCATATTGCAATAAGAGCGAAAAAGAGTTGCTGAGGTTAGTTGAATTTCCGCCATTTCGCATGTGGTCACCGATTCATGAGTCACTGGAGGAAAAATATCCGGCGACCTATGAAGGGGTTACTTGCATGGAAAGACTGGCAAGAAAGGCAAAAGATACGAGGTATTTATGGCTCATTAAATTGTATCGGTATTTTCCGAATCGAATATTAGAAAAAATGTTGGCTATGAGACTTTTGAACCCGAAAAGGCAGAGGCTTTATGAGACAATCTGGCAGGAAGTTCAGTCTGCATCGGAAATGTATCCGGAACGAGATTATGGTGCGCGTCTGAATGAAGAAATTCGACGAAAACGAAAAGAAATTCATGTGAAAATGCTTGAAGATGGATTCGAGGGGACGTATCCGGAATACTACAAAAAGCGGATGCAGATTACTGTCGCTGAAGAACATCCATTTACCGTGTCGATGTTGGAATTTGAAAATTTCGTATTCCGTGTGCATTTCATGGTATCAAAATGTGGAAAACATGTTAAAATAAGAAAAAACTGTGGATTTTTCCGCGGATTAGGAAGAATCGGAAAGGTTGAAAAGGAGGAAAAATGAGAAAAAAACAATTGGCACTAGAGGTCATTGAACGATTGAAAAAAGAATATCCGGACGCAGATTGTACACTTGATTACGATGAAGCTTGGAAATTACTTGTTGGTGTTCGTTTGGCTGCGCAGTGTACAGATGAACGAGTGAATATCGTTGTGGAAAAACTATATGAGAAATACCCGGATGTGAATGCTTTGGCGGCCGCAGATGTGGATAAGATTGAAGAAATTGTAAGACCATGTGGATTAGGAAAGAGCAAGGCGAGAGATATCAGCGCTTGTATGAAGATTTTGCGGGATGAGTATGGTGGAAATATTCCAAATACATTTGATGAATTATTAAAACTCCCTGGGGTTGGAAGAAAAAGTGCGAATCTCATTATGGGAGATGTGTTTGGAAAACCGGCAATTGTGACAGATACCCATTGTATTCGCCTTGTGAATAGAATCGGACTTGTCAAGGATTTAAAAGAACCGAAAAAAGTGGAGATGGAGCTATGGAAAATTATTCCGCCGGAGGAAGGAAGCGATTTTTGTCACAGGCTTGTATACCATGGTCGTGATGTCTGTACAGCCAGAACGAAACCACATTGTGACAGATGTTGTTTGGAGGATATTTGCAAAAAAGTTGGAGTGAAATAAAGCCATTCTGGTTGCAAGAAAGAAGAAATATAGGTATCATCAAGAGTAGCAGTCGGTTGGCTGCGAAGAGTAGAAGAGGAGAAGATAATATGAGTCAGGAAGTTTTAGCAGTAGTAGCAGGAGAAGAGATTACACAGGCAGAGTTTGATGCGTTTTTACAGGGGGTGCCAAGAGAGCAGCAACCGTATCTTTCCAACCCACAGTTCAGAGAACAGTGCTTGGAACAATTGATTGCATTACATATGTTTGCGAAAAATGGCGAAGAGATGAAGTTAGAGGAAACGGAAGAGTTCAAAAAACTGGTGGAAAATGCAAGAAGAGATATTCTTGCACAGATGGCTATGAGAGAGACTTTGAAAGATGTTGTGGTATCGGAAGAAGAAATCGAAGCTTACTATGAGGCAAACAAACAACACTTCACAAAAGGAGACACTGTCAGTGCAAAACATATTTTAACAGATTCTGAGGAAAAATGTAACTCTATTTTAGAATCCATCACAACTGGTGAAAAAGAATTTGAGACAGCAGCGAAAGAATTTTCAACATGTCCATCAGGAGCGAAAGGCGGAGACCTTGGAGAATTCGGACGAGGACAGATGGTAAAAGAATTCGAAGATGCGGCATTTGCAGCAGAAATTGGACATGTAGTGGGACCTGTAAAGACACAGTTTGGATACCACTTGATTAAAGTAGAAAAGAAAAATGAAGCTACAGTTGCGTCATTGGAAGAGGTGAAAGAGACGATCAGAAGAACTTTGCTTCAGCAGAAACAAAATGAGACATATAATGCAAAAGTAGAAGAAATGAAAAAAGAATATTTGCAAAAATAAATTTGTGGGAAATTGATTTGGGATTGAGAAGATATGAAAAAGAATGACATGGTAGTTGTAACAATAGAAGATATTGGAGTAAATGGAGAAGGAATTGGCAAAGTTGATGGTTACACGTTATTTATCAAAGATGCTGTGATTGGAGATAAGATAGAGGCAAAAATTACAAAGGCGAAAAAAAATTACGGATATGCAAGATTAATGAAAGTGTTAGAACCTTCTCACAATCGTGTGGAAGCAAAATGTCTAGTGGCAAGACAGTGTGGCGGATGCCAGATTCAAGAACTTTCATATGAAAAACAGCTGTCATTTAAAGATAAGAAAGTGCGTGATAACTTAAAGCGGATTGGTGGATTTTCACCAGAAGAATTAGATGAGGTGATGGAGCCGATTTGTGGAATGGGAGAGCCGTTCTATTATCGCAACAAGGCGCAGTTTCCGTTTGGAACAGACAAAGAAGGGCATATTGTGACAGGATTCTATGCAGGACGGACACATCAGATTATTCCAAACACAGAGTGTGCTCTTGGAGTAAAACAGAACAAAGAAATTTTGGAAATGATTGTGGATTTCATGAATACACATCACATTACAACATATGACGAGACTACTGGAAAAGGACTTCTTCGCCATGTGCTGATCCGCTATGGATTTCGGACTGGGGAAATTATGGTCTGTCTTGTTATTAACGGGGATAACATTCCAAATTCTGAAAAGCTTGTGGATAGCTTATGCCAGATTTCAGGTATGACAAGTATTACTCTGAATGTGAATCGAGAACGCACAAATGTCATTCTCGGACGAGAAGTGAAAGTGCTTTGGGGACAAGGATATATTACGGACTACATTGGAAATATAAGATATCAGATATCTCCGCTGTCATTCTATCAAGTGAATCCAGTGCAGACAGAAAATCTATATAGACTAGCCTTGGAATATGCAGGTCTTCATGGAAATGAGATTGTGTGGGATTTATATTGTGGAATCGGCACGATTTCCCTCTTCCTTGCCCAGAAAGCAAAACAGGTGTATGGCGTGGAGATTATCCCACAGGCAATAGAGGATGCGAGGAAAAATGCTGCATTGAATGAAATCGAAAACGCAGAGTTTTTCGTCGGAAAGGCAGAAGAAGTGCTCCCGCAATATTATGAAAATTATAAACAAGAGCACGGTGGAGAAAAAGCTTATGCCGATGTGATTGTTGTGGATCCGCCTCGGAAAGGCTGTGATGAGACTTTGCTTGCAACGATGGTGCAGATGCAGCCGGAAAGAATTGTGTATGTGAGCTGCGATTCGGCGACATTGGCGAGAGATTTAAAATATTTGTGTGAGAATGGATATGAGTTAAAAAAGGTAAGGGCGGTGGATATGTTTCCCAATACAGTGCATGTGGAAACGGTTGTTTTGCTTTCCAAGGGAGAAATCGACTCGAAGAAGGTTCGAGTGGAGTTCTCGCTGGAGGATATGGATATGTCTGGATTTCAAAATGATGCCACATACGGACAGATTAAAGAACGTGTGTTGCAGCAGACCGGCTTAAAGGTTTCCTCCCTTTATATCGCCCAGATTAAACAGAAATATGGTATTATTGAGCGAGAGAACTACAACAAGTCGAAGTCTGAAAACGCCAGACAGCCGAAATGCCCGCCGGAAAAGGAAGCGGCCATTACAGCGGCATTGAAATATTTCGGGATGATTTAATAAATACGCAAAGCTGGGTATGGACAGCTATATCATTTATCGATTTTACAGCCAGAAGGTCAAGATTTGGCTATCTGGCTGTATTTATATAATGCAGAAATCACGATAAAGTGATATTTTATTGACAAACCATTATGTGCATGGCATAATCTATGTTAGATGGAAGGAGTTGCCTATGGCTGTATCATATATAAAATTATGGAAGTTACTATTGGACAGAGGAATGAAGAAAACAGATTTGATAGAAACCGCAGGGATAAGTTCTAATGTGCTTGCAAAACTTGGAAAAAATGACTTTGTAGCGATGGAAAGTCTTGCGAAAATATGTAGGTCACTTGGATGTAACTTAGGAGACATTGCGGAGTTCTATTTTAATGATAATGGAGGTGGAGAAAATGGGTTATAAGCATCCTTTCAGTGCAGAAATGCCATATGATATGCTGTATCAGCCATCAAGGAAAGAAGCGAGTAGAAAGAAACCGATTTTCTTCATCCATAAATATTTTGCGAGGCGAATTACTGCAAACTTTAGGATGTCCCTCTTGGGCTTTATGGCTGATAAAGAGGATGACATCTTAAAGATGTTTTACGAGGCATCGGAGAAAAAAGAAAACATCACCGTGCTTGATCCGTTTATGGGTGGGGGAACAACAATTTTTGAGGCACTTAGATTTGGGTGTAAAGTTATCGGAAACGATCTACAGCCATTGTCATTGTTTGTGACAAAAGCATTAGTTGAGCCAGTAAATGAAAACGCCGTTAATACTGAAGTGAAGCGCCTTGAGAGAAGAGTTGGCAATAGGATTAGAGAATACTATCAGACAATATGCCCTTGCTGTGGTTCAAAAGCTGACGGAATGTATGCTTTTCATGTGAAAAAGGTAAAAACAGAATCGCATTGTAAGGAGCATAAACTGTTTTCCAGTTTTATTATTGCATACAAAAAAAATGAGTTTACTGTTGTATGCCCTAAATGTGGAAGGCTGGAAAAAACCAAATTTGAAAATGGGAAATACACTTGTTCGTGTGGGTGGGAATTGTTAAGTCCAAAGGATTCATATATAAAAAGTGGCGTATTCACTTGCCCTGATTGTGGTGAGTCAAAAGTATTGTCCGACTATAAAGAATGCTCTGGATATCCATTCAAAACGGAAATAGTGGCAATTGAGTATTGCTGTCCGCATTGTGGAGCCCATGATTATAAAGCTCCTGATGAATATGATTTTGAGTTAATAAATAAGGCAAAACAGGATTTTTGCAAAATTGAGAAAGATTTGCCAATCCCCAATCAGCTTATTCCTGTAGGATATAATACAAATCAAATTTTGAACCACGGTTATAAGAGGTTCAGGGACTTGTTTAACGAGCGGCAGTTACTCTGTCTGGGGTTATTATTGCAAGCAATCAACGAAGTTGAAAACAAAGATGTTCAGTTGTGGCTTCAGCTTGCTTTTTCTGGAATGCTTGAAATGAATAATATGTTTTGCCGTTACCAACAAAATGCATATAAAATTTGCAATATCTTCTTTAATCATGCATATGTACCCATTGCAATGCCAGTTGAGAACTGTGTTTGGGGAGCAAAATTGGGTACTGGTACATTTGACAAAACTGTAAAAAAGATTTTACGAGGGAAAAAATTCAATACAAACATTTATGATTTGTCAGCGAAGCGACTCGATAATGGACGATATGATTCTATTCAAGTTAAAAATGAAGATAAGGTGTGTGCTATTCCTGTTGAAGAATATGAGAACATGGACAGTACCCATCCGCTTTTAAGATGTTCTGATTCTCGTAATTTGTCGTTTATTCCAGATGAATCAGTGGATTTGGTTTTAACAGATCCTCCATACGGTGCTAATGTAATGTACTCGGAACTGATTGATTTTTTTCATGTATGGAATTACAAGAGCAGTATTGCAAAAGAAATGGGTTTTACTGAACCCTTATCTCCGAAAAGCAATGAAATAATTGTAAATTCTGTGACTGGGAAGGATTTCAATTATTATAAAAATGGAATCACTTCGGTTTTATCTGAATGTTACAAAAAGACAAAAAACAATGGTTATCTTGTTTTTTCTTTCCATGATAAGAGTTTGGATAGTTGGTTAGCGGTGCTTGAAAGTATCCACGATGCCGGATTCTTGTTGAGTGATTGCTATCCCGTTCAAGCTGAAACGAGAACAGGCGCACATACATCGAATAAGAACTCAATCGGTATTGATTTGATGCTGATTTGTCAGAAACAGCAGATAGCCTATGAACAAATGAACCTCTTTATGGGTGGAGATGTAGATAGGGCTCTTGAAAATACACGACAGTATATATTAACTGTCCTTGATAAGCTGCAAAAGGTAGAAGCAGAATTGACTGTTCCCGATATTCAAAATATTGCAATAGCAAAGTTCTTCTCGGAAATTAGAAACTATTACAGGTACGATGCAGAGTCTAAAAAAGTTGTGATAACCAAATTGCAGCATTTTCTTGAAAAGATAGAAGACTTGTCGGGCGATTTTGAAATAACAAAGAAGCGAAATGGTTGGTGGTCAGAGTTATACAAAGAAAAATGGAATATTAAATCCTAACAAAAAGGGATGAGACAATGATTGCCTCATCCCTTTTGAATTATGCTTCATAAAGAAGTTTGAGCTTGTGATTCCAAGCATCTTTGTCGAGAGTTGAGTTTTGACCGGTCGCTGCTGCTTGAGCTTTCCAATCGGAATGATCTAACCAGCCAAACTTGATTCTTTTAATTCGAGGGTGAGTATTGGTCGGAGTAAATTTCTCAAAGTTGACAGCTAAATAAAAACCGAATTTTTGCTTTCCAGAGTTATTATCACTGTTTTCTTGACCATAACTACGGTTTCCGTAGATACTATTTTGAGAAGAAGTCTTTATTTCAATTGAATATGTGTCATCTGGGATATATACTATATCTTTGTCACTTTTATCAATTTCGCCCCTCCATATACCAGGATAACGCTCTGCAAGAATTGCGGGGATTAACATGTGCAAGTAATTTCCCATATTTTGAGGACTCGGAAAAACATCAACTCCGATTTGAAGCTTTCCACCAATTTTAGTTTGCATAATTGAATCCCATGCATCAAGAACGATTTCTACAATTTCGTCTTCCGTGAGTGGATGTTTATTAAGTAATTGCTGAGTGATTGCATCCCAACATGCAACCATTCTATTTTCATAAGGTGAGTTCATAATTATACTCCTCGTATTATAAAGTAGTAGTGTTTATAGACCCTCTCCAAGGTCTATATGCTATACTGTTGGAGATACTGTGGATTGTTTAAAACCTCCTACCATTCGATGGTTTACG
>NZ_JBQKED010000015.1:0-64349 GCF_052121495.1 Faecalimonas sp. LCP19S3_D12 | reverse complement strand
CGTAAACCATCGAATGGTAGGAGGTTTTAAACAATCCACAGTATCTCCAACAGTATAGCATATAGACCTTGGAGAGGGTCTATAAACACTACTACTTTATAATACGAGGAGGATTGTTCCCATGAAGCAGCTTTTTCTCCGTGGAAAACGTATCCGCCCCACGGATAAAGACCTTGTGTTCCATGCTGCCCTTGCCGCCCTGTTCCCTGTCTTCCTGCTGGTTGTCCTACTGTTTCATATCCGGCAAATAGCCGGAACCAACTGGCAGGAAGTGCCCCTCTCCCAGATAGCACAGGATGTAAATATCCCTTACCTGTTATTCAGCATGGGCATGGCAGGGCTGGTGTGTCTTACAACAGTTCTTCTGTTCTGGCGATACCGCAGGGACGAAGTAAAGCAGCTCATCCACCGCCAAAAGCTGGCAAGGATGGTGTTGGAAAACAAGTGGTATGAATCGGAGCAGAGAAAGGAAGACGCTTTTTTCAAGGACTTGTCTTCCAGCCGTTCCAAAGAAACCATCACTTACTTTCCCAAAATCTACTACCGGATGAAACAGGGCTTGCTCCATATCCGTGTAGAAATCACCTTGGGGAAATATCAGGAACAGCTCTTAAACTTGGAGAAAAAACTGGAAAGCGGCTTGTACTGTGAGCTGACGGATAAGGAATTAAAGGATTCCTATGTGGAGTACACCCTGCTCTATGATACCATTGCCAACCGTATCTCCATTGAGGACGTACAGGCAAAGGATGGCAGGCTCCGGCTCATGGAAAATGTCTGGTGGGAGTATGACAAGCTCCCTCATATGCTCATTGCCGGAGGAACCGGCGGCGGAAAGACCTACTTCATCCTGACCCTCATTGAAGCCCTGCTCCGCACCAACGCCGTCCTGTTCGTGTTAGACCCCAAAAACGCCGACCTTGCGGACTTACAGGAGGTTATGCCGGATGTGTACTACAAAAAGGAAGATATGCTCGCCTGTATTGACCGTTTCTATGAGGAAATGATGAAACGCAGCGAAGACATGAAGCTCATGGAGAATTACCGGACAGGGGAAAACTACGCTTACTTGGGGCTTCCGGCAAATTTCCTTATCTTTGATGAATATGTGGCATTTATGGAAATGCTCGGCACAAAGGAAAATGCCGCTGTCCTCAACAAGTTAAAACAAATCGTTATGCTTGGGCGGCAGGCTGGTTTCTTCCTGATTCTCGCCTGCCAGCGTCCAGACGCAAAGTATCTGGGGGATGGAATCCGTGACCAGTTCAATTTCCGTGTGGCTCTGGGGCGGATGTCGGAAATGGGCTATGGGATGATGTTCGGGGAAACCACAAAGGACTTCTTCCTAAAGCAGATAAAAGGGCGTGGCTATGTGGATGTGGGAACCAGCGTTATCTCGGAGTTTTACACACCCCTAGTACCCAAAGGACACGATTTCCTCAAAGAAATAAAAAAACTGACAGACAGCAGGCAGGGAGTGCAGGCGGCGTGCGAAGCGAAAGCCGCAGAAACGGACTGACCTGCTGTGGCTGGTGTGCCGCAAGGCACGCTAGCATAAACCCCTCGTATCTAACAGAGGGGTACAAATCGACAGGCAACAACCAAACAACAGGGCAGAATCCCACGGTACACAAGGGATTTTTCCCATATCCGGCGTATGTCAACAAGGCTCCGAAAGTTGACATACGCTTTTTTAGACAGGAGGGATTTTCGCTGAACGAAGAAACATGGGTACGGGACATCAAAGAGAAACGGGAAGTTTACGGTATCTCACAACAGAAACTTGCCTTAGCTGCCGGAATTACCCGTCCGTACCTGAGCGATATTGAAACGGGCAAGGCTCACCCATCCGAAACATTACAGGAAACCATCACGAAAGCTCTGGAACGCTTCAATCCAGACAATCCCCTTGAAATGCTCTTTGACTATGTGCGGATTCGCTTTCCCACTACGGATGTGAAGCATATCGTGGAAGACGTGCTGCGGCTAAAACTGCCTTACTTTATCCATGAAGACTACGGCTTCTACTCTTACACGGAGCATTACTATCTGGGGGATATTTTCGTTCTGGTATCACCGGAACTGGAAAAAGGGGTGCTGTTGGAACTGAAAGGGCGTGGCTGCCGCCAGTTTGAAAGCTATCTGCTGGCACAGGAACGGAGCTGGTATGAATTTTTCATGGACGTTCTCATGGAGGACGGCGTGACGAAGCGGCTTGACCTCGCTATCAATGACAAAACGGGAATCCTGAACATTCCCAATCTGACAGAGAAGTGCCGGAATGAGGAATGTATCTCGGTCTTCCGCAGCTTCAAAAGCTACCGCAGCGGCGAACTGGTACGGCGTGGGGAAAAAGAATGTATGGGGAACACCCTGTATATTGGTTCCCTCCAAAGTGAGGTGTACTTCTGCATTTACGAAAAGGACTATGAGCAGTACAAGAAGCATGATATTCCCATTGCGGACGCAGAGGTAAAGAACCGCTTTGAAATCCGGCTGAAAAATGAGCGTGCCTTTTACGCCATCCGTGACCTGTTAGAACATGACAATCCAGAACGGACAGCCTTTCAAATCATCAACCGCTATGTCCGGTTCGTGGACAGGGACGATACAAAGCCCCGTTCTGACTGGCGTATCAGTGAGGAATGGGCGTGGTTTATCGGGGAACACAGGGGAAGCCTGAAACTGACAACCAAACCGGAACCCTATTCCTTTGAACGCACCCTGCACTGGCTCTCCCATCAGGTAGCACCCACCTTAAAGCTGGCTCTCCGTCTGGATAAGATGAACCACACCCAGATTGTCCATGACATCATCACCCATGCAAGGCTGACGGAGAAGCATGAAAAAATCCTGAAGCAGCAAGCCGCCGCTGCAAAGGAGGTGGTGCTTTAACGGCGGCAATCTTGAAACATAAGGAATCTTACAAGAAAGAAAGGAGCTTTTATGAATTTCGGACAGAATCTTTACAACTGGTTTTTATCCAACGCCCAGTCCCTTGTGCTGCTGGCAATCGTGGTGATTGGACTGTACCTTGGATTTAAGAGGGAATTTTCCAAACTTATCGGTTTTCTGGTGGTGTCCCTTGTAGCGGTCGGTCTGGTCTTCAATGCGGACGGTGTAAAGGACATTTTACTGGAACTGTTCAATAAGATTATCGGTGCATAGAAAAAACATATCACACTTCCGTTATGGAGCAAGCTCTGATTGCTTCATAGCGGAAGTCCACTAGGGGCTTGGGGAGCGTAACTCCCCAAAAGAAGCCTGACGGAGAATGGAGGTGACACTGTGGAAGAAATGCGGATTTACATTGCCAACTTAGGAAAATACAATGAGGGCGAACTGGTGGGGGCATGGTTTACGCCGCCTGTGGATTTTGAGGAAGTCAAGGAACGTATCGGCTTGAATGATGAGTATGAGGAATACGCCATCCATGACTATGAGCTGCCCTTTGAGATTGACGAATACACCCCCATTGAGGAAGTCAACCGCCTGTGTGAAATGGTGGAGGACTTACCGGAGTACATTCAGGAGGAACTATCAGAGCTGCAATCCTACTTTGGCAGTATCGAAGAACTCTGTGAGCATGAAGACGATATTATCTGCCATTCCGGCTGTGACGATATGGCGGATGTGGCTCGCTACTATCTGGAAGAAACTGGACAGCTTGGGGAACTTCCGGCACACTTACAAAACTATATCGACTATGCAGCCTATGGGCGTGACATGGAATTGGAGGGAACCTTTGTTGTCACAAACCACGGCGTATATGAAATCTTACGGTAGACCCGTCTGTATCTCTTTCAAGAAATACAGGCGGCTTTTTTATTCAGGGGCGGCTTTTGCTGCCCCATCTTTTAGAAAGGACGGACAACATGAAAAAAATACGAAGCTATACCAGTATCTGGTCGGTGGAAAAGGTACTCTATTCCATCAATGATTTTAAGCTGCCATTCCCCATCACGTTCACACAGATGGCGTGGTTCGTGGTATCGGTGTTTGCAGTTATGCTCTTGGGGAACCTCCCTCCCCTTTCGTTCATTGACGGGGCATTTTTGAAATATTTCGGCGTACCCTTTGCCCTCACTTGGTTCATGTGCCAGAAGACCTTTGACGGGAAGAAGCCTTACGGCTTCCTGAAATCCGTACTGGCATATCTGGTACGCCCGAAACTGACCTATGCAGGAAAGCCCGTGAAGCTGGAAAAGGAATATCCGGCACAGCCCATCACGGCAGTAAGGAGTGATATTTATGGCATATCCGATTAAGTATATCGAAAATAACCTTGTGTTCAACCATGACGGGGAGTGCTTCGCTTACTATGAGCTACTTCCCTACAACTATTCCTTTTTAAGCCCCGAACAGAAATATCAGGTACACGATTCCTTCCGGCAGCTTATCGCCCAGAACAGGGACGGGAAGATTCACGCCCTGCAAATCAGCACCGAATCCAGCATACGGGCGGCACAGGAACGCTCCAAACAGGAAGTGACAGGCAAGTTAAAGGAGGTTGCCTGTGCAAAGATTGACGCACAGACCGAAGCCCTGATTTCCATGATAGGGGAAAATCAGGTGGACTACCGCTTTTTTATCGGCTTCAAGCTGCTTGTTAATGAGCAGGAAGTCACCATGAAGCAGTTTCGCAGGGAAGCAAAGACCGCTGTTTCCGACTTCCTCCATGAAGTCAACCACAAGCTCATGGGGGATTTTGTTTCCATGAGCAATGAGGAAATCTGGCGGTTTCAGAAGATGGAAAAACTGTTGGAAAGTAAAATCTCACGCCGCTTTAAAGTCCGGCGGCTTGATAAGGACGATTTTGGTTATCTGATTGAGCATTTATACGGGCAGACCGGAACCGCCTACGAAGATTATGAGTATTACCTGCCAAAGAAGCGGTTTCAGGAAGAAACGCTGGTGAAATACTATGACCTCATCAAGCCCACCCGTTGTCTGATAGAGGAAAACCAGCGGTATCTGAAAATCGAACAGGAAGACGGGACGGTTTATGCCGCCTACTTCACCATCAACAGCATTGTGGGGGAACTGGACTTCCCATCCTCGGAAATCTTTTACTATCAGCAGCAGCAATTCACTTTTCCCATTGATACCTCTATGAATGTGGAGATTGTCACAAACCGGAAAGCCCTCTCCACGGTACGGAACAAGAAAAAAGAGCTGAAAGATTTGGACAACCACGCATGGCAGAATGACAGTGAAACCAGTACAAACGTGGTGGACGCTTTAGACAGCGTAAATGAGCTGGAATCCACCTTAGACCAGAGCAAGGAATCCATGTACAAGCTGTCCTATGTGGTGCGTGTGACGGCTCCCGACTTGGAAGAACTAAAACGCCGCTGCAATGAGGTGAAAGATTTTTATGACGATTTGAACGTGAAGCTGGTTCGCCCCTTTGGGGATATGCTGGGGCTGCATGGGGAATTTCTCCCTGCCAGCAAACGGTATCTGAACGATTACATCCAGTATGTCACCAGTGACTTCCTCGCTGGTCTTGGCTTCGGGGCAACCCAGATGTTGGGGGGAACCGGAGGGCATTTATATCGGGTACAGCCTTGATACGGGAAGAAACGTGTACTTAAAGCCTGCCCTTGCCAGTCAAGGGGTAAAAGGCTCTGTCACCAACGCCCTTGCTGCCGCTTTTGTCGGCTCCCTCGGCGGTGGAAAATCATTCAGCAACAACATGATTGTCTACTACTGTGTATTATTTGGGGCACAGGCACTCATTGTTGACCCGAAAGCGGAACGGGGACGCTGGAAAGAAACCCTGCCGGAAATTGCCCATGAAATCAATATCGTAAACCTGACCTCGGAGGAACAGAACAGGGGGTTACTCGACCCGTATGTGATTATGGAAAACCCAAAGGATTCCGAATCACTGGCAATCGACATCCTGACCTTTTTAACGGGCATTTCCAGCCGTGACGGGGAGAAGTTCCCTGTTCTTCGGAAAGCCATCCGTGCGGTGACAAACAGTGAGGAACGTGGGCTTTTCAAGGTGATTGAGGAACTTCGGGCGGAGGGAACCACCATCAGCACCAGCATAGCAGACCATATCGAATCCTTTACGGACTATGACTTTGCACACCTGCTCTTTTCGGATGGGGATGTCACACAGTCCATCAGCCTTGAAAAGCAGCTCAACATCATTCAGGTGGCGGATTTGGTGCTGCCGGATAAAGAAACCTCGTTTGAAGAATACACCACAATGGAATTGCTTTCCGTGGCAATGCTCATTGTAATCAGCACCTTTGCCCTCGACTTCATCCACACCGACCGCAGCGTGTTTAAGATTGTGGATTTGGATGAAGCATGGAGCTTCTTACAGGTGGCACAAGGCAAGACCCTCTCTATGAAGCTGGTTCGTGCCGGACGTGCCATGAACGCAGGCGTTTACTTTGTCACCCAGAACACGGACGATTTGCTGGATGAAAAGCTGAAAAACAATCTGGGCTTGAAATTTGCGTTCCGTTCTACGGACATCAACGAAATCAAGAAGACCCTCGCCTTTTTCGGGGTGGATTCTGAAGATGAAAACAACCAGAAGCGGCTCCGTGACTTGGAAAACGGGCAGTGCCTTATCAGCGATTTGTACGGGCGTGTGGGCGTGATACAGTTCCACCCTATCTTTGAAGACCTGTTCCATGCCTTTGACACCAGACCGCCTGTTAGAAAAGAGGTGGAGGAATGAAGATAAGAAAGCCCATCCAGCAGGGGACAGCCCTTGTCCCTTGCCGGATAAAGGGAAAAACCTCCCTGAAAAAAATCGGGAGCATGGCAGGAAAAGTGATTGGCAGGGTGCTTCTGGCACTCCTGCTCATCTTCCTGCTGCTGGCAGTCTTCGGCACAGCCGCCCACGCTGCCGGACTGGTGGATGATACGGTGGACGCTGCCAACGAATACAGCAAATACCCTCTGGACAACTACCAGCTTGATTTTTATGTAGACAGCGGATGGGACTGGCTCCCGTGGAACTGGCTGGACGGCATCGGAAAACAGGTGATGTACGGGCTGTATGCCATCACAAATTTTATTTGGACAATCAGCCTGTACCTTTCCAACGCTACGGGGTATCTGATTCAGGAAGCCTACTCACTGGACTTCATTTCCTCTACGGCGGATTCCATTGGGAAAAATATGCAGACTTTGGCAGGCGTTACCACGGGCGGCTTGTCCTCGGAGGGATTTTATATCGGGTTCCTGCTGATTCTCATTCTGGTGGTGGGACTTTACGTTGCCTACACAGGGCTTATCAAACGGGAAACCACAAAAGCCATCCATGCCGTTGTGAATTTCGTGGTGGTGTTCGTGCTGTCCGCTGCCTTTATCGCTTATGCTCCTGATTATATCGGGAAAATCAATGAATTTTCCGCAGACATCAGCAACGCCAGCCTGACCCTTGGTACAAAGATTGTGCTGCCGAACTCGGAAAGTCAAGGAAAAGACAGCGTGGATTTGATACGGGACAGCCTGTTTTCCATACAGGTCAAGCAGCCGTGGCTCCTGCTACAATACGGCAACTCGGATGTGGAAAGCATTGGGGCTGACCGTGTGGAAAGCCTGCTCTCAACCAGCCCAAACGAAAACAACGGGCAGGACAGGGAAGAAATCGTAGTGGAGGAAATCGAAGACAGGGAAAACACCAACCTTACCATCACAAAGACCATCAACCGCTTGGGAACCGTCTTCTTCCTGTTCATGTTCAATATCGGTATCTCCATTTTTGTATTCCTGCTTACTGGGATAATGATTTTCTCACAGGTGCTTTTTATCATCTACGCCATGTTCCTGCCTGTGAGCTTCCTCCTTAGCATGGTTCCCTCTTTTGAGGGGATGTCCAAACGTGCCATTACGAAACTGTTCAACACCATCCTTACCAGAGCCGGAATCACCCTGATTATCACGGTAGCATTCAGCATTTCCACCATGCTCTACAACCTGTCTGGGGAATATCCGTTCTTCCTGACGGCGTTCTTGCAGATAGTGACCTTTGCCGGAATTTATTTCAAGCTGGGGGATTTGATGGGGATGTTCTCCTTACAGAGTGGGGATTCTCAAAGCATGGGGAGCCGTATCATGCGAAGACCCCGTATGCTCATGCACGCCCATATGCACCGTTTACAGCATAAGTTTGGACGTTCTGTGGCGGCTCTTGGGGCTGGAACGGCTGCCTACCATGCAGGAAAACAGGCTGGCTCAGACCAGAGAACTGCTTCCAGCTCCGGTTCTTCCAAACGGACGCAGGCAGACCACAGCAGACCAGACGGGCAGGCAGCACCGGAAAAGGAATCCGCATGGAAACGGGCTGGCTCTGCGGTAGGTGCGGTGGTAGATACCAAAGATAAGATAGCCGATACTGCCGGACAGCTTCGGGAGCAGGCAAAGGATTTGCCTGTCAATGCAAAGTACGCCCTTTATCACGGGAAAACACAGGTATCAGAGGGAGTACGGGATTTTACTTCCAGCGTGACCCAGACCCGAACTGCCAGAGCCGAACAGCGGAACGCACAGACAGAAAGCCGCAGACAGACCATTGCAGAACGCAGGGCGGAACTGGAACAGGCAAAACAGCCGCAACAGACAGCTTCCGAATCTCCCAAAGGGGCGGCTCCCGTCCATGAACGCCCTGTTACTGCAAAGCAGCCGGAAGATTTCCGACATCATGCAGATACCACTCATACAGGAAAACCAGCCATGCAGCCAGTTTCCCCATCCATCAGGGAACGGAGACAGGTTCCTTATGGGGGAACTGTGGCAGAACGGGCTTCGGTTCCAGTGGTAAAGGCAGCTTCCATCCACCATGAACAGATACCGTCTGTAAGGGCAGAACGCCAGATAGTCCCTCCGGCTTCCCCAGACAAACCAGAGGAAAGACAAAAGACAAATACGGCTCCTGTGATACCGGAAAGAAAACGGGCTGCCCCTGCGGTAAAAGAATCGAACTTTACCATCCGGCGTACCACCGCCAGAAAGGAGTGGACAAAAACGGTAACAGCGGCTGCCAAACAGAAGAAAGGGGAGAAACCATGAAGTTAAGACACCTTTTCTTTGCCTGTTCCGGCGTGTTCGTGATGATGTTCTCCCTGCTCCTTTTGGTGGTGATTGTCTTCTCGGATGAGGAAGACGGCGGAAGCGGCGGAAACCTTATCTATGGGGGCGTGAGCGTATCACAGGAAGTCCTCGCCCATAAACCTATGCTGGAAAAGTATGCAAGGGAATATGGCATAGAAGAATACTTAAATGTGCTGCTCGCCATCATTCAGGTAGAATCCGGCGGCACGCTGGAAGACGTTATGCAGTCCTCGGAATCTCTGGGGCTTCCCCCGAACTCCCTTAGTACAGAGGAATCCATCAAACAAGGCTGCAAATATTTCTCGGAACTGCTCGCAGCGGCAGAAACAAAGGGCTGTGACTTAAACAGTGTGATTCAGTCCTACAACTACGGCGGCGGTTTCCTAGACTATGTGGCAGGACACGGGAAAAAGTACACCTTTGAACTGGCAGAGAGCTTCGCAAGGGACAAATCCGGCGGAAAGAAAGTCACCTACACCAACCCTGTTGCGGTAGAGAAAAATGGGGGCTGGCGGTATTCCTACGGAAATATGTTCTATGTCCTCTTGGTATCACAATACCTGACCGTGGCACAGTTTGATGATGAAACGGTACAGGCTATCATGGACGAAGCCTTAAAGTATGAGGGATGGACGTATGTGTACGGGGGCGATTCCCCCTCCACTTCCTTTGACTGTTCGGGACTGGTGCAGTGGTGCTATGGCAAGGCAGGAATCGCCCTGCCACGGACAGCACAGGAACAGTACAATATGACGCAGCACATCCCCCTGTCCGAAGCAAAAGCAGGGGATTTGGTCTTTTTCCACTCCACCTACAACGCCGGAACCTACATCACCCATGTGGGGCTATATGTGGGAAATAACCGGATGTACCATGCCGGAAATCCCATTGGTTACGCAGACCTGACAGGCTCCTACTGGCAACAGCACCTTGCCGGAGCCGGACGAATCAAACAATAAGAAAGGATGAACCGATATGATTCAGATTAGAAAAGAGGATAACCAGAAAAAGCAGAAAGAAAAGAAACTGAAAGTCTACAAAGTCAATACCCATAAAAAAACCGTGATTGCCCTGTGGGTGCTGCTGGCAGTGAGCTTCCTGTTTGCCGTCTATAAGAATTTCACGGCAATAGACATTCATACTGTCCATGAAACCAAAGTAATTGAGGAAACCATCCTCGACACCCACAAGATAGAGAATTTTGTGGAGAATTTCGCAGAAGTCTACTATTCATGGGAACAGTCCGCCGCTTCCATTGACAACCGGACAAACGCTTTAAAAGGGTATCTCACCGGAGAACTGCAAGCCCTGAATGTAGATACTGTCCGAAAGGACATCCCCGTATCGTCTGCCCTGACCGATTTTCAGATATGGGAAATCACAGAAGAAAAGGAGCAGCATTATCAAGTAACCTATACGGTGGAACAGCGTATCACAGAGGGAGAATCCAGTAAAACCGTCCGTTCCGCCTATCAGGTAACGGTCTATGTGGACGGCTCTGGAAACCTGACGATTATTCAGAACCCAACCATCACCAGCGTTCCCGTAAAATCCGGCTACACCCCAAAAGCGGTACAAAGTGACGGTACGGTGGATTCCATCACTACGGAGGAAATCAACGAATTTCTCACTACCTTTTTCAAGCTGTACCCTACGGCAACCGCAAAAGAACTGACCTATTATGTGAATGAGGGCGTGCTGAAACCTGTGGGAAAAGAGTATATTTTCTCAGAACTGGTAAATCCGGTCTACAACCGAAACGGAAATCAGGTGACAGCTTCCCTTGCAGTGAAATATCTGGATAACCAGACCATGACAACACAGGTATCGCAGTTTGACCTTGTGCTGGAAAAGAACGGGGAAAACTGGAAGATTGTGAAATAGTTTTGTGTGCAATGGGCAGGTGACTTTTTGCCATCTGCCTATTGCAATTTTTATTTACTTTTCCATCAATATTTCAAACAACAATTTCTGCTTCGACAAGCAAGTTAATTTATGTTGTTTATCCTCTATTTCCTTTGTCTACTAATACATTTAATTATTTTTCTTACATCTGTGATAATTTTTAATTTGCCTATTGACTTTAACGTTACGTCATAGTATATGATAAAATCAAAAGGAGGAACTAGAATTATGAAAATATCCGCTATCCGTTCTGACAAAGTTTATTCAAAAATTATGAATGCACCTTTAGACAAAAAAAATGACATTTATAGATATGAACTTATGAAGCCTTTTGAAAAAAAGTGGGCTTGTTATAGTGTTCCTATGAAAGCTCTAACGCCTAATGGATATGATGTAATTATGGCAAGCGAAATGCTTGGGCATATCGCCCCAACCGCTGTTGACCAAAAGCAACAAAATAATATTAAGCTAATTTCTGATAATACACTCTGGGAAAAATGTGAGTTATCCATTCAGCAGTCGTTGAATTGCTTTGTTGAACACGGTGTTAATCTACCCGTTAAAGAATATGCGTTTACAATTTTACTTGCAAATGCTAAGAATCCTTACATTATTTTAAATGATGGTTACTGCGGTGATGGTGGTATTCCAGGATATATTTTTTCTTGGTTACTACCTAATGAATACACTTTATCACATCTTCATGTAGCATTAGCACATGAAACTAATCACAACATACGATTTCAGTTTGTTAAATGGAAGAATGATATTACTCTTGGTGAAATGATAGTCAATGAGGGATTGGCAGAAAACTTTGCAACATTTCTGTATGGTGAAGATAAAGCAGGTCCTTGGGTAACAAAAACTGATATAGAAACCTTAAATGAATATATTAAACCTATTATTCAGGACGGTTTAAATGTTCAAGGATTAGAAAATCTCAATGCGTACCTTTATGGTGATGAAATGGCCGCATTACAAAACTATCCTCAGGTTGGATTACCTTATTGTGCCGGATATGCGTGTGGCTATCATTTGATTAAACACTACTTACAAAAGACCGGGAAAACTATTGTTGAAGCAACTCTATTACCTGCAAAAGAAATTTTAGATGCTACGGAGGATTTTTGGAATGAATAAAAAAGCTAAAACAGTCCATGAAGTTGTTAAATTAACGGGTATTACTGCTCGAACACTACATTATTATGATGAAATTGGTTTATTAAAACCATCTATTATAACCGAAGCAAAATACCGTCAGTATACAGACGACGATTTAACTAGGCTTCAGGAAATTTTGTTTTTTAGAGAAGTTGGATTCGCCCTAAAAGAAATTAAGGAACTGCTAGATTCACCTCATTATGTTCGTTCAGAAGCATTAGAGCGTCATGTACTGATTTTGGAAGCTCAGAAAGAACGGATAGAAGCTTTGATTTCACTTGTAAAAGACACAATCAACGGAAATAAAGAAATTAAATTTTCTGCATTTTCAAATGCAAAAATACTTGAGTTACAATCACAATTTCAAGAAGAAGTATTAGAACAATGGGGAAATACTGAAAGTTTCAGAGAATACAAAACTATGTTTTCTTCCCATTCAAAGCAAATACAAGAGAAAGAAATAGAATCTTTTTATTCAATGGCTCGCAATATTTTTGAAAAACTAGCTATGTATGAAAATAGTCCTGCGGAAAGTCCAGAAGTACAAGCAATAGTACATGAATGGCAACAATATATTTCGGAACACTTTTATGAATGTAATAAACAAATTTTATCCAACTTGGGAGTTCTCTATATTACAGATGAAAGATTTACCAATTTTATAAATAGATTTAGTAGTGGAAATCTTGCTGCTTTTTTTAATGAAGCAATACAAATTTTTTGCAGAGGCTCAGAATGAATATGATGGAGTGGGTTATTTGTCCTATTTGTCAAAATAAAACACGGTTAAAAATTAGAGAAGACACCATTATGAAAAATTTCCCTCTATATTGTCCTAAATGTAAAAAAGAAACTTTAATCAATATACGCAAACTCAATGTATCAATTATCAAAGAGCCAGACGCTTAGACGCAGAGCCGATAATTTATAAGTTATTGAAACTTATAGACTATCGGCTCATTTTAGTTTCAGTCCTATTCTGGTAGGCAATAGAAGTTATTTATCTTCCATTTCCTTGTATTTGACAATACCATCCGCAACGCTTTCCATGATAACAAGGTCTGCGTCTGTAAAATTGTCAATTTTGCTTTCAAGCTGTCTTCGTCTGCTGCTTTTTACCAGATTATCAGAGGATAGAAAAAACTCATCCACTGATACATTCAGCAGAGATACAAGGTCGTAAAGCACCTGTAAACTGGGGTGCTGCCCTTTATTCTCAATGTTGGTTAAATAGCGTGGGTCAATCTCAATCATTGCTCCCACCTGTTCACGGGTCAACCCCTGTTTTTTACGGGCTTCTTTTATAGCAAGCCCTAACGCCCTAAAATCATATCTGTCTTCTTTTTTACGCATAGTACACCACCTCTATACATTTTACTGTTCCTGTTGTAATAGTGACAGGTATAGAAAAACGTATTACATAGTTGTACAGTTCCTATTATGCGTATCAAAGATAAAACTATGCTGCCGAAACGGAAATAAAAAAAACCGTTATTTGGCAGCATACTTTCCCTGCGTCAAAAATCACATCATCTTTTCCAGACGACGGTTTAACAAAAGCCGCCGTCTTTTTTTGCATGAAATATAGATGATTTTTAAAGTCTACTACTTTATACAGACAGCGGCTTACAGGAGGAAGCCGCTATGCAAAATATTTTCTTAAATATATCTACATTCGGTAAACCGTTAAAAAAAGCCATCCACCTACACTAGAAAAGTCTGACCCTCAATATGGTTTTTCAGAATACATAGCAAGAACTATTGAAGCACACAAGCAGAAATATCGTCTGTTTGCGTGCTTTTTTAGTTGGAAGAAAAAGGGTTTAAATTTTTCTTCTCAAAACGCAACTGCACCCCCTGTCCTGTCGGGACTAAGAGCGAAAAGGGGGAAAGAAGCAGAAATTCCTATCAACTCGCTCCCTTTCAAGGCTGGAAAGGGGGTGAGCAATGATGAAGCCATCTGAATTTCAGACAACCATAGAGAACCAGTTTGATTATATCTGTAAAGTCGCTATGGAGGATGAACGCAAAGACTATTTCAAAGCGTTGTCCAGACAGTGTAAACGGGAAACCTTGTTCTGTGATATGGACGATTACACCGTCAATCTGTTTTCTTCCGAAGACACCTATCCATCCCTCTTCCATACTTTTGAAATGGATGGATTTACTGTCCGCATTGAAAACAGCCTATTAGCAGAAGCATTAGAAAATCTGGATGGAAAGAAACGTGACGTTATCCTGAGATATTATTTTCTTGGCTTTGACGATACGGAGATTTCAAAAATTCTGGAAGTCAACCGTTCTACCATACAGAGAAGAAGACACGCCGGACTGGAATTTATCAAAAAATTTATGGAGGAAGAAGCATGACAGCAAAACACCCTATGATTCCGTTTCCTGTGATTGTAAGGGCTGCGGACGGTGATATTGAAGCAATCAACCAGATTGTACGCCATTATAGCGGTTTTATTGCCAGCCGTTCCATGCGTCCCATGAAAGACGAATATGGGAATACCCACATGGTTGTAGATGAAACCCTACGCCGCCGGATGGAAACACGTCTGATTGCAAAGATTTTATCTTTTGAAATCAGGGAACCAAAATAAAAATAACGCTTGCCTGTGGAAGCGTGGACAAGCCCATGCTTCCCAGACAGAGCTTGCCAGTCTATTAAAGTGCATTATCACCAGTGCATTTTAACAGGCTGACAAAGCCGGATTGTTCCTTGAAAAAGAAAGCGTCTAATCAACGCAGCATAAAGCAGCCGAATACGTTTCGATGGAAAGAGAGCCGTTGGGCTGGCACGCCGTAACCCACCAAAGGAGGGATGATACCGGATAGCGATTCCTGCCAGCGTTCCATAAGCAGCTTACCGCAGAGCTGCCGCCATGACCTTTCTATTGTGATAATGATACTTCCGTACAGCCTTAGTCCGTGTGATGATGTAGCACCGCTGGCAAAGGGTACGGCTGGATGAGAACCATGCAGGGGTGAGATTCCCATGAGCTTTAGCGAAAGCTGTTCGGCTTGCTTAGATACCATTTTGAATTAGAATTTTTCATTCAAAATCAAATAACTATTTGCAGGAAATACAATCTTAATATTACTTTTGCCATAAAATCTGATATAATATAGACAGATATTGAGGGTTCCATATCTGGTCTATGGAAAGGAGGAACATGATTACAGTAACAAAAAAAGACTTAATAGAACTGGGTTATGGGACTTCATTCGCAGCAGACATCATAAGAGAAGCAAAAAAACTTATGATTTCAAAAGGGCATACCTACTATCAGTCACGCAAACTGGACAGGGTTCCCAGAGAAGCTGTGGAAGAATTGCTAGGGATTACTTTTACTGATAAATCAAACTGATTGTACTTCTTGCACATTTATGTAAGGAGTGAAATCATGGCAAAAGACCCTATTAAGAAAGCAGAAAACGGAACTTATTATTTTAGAGCAAACTTAGGTTTCCACCCGATTACCGGAAAACAGATTCAGAAATACAAAAGCGGATTCAAGACAAAAAAGGAAGCCAGAGAAGCATATTCAAAGCTTATGCTTACATCCACAGAGGAATTGACAGAAAAGAAACAGCAACTATCCTTTCAGCAGTTCATTGAAGAAACTTATCTGCCTTGGTATAAAACGCAGGTAAAGGAAAGTACCTATCTGAACCGCCGTTCTACCATCCAGAAACATTTTTCATACTTTTATAAAATGACGGTGGATGAGATAGAACCCATTAACGTCCAGAACTGGCAGCTTGAACTTGCAAAAGAATTTAGTCCAAACTATATCCGTATTGTACAGGGTATGCTCTCCATCGCCTTTGACAGAGCAGTTGTTCTCGGTCTTGCAAAGAAAAATCCGTCACGAATGATAGGAAACATCAAGAGCAAGAAAACAAAAGTGGATTTTTGGACACTGGATGAATTTCAAAAGGTAATTTCCCTACTCTACAAGGGCGATTATTATGAACATTACCTTTTCATTTCATACTGGCTCCTGTTTATGACTGGAATGAGAATCGGAGAAGCCGCAGCCCTGCAATGGTCGGACATCAACTTTGAAACCGGACTTTTAAGTATAACGAAAACGCTGTACTATAAAACAATGGACGAATACAAATTTGTGGAACCAAAGACACAAGCCAGTATTCGCACTATCTATATTGACACAGATACCATTAAAGAATTAAAAGCATGGCAGGAAGTACAGCAAAAGGTTTTAAAGGACTGTGACCTTGTACTAAGCTATAATGGGATTCCCACCAGTAAGCACACCCTCCCACGGGCATTAGAAAAACTTGCTGGATTGGCAGGCGTACACCGTATCAAAATTCATGCACTCAGACATTCCCATGCTTCTCTGCTCATCAGTATGGGAGAAAATCCTTTATTGATTAAAGAACGTCTAGGGCATGAAAAGATACAGACCACGTTGGGAACCTACGGACATTTATATCCCAACACCAACGTGGAAGTTGCCAAAAAATTAACTGGCGTTCTCACTTATACTCCAGCAACAACCAGTGTTGCCGATTACACCAGCAATCAGCATACAGCAATCTATCACAGAGCAGTTGAATAAAAAAATGCAATCAAAATGCAATCCTAAAAGAAAAGAGCCTCAAAACCCTTGAAAATAAAGGCTTTGAAGCTCTGCTCCAACTTATTCAAACTCTATCGTTCCTGGTGGCTTACTTGTAATATCATACAGTACTCGATTCACATGATCCACTTCATTCACAATTCGGTTCATAACTTTTCCAAGCACTTCCCAAGGAATCTCTGCTGATTCCGCTGTCATAAAGTCCACAGTTGTAACCGCTCTAAGCGCAACTGCGTAATCGTATGTTCTCTCATCACCCATACAGCCTACAGAGCGCATGTTTGTCAACGCTGCAAAATATTGTCCAATATCTTTTGCCACGCCTGCTTTTTCCAGCTCCTCACGGTAGATCGCATCTGCGTCTTGTACGATCTTCACTTTCTCTGCATTGACTTCTCCAATGATACGAACACCGAGTCCAGGTCCTGGGAATGGTTGTCTGAATACAAGGTATTCCGGAATTCCAAGTTCCAATCCGGCTTTACGCACTTCGTCTTTGAACAGATCGCGAAGTGGTTCGATGATCTCTTTGAAATCTACGTATTCAGGAAGTCCACCTACGTTGTGGTGAGATTTGATGACTGCTGATTCACCGCCAAGTCCGCTCTCTACGATATCCGGATAAATCGTTCCCTGTACAAGGAAATCTACTGCTCCGATTTTTTTCGCCTCTTCTTCAAATACACGAATGAACTCTTCTCCGATGATTTTACGTTTTGCTTCCGGATCTTCCACGCCTTTTAATTTTGCATAAAAACGCTCCTGTGCATTGACGCGGATGAAGTTCAACTCGTAGTTTCCTTCCGGTCCGAAAATCGCCTCTACTTCATCTCCTTCATTTTTACGGAGAAGTCCGTGATCTACGAACACACAGGTAAGCTGTGATCCGACTGCCTTTGAAAGCATAACTGCTGCCACAGAGGAATCCACACCGCCAGACAGTGCGCAGAGCACTTTTCCGTCTCCTACTTTCTCGCGGATTGCTTTGATTGAGTTTTCCACGAAAGAATCCATCTTCCAGTCACCTGAGCAGCCACATACATTATATACGAAGTTAGAAAGCATCTTCTTTCCTTCCTGTGTATGAAGTACTTCCGGATGGAATTGGGTTGCATATAATTTTTTCTCTACGTTCTGTACTGCTGCCACCGGACAGTCTACCGTGTGCGCAATGATATCAAATCCCGGTGCCGCTTTTGAAATATAGTCGTTATGACTCATCCAGCAGATTGTCTTCTCGGAAATATCTGTAAACAATTGGGATGTTGTATCCACTGTCACTTCAATCTTTCCATACTCGCGAACCAGAGCCTTCTCTACCGTTCCGCCCAATAGATGCATCATCAGCTGGGAACCATAACAGATTCCAAGCACTGGTATTCCAAGCTCGAACAATTCTTTGTCGTATGTCGGTGAATCCGCCTCATACGCACTGTTAGGTCCGCCTGTCAAAATGATTCCTTTTGGATTCATCGCTTTAATTTCTTCCAGATTTTTCTTGTAAGAATATATTTCGCAATATACATTACATTCTCTGACACGTCTTGCAATTAATTGATTGTATTGTCCCCCAAAGTCAAGGACGATGACCGTTTCGTTCTTCACAAAAATATCCTCCTACTTTTTAATGAATAGATTTATTATATAAGAGCTTTGTTTGATTTACAAGTCCTTATCGGTTAATTCTTTCTATACTGCACTTCTGCCCTGCCATTTCCCGCTAAAATAACGATACACAAACAAAATTGCACGGAAACACCAGTCAATGATCATTGCAATCCATACACCGAACACACCAATGCCCATGTATTTCCCAAGTATATAACTAAATGCAATTCGGAAAATCCACATCGATACGATGGAGGTAATCATACTGTAACGCACATCTCCAGATGCTCGAAACACCGCCGGAAGATTAAATGCAATCGGCCACACTAAAATTGCCGAACAACCGTGAAATAGTAGAATTTTCTCTGACTCTGCTGATGTCCCTGCCGACAGGTTATACACCTTCATAATAAGGGGAAGGACTGCGAATATAAGCGCGACGGTGACCGCCATACAGCAATAAGTAATTTTCAAAAGTTTTCTTGTGTAATATTTGGCCTGCTCATAGTCACCTGCACCGACACATCTGGAAATAACCGTAGTAACGGCAAGGGAAATCGCCATCCCCGGAAGTATCTGAAATAACGCCACTGCATTTGACACTGCATTCGCCGCAATTGCCGATGTGCCGAATGTGGACACAAGGCTTAACACTAATATTTTCCCAAGCTGGAACATGCTGTTCTCCAAACCGTTTGGAACACCGATATTTAAAATTCGTTTTACCATAGAGCCATTCAGGTGATAACGTAGTGTTTTCTCTAGATGGAGTACTCTCGTCTGATTACACAATAATCCCAAAATCAGTATTGCCGCCACCATTCTGGATACCAAGGTAGGTATTGCAACGCCTTCTGTCCCTCTGTGAAATCCATAGATTAAAATGGCGTTTCCTGCAACATTAATCACATTCATTACAATGGACACCTGCATAGATACCTTGGAATTTCCCATCGCTCGGAAAATCGCCGCGCCACCATTATACAGTGCAATAAACGGTATGGATGCCGTCACAATCATCAGGTACGTGTTCGCACTGCTCATGACATCCGCATCAATGGCTCCAAACACACTATGCAGAATAAAATTTCGTCCGAGATAGACAATTGCCGTAATTCCTACCGAGCAAAGAAAAATAAACCATATCAACTGGTTTGCCGCTATACAGGCATCTTTTTCTCGTTTTTGTCCCAGATACTGTCCTGCAACAACGGCGCCTCCTGTAGCGAGTGCCGCAAAAATATTAATCAACAGTACCATAATGTTATCCACCAAGGATACTCCTGATACCGCCGCCTCTCCTACATTTGCCACCATAATAGAGTCTGCCATCCCGACAAGCACTGCGAGCAATTGTTCGACAATAAGTGGAATGATCAATGCTGTTAATGCTTTGTTGTCAAATAAATAATGACTTCTATCAATCTTTTGTTTCTTACCCAACTCTCTCATCTCCTCCGCTTTCTATAATATAAAACTGAAAAGAAAGCCCCCTCAATAATCAGTTACTTTTTCCCCTAAAACAGCATTCCAATGTGATATACCACAAACGCCATGATCCATGCGATTACGCATTGTCCGATGACCATAGCCACCGCCCATTTCCCGCCAAGTTCGCGTTTTACAGATGCGATTGCGGCAACGCACGGTGTATAAAGCAGGCAGAATACTAAGAGTGCAGCTGCGCCGACTGTCGTCAGGCTTTCCTGCAAAGTCGCTGTGCTTCCAAACAACACCGTAAGCGATGAGACCACGCTTTCTTTAGCGAGAAATCCTGAGATCAACGCTGTCACGATTCTCCAGTCTCCAAATCCAACCGGAATAAAGATTGGAGCAAGTACTCCTGCGACAAGAGCCAGAATACTATGTTGTGAATCGGATACCATGTTCAGCCCTGTATCAAAGTTCTGCAAAAACCAGATGACGATCGTCGCAATGAAGATAACCGTAAATGCTCTCTGCAAGAAGTCTTTTGCCTTATCCCATAACAAATGTCCCACATTCTTTGCTCCCGGCATACGATAGTTTGGAAGTTCCATGACGAACGGCACTGCCTCTCCTTTAAACGCTGTCTTTTTGAAAATCAGCGCCATAACGATTCCCATCACAATTCCGAACACATACAGTGCAATCATCACCAAAGCTCCATGCTTTGGGAAAAATGCTGCAGTAAAAAATGCATAGATTGGAAGCTTTGCCGTACAGCTCATAAACGGCGTCAGCAGAATCGTCATTTTACGGTCTCGCTCTGATGGCAATGTACGGCTCGCCATAACACCCGGGACCGTACACCCGAATCCAATCAGCATCGGCACAATACTTCTTCCGGAAAGTCCAAGTTTTCGAAGTAATTTATCCATGATAAATGCTACACGTGCCATATAGCCACTATCCTCCAAAATTGATAAGAAGAAAAAGAGTGTCACAATGATCGGCAGGAAGCTTAAGACTCCACCGACACCGCTAAAAATTCCGTCGATCACAAGAGAATGTACCACACTGTTGACATTTGCCGCCTGCATCGCCTTGTCCGCCAGATCTGTCAAAGCTGTGATTCCAGATTCTAAAACCCCCTGTAAAAACGCGCCGATCACATTGAACGTGAGCCAGAACACAACTCCCATGATTCCGATAAATGCCGGAATTCCTGTATATTTCCCGGTCAGGAACTCATCTGCTTTTCTGCTTCTTACCCTCTCCTTGCTTTCCTTGGGTTTGATGACAGTCTCGCTGCAGATATCCTCGATATAATCAAAACGCATCTGGGCAACCGCGGCCGCACGGTCCATGCCGGTCTCTTCCTCTGTCTGTTTTGCAATCTCTTCCAAAAGATGCTGCTCATTCACTGTAAGCTTCAGCTGTTCTAAAATTTTCGCGTCACCTTCCATCACCTTGCTCGCCGCAAAGCGCACCGGAATCCTCACTTTTTCCGCATGATCTTCAATCAGATGCATGACCGCATGGATTCCTCTGTGGATACCTTCCTCCCGCTTACAAAAGTCGGTCTCCAAAGGCTGTTCCTGATATTTCGCCACATGAATTGCGTGCCGAATCAGTTCTTCGATTCCTTCTCCTTTTGCTGCTGAAATCGGGATAACCGGAACTCCCAGCTCTTCCTCCATCTCATTGACAAGTACAGATCCATCATTTTCCCGCAGCTCATCCATCATGTTCAAGGCGACAACCATTGGGATCCCCAGCTCTAAAAGCTGCATGGTCAGATAAAGATTTCGCTCGATATTCGTTGCATCTACAATATTGATGATTCCCTTTGGCTTCTCATGGATGACAAACTCTCTTGTCACAATCTCCTCGCTGCTATATGGAGACATAGAGTAAATTCCCGGCAAGTCTGTGATCAGTGTATTGTCATGTCCTTTGATTACGCCATCTTTTCGATCCACCGTCACACCCGGAAAATTTCCGACATGTTGTTTGGCGCCGGTTAACTGGTTAAACAATGTGGTCTTTCCACAGTTTTGATTTCCTACAAGGGCAAATGTGAGTGTCTCACTGTCCGAAAGAGGATTTTCGTGATTTCTATCATGGAATTTTCCTCCCTCACCATATCCCGGATGATGTTTCTCTGGCTTTGCCACTTTCTTTTTCGAGGTTTTTGGCTTATGAGGCTCACTAGTCTCGATATTTTCTGCATCTGCTAATCGAATCGTCAGTTCATAACCGTGGATACGCAATTCCACCGGATCTCCCATCGGTGCATATTTTACGACAGTGACCTCCGTTCCCTGTATCAGCCCCATGTCCAAAAAATGCTGGCGCAGTGCGCCTGCCCCTCCCACACGAAGTATGGTTGCAGTGCTTCCTATTGATAATTCACTTAACTTCATTTGTTACTCCCTCCTTATATTCCTTAGTCTTCTCTAACCTTCAATTGAAAACGGAAGCAATGACTTGTCTAGTCATTGCTTCACAGCTAATATTTTTAAGAACGCGAATTGCCTTTAAAATAGCAATAATCATTACTTCCGCGTCCGCAAAAATCACCTAAAATAAAGTCTTTATGTAATTAGCTCACTTGATCAACACTCCCTAGTTTACCATTTCTTTCAACATTTGCATAGTCCAGAGGTATATCCATTTATAGCAACTGCATAAAAAATAATTAGTGCAAAAAATTATTTGTGACTTTCCCACTCCCGTAAAAGCTCCCGAATGGTCTGCATGGACACGTCAAGTGATGCGATTTCATCTGCGCATCGTTTCAACTCACTTTTGATTACAGTCTCATGCTCTACACTTTTTTTATACTTCATCTGGTGCTCCAGCACAGCCCAAAAATCATGGGCAATTGTCCGAAGCTGTATCTCGGCGGTAATCTGTTCCATTCCTTTTTCTGTAAACTTTACAATCAAATGAAGACTTCGGTAACCATTCGGTTTCGGATAGGCAATATAATCTTTACGTTCTATCACTTCCACATGATCTCTGTTGGAAATCCATTCTGCAACCCGATATACCTCTTCCCCGAAAGAACAGATCACCCGAATTCCGATAAGATCATGTATCTTTGTGAGCGCCGTATCACAATCCTCCTGCAGTCCTTTTTTCTGCAATTTTAGTGTCAGGCTTTCCGGCGCTTTGATTCGAGAATTTATATAAAGAATCGGCTGAATCCCGTCCGCCGTCTTTTCCACCGGATATTGCGCAATCATATCTGACAGATATTGCTGCCCGTTTCGCAGCATCTGCAGTTTTTCACCATAATATTCTTCTAAGGTCAAAATACCACTCCTTTTTATCCGTTATTCCATACACCGTCTGCTGCCTGTAAAATATGCAGCTGCTCCTCCGATAAGAAATGCTCCTCCTGTCACCCAATAAACAATCATAAGCCGGTTGGTCGTGCCGTAGATTTCCAAAACACCCTGCAGCAGACAGCCAACAGTCAATGCTGCAATTCCAAACTGCCATAGGCTTCGAGAAACTTTCCCGGGAATCTTCCACTGAAAATACCCCATCAGGAAAAATAACAATGCTCCGCCCGCCAGAGGAATCATGAATGCGTATAACATATAATAGGAAAATACACTGTGACTGAACAATTCATAGACCGCTCCAAACAGAGCGCACAACAGAGCTGCCGTAAAATATTGTAATCCTGTTTTAATAGCCGATGTAGACAATGTCACTCACGCTCCTCTCCTGAATACTTTTCCCATTTGTGGTCGGTTGATTGATGACCTCCCCGTTAAAGTACATTGTGGAAGATCCGCCGCCATCCAGATTATAAGCTGTTTTTACCCCAAGGGAATCCATAAATTGTGCCAGTTCTAAAAGTGACAATCCCTCACTTTCTTCTGTTCGCCCATCTGAAACTACAAACACATAATGTAAATCATCAATCATTCCAATTGCAGTCCTCGGATTGCTCGCCATCGCTTTTCCGACTTCATCCGACTCCGTCACTGCAATCTCGCCATCTGTGATCAGCGCCGGACCAAAAGAAAGTACTTCCTTCGCCCCTTCTTCCAGCAATTCTTCTGCCGTCACCTCATCTTCCGAGATAATTTTCATTGTCCCATCTTCATAGATTACCAGATCTTGCTGGTCTGTTTTTGCCGTATCCCGATACAATACGCCATCACGGATCACATATCCTTTCTCCTGTGCTCCATAATAGTCTCCGTTGATTGCCAAAATCGCGCCCGCATCTTGCGCCATCTCAGATGTTTTCTCTGTCACATTTCGCCCATAACTGCTCTGCGCGAATGCTGTCTGCAAATATTCCGGTGAGGAGAGCACAACATCTGCCACATAAACGGTGGTGTCATTTTCCCGATATTCTGACAGCGTAATCTGTATGTTGTCGTCACTGTACGTTGTCCCTGTCGAAACAGCCTCCTGCTGCTCATTTTCCGTATCATTATCACTTTTGTTTTCCTTTTTATCATTGGCAACGACATAGACTTTTGTAAGCAGAAATGTATCCATGAGCATATATCCGGTAAATGCAATCAAAATGACACTGCTAATCATTCCCCACCAATGTTTTTTGAATCGATGCATACTATTCCTCCTTCTTTTGAAAGATAAAATGACTTTGTATAAACCAGCTTGCAAAGAAAAATATAAATTCGGTACACAGTTTACCGACATAATGGTTCATTCCGATTGCATTGACCACTATCTCCAGCATAATTGTGTTTCCGACCAGAATCCCAACTGCAAGTGTAAAATACTTCAGCGCCGATTTTACCGGATTTTCTTTGCTTTGAAACACCATATTGCGATTAACCATATAATTAAATACTGCGCTTACTATTCTTGCCCCTATGTTTGAAAAGGCTACCGCACCACCATTTGCAAATCCGGTCGCTGTTATCGCAGTCAACAGGCTGTACATTCCGTAATCAATCAAAAAGCTTCCAAACGACGCCGCTGAGAATTTCAGAATTTCCTTGTAGATGCGATAAGAATCTTTTAGTGTATCAAAATGGGAAGACGAATTATTATCTAAATACACTGTCTCAATCGAGACCTCTTTGATTGGAATATGGCATCCTGAGCATTCTAACAGCACATTCATTTCATATTCATAGCGTTCTCCCACGATTCCCAAAAACTTTGGAATCAGTGCTCCTTCAAAAGCTCGAAGTCCTGTCTGTGTGTCATATACCCGAATTTTTGTAAAAAGCTGATAGACCAGACGAGTCACTGTGTTGCCGAATCTGCACCGCAGTGGAATATCGCCTTTCATTTTTCTGCTTCCAAGTATCAAACAGCCTGCATGATTTTCTGCTTCTTTGCAGACTCTTTCCACATCATTTGGCTTGTGTTGACCATCTGCATCTACTGTAACTACAACACAGTCTGCCGAAAACTTCGAATAAATATAATCCAGTCCGGTCTTCAATGCCCGTCCTTTTCCCCGGTTTTCATTATGTTTGAGAATGACTGCATTTTTCGCAGCCATTCGAAACACTTCCTCCTTTTCGGGTGAACTTCCATCGTCTACCACAACAATTTGAAATCCCGTATCTTTGATCTCCTGCACCAGCTGTGCCATATCCGAATTTGGCTGATAAGCCGGTATCAAAGCAACTCGTCTGTTTTGCATTTCTATCACCTTCCTTCTTTATTATAATTGTTAACTCTTTTCCGGAGGCGTTCCCATGTTTCCGCCATCTCCCGGGCCTTTGCCCATTCCATTGCCGTCATCTGGTTTCTGTCCCATATCTCCACCGTTTCCCGGGCCTCCGCCATTTCCTGGATTTCCGCCCATTCCGCTTCCTGAACCATAAACAATACTGTCCATCGTGATCTGTGTCGTATCGCTTCCTGTTGTCAACGTATACTCCTGTCCTGTTGTAATTTCCGGACAGCTGATGATAACAGAAGTGTATTCTTTGTCCGGAGTCCATGACACAAGTTCATTTCCGCTGCTGTCCGAAAGAGAAACCGCACTTCCTGCTGCCTGAGAATCCACTGTGACCATCATGACTCCCTGTGTAGAAGAATCTCCGAAATTCTCCGCCATTCCGGATGAACCGGCAGCAATAAAGATTCCTCCTGTGACTGTTCCTGTTCCGTTGTAATCCAACGCACTGTTTCCATCATTTGTCGGACCTGACACATAAGTTTCACCGCCTGAAACGGTAATGTCCCCATTAGAATCAATTCCATCACCACTGGCATTTACTTTTAGCGTACCTCCGGATATTTGAATATACGCACCATCTTCTGCCGCAAACTGATCTCCTCCAGGCCCTTCAAATCCACTGCTGTCATTGCCGCCTGCCGCATTCAATCCATCATCACTTGCCGTCACAGTAATATCACCGCCTGTAATATCAATGCTGAGTCCTTCAATTCCCTCATAACTTTCTGTAATATCAATAGTTCCTCCAGAAATGGTTGTCGCTGAATCTGCATGAATTCCGTCATCACCGGAAGCAAGTGTAAATTCCCCATCACTGATTGTGACATTTGCATTGGAATGAATCGTGTCATCTGCGCTGTCCAAAGAATACTTTCCGCCTTTCAGAATCAATTCTCCTGCCGCCTTGATTGCTTTCATGCTGACAGTATCTTCCTCTGTCGTATCGGTACTCTCTGTCTGCTGTCCGGGTCCAAACTGCCATTCTCCGTCACTTTTCTGGACATTTTCGCTGCCGCCTCCTGCTTTGACCGTGTAGACACCACCATCTGCCTGAAGCCAGTTTCCTGCGCTGATTCCATCCCCGTCAGATGTGATATCAAACGTTCCGTCTGCCAGATAGACAAATCCAAGGCTGGTGTCATCTGCATTTTCCGCATGAATTCCATCTTTTCCGGATACAATTGTATAACTTCCGCTGGCGATGCGGACACTGTCTTTTCCGGATAGTCCATGTGATGCCGCGTCAATCTGATATGTTCCGCTGGTAAGTACAAGGTCATCCTTTGACACGACACCGTGTCCCGCCTTTGCTGTAATTGTCAGAGAACCGGCGCCGTTTAACGTCAGATCTGATTTTGAAAAAATCGCAGCGTCGATATTGTTGTCGTCAATTGCAGTGTATGTACCTCCATTCGTGAGTGTATTTTTAGAATCACTCGCCGTCGTGATAAACACCTTATCTGCCTCACGGACATAAATAGCTGCAGATTCTGCACTTGTAATATCCACTCCATTTAACACAAGCTGGACTTTATCGGTATCTTCCGCATCTACGATCACCATACCATCGGTCAGCGTTCCTGAAAGAATATAAGTGCCCTCGTCGATGATCGTCACTGTGTTTCCGGATATCTGGACCGCATCGGAATCACATGTCGTACTATCATCGGAAAGTTTGATCACTGTACTGTTTTCTTCATCATATCCACTCTCTTTATCTCTGTCTGAGAACATGTTTGAGACATCGATGCCTTGTGCTGATGAATCCGTGCTCGTACTGCTAGATGATGTTTCGTTGCTGCTATTTGTCTTGCTGCATCCGGAAAGAACCAGTGCTCCAGTCAGTAAAAATGCCAATACTACCTTTCTTTTCATATGCATCCCTCCTATAGTTCACCAATAATTGTCTCCTGTTTCGATACGGAAATCTCAAGGTTTCCATTTCTGCACCGAAGTGCGTCAATCAATGCCTTTTCTTCCTCCGCATTTTTTAATGTAATATTATAGGTAAGCTTAAACAAACTTCCCATGTTGGTTGTCTTTACCTGCACCACCTCATACGTTTTTGTATATTGTTTTAAGATTTTGTCAAATACACCTGTGTAGTCCAAATTTTCCGGAATCGTAATATGTAATGTCTTATATAATGCAGCTTTTTTCCCTGCTCCAAAATCCACCTTATTATATAGTAAGGTCACTCCTCCTAAAATCACTGCAACGAGAAATGCATATCCAAGATATCCCATCCCTGCTACCAGACCGGTTCCCATTGCAAGGAAAATAGCTCCGATTTCTTTTGCAGATCCCGGTACCGACCGGAAACGAACCAGACTGAATGCCCCTGCCACCGCAACTCCGGCTCCGACATTTCCATTTACCATCATGATGACAACACAGACAATCGCCGGCAGTACCGCAAGTGTTGCAACAAAACTCTTTGTATATCGTGTCCCATACATATAGGCTCCTGCCAAAATCAATCCAATCACCAGCGCACATCCTACACAAAGCAAGAAATCCGGCACCGCAATCACCGTTGTCATCTCCGTATCAAAAATCCCCTGAAACATATTATTAAGCATATTGAACTCCTCTCTGTACTTTTTCATCCATCATCTGCTGATATGCAGTTCCGTATTTCGAAAAAGATGTTTTAAATAATGTATTTTTGGTAAGTGTCTCGCTCATCCAAAGTGGTATCCCACCCGATGTCTTAATCTCCATCAGTGTCTGATTCTCTCCTAATATCGGTGTGCCATATATCTTACTTCCAAGTGAAATATCTTCCTCCCGATAAAGGATATTTTCATCAAATGTCACTCGAAAATCGCTTCCATCCAACGCATAGTACGCTTCCCTTTCATAGGTAAGAAATACGGTCGGATGAAGCGTTTCATAATAATCCCAAAAATATGCAATCTCCTCCCCGATCTGTGAATGAATCGGAAGTGGTTTTCCGTGTTCAAAGCACTTCATCACCTGTGCCTCCGGCAATACCAATCTTCGTTTGTAGACAACCGATTTATATTTCTTCTTTAATTCTACAAACACCGGATCGTCCGGTCCTGCCGGCTGATAGCTGCGAACACGTAATTTTTCTTTATAAACCGGTTTTTCCAAAGAATGACGAATGAGCCGGTATGTGTCTGTATCGAAATAAATATTTCGTATAGTTGTTCGCCCATAATCATCCAGCTTCATATGCTCTGCCATACTTTTCAGTACATTTTGCTTTTCCTGCCGTGTCAGCAGATATTTTAATTCATAACGTTTAAAAGTCGCTTGATAAGCCATAATCATTACTCCTCTCTCATTTCGTTAAACATACTATACGCAACGAACCTTAAACAAACTTAAAAATATTTAACTTCTTTTTTAAAATACTTTTACATACAAAAAAAGAGCCTGTCTGCATTTTTGCAAACAAACCCTCGTTTTATGAAATCGGAAATATAACTGTGATCAGCAATGATTTTTCATCTTCCGTTGTCGCTGTAATCTTCCCTCTATGTGCTTCCACTGTAGCGGCTGCAATGGAAAGTCCCAGTCCATATCCTCCTGTCTCAGAATTTCTTGACCTGTCTGTTCGATAGAATCGATCAAACAAATGCTCCATATGCTCTTTGGAAATCTGTTCTGTCGTGTTAAATACGGACAAACGAATCCGTTTTTTCTGCTTTTCCAATGTCACCGATATACGTCCATTCTCCTTTGCGTATTTCACCGCGTTGTCCAAAAGAATGGTGATCAGGCGTCGGATAGCCTTCTCATCTCCTTTCATTGCAATCATTGGTGTGATATTACTCTCCAACACCTTATTTTGTGTCTTTGCCAGCGCCTGAAATGTCCCGACAGTCTCTTCCGCTACATCCGACAACGGAAAATCCACCATCAATTCTTTCGTCCGCTCCTCTTCCATTCTCGATAACAAAATCAGGTTATTTGTTAGGTCTGCAAGGCGTCTTGTCTGGCTTTGGATATCACTTAGCCACTCATTTTCTCCAAAATCCATCTCCAACACTTCCGCATCCGCATCTATGATCGTGAGCGGTGTCTTCAACTCGTGTCCGGCATCTGTGATAAAACGTTTCTGCTTTTCATAGTTTTCCGAAAATGGCTTTACAATCCGTGCCGACAGAAATACCATCAAGATAAACACTGCCAAAAGACCAGCGGTGGAGACCACAACTACTGTGACAATAAAATTCTGAAACGTAGAAAGATTTCTGCTGCAATCCAGAAAAATCACTCTCACTTCGAAATCAGAATTCACTACAATATATCGATAGCCTTCTAAAAATCCTCGTTCTTTTCCACTCTTTAAGGCTTTTTTTGCATACTCTATCGCATCAGAGGTATCAATTCTGGCAATCTTTCCTGTATCTGTCGCGATCACTTCCCCTTCACTGTCAAGCAGTACCGAAAAATATCTGGATTCATATGGAAGCTCAGATGACATTCTGCCCTCTTTCTTTTTTTCACTCGGTTTCTCAGGCGGTGGAACATCCGGAAATTTTCCGTTATTTTCTTCTAAAATCTCCAACGTCTGATCCGCATCCGCAACAATTCTATTGTAGTTCAATGCTCCCGCAATTCCTTCTATAATCAGCAATACTGCCAACAATGAGATCATAGATGCAATGATCAATTTCATACGCAGTTTCTTTATCATTTGACTTCCTCCAAAGAATATCCCACATTTCTTGTTGCCTTAATCTGAATATTGGCATGCAGTGCAGTCAGTTTCTTTCTCAGATAAGAAATATAGACCCATACTACATTCACCTCCGCTTCACTGTCATATCCCCAGATTTTCTCCATAAACCGTTCCGCGGAAATCAAGTGACTCGGATTGCTCATCATCAATTCCAGCATTTGAAACTCTTTATTCGCCAGCCGAAAGCTTCCCGCCGGTGTGGAAAGCTCAAAAGTCGCTCGGTCTAGCGTGACATTTCCAATCTGAAGCTTGGAATCTGCCTGTGCTGTCTGGGTTCTTGTCATCGCCCTGATCCGCGCAAGCAATTCTTTCGAATGAAAAGGTTTCGCCAGGTAATCATTTGCTCCGGCATCCAGCCCCGCCACCTTATCATCAACCTCTGACTTTGCCGTCAATAGTAGGACCGGAATCAGATTCCCACGATTTCGAATCGTCTTTAATACCGTAATGCCATCTACTTTCGGCATCATAATATCCAAAATCACACCATCGTAATTGTCTGCATCCAGATATTCCAAAGCCTCCTCACCGTCATAGACCGCATCTACGGAATAATTATTTCTTTCTAAAATTGCTGTAAGTGCCTTTGATAATGGTTTTTCATCCTCTGCAAGCAATAAACGCATCACTCATTCCTCCTCTTTTGTTTCATGATAGCAAAAATATAATATGTCAACCTTAAATGAAGTTTAAAGATGTTCATTTTCCAAATCAATACCGAACTACAAAATGTCAATATGCTCTCCATTCAGCGCTTTATTCATACTTCTGACTGCGCAGAATTTCCCACACATCGAGCAGCTCTCCTCAATTTCCAGCTTTCTCTCATCGCGAATGCGCTTTGCCGTCTCAGGATCAATTGCACACTCCCACTGTTTCTCCCAGTCGAATGTTCTTCTTGCATCTGCCATCTGATCGTCCAAATCTCTTGCATGCGGAATATGCTTTGCAATGTCCGCCGCATGAGCTGCAATCTTGGAGGCTATGATCCCCTGTTTGACATCTTCCACATTCGGAAGAGCCAAATGTTCAGCCGGCGTGACATAACAAAGGAACGCCGCCCCCGCTGAGGCAGCAATCGCGCCGCCGATCGCGGAAGTGATATGGTCATATCCAGGCGCGATATCTGTCACAAGCGGTCCCAGTACATAAAATGGCGCCCCCATACAAATTGTCTGCTGCAGCTTCATGTTCGCCTCAATTTGATCAAGCGGCATATGTCCCGGTCCTTCCACCATCACCTGAACGTCTTTTTCCCACGCACGTTTCGTCAACTCTCCAAGACGAACCAGCTCCTCGATCTGGCAAACATCACTTGCATCTGCAAGGCATCCCGGACGACAAGCATCTCCAAGCGAGATTGTCACATCATACTCCCTGCAGATTTCCAGAATTTCATCATAATATTCGTAAAATGGATTTTCTTCTCCGGTCATACTCATCCATGCAAACACAAGAGAACCTCCACGCGAAACAATATTCATTTTCCTTTTATGCTTTTTAATCTGCTCAATCGTCTTTCTCGTAATTCCACAATGAAGTGTCACAAAATCCACACCGTCCTGCGCATGAAGCCGGATGACATCGATAAAATCTTTTGCGCTCAATGTTGAAAGATCTCTCTGATAGTGAATGACACTGTCATAAACCGGAACCGTTCCAATCATCGCCGGACATTCACTAGTAAGTTTTCTTCGAAATGGCTGTGTGTCTCCATGAGAAGACAGATCCATGATCGCCTCAGCTCCCATATTAACCGCCGCCATCACTTTTTCCATCTCTACGTCATAATCCTTGCAGTCTTTTGACACGCCAAGATTGACATTGATCTTTGTACGAAGCGCAGAACCTACTCCGTTTGGGTCAAGACAAGTATGTCGTTTGTTAGCACAGATTGCCACCTGTCCTTTTGCAACGAGATCACGTATTTCCTCCTCTGTCCGAAACTCCTTTTTCGCAACAATTTTCATCTCTTTTGTGATAATTCCTTTTCTTGCTGCTTCCATCTGTGTATGGTACATCTTAATTTTCCTCCTTCACAAATTTTCCTTGTAAATCAAATCCATGGTTCATCGGACCACTCCCTTTTCCCAGATCAAGCATCGCCTTCAGCGCACCGGAAATATACTCCTTTGCTCTTTGTATCGATGTCTCCAGCGAAAATCCTTTCGCAAGATTGGAGGCAATCGCACTGGATAACGTACAACCCGTTCCGTGTGTATTCGGATTCTCAATCCTCTTTCCCTCGAACCACCGAACAACTCCTTCCCTATAGAAAAGATCGCTTGCATCGTTTAAATTATGTCCCCCTTTCAGCAATACCGAGCAGCGATATCTGTCACCGATTTTTTTAGCTGCCACAATCATATCTTCCCGAGTTGTGATCTTCATATCCGCTAAAATCTCTGCCTCCGGAATATTTGGTGTAACAAGTGTCGCTAATGGCAGCAATTCACACTCCAACGTATGAACCGCATCATTTTTTAACAACTTAGAACCGCTCGTCGCAACCATAACCGGATCCACAACGATATTGTCTGCCCCATATTTTTTCAGGCAGCCTGCAATCGTACTGATTAGTTTACTGCTTGCAACCATGCCGATCTTCACCGCATCCGGTCGAATATCTTCAAATACCGCCTGAATCTGCTTTTCCAAAAACTCTGGCGGCACTTCCATGATTCCTGTCACTTTGGTTGTATTCTGAGCTGTCAATGCAGTTATCGCACTCATTCCAAATACACCGTTCATGATCATCGTCTTCAAATCCGCCTGAATACCGGCTCCTCCACTGGAATCACTTCCCGCAATTGTCAATGCTGTTTTCATTCTCTCTTCACCTCACACGATTCTTTCTATTTGTTTTAATAGTCCCCGACACTCCTGCTCAATATCTTCCGCTGCAAAAACGGCCGACACGAGCGCCACTCCTGCGATGCCGCTGCCTGCAAGCGCTTCTATATTCTGTTTTCCGATGCCGCCGATTGCGACAACCGGAATGTTCACACTCTCACAGATCTCCTTCAATATCACATGGGAAATTTCTTTTGCATCAGTCTTGGTACTCGTTTGAAATACGGCTCCCACGCCGAGATAATCTGCTCCGGCGAGCTCTGCCTGTACCGCCTGTTCCACCGTTCTTGCTGACACTCCAAGAATCATTTTTGGTCCAAGTATCTCCCTTGCTCTTCCCGCTTCCATATCTTTTTGTCCCAAATGCACTCCTGCTGCTTTGCATTGTTTTGCAATCTCCACATGATCATTGATAATCAGCGGAACCTGATAGGTCTCACACAGCTTTTTCATCTCCATCGCCTCCCGCAAAAATGCTTCCTCATCAAGGTTTTTCTCCCGCAGCTGTATGCAGGTTGCACCTCCGCAAATCGCCGCCTCCACCTGCTCGATCAAGGACTTTTTCTTTGTCCATGCACGGTCTGTCACCGCATATAACCGCATCATCTCCGGTCTACATCTCATTACTTTTCTCTCCATTTTCATTTACTTTTTCTACTCGAGCCAAGCACTCAAGCTTCTTTCCATCCAACCGATAAACTGCATCAATCAGGTAATTACGATAAGATGCATTTCCATCCAGATCACTCATGCGTTCATACGCCAACTCTCCACAAACTCCAATTGCACTGACCGCCGCTGTCACCGCCTCCAGTGTATGCTTCGGATTCGCAGCCACATACGCCGCAGCCAGCGCTGAGAGCTGACATCCTACTCCGGTAACTGTTTGCATCATTGAATGTCCGTTTTGAATCCAATATGCTTTTCTTCCATCCGATACAATGTCGTTCTTTCCCGTTGCCACCACAATCGCACCACTCTTTTCTGCAAATGCAGTTACCGTTTTTACGTTCTGATACAGATTCTTCTCCCCCATCAGATCTGTAGGCTCTGCATCTACCCCTCTTGTGCCACACACTCCACACATCAACGTCCGAATCTCTGAGAAGTTTCCACGAATGACAGTAAATCTGACTTCTTTTAACAGCTCGGATACTGCTTCTCTTCGAAATGCTGATGCACCGACTCCAACCGGATCCAAGACAACCGGAATATGAAGTGCATTTGCCCGCTTTCCGGCTTTTTTCATTGCCTCTATCTTCTGTCTGCCCGGCATCCCCATATTCAAGACAAGCCCATCACACATTGCCGTGATCTCTTCCACTTCCTCGATTGCTTCTGCCATAATCGGAGATGCTCCGCAGGCGAGCAGAATGTTCGCACAGTCATTGATCGACACCCGGTTTGTCATATTATGTATCAAAGGTGCATGTTTTCTCACCTGATCTGACATTAATTCTAACATGTTTCCATTCTCCCTATTTTTTAGCTGCCATACGGAGCACTCCGGCTTTTTTCAGCATCTCGATCAGAATGCCCGCCAATATTGCTCCCCCTGCTGTAGATACAAAAAACGGAAGTACATATGCATAAAATGCAACTTCGCCTGCTGACACACCCATGACAAGAACTGCCAACGGATATGCACAGAGTCCTCCAAGGACCGCTGTTCCAAATACCTCTCCAAGCAGCGTCAATAATAAATTCTTACTCTTCCAGTACACAACTCCACAGAGCAGCGCCCCAAACATGCTTCCCGGAAATGCTAAAATACTTCCAAGCGCTAATAAGTTACGAATCAAACTTGCACAAAATGCAACTCCGACTCCGTATCCAGGTCCTAATAATACCGCGCAGAGCACATTTACCATATGCTGTACAGGGGCACATTTGCTCCCAAATACCGGCACGGACAGTGTACTTCCAACCACGGCCACGGCACATAAAATTCCTGCCATACATAATTTTTTTGTCTGTTCTCTCTTCATCTTTTCTGCTTCCTTTCCTCATCATATTTTTCCGTTTTGATTGTATATAGAAACAAAGTTTTCTATACAGTAAAAAACGGAAATACCTAATACGGTATCTCCGAAAAAATCAGCAGTTATGATTTCCTACGGCGGCATTATCCGCATCAGGTTAAAGGGTCGAAGTTGATTACTTCCTCTCAGCCTGCCAATACAAGCTCCCCTATGTTTTTATTTTTCTTAGTGTAGCACTCACATCTTCCAATGTCAAGTTTACTGTTCACTCCGCCACTACATTTGCCAACAGGAGTATAACAAAATTCTTGAAAAAATACATTCGCTTTATATATTTTTTAACTCAGTACCGTAATACTCTTCAATCCCCTTCTGCATCTTTACAAATGCCGGAATATAGTCTTTTAAAATAATTCCAACTAATCTTCTTGCTGCCAATTCATCATAAATATGTGTCAAATCATTTCTATCTTTCAACATCCCAAGCCAAATATCCTCATCAATGAAATTAAAAATCGTAAATGCTGTTTTTAAAATCATTTTGGGAGAACCCGTTGCAGAGATGGATTGCCCTTCATAACTTAACAATTCCTTCAATACTTTCCATCCCAATTCAAATTGCACAAAAAATTTATCAATAATTCCCCCTATAATAAATTCATTAGATAAGTCTTCATTTTCTGCTGTAATAAGCACTTTCAGATTTGATTTAAAATGCTCAAACTTCTTCATATACTATTTTCCCTTCTTTTTTAATAGATTCTCTTAATTCGCTCTGTATTTCTTCGTCCAAATTAATAATATCAAAACTCAGGAGAGTGCTCGTTTCCTCATTTACATCCAACATAAAACGAATAAAATCCCCCCCTTGCACTGCCAAGTCTATATCACTTTTTTCTTTAAAATTTCCTCTTGCCCTTGAACCAAACAAAATTACTTTTTTTATATGATATTTTCTGGCAAAGTCACATATTTCCTCTATTACTATTGGTTTAATTCCTGTTTCTCCCATATTTTGCATCCTATTTCCCTCTCACCAGCTCCTGCTCTATCGTCTTTCCTGTCTCTAAAATCACCTGTTTCAACTCTTCCAACAAACCAGCATCTTTCGCTTCCAGTTTCTTCCTTGTCTCATGTTCCAGCACAATGCCCGCACCGTCTTTCAAAGCTTCCTCAAAAGCGGTTCGGTCCATTTTATAAGGCTTCAACTCTGGAAATACATTCTTTTTGATGAACTGAAAAATACTGATTCCGCCGTAATCCATATCTCCCCAGTGTAAAAACTCGCAGTCTGCGTCAGCAAGCTCCGGGATTTTCTTTAAAAATCTTACTTCTTTTGGCGTGAAATACCCATGACAATAAATGTACAACGTTCCTTCTGAGAAAATCATACTCTCGTAATTTGCCTTATTTTCAATTGTCATAATCCGTTTGCATCCGGAAAGATCTGTCACACTGGCGTGTTCCATCGTCTGGGAATTAATCACTGTTCCATAGGTGTTTTCGTCCGTATCCACAACATTACCATTATCCAACCTATATTCAAGACAGCCTTTCCACTCCAGTGTCTGCGCGTAGGAGTGGATATTATGTGCTGCCAGAAGCGTCTCTGCGTCTATTTCCTCCTCGTAGTACGGAGAATAATTTTTCAAAATCGTAACAATGCTGTTCTTATATTTGTTCTGAAATGTCTTCGAATTGTGAAACACTCTGGCGCTGAACACACGCTCCCAAATAAATTCCTGTTGTGCCGCCACCGCGTTCAGACACAAAAACAATTTCTCATCTTCCGCTTCTGAGACTTTTTTGCCAAGTGTAAGCCTGCTCAAAAGCGTATCATAATAGTTTTCCACCCACTCGCACTCGCTGACCTTATTTTTCCACATTTGTACCCGTGTTATCAACTCCGCTTGGTGTTTCCGAACATCTTTCACACCAAGCTGTCTGCAAAGCAATGGAATCGCGGCAACCTCATAATCAATCTGTGAGATGTCACTTCCTAAATTACGCCACCGAAATTGAATCATCGCGCTTTTTCCAAGTGCCTCATCCTGTTCAAGCACTCTTGCCTGACGGATAAGGTTTTGCATCCCCCCGACCGCATCAATCAGCTTTTGGTCTACTTTCGGATGTTTCTTCCCTGCAAGTTTTCCTGCACGATATGCTTCGGTATCATTCTGTTCGATGAGCCACTGTGACAGCGTCACTGTTTTCTTCTTCATCTGCTTCTCCCTCTATCATCCGCAAATATGCCCCTTTGTCAATATGAATCATCGAAATCCGATTGTTGGCTCTTCGGAATGCGTACACGCAGTCCACGTTCTGTACAAGTGACTGCAGTCTCTCATCCGGCACACACACGACAAGCTGGAGTCCCAGTTTGCGCGCATATGCAAGACATACTTCGCTTCGCTCCTTATCCATCTTGGAAAATGCTTCATCCAAAAGTACAAGACGTATTTTGGTGTCACGGTTCGTCTGTTGATGATAGAGCATAGCAAATCCCGCCAGCAGCGCCACATATTTCGGATTCTGTCCTTCTCCCCCGGAATCACGCCCAGCCATATCATCCACGTAATTCTTTTTTATATTTCCGTCCTGATCCTCGGTCTGCTCGTACATGCTGAATTTCAAATATGTGCGGTAATCTGCATATTTTTCCATATCTCGTTTATGTCTTTCTCTCGCAGAAGGCTCGTCCTCCTTCGGCGGCATGAATTTGTCAGTCAGGCGTTTAATCTGCGCCTCGTATTTTTGATAAAAGGCATCCTCACCAAAACTTAACTGTCCTTCCATGTCCCGGTCGATCACTTTCATGTTCAGTTCCTCCGCCGTCAGCATCTCATAAAACTGTCGGTTTTCATCGTCAGTCGGCAAAATGTCAATCTGATAAATACTGTCGGAAAAACGGATTTCAGAAAGCATCGCATTGATCTCTCGGCGGTGTCGTTTTGCTTCTTTAATCTCACTGTTGATTGTCGCAATCACATTTTCCCGCAGCATCTGATAGATAAGCTGATACTGTTTGTCAAACTCCGCCTTGTACTTCGGCTCAAAATTCTGCTTACAGTTTTCCAACAACTCATCATAGGCGGTATTATCTTTCTCGAACGGACTGAAATCATACGATGGAAATGCTTTATTGAATTGCTCTCTCGCATCTCCTCTTTGCTTAAATTCCTCCTCTTCCTGTGAGCGCAGCTGTTCGAATGTCTTTTTCTGCTCTCTCTCAAAACGGTATTCATTTCCTTTGTCAATGACCGCAAGAACGGTCTCTTTCAGTTCTGCATTCGGTACAAATCCTTCCTCAAGCTTCTCTAGGTATTCTGTGCGTTCCTTTATATCCTGTTCCTGCTTTCCTTTTGTCGCCGAATAATTTGTCACCTCTTTCTGTACCCCATTTTTCTCTTGTTCCAGCTTTCGAATGGACTCATTCAGACTCTGTTCCTGTTTCTGAAGCTCTGCAACTCTTGTACCTGCCTGAAGCTCTCGGATTTCTTCCGACAGACGCGCCTCTTCTTCGTAGTACTCTTTCAGCCGGCTTGCCGCATTAGATTTCTGCAGCATGGTCTCGTAATCATATGTCTGCAGACGCTCAAAATCCTCCGCTTGCTCAAGCTCTGAGATTTCCCCGCCAAGACGAATCAGTTCCACATTCAGCCTGTATACGCCTTCCTCCAGTTCCTGCATCTGCTTTTTGGAAACCTTTCTGCCGATTGTCTGATATCTGTAATCTTTCTCCCGCAAATGTCGGAACATATAATTGCTGTATGAATAGCAATCCTGAGTAACACCGTCTTTGACCTCGTGCAGTTCTTCCACAGTCTCACATTTTTTGATATGTCCAAGATAACGTTTCAGGCAAAAATCTACATATGGAATGTCCGTCTTTACCGCATCATACAGCGTCTCATCCATCGCCTGCGGCTCATCCCGCTGTATTGCTGCCGTGTTGATCAAATCCACCGTCTCGTATTCTCGCTTCTTCATCCCCCGGAAAATATTCGCTGCATCTAAAGCATATCTTGGCTCCACAATAAGACCGTATTTGATTCTTCCAAGTCTTCCCTCAATTGCATTTCGCCATGCCTCGTCTGTAATGTCGAACAAATCTGCAAACACTTCAACCGATATGGTTCTGCCGTATCTTGCCGACAATTCTTCCTGCAGTTTTCTCCTGACTACTTTCACTTCTTTGGAATAATGCTTTTTGTCATTTTGCAAATCCTCAAGCATCTCTTTCTGTTCCTGATAGTCCGCTTCCACACGTCGTCGCTCTGCCTTCAGCTCTTCCACCTCAGATTTGATACTCTCATACGTTTCCTTCAGTCGCTTTTTCAGTCCGTTCACATTCTCTTCTGTGATATTTCTCTCTTCGATTTCTTCCAGAAGATTGCAAAGCGGGTTACTGACATACTCGCAGACTCCGTCTGTCTCATTCCAACGATTCAGTCGCTTGAGCAATTCTCCCCACTCTCTTGCCTCATTTCCGCACAGACGGATTGTCTCCTGCAATTTTGTAAGGTCTTCTTTCTTTTTCTCAAAATCACTGGCACGAAGTTCCGTGCGCACCCCAATCAGTTCTTCTCGTTTTCCATTCAATGTCATCTCGAGATCTTTTATCTGTTCTTCGAATTGCGCGATTTTCTCACATGTATTTGAGAACTCCTCCGTCTTTGACAAAAGTTGTACCCGCCTGTTTTCAATCTCCAAAATCCGTAAAAGCGTTTCTGTCTTTACCTGCTCTGCCTTTGCAAGCGTAAGCTTTCTGTCATGTGCCTGCACCTTCTCTAAGAGGGTAATCTGTTTTTCCAAATCTTCGACCCGCTCTTTTATCTCCCGGTAAGCCGCAAGCTGTTCACTGATTGCAGTGATCGTATCTTCCTTGCTCTTCGGAAACATATAGTCTTTGATAAACTGACTCGTTCCCTTTGTCATGCGAAGCGCGATCGCACTTTTTTGCATTGTTTTAAACCGACCTGCATCTACATACCCGAAAATAATATCATTTACGATGTTCAGATACGCTTCTCTGGACGGATAGATCCGGTTGATATTTCCTCTGCTTTTCGCATCTTCTGACTGTTCTCTTTCATGGACCAGTTTCTGAATCTGTGCAATTGAATACGGAATTCCAGACACAGTGACATACTCATCTTCCGGAAATTTTCCGGCATGGCTGAAAAAACGGAACCGTTTCAGGTCCATATCATTTTTTCCGACTTCGAAAACTGCTCCGATACATGTGTAACTTTTCCGCCCTGTATCCTGTATCTCCAAGACAATATGGGCATAAAAATCCTGATTCTCACGGTTCGCCGTACCATCTTTTTGCTCTCCGCGCAAATAGCTTAACACACTTCTTTTATTAGCGCTGTCATCTGCCGCTCTGTTGAGGAAATCATTTCCGACACTTCCATATAACACGACCTGCATGGCATCCATCACAGATGATTTTCCGGAACCGCTTTTTCCGCTGAACAGATTCACATATTCATTCAGACAAAGTACCTGATGGTCAATGCCGCCCCAGTTATTCATCAAAATTCGTGTAAATATCTTCTTTGCCTGCTTCATCCTCTGCATTCTCCTCTCTGTACGCCTCAATCAGCTCGTTAATCAACGCCGAACTGCAATATAAATTAATCGTGCTGTAAATATAAATCGGTGTATCGTCCTCAAGATCACGAAGCGCCCCCGGATACTCCACAATCTGATGCTTTTTCATAATCGCCAAAGCGCTCTTCCATTCACCGTCCGGAAGTTTCTGATTCAAAAGATTCGTATTCTTCCCGTACTCTCTGATTTCTTCTAAATTCGTCACCGTCGCGGCAAGTCCCTTTCCCATGATCTTATCCCGATAGATCATCTTTATGAGCAGAACAATAACCGTTGTCTCCTTCGACAAGACCTCCGCCTCCACGCCTTCTCCGACAAGCCTGAAAATGCGCTCCTGTGAATCATACAGCAATTCACATCCGAGAACCGAAAGATAGTTTTCAATAAAGTTGCGATGTGTTCTGCATATTGCAAACTGCTCATTGTCACTTGGAACCAGTGTAACTGGGTCATATTTTTCCTGCAAAATACACGTCTGGCGAAACAGACTCAAGATAGTCTTCTTTAATTTTTCTGCTTCCGTCACAGATAAACTTTCTAAATATTGTTCCATATTACTTCCTCCTGATTGTAAATCCTGAATACTGCAAGCCTTCCTCTGTCGTAAATTCCTCTCTGATCACAATCTCTTCTGTCTCTTGCGCAATCTCAGTGGATTCCTGCCATACAAATAAAAGCTTCTCTAAATCTTCCACTGTGTGAACGGTATCTTTTGTCACCTGAAATGCTCCATCCACCTCATTTTGTCTGCGAAATTCCCGAATCTGTGCCTTTGTATATAATGGTTTTACAACAAACTCATCCAACTGTTCCTCACTTTGTCCCGTCTTTACAAGTTCCTGTGGTTCAAACGCTTTCTTTTTCGCATCTCTCGGTTTTGCAAAGCTCCTCTCTTTCAGCACTGCAAAACGCTCTGTCATGCCCATACGTTCACCAAGTTTTTTCAATATCTCATCTTTTCGGTCGCTCATATTTAATAGCCTGATCAGCGCTTTTGTGTGGTCTTCCTCCACATCACCCTCCGCCAAAATATATCGGATACGAGCCGCCGCACGTTTTGCAAATACTCTCTTTTGATCAATGAGACGATTGTATCTGCGCTCAATCCCGTCAAACTCTCGATTGATCTGAAACAAGATCTCCATTGCCTCATCGCAGCTCTGTACTCCACGTTCATTTCTTCTCCACGCAAAAGAATCTGCCTCCAGCTCTTTTCTCCTCTGAAGCAACTCCTGCTTTCTAGCCTCATTTCCCATCAGATTCTGATCAATAAGCTCTTTCACCTCTTCTTTATACCGGTAAAAACTATCCGTCGTCGTCAAAATCGCATACTTCTGGCTATCTGTATTATTCATTTCCTGCACAAGCACTTCCTGAATTCCAAGAAATGTCTTCTGCTTCGTCATTTCCTCAAAAAATCCACGAATTCCTTCTTGCATATTCGAGAGCATCTGAAGCAATGCCTTCGAAGACTGCAGCGCACTTTTCAAAATCTCATTGTCCTTTTCTTTTGAAGAGTGGTATGTAAACAGATGGCTGTATATGGTCAACAGACTCTCACGCTCCATACTGCTTTCTTCATTATATAGCCTGCCAAATAATTCTGTGAACATCTGGCTGTAATCCGGAAATGAAACGACATAGCAGTTCAGAGATTCGTCATAATCCTTTCGGAGCCATCCCCACTCTTCCAGCTTTCGAAGCATCACTGACGCCATATTCGCCCGCGTGAGAAGTTCTCCCTCTTCCTCCAGGTCACTTTGACTAAAATCCATCGTAAATGTAGAAATCTCCATCTCGATCGTGTCCTGACATTCCTCTTCTGTAAGTCCAAGCAATGAATACGAACTTGCCGACTGCTCATAAAGTGCAATCAAAATCCGCTGAAAATACTCGACGTACTTACTGTTAAATAATTTATAAAACTCCTTTGGAATTCTGTTTTTTATACTCATAGATATTTGTCCTTTGTCTCTATATATGGTTCCGTTCCCATATTTCTAATCCTAAATATCATATCATGCAGTGAATCTTTTTTCAATCAAACGAAATATCAAACGCAATCCTTTCGCTGCCATTTGCTACGTGAATAATTCCGCATTTTTGAAATCCGTATTTCAGGATTGCCGCCTGCATTGGTTTATTATCCTGATGCGTGTCAATCCTAAGATAACGGCATTTTGTTTTGCAAAAATCAAAACAAATTTTTGCAATCCCCTTTGCCTGTCCATCTGATGCAAGTCTGTGTATTGTTCCATATGTTTCTGTGCTGTGCCATGCACCATGTTCGATTTTCTGATATGTCGGGTCCTCTCCCACTATAAACGAAAACACACCTACAACTTTTCCCTGTTCCTCACAGATGTAACAATTTTTTTCTATAATATCCTTTTCAACTAGCTGCTGCCCCGGATAGCCAACCGCCCATTGTGTAGGATTCCCACTGTTCTCCATAAATACCCTTGCTTTTTCATATATCTTCATAATGCTTGGCACATCCGCCAGCTTTGCCTGCCTGATTTCCATTTTTTCCTTCCTTTCCTTCCAATCTGTAACAGTTCAGTCATAACAGCTCGAGTTTACTGAACTGTTACAAAAAAATAGATACCTCATTCATCTGAGATACCTATTTTATCAGCTTTTTTGTTAAAACACTACTCCCAATAACATTTCAAATTGCTCTTAATCTAATATTTTCCCATCAATCGAAATCGTGACAACTTGCCATGGAATAAACTTTCCACTTTCCTTAAGCGCTTTTTTCGCAGCCATCCCAAGACCACCGCAGCATGGAACTTCCATACGAAGTATTGTGACACTTTTGATATCATTATTCTCCAAAATCTGTGTTAGCTTCTCGCTATAATCGACATCATCCAGTTTTGGACATCCGATAATTGTCACCTTTCCTCGCATAAATTCCTGATGCACATTAGCGTAAGCATAAGCCGTGCAGTCCGCTGCAATCAGCAATTTTGCCCCCTGAAAATAAGGTGCATTTACTGGCACAAGCTTGATTTGACATGGCCATTGTGCAAGCTGTGACGGCTGGCTTACTGCCGGTGCTGCTTCTTCATTTGTTGTCGCACGTTTCAGCTCTCTCATACGCTGTCCTGGACAGCCACTAAACTGCTGTGGTGCTTTTCCTGCTTTTTTCTGATTTTCCAAAACGGCCTGTTCATCATACGCTGCCGCTTCTCGTTCCACAAAACGGATTGCCCCTGTCGGACATGTCGGAAGACAGTCTCCAAGTCCATCACAATAATCATCACGAAGAAGTTTCGCTTTCCCATCTACCATACCGATTGCTCCTTCATGACAAGCCGCTGCACAAGCTCCGCACCCATTACATTTATCTTCATCAATCTCAATAATTCTTCGAATCATATTTTTTCCTCCTTGCATTTGTAACCTGAGTATAATATAATCAAGCCAATAATTCAGTGGTTATAACCACGGAAATGAGGATTTTATGAAAAAAATTGAATCAGTTTTATTTCAGGGCATTACGGAAAATGAGTGGATGCACATGCTGGATCTTGGCTGCATGCGCACACAGCACTTTGCAAAAAATACTATTATCTTTCACACCGGAGAACATATCCATGAAATCGGCATCGTCTTAAGCGGAAGTGTCAATATTGAAAATATTGATCTGTGGGGCAACAAAAGTATTTTAAGCAATATTTCGGCAGGACAGGTATTCGCCGAATCCTACGCGCTCTGTCAGGAACCGATGATGGTTGACGCAGTCACTGCGGAAGCTGCTGATATTCTCTTTCTAAATATGGCGCCTCTGAAACAGGTTCAAGATAAAGAGAGCTGGAGTGCTAAAATCATGCAGAATATTCTCTATATTTCTGTGCAAAAAAATCTAATACTTTCCAGACGTATTTTCTGCACTACTCCTAAAACCGTTCGCAGTCGTCTCTTTATCTATCTTTCTACAGAAGCGGCAAAAGCCAAAAGTACAACATTCCAAATTCCGTTTGACCGTCAGGGACTTGCCGACTATCTCAATCTGGATCGCAGCGCCCTATCGAAAGAACTTGGAAAGATGCGTGACGAGGGCATATTGGAATTCCATAAAAACAAATTCGTACTTCATACAATACCAGAGAAGATATAGGCTATTTCATAACGTATTTATTTCTCCACCTGACCATAGTAAGCATTCGCCCCATGTTTTCTATAGTAATGTTTATCCTGAAGTTCTTGCGGAGCCGGCGTATTTTGTGAATTCAACCTCTCACATCTAGCCGCCATTTTTGCTACTTCTTCCAGCACCACTGCATTGTGGACAGCTTCGTTTGCACTTTTCCCCCAAGTAAATGGTCCATGATTCTTGCAAAGTACTGCTGGGGTCGCCACATAATCAATCTTCATTCGCTCAAACTCATCTGCGATTAAAACTCCTGTATTTTTCTCATAGGCCTCTGCAATCTCTTCTTCTGTCAAATTTCTCACACACGGAACTTCACCATATAGATAATCAGCGTGAGTTGTTCCGTAACATGGAATACCGCGCCCTGCCTGTGCCCAGCTCGTTGCCCATGAAGAATGTGTATGAACGATTCCGCCAATATCAGGAAATCGATTATACAGTACAACATGTGTTGCCGTGTCCGAAGAAGGGTTGTATCTTCCTTCTACTCTATTTCCATCTAAATCCACGACCACCATATCTTCCGGTGTCAGCAAATCATACTCTACTCCACTCGGTTTAATGACAAACAACCCTTTTTCTCTATCAATTCCACTGACATTGCCCCAGGTAAATGTTACTAATCCGTATTTTGGAAGCAGCATATTTGCCTCATATACTTCTTTTTTCAATTGTTCTAACATCATGCCTTCCTCCTCATACTAAATTTTTTAATGCAGACTGCTCAATAGCAATTCCATCTTTATATCTTTCAATGAAGCGCTCAAATCCTTCCACATCTTTTGCGTCCGGTTCCATGCTGACTCCTGCATTTCCTGAAAATACCTTTTTGCTAAGATAATCCCCAAGACTTTCTTGTTCTTCCTTCTGAATCATATAAGCAGCAAGCAATGCCATTCCCCATGGACCTCCTTCTCCCGCAGTCTCCATGACCGATACTGGAGCATTGATAGCCGCCGCAAGAATTTTCTGTCCTACTCCTTTGGTCTTAAAAAGTCCTCCATGTCCTAAAATTGTATCTATTTCAACATGTTCCTCTTTCATCATAATATCCATACCAATTTTTAATGCACTAAGTGATGTAAATAAATGTACTCTCATAAAGTTTGACAAATTAAAATTGCTCTTTGGCGAACGCACAAATAACGGTCTTCCCTCTGCCACTCCAGTGATATTTTCTCCTGAAAAATATCCGTAGGAGAGCAGACCGCCACAATCGTCATCTCCCTCCAAGGCTTTCCGATACAATGTCCCAAACAGACTGTCCATATCTACTTTTATGCCAAAACTTTCTGCAAATTCTCGAAAGAGTCCCACCCATGCATTCAAGTCTGATGTACAGTTATTTGCATGAACCATTCCGACAAGACTGCCATCTGGTGTTGTCACAAGATCAATCTCCGGATACACCCTTTCCAGCTCTTTTTCTAATACAACCATTCCAAAAACAGATGTTCCCGCAGATACATTTCCTGTTCTTTTTCGCACACTGTTTGTCGCTACCATTCCGGTTCCGGCATCACCCTCTGGTGGACAAAGCAAAATACCTGATTCCAAATTTCCGCTTATATCCAGAAGTCTCGCACCTTCCTGTGTCAACATCCCAGCTCGTTCTCCAGCCTGTAACACTTTTGGCAAAATCTCTTCTATTTTCCAGGAAAATCCTTCTCCTTCCATAAGTGTATCAAACTTCTGAATCATTCCCTCATCATAATTTTTCGTATTTGGATCAATTGGAAACATTCCTGATGCATCTCCTACGCCAAGTACTTTCTGCCCGGTTAATTTCCAGTGAATATATCCTGAAAGTGTTGTAAAAAATTCCACTTTTTTCACATGTTCTTCTTTATTTAAAATTGCCTGATACAAGTGTGCAATGCTCCATCTTTGCGGAATATTATATTGAAATAATTCTGTCAACGCTTCTGCCGCCTGCTCTGTGATTCCATTTCTCCATGTTCTAAACGGCACAAGCAGATTTCCTTCATGATCAAATGCCATATAACCGTGCATCATTGCACTAAAACCAATCGCCCCAAGCTGTTTAATCGTTACTTTGTATTTTTCTTTGACATCCTCTGCCATTTTTGCATAACTTTCGCGAAGCCCCGTCCAGATATCCTCCAAAGTATAAGTCCAAATTCCATTATCTAAACGATTCTCCCACGAGTAATCCCCAGATGCGATTGGCACATGTTCCTCATCAATCAAAACTGCTTTAATTCTTGTCGAACCAAATTCTATTCCAAGCACTGCCTTTCCACTTTCAATTGTCTCTTTTACATTGCCCATCTATTTTCCCTCCAAACAAATATCATTTCCGGTACACAGCACTATTCCACAACAATTCATTTTTAAACTGGCGAATCCTTGTATCCTGATCAATATAGACCGCCTCAATTCCCATTGCTGCTGCCCAATCTCCCATCTGTTCCGCTGTCAAATCATAAGAAAATGCAGTATGATGTGCACCTCCAGCCAAAATCCATGCCTCTGTTCCTGTCTGCAGATTTGGACGCGGTGTCCAAAATGCAGTTGCGACCGGAAGTTTCGGCATTGGCTTTTCTACTTTTTTACAGTCCACATCATTGATAATCAAGCGGAAACGCTCACCAAGATCAATCAATGATGTTGCAATTGCCGGACCTGTCTTTGCGGTAAACACAAGTCTTGCAGGGTCTTCTCTGTCTCCCATAGAAAGAGGCTGCTCTTTTATACAAATCTTTCCCTCTGCAATTGTTGGACAAACTTCAAGCATATGTGACTGTAAAATTCCTTCTTTTCCAGGTACTAAATTGTAAGTATAATCTTCCATAAAAGAAGTTCCTTTTGTTTCTTTCATTCCTTCTGTCATAATCTTCATAACACGTACCATTGCCGCTGTCTTCCAATCCCCTTCTGCGCCAAAGCCGTAGCCTTTTTCCATCAAGCGCTGAATTGCAAGTCCCGGAAGTTGTTTTAATCCGCCCAAATCTCCGAAATGAGTCACAATAGCATGGTAATTCTTTTCTTCTAAAAAACGCTCAAATCCAATCTCAATTCCTGCCTGTACTTTCACATGCTCGCGAAATTCCTTTTCATCACGTCTTTCCAAAATAATCTCGTATTTATTATAATACTCTTCTACAAGTGTATCAATATCTCCTTTTGAAATACTGTCAACCATCTCTGTGATTTCGTTTACCGGATAAGCATCTATTTCCCAGCCAAATTTTATCTGTGCTTCAACCTTATCTCCTTCTGTTACTGCAACATTTCGCATGTTGTCTGCAATACGCATCACACGGATATGACTACTTTCAATAACACCTACTGCTGTTCTCATCCATGAACCAATTCTCTTTTGCACATTTTCATCGGCCCAATATCCCATTACGACTTTTCGTTCCATTCCAAGGCGACTGAAGATATGTCCATACTCTCTGTCTCCATGCGCCGATTGATTTTCATTCATGAAATCCATGTCAATGCTATCATACGGAATCTCCTGATTAAACTGTGTATGCAGATGAAGCAATGGTTTTCTATATTCCTGAAGTCCTAAAATCCATGATTTTGCAGGTGAAAATGTGTGCATCCATGTAATCACCCCTGCGCAATTTTCATCCATATTTGCGTCATTAAATGTCTTCCGAATCAGTTCATTTGTGATTAATGTCGGTTTCCACACTACCTCATATGGAAGATTTCCCGATTGATTTAAATTATCTACGATAATGCGTGAATGCTCTGCTACATGTTCCAGACATTCCTCTCCATACAGATCCTGTGACCCTGTGCAAAACCAAAATTGATATTTCTTCGTTTTTAGCATTATGTTTCCCTCCTAATATTTCGCAATTTTTTAATCTAACTATGTACAACAAGGCTCCCCTGGCGGAAACCCTCGGAGTATACTATTTATTTTTTCTTACGTGCCATTACAATACTCTGGATCACAAGGAACAGGCAAAGCATTGCCGCAACGGTAATTCCTGTCCACCATGCCTCATCGAGACCAGCTGACGATACAATATTTTGAATTGTGCTAAGTGAAATCACACCAAAGAATGTACCTATAATATTTCCTACACCACCTGTCAGCATCGTTCCACCAATGATGGATGATGCAATTGCATTCATCTCCATACCAGTTGCATGGGACGGTGAACCTGAACCAACATACAAAAAGTATACGAAGCCACCGATTCCTGCAAGGACACTGCAAAGCAGATGTGAAAGGAATTTTGTTCTCTTTACATTAATTCCAAGCATCAACGCACTTTGTTTATTTCCACCGACTGCATAAAATGAACGGCCAAGTTTTGTCCATCTTAAAACACAGAACATTACTACTACAACAAGAATTGCAACGATTACACCAATCTCTACATATGCATCTACGTATTTACCTAAACGATTCACAGAGCCAAAGCCCGGTACAATAATACGTGTATTTTTCAATGCTACAAATGATTCATTCTGCACATTAAATGGATCGTTATTGATGATTGTTGTCATACCTCTTGCGAAAAACATTCCTGCCAATGTAACAATAAACGGCTGGATATCAAGATACGCAACAAGAATTCCCTGTACAATTCCGAATGCAAGACCAATTGCAATTGCAATCGCCATCGCTCCAATGACATTTCCATCATGGTAATCCAGGTAAACCGCACAGCTCATACTTACAAGCGCTGTCACACCACCCACAGAGATGTCAATTCCCCCGGTAATCATAACAATACTCATACCTACTGAAAGAATCAACAAAGCTGCATTTGCATTTAAAATATTAAAAAAAGTCTGTGGTTTTAAAAAGCCGCCTCCCTGAAAAAGAATTGCTCCGATATACATCAGGAAAAATACAACAACCGTAATTGAAAGCAGCATATTTGTGTCGGTCATATTTCCTAATTTCCATTTACCTGCTGGTTTTGCTGCCATAGGTTTGCTCTTAACTGCTGCCATATTAACCGACCTCCTTTACTTCTGGTTTTGTTTTTACTTTTTTTCCGAGTACTTTGAACCATTCTCTTACTGTCGGTGCACTGCACACAACAAGTACGATAACAACAACTGCTTTATATGCCGGGAGAGCATCTGCCTGCACATTGAATTTATACAATGTTGTTGTAAGGAACTGAATTACATATGCGCCAAGAATAGATGCTGCCATGTTAAACTTTCCGCCATTCAAAGCATTTCCACCAAGGGCAACCGCTAAAATTGCATCCATCTCAATATCTTTGGCAATAACAGAATAGTTGATAGAAGACAAACGGCTTACTTTAATCAGCCCTGTCACCGCCACACATACGCCTAAGATTACAAATGATAAAAACTTGATACCAATTTTTAAACTCTAACTCTTAAAATAAGAATCTCCCATAGAAATCATTGTTTTTCATATCTGATATTCTGTGAGAGATTCTTACTTTTCCGTTTCTGTATGTATTTTAGGGCACCAAAACCCCTGAACTGCATTTTTGAATCTTTTCTAAGCAATCTTTTCCTTCAAATTTTTTAATCAAAGGTCTGTGTGTAACCAGCCTGTTCTTTGCTCTCTGTACGGATATAATGCAATTCTCTTCCATCATGACAAACATAATACAGTTCATCCTCCAACACCTGTGTTTTCATGTTGTAATACTTTCCAATATCTTCTGCGTAAGTACGTGTTTTCCGCTTTTCATGATCCTGCAACTTGATGTAATTGCAGATTTTATTTTTCTTTAAATACAGGAGATTTTTCTCACTGCAATAACCACTGTCTGCGGTTACTTCTTCCAAAATCTCCCCCAATACATTTTTATGCTTCTCTAAAACAGGGATCAGCAAGATGATAATTAATCGTCCCTCTCCAAACAAAAGTATAACGATTCGCATTTGGTTCCATCGATATAAAGCGCCTTTAGTTAGTTTTATTCTTGAACTCATAAACTGCATCCCTTTTAGGTTTCTGACCTTTCGTAAGCCAGATAAATCTAATTCCTCCATCACTTTTTTCAGGGTATCGACCGGATCGTCATCAGATAAACTCAATTCAAAGAAACTAAAGTTAATTTTCTATTGCCCTAATTCAAAAAATTCGCTATGATATATATTCCTTATCATAGTTATATTATAACATGTAACGGAGAGAAAGATGGTTATCGTTAGCCATCTTCTTCCTCTTTTGGGGAGAAAAAGTTCAGAGGCAGATGCGGCTCTTATGAGTCACACCTGCCCCTGTTTGGAACTATCTATTTCCCGATAGTCCCCTTCCTTCTTTCCATATTCTAATTGCTTCTAAACTCTTTCTTTAATGCTTTCATCAATCTCTTTTGTCTGTTCATAATAAACATCCCTGAGACCCCCGCCTGCAACCTGCTCCATTTCTTCCAGATTAAGTTCCCTTTCTTCTGCATTTAAAATATCCTTTTTTTCTTTGTTTTCTTTTTTATTCATTCTAATCTCCCTCTATCTGTTATATTTTCTTTTGTACAAAATCACACATCCTACACACAGGATACTAATCGTTATCAGCATCAGCCAAAATTTCCAGACACTTTCATCCCCTGTATCCGGTTTTTTTTCGGAAGAATTATTTTCTTTGTCTTCTCCATCTGTCCCCGGAGTATTGTCTCCGTCCGCATTTGGATCTTCCGGTCTCTGTGCTGCATCGCTTTTCACTGTCACTTTTGTCTCAATTGCCTTAAACATATCACTGGTCAAAGTCAGCATCGGATCTACCTCATAGACTTCTCCCGAGCCTGCAAAAGAACCTTCGTAAACTGCCGGCATGATCACTCCATGCAGCGTTGTCTTTCCTTTTTCTGCGCCTACCAGAAGATCATCTGATGTTACCTCAGAGACAGATTCATTGTCCACATCCCATTTCACATCAATACCATAATTTTCAAATGTGGTAAATTCATCGTAGGCAAACTGATCCGACTCAATCTGAACTACTCTGTCCAGATCCACACTCTCTCCGCCTTCTATCTCTATTGGAGCGATAGAAGCCTTTTCAATACTTTTAAATGTATCAGCAACCTCTTTCGGCGTCATACGAATAATTTTATCCGTCTGTACTTTCTGACCTAAAGATGCGTAAACATTCATGGTTTCTGTCGGATTTCCATACTCATCCACACCTGAAACAAACATATTGTCCTTTACCGATATTTTTTCGATTAAGTCTACGCTTTCCCCCGGTGCAAGCTCCGGTATCTCCACTTTTGCTACCGGTTTACCGCCTTCACTCACCGCAATATTTACAGTCTCAGACTGAGAAGTCAAGAATCCATTATTAACAACTGTCAATGTAACTTTTGCCTCATCTCTGCTCTTATCCTGAAGTACATGTACTGTTGCCAGTTCTGCATTTCCGAGAACTGTTCCTTTGAGTTCTTTTTCCGAAACGACATTGCCCCCCTGTGTCAGCTTTGCCATCACTTTCCAATCCGCCCTTCCTGTTGCTTTTTCAGGCAGCTTATAAGTAAAGTGATAGTAACTTCCCGCTCCACTTGTGAATGTGATATCTTTTTCTTCCAGAAGAACATTTCCTAGTTCGTCTTCTACAGTAAAACACAAGCCTTCTACTGGGAGGAAACCGTTATTTTTGATAAATACGCTTCCATCTGTTATTTCTCCTGTCTTAGGATTTCCCATTTCAAGAGAAAGAATCTCAGGTTTTGACTGCGGTGATACTGTCAGACTTACCAGCGCTGTTGCATCTTCATCCTGAAGTGTTGTGCCATATCCTTCATTTTCTGCAGCCGGGATTTCTTTGTTCAAAGTTCTCTCTGCCATAATCAGAAGATTGCCATCATCACGGACAGCGACGTCGATGTCTTTATAATTCGCCCCCGGTGTATCTGTAATCTGAACTCTGCCGGACTGTGCTCCTGTTTCCGTATTGATTTTGCTTCCGTAAATCTGTCTCGTTGTTTCATAATTCGATCCATCTGCGGTATCTGCACTTTCCGGATCAATTTCCGCTTTTAACTGTGAACTGCTCTCTGTCCATAAAATGTAAATCTCTGAACCCTTTTCCTTAATATCATAATCTGTAATCCCCCGTCCTGCATCTGCATTTCCTTCTGCGGTATGTTCCTCTCCATAAGATGCGATGACCTGAGGCGGCACATATCCGATATCTTTGGATTTATTCAGATAATAATATTCCTCACCCTTTGTCTGACCTTCTGCCGGTGTAGTTTCTGCCTTTACATAATGTCCACCTTCGATGATACTACTGAGATTTTGCGCATAAATTTTTGAATCAGAAATCCATGTCAGGTAAGTACCGGTCTCCGTTCTTGTCAGTTTTACTTTCTGGTCTGCAGTTGTATCCGATGTGATCATAATCGGATGTGTAAATGTATCATCTTTATAATCATAAATCTGCATGTAAATGTCTCTGTCGCTCTCTGTCTGCAAATTGCTGTCTCTGTCCAGAGTAAATGCGATCATAGCAAGTTCATTATATGTCACTGCATCACTGTCAACTACCGTTGGCATCACATAACCATCCTGTCCGTACTGAATTTCATGGATAATAGGTTCTTCTGTCCAGTATCCAGATTCATCCAGCTTTTCTTCAATCGACACAACCGGTGCAATCCGCAGGAAACTCTGACCATACCAATCCTTTTCATAATCTGCGAATTCATTCTCAGATACAATGCCCGAATTGATGATCTCCTGTTTTTCCTCTTCTGTATAATGCTGTCTCCATTCCTGATTTTCAAAATCATAATACATATACGCCATGGCGCTGTACGGATTTACCGCATCGCCTAAGAGTCCTTCTCCGCCGTCTGTCCTCGTGTACTCATTTTTGGAATAGCAAAGAAGCATTCTCTCCTCGTCGTCTGTTTTGGAATATGTCACAACTGGCTGAACATCTCCTGTAATATCCTCTTCGGTCGTCTTTGTCGCCTCCTGAACCGCTCCAAAACTCATCTTATCCTTGTGAAAGAGAGCTGTATGGATGTTTCTGGATTCCAAAAGATCAATGGCATCTGCACTGTCATCAAAAACTTTATCTGCCGTTGACCACGCTGCCATGATGCCTTTCTCTCCCAGATCCACAATAGATGGGGAATCATCGACAGTTCCGTCATTTTCTATTATTTTAGGCTCTAGCCAATTTCCATTCTGGTAAATCGTATAATAAAGTGCCGTACTGTTAATTGCGTTTCTTGACGGATCTGCGTCCAGATAGACTGCCAGCACATTTCCATTTCCAAGATCTGCAAACTGAATATCAGAATTTTCATATATACCGGTCATGAGCACCTGTTCTTTAAAGGATTCCTTTGCCTCTTCTGACACCTCTGCCGATGCCGGAGCCTGTCCCCATCCAGAACGGTTGTTCAGATAAGAGCGATCGTCCGGCTGCATGATCTGCACGGAATCATACAAGCTTGTTCCTGTATCCATTACATTGCTCAGCATCTTTGTTCCGTCTGCATTTCCACTGCCCAGATCAATTTCTGACGTTCCAAAATCATACCGGAATTTCATAGTCAAAATCTCTACGAAGATTCCACCGTTGATTTTTAACATCTGCTCATCTGAAATATTCGGGTTCGTGTAATAATATAAGTCAAACAGCGCAGAAATATCTGCCCCTACTGAAGTAGACAAGAGATCTGAACCTACTTTCCCCTCAATGCCTAGACGAGGCGCCACATTAAATGCTCCGTTAAAGTCAAACATCCGATCCGCATTACTCATATTGCTGTCGAAGATATTGATTGCTTTATTTCCGTCTGCATCTTCTACCGCATTACTGATATAATACTTCTCATCATTTCTGCTAGATACTGTCATAACAGAAGTCATCGGTTCTCCCGCTGTTCCTGTCTCTCCCGGAATTCCTTTGCCAAGTCCCACATCCACTGTCAAAATCAAGTCAATTCCAACAGGTGTCTTGTAAACCATTTTTGTACTTGCATTTGCCCCTATCGTAACCGAAAGAATCATATCATGGTAATACCAGTCTCCTTTATCTTCATCAAATTTTGTTCTCACAGATAAGGAAAATGATGTGCTGAGACTTGCATTAAACGCGAGTTTTGTACTTGACTTTTTCGGGTCCTTGTTGTCTTTGACATTTTGCTTATACACGTCTTTCGCTTCTTTTCTGGCAGCTTCCGCTTCATCTACTTTTTCCTGCTGCGCTTTTATAGCAGCAGAGTCTGCTGCACTTTTCTTTAACTCTTTCAGTTTACGTTTCGCATCTGTTAAAGCTACGTCAGCCTCTCCCATTGCATTGGCTGCATTCATGATTTCCGTCGCTGTATCTTTTTCGACTTCTGTATCAGTTGCATAATCGAATCCGAATACGATTGATTTCATAAGCTCTGTATTTTCAACCGTTTTTCCGTTTGCATCAGTATATTTGCCTGTCACGATCTTCTGTGTGACCACATTTTCGCCATTGTCGAAATTGCCACTCCATCCAAAATCAAATTTCGCATCAAGAGCGCCTAAGAATCCTGCCGTACCTGAAAATCCCATTGCATTGACAAAGCTTAACATACCGAGACTTTTCGTAAGACTGATTCCCGTAGGCTGCTCATAGTAGTAATACCCATTCTGATCAACAAACTGGATCTTCATAGTCGTTCCGGCTTCAAAGCCTTCTGTTTCTGGATTGAATTCAAAGCGGAACACACCAGAGTTTTCAATTGTCTCCTTACTTCCATCATCATTTGTAACTGTGACAGGTGTCTGATCGACGAGCAGCTCTTTACTCTTAACTGCTCCGTCCTTTCCGTAAAATTTCATAACTGCCTGTTTTGGCATTACAGAATCTTCTGCGGATACAGCCTGTACTTCGATTCTGTAGTCATTATTTCCATTGGACATGGTCTGATAAGAAATCGGATTATAATTTCCATCCTTATCCTTCAAATATACCTTCGCAGAACCTTCTTTGACAGAGATCGGATAATCTCCCGGAATATTCTGCTCTGTCGCCTTATTTGGGTTCTGGCTGAAGGTATAGGTATTTCCCTGATACTGTACGTTCACAAACAGATAATCAGCCCGTTGCCAGCCAAGACGCTTCAGATGATAATAACCGTCTGTCTTATAGTTTCCTGTACCTGCCCCTTTATTTTCTCCTGTGATTGCCGTCTGGTCATCTACTGTAACATTTGCACCCTTCAATGGTTTTTTATTTGTGGATCCGGTAAATATTTCTTTTTCTTTCAGGAAAATATTTCCCTCCAGAATTCCCTCAGTATTTGTAGTTAGGGTTTGAAAATCGTACTTCAAAACCACGTTGTTTCTCTTAACCGGAAATGTGAGCGAATCGGAGATTGTCGGATTCATTCCTACATAAGAACCACCGTTTTTATTTTCGTCTACATCTATCTTTCCATCTCCATTCACATCCAGCGTATCTTCATACCATCTGGTCTTATACCACTTCGTTCCTGTCGCATCCGGATATATAATCGAATTCAGGCGAATGGACTCATTCTTTTTCAGACCTTCGATCACAAGTTTATTGGCAGGATCCCCCGATAAAAGCTGATCATCCTTTGCATATACAACTCCGCCTTTGTATCGAAGGATCGGTCTTCCATTTTCATCCAGATCCGCCACCTGGTCCAAATTGTCTCCATCTTTCAAAGCTTCTACCGTGACATGATAAGTTGATGTAGCCGCATATACAAAAAGTGGTGTCGTGGGAACAAGCATTGCCTTTTCCCCTGTGCCGGTCTGAATTTTTACTTCGTCTTTCAACGCAGAGCCGAGCGTATATGTTTTAGAGGACTTCGATACAGAAGGCGTTTCACCTCTATACATTTGTTTTGCCATCATATCACAAATCTCTTTTGAAAGTGCTGTCGGTTTTCCTTCTACGGAAATATTTGCTGCGCTGATTTCTTCAATTCCTCGTTCATTATCATTAGAAACAGCCTGAACCATAACCGTATCCAAAGACTTGCATTTCAGAAGCTTACCACTGCCCGATTTCCAGCCATAAGTTTCCCCTTCCGTCTCAGCAAGATATACCCCTGTATCCTTCGGCTTAAATACCGGATAAAGTTCAAACACTCTTTCATCTGACATATAATCCGCATATTTTTCAATAAATGCTTTATCAAACTTAAATCCTGACGTAGAATTTGGGATTTCTATTTCTTTCTGTCCTTTTTTAATCTTCAATCCTACAAACTCTGTGTTTGATACATCCGGCGAAATACCCGCGCTGTTGCTATTCTTCGCATCGTTGTTATATTGATGAGAAATCATTACCTGTTCCGGCTGATAATAGGTCTCTTTCACAGCCCCTCCTACAATCTGAGCCTGACCCAGCCACATTTCCACTGCATTTCCATAATTTTTTCCGGATTCAAGGCTGTCGGAATAATACTGCTTTTCCTGATAAAATGCATCCGGATTTGCCTTCGGATTTTCTTTTGAAGAATTTACGATTTTAAACGTATATCCAGGATACTCTACTTCCACACTGTCAATGGTCAATTTTGCCTTATCATTTCCAGATATAGGCTTAATCCTCAATTCTATCTCTGCATTTGTTTTTCTTGCATAACTTTTATTCTTACCGGACAAATCAATTTTCAACTCCTGGTTGCTGACATTTCCTGCATGTTCCCCAGAGTTTTCAATTCCGCTTGTAACTGCCCAAACTTTCGTACTAGAAGAATGATGTGTTTCCTTATTACATCCGCCTCCTGTTGTCCATGAGCGTCCTCCCATGGCATCGACGTCGTATTGAATCGTCACAGACTTTGCTGTAGACAGATCAAATCGCTTATCCAGCAAAATCTTCTTTTCGTTATTCTCTCCCCGGACTTCTATTGTTTTGCCAATATGAACTGGTCCCGGCGAAGTTCCCGCTCTTTCAGCCTGCGCAGCGCTTGCCGTCTCTGCATTCCCCGGTTCTACAATGTGGACCTTGGCTGCGTTGGCGTTTCCATCTACCTGACTGCCTTTTCCTTGAAGTCCCACAAAAAATGTAACCTCTCCCTTCGTCTCACTAGAAACGGCAAGTGGGATCTTCACTGTCTGCTCTGTCACGCCCTGCGGAAAAATAACATCTTCCTGTACATTGCTGTAATCTTCTGGGAATTTCGCTGTTTCTGCGCTCGTTCCCACGGTAACTCCGGCAATACGCTCGATTCCTCCAGTTCTGTAAATCGGAACCTCTGCATAAGACGCTCCCCGCTCTACATAAATATCCGTCTGGGCAACTGCAAATACAGATTCTTCTTTTACATCATTATCTGCGATATTAATATAAGCTGTCTGCGTATCTGCCAGTTCTGCATTCTCTGCTTCAAACAATGTCAGAAGAACCTGTTCATCGGACTCGCTTACCGTATCTTCCATCGTCTCAATCGTGATGACTTTCTTGTATTCACCGGGCTTAAACGTAAAATCATATCGAACGCCGTCAATCCCTTTGGCAAATTCCTCAACCTGCTTACCGCCTGCTGACGTCATCTCCTGAATTTTACCGTATTCTTCACTGTCCGGCGCAGCTTCTCTCCAGTCCACCCTTTCTGTCTGCTGACCAAGCTGTGCATCTCTGGCCGCCTGTAGGCCGCTCTGACCTTCCAGTGCGCGGAATTCCTTATTAACATCTTCTTCCTGATTCAAGTTCGATTCGCCGGCTTCAAGCTCCACCTGAGATTCTTCCTCTAGAGTTTCCTCCACCGGAGATTCTTCTTGTTGAAGTGCATCCTCAGCTGTATTTTCTCCTCCCGAAAGTTCTGAATCTTCTTGCGGGATTTCATCATTCTTCGGAGTTTCCGCATTTTCCTTTTTCTGAGTCTCTATAAAGCTGTCCGTCAGAGTTTTGTCTGATCCTCCTTCCAATGTTCTTGACAGGAACGTACCTTCCTTTACTGTCAGCGTATAATCTCTGCTGTAAAGTGCAGAAACGTCAACTGCTCTTAAAGAAATTTTTGCTTCACTTTCTCTGTTTCCCTTTCGCAAAAGAACAATTTCTGTTTTCTCGCCTTCTGCCAAAGTAATCTGAGGATTCTCAAAGGCAAATGCACCCTGTGGGTATTCTTCTTCCATTTGAAGAAGTTCCTGCGCCAGCTGTTTTTCCTCCTCTTCTCCCTGTGCAAATGCATCTGCACAAGGAGCAAGTGTGCCCATGAGTATTGCCGCTACGACTGAAAAGGCAACCGTCCTTTTTCCTATTCTTTTTCTTCTCATTGAACTTTTTCTCTCCTTCCTTGTAACTTATCTATATAAAACACTCCTGTCAGGATTGTCAGAAGTGCAGTAACCTGTATCATATTGATTCCTGCAATCCGCAGAACTCCCTTCTGATCCATGAAAAATTCAGAAAGAAATATCATCGTCCCAAATAGCATCAGCGCCCAACCGAATAATGGTTTTTCTTTCTTCCACCGTACAACCAGAAATATAAAAATCCCTGCCGTTATCGCTACTTCCATAAGCTGCGCCGGAAATACCGGATAATCCACAAGCATTGTCGGAAAAATCACACTCCCCACCCCTGCATAATATTTTCCATAACAGCAGCCGTTCAAATAGCAGCCAATTCTGCTGAACATATGCTGAATCACGAAATAAAATGCAACTGCGTCATATGCAGCGCCCGTATCTGTCTGATACGTTTCTTTTCTAAATCTGCCTGCTAACCAATAGACTAAAGGCAGCATCCACGCTGCAAAAAGCACACGCCCGATGAAATGGGTTCCCTGCCTGTCGGTCATCATCATTTCAATCAATTCCGAAAAGGAATGAAATTCCCAAAAACTCCATGTTCTTACCATCTCTCCCGCAACAGCTCCGATTCCAAACAGCGCCAGACACAATACAAGCTGAACGAGAATTTCTTTTATATATTTTGCCTGTCTATGCTTTAGTTTTTTATTCATTACAAAAATAAATGCACCGCTTCCAAACGCCGTCCCAAGCGAAATAAAGAGATGATAAGATTCCATTTCTAATAATGTCGGTCTCATAACTCCTCCTCTCTTCCCAACTTCTTCCATGCATACCTGGCGAGCTTTTCTCCTAATGTCTGCACAAAATAATGTCCCTCTTTTGGAATTTCACAGACAATAAAAGGATGCTTCACATACTTATGATATGTTTTGTAAATCTTTTTATAATTTCTCGTCAGCGGATCATTCTCTCCGTAGATCAAATATGTCGGAACCTCATGTATACTATTGTACTTTGCCATATAACTTTGCGCCGCCGTGATTTCTTTCCGAAACCTCTTATATTTTCCTTGATCCATGATGATATGACCACCGTAAATTTCTTCCAGAATCCTTTTCCCCGCAAAAGCAGGAAGCAGATCCCATATACTCCATTCCCTGTCCCCAATCTTCATGTTTTTGTATGGGGCCGCCGCACAGAGCCAGAATGTACTTGCTTCTCTTCCTGTCTGCTTTAAAGCATCAAGAAATGCAAATGCTGCCGCCGCACCGCCACAGTATCCCATGACATGTATGCGAGTATCTCCGGAAATTTTCCTCGCCAATTCTTTTAGATTCTCATGTACGTTTTCTTTGTCGGCAAAGCTCCTGCAATATACCCACACCTGAATCGCCTTATCTTCAAAACCCTCTGCAAATTTCTGGAAGCACTCCACATTTCCTCCGGCATAGGGGAAACAGATGAAAACATTTTTCATATCATTTTCTTTTTTTAATATGACAAGATTTTTCTTTTTGGGCAAATGTTTTCTCTCGTTCATCCGCGCTGTCTTCGCCATCTTTTCAAGCGTACAATCGGCGTAAACATCCTGAAAGGTAAGATGTATCCCCATACGCTCCAGATCAAGGACAAATTCGACTACGCCAAGAGACGTCAGCCCGGCGTCAAATACAGATTCTCCGGCTTTGATGCCTTCTGGAACCTGCCTCATGAAGGCTTTCTGTAAGTTTCTCAGAAATTTCTGAAAAATATGATCCTTATTCTTGCTGTCAAACTCCTGCGAAAGTTCCTGAAAAAGCTTCTCAGAAAGCAGCTCCTCTAGTTTTCTTCTGTCCTTCTTTCCATGAGCACTTACTGGCAACTCTTTAACCTTTATGATGGTATCAGGGATACAGTATTCAGAAAGCGCTTGTCTTGCCCAGCCGGACAAATCCACATCCTGCCCTGAGTCTGACACATAAAAGACCGCAAGACGATTGTCCATCTTCATCACTTCTGCATCTAGAACTCCTGGACATTTTGTAAGCTCCCTCTCAATATATTCTGGATTCATCCGCATCCCCCGGACTTTTATCTCACTGTCCAAACGTCCCAGAAAATAAATCTGACCATTATAGCCATATTTCCCACAGTCTCCTGTTCGGTAATATCGCCTGCCATTTTTTTTGATGAATTTGATATCTTCAGCATTCAAATATCCCGCGCCCGTCTGCTTTCCTGCAATACAGATTTCTCCCACAACGCCTGGCGGAACTGCCTCTCCTTTTTGATTCCAGATAAAGATTTCTGTTCCCGGTACTGCTTGTCCGATGGGAATTTCTGTTTCACCCCCTTTACATTCATACATGCTCACATCAATTGCACATTCAGCCGGTCCATATAGATTGTATAGCTTAATGTTTGGGAATATCCGATAGGTTTTTTCCACAAGTTTTGGTAAGAGTGCTTCACCGCTGCAAAATATATATTCCAACTCAGGAAATTCCATCGGATGTCTTTCCAGATATTTCAGCAGAACAGCCAAAACAGACGGCACAAAATGCACTTTCGTAATCTTCTTTTTCTGCATCATTTCTGCAAGATAAATCACATCCGCTTCTTTCTTATCTTCTGCCACATACATTTGCCCGCCATCGATCAGAGGAAGTAGTAATTCCCATATAGATACATCAAAAGTCTTTCTTGTTTTCTGCAGATATGTGCCGCCTTTTCCGAAATATTCGCTCATCCATGCAAACCGACAGGCAAGTCCTTCATGAGTATTGAGCGCTACTTTTGGCTTTCCTGTCGTTCCTGATGTATAGATTCCATATGCAATATCCTCTTTTGAAATCCTGTCTGCTCTTTCAAGTAACTGATCCACATTGTCGTCCGCTCTACCGCTCATTTTCCCTAACAACTGCTCCAGTATCAAAGGTGTAATGAGAATATCACAGTTTTTTATTCTTTCTTTTCGGATATTCTCGCTGTCCTTTTCATTTATCGGAAGAAATCCATAGCCCGCAATCATACTGGCCATCATCAGAACCGGAAGATAACGGCTTCGTGGAACTGTGATTCCGATGAATCCTTTTCCCATATATTTATCTTTTTCTCCCAACGTCTCTTCCAGATATGCCACTGTACATCCACAAAGCAGAAGAATCTCTTTCCCAGTCAACTTTCCCTCCCTGTCTTCTATCAGAATTTCCTCTTGCCTGCTTCTCACATTTTCTAAAAACTGTTCGGCAACAGATTGACTATACTGCCACTCTGCTTTCTCTCTCTTCTTTTCATCTTCCGTATCTTCTTCACAAAAAATACTGATATCAGACACCTGCTGCGTAGGTTTCTCTGTCATCTGACACAGGACTTTAAACATCCTCTTTAGAAATCTTTCGGCATCAATCCGATTCCATCCGTAAACACTATACACCAAAACCGCTTCTGTCTTTGACTCCTCTTCATTCCATTTCAGTAGAAGCGGAACTTCCGAACTTCCATTCTCCAGTTCTCCCACCTCTCCATGTTCAATTCTCGGAAGAAACCTTTGACTCCGATAAGATATCATCAAGTCAAACAACGTGCCATCCAAACCCATATCCTTTTTCCAATCGCTGAAAGAATAGGCTGCACACCGCATACCGTCCATCAACATACAAGAAGTTTCTTTTAACAATGCTCCGACTGTCTGTTTTGTAATGACAACTTCAATGACCTGTGTATTCACATACATTCCCATGGTTTCCATCTGGGACGGCTTCCGGTTCAGCACGTTGCGCCCAAGGAACTTTGCAACACGGCCACTATAGGCTTCAAGTACAATTCCCCCTGCCGCAAACAATAACACCTCTGCAGAAACTTTTTCGTTTGTCGAAAACTCTTTTATCCTTTCATGCAGTTTCTTAGGCACTGCCATCCGCAGGACTTCCGCATGATCTGTAGTTCGAAAAATACATTGGTTTTCTCCGGAACGTATTTCCTCGTGCCATCTCTTCTTGTACTTTTCTCTCGCCCTTTTCATCTGGAGTTTCGCCTGGTCCTCCATACATTCCTGAACAAAAAGTGAATCTAACTCCGTTGTCTCCACCCCATATTGCTCAAGTTCCAGATAGATTTTTTCTACCTTTCTCACAAGAACAGAGAAAGCATTGCCATCCATAATCAGATGTGAAAATCGTCCGAAAATATAGCACCCCCGATCGCTCTTTATGTATCTGTAATCCGAAAGCAGAGTATGCTCTGTCGGCATCTTTTTACACATCCAGCTCTGCATTTCTTCTATAATTTCTTCCTGCGATCTTCCGCTTCTGTCATAAAAGGGAAGTGTATACTCTTTATACATTTCCACATACTGACGACCATTTTCTGTCATATATAAGCGCTGGGCAGAACATTTCTTCAATACTTGATTCAGCGTATCCTGCCAAATTCTGTAATTTGTCATGGATTCTGAATAAATATATCCTCCTAAATTGCAGATTGCTGTATCTTTCATTGCTACATATCTGTTCCAAATATTTTTCTGATATGGCGTTAATTCCATTAATGTATTCATATTTATTCTATCGTCAGCAAATCTGCCAGTCCTGTCATATCAAGCATTTCCATAATTTCTTCATTCACATGAAGCAGTTTCATTTCTCCCTGCCTGCTCATTACCCTATCTGCCGCCATAATAACACGGATGCCGGCAGAAGACATATACTCCACCTGTTCAAAATCAAATACAAGTGTCTCAATCTCATTTGTCACGGAATGCTTCAGTTCCCCTTCTAGCATTGGTGCTGTTGTCGTATCAATTCGACCTTCAATTTTAACTGTTAGTTCCCCGCCTGTTACATGTTTTTTAATCTGCATTTTCCCTTTCCTTTCTTGCCGCCTGTCTATTTTTCGGTTATGGTTCATGTTCCACCCTATTTTGTCAATTGTTTCGGTCACTTACACAAATTTCTTTCCAATAGAGAATCTGTTTCTCTGCTCCTGATATTGATAATCCACATAATCCATGGTTTGTTTCACGACAAAAAGTCCCAGTCCACCGATCTTTCGCTCACTTTTTGGTGCGTCAATCTCCGGATCGACGCTTTCCAGCGGATTATACGGGATTCCATCATCAACAAAAACCAGATAGATCATATCATTCAGAATTCCCAATTTCAGTTCAAGCTGTGTGGCGCTGCTATATTTCACCACATTGTAAAAAATAGGCTTCGCCTATTCAGCTCCCCTTCCCCTCAATCTTGAGGGGTTAGGGGGGTTCTTTTTCTTCCTTTTTCCTGCATAATAGACTTATGAATATCTTACAAAGAATCTTTACCGACTATTATGAAGAAATAAAATATACCCTTCATCCCAGAAAGACTGAGAT